>NZ_QVIF02000029.1:0-625 GCF_009835065.2 Xanthomonas sp. LMG 8993 | reverse complement strand
CGTCGGTCTACGTACCCTTGGAGAGCCTGCCGCTGACAGCCAACGGCAAGCTGGATCGCAAACGCCTGCCGGCGCCGGAACTCTCCCGGGACGCCACCCTCCACGAGCAGCCGCAGGGCGCATGCGAGCAGCGCATTGCAGCCATCTGGAGCGAACTGCTCAAGATCGAAATGATCGGCCGTGACGATGACTTTTTCGTCCTGGGTGGTCATTCACTGACCGCGGTCCAGGCGGTCGCGCGCTTGCGTGCCGCGTTCCACCGTGAAGTTCCGTTGCGTGAACTCTTTGCGCACCCATCGCCACGTTCGTTGGCGCGGTACCTGGATGCAGCCGATGACGCCGACACGGCGCCGATCGCGGTGGTCGACCGTTCGCGCCCGTTGCCGCCATCGCTGGCCCAGCGTCGGCTGTGGTTCCTTTCCCAGCTCGACGGCGCCGCCGGTGTGGCTTACCACATGCCGGTGTCGCTGCGCCTGGAAGGCGAGCTTGACGTTGCAGTATTACGCGCCGCGCTCGATGCGCTGGTGGCGCGGCATGAGAGCTTGCGTACCCGTTTCCTGGCGCGCGATGGCGAGCCCGAGCAGGTGATCGATCCGGCCGATCGCGGCTTTGCGCTACGTGAGTT
>NZ_QVIF02000028.1:0-646 GCF_009835065.2 Xanthomonas sp. LMG 8993 | reverse complement strand
GGCTGGCCGGTCGAGCCGGAGGTATAGATCACGTAGGCCAGATGCTGCGGCCGCAGCCCCGGCACCTGCGGGTTGTCCTCGCTTGCCGGTTCGTCCGACGCGATCGCCAACTGCGGGCAAGCGGCCGTCCCGGCGACGCCGATCGCATCGACCAGCAATGCCGCCGGTGCACTGTCGGTCAGCATGTAGTCCTGGCGCGCCTGTGGGTAAGCAGGATCGATCGGCACGTAGCCGGCACCGCTTTTGAGGATGCCCAGCAAACCAATCAACAGCTCCAGCCCGCGCTCGGCCCGGATCGCGACGCGGTCGTCCGGCTTGACTCCCAGGGCCAGCAACCGGTGCGCGACCCGGTTCGCCGCCCGGTTCAGCCCCGCGTAGCTCAAGCTGCGTCCTTCAAAGCGCAGCGCCTCGGCCTGCGGTGTGCGCCGTACCTGCGCCTCGAACAGGGCCGGCAGGGTCAATGCCGGCCACGACCATGCAGCATCGGGTAGGCTCCAGGCCTGCAACTGGGCCAGCTCCTGTTCTGGCAGCCACGGCAGCTGCGCCACCGCGCAGTCCTCGGTGGTCGCCAGTGCCTGCAGCAGCCGCTGCAGATAGCCGGCCCAACGCTGGATCGTTGCCGCGTCGAACAGGTCGGTGGCGTATT
>NZ_QVIF02000027.1:0-691 GCF_009835065.2 Xanthomonas sp. LMG 8993 | reverse complement strand
GTGAGGCCGCTGCCGTACCATTCGATCTTGCCGCCGGCCCGCTGGTGCGTGGTCGCCTGTTGCGTCTGGACGCGCACACCCATGTGTTGCTGCTGACCCAGCACCACATCATTTCTGACGGCTGGTCGGTAGGGGTGCTGGTCGGCGAGCTGGGGGTGTTGTACCGCGCCTTTGCCGAGGGTGCGGCCAATCCCTTGCCAGCGCTGGCGTTGCAATATGCCGACTATGCGGCCTGGCAGCACAGCCAGCTCGCTGGTGAGGTCTGGCAGCGTCAGATCGATCACTGGAAGCAGACCTTGTCTGGCGCGCCGTCGCTGCTGGAACTGCCGACCGATCGTCCGCGTCCGCCGGTGCAAAGCTATCGCGGTGCGAGTCTGCCGCTACGCCTGGAGCCTGAGCTGGTCCAGGCACTGCGCAGCTGGTCCTCGCGCCACGGAGCGACCTTGTTCATGGCGTTGACGGCCGGCTGGGCAGCGTTGCTGTCACGGCTGGGTGGGCAGGAGGAGGTGGTGATCGGCACGCCTGTGGCAAACCGCCCACGTGCGGAGCTTGAGGGGCTGGCGGGCTTTTTCGTAAACACGCTGGCGCTGCGGGTGCCGGTGGACGGCATGGCGGATGCGGCGACGCTGTTGATGCAGGTGAAGGCGCAAGCGCTGGACGCGTTTGCGCATCAGCAACTGCCGTTCGACCA
>NZ_QVIF02000026.1:0-738 GCF_009835065.2 Xanthomonas sp. LMG 8993 | reverse complement strand
CTGGGCGGGGTGGACATGCTGTATCTGGACGGCGCCGGCACCGATCCGGACTGGCTTGGCGAGTACCCCGCGCAGCCGCTGGAGACGAGGCTGGCCGATGATGCGATTGCCTACGTGCTGTACACCTCCGGCTCGACCGGCGAACCCAAGGGGGTGGAGGTGTTCCATGCCGGGCTGGCCGACTATTGCGCATTCGCGCGCGAGAGTTACTACGACCAGGCGCTGGATGGATCGCTGGTGGCGAGTTCGCACGCGTTCGACCTGACGGTGCCGTCGTTGTACGTGCCGCTGCTGGTAGGCGGGTGCGTGGAGCTGCTGCCGGCGGGAGAGGAGTTGCCGGCGCTGGCGCGGCGGCTGGAGCAGGCAGACGGAGCATGGCTGCTGCGGCTGACGCCCTCGCACGTGCAGGGGCTGCTGCAGCTGGCCGACGCATCGCCACGTGCAGGCGCGCATGCGTTCGTGATCGGCGGCGAGGCGTTCCCGGCGTCGCTGGCGCGTGCGTTGCAGGCCAAGTATCCGCAGGCGCGGCTGGTGAACCACTACGGTCCGACCGAGACGGTAGTGGGCTGCACATGGCAGCGGCTGGACCAGGCAGTGCTGTCGGGCGAGGGCACACTGCCGATCGGTCGAGCGATGAGCAATACGCGGCTCTACGTGCTGGGGCCGTCGGGTCAGTTGTTGCCGCGTGGGGTGCCGGGCGAGTTGTACATCGGCGGTGCGGGCGTGGCGCGCGGCTAC
>NZ_QVIF02000025.1:0-2764 GCF_009835065.2 Xanthomonas sp. LMG 8993 | reverse complement strand
CAACCCTGCCGCTGGCGCCATCGGCGTGGGCCCGCTATCCGGATACGGCGCCGGTGGTGGCAGGCCAGGCCAGCGATCTGGCCTATGTGATGTATACCTCCGGTTCGACCGGGACACCGAAAGGAGTGATGGTCGAGCAGGGCGCGGTGCTGCGGCTGGCGGTCAACGGCGGGTTTGCGCCGCTGGGCGATCACGACGTGGTGGCGCACTGCGCCAACCCGGCCTTCGACGCCTCGAGCTGGGAGCTGTGGGCACCGTTGTTGAACGGTGCCCGGGTGGCGGT
Source organism: Xanthomonas sp. LMG 8993 (assembly GCF_009835065.2). NCBI lineage: Bacteria > Pseudomonadati > Pseudomonadota > Gammaproteobacteria > Lysobacterales > Lysobacteraceae > Xanthomonas > Xanthomonas sp. LMG 8993. The sequence goes on along the minus strand of NZ_QVIF02000025.1, from coordinate 2,481 downwards.
AATCGATCCTGCGACAGTGCTGGATCCGGCGGCGCTGTCGGCGGCACTGGCGCGGTTCGGGGTCAGTGCGATGTGGCTGACGGTGGGACTGTTCAACGCCTACGTGGACGCGCTGGAAGTCGCGTTCGGGCAGCTGGACCAGTTGCTGATCGGAGGCGACGCGCTGGACGTGCACACGGTGGGACGACTGCTGTCGCGGTCGCAGCGCCCGCGGCGGCTGATCAACGGCTACGGTCCGACCGAGACGACGACGTTCGCCACCACCCACGAGATCGTCCTGGCAGACCTGGCGGGGCATGCGATTCCGATCGGTCGCCCGATCGGCAACACGACGATCCGGATCGTGGACGGGCAGGGGCGTGCGGTGCCGGTAGGCGTGATCGGGGAGCTGTACATCGGCGGGGCGGGAGTGGCGCGCGGGTATCTGAACCAGCCCGAGCTCAGTGCTGCGAGGTTCGTGGCCGATCCGCTGGGCGGCCCGGGGCGCTACTACCGAAGCGGGGACCTGGGGCGCTGGCGTGCGGATGGGACCATCGTGTTTGCCGGTCGCAACGACGGCCAGGTGAAGCTGCGCGGTTTCCGGATCGAGCTGGGCGAGATCGAGGCGGCGCTGCAGCGGCTGCCGGGCGTGCGCGAGGCGGTGGTGGCGGTTGGGCAGACCGAACAGGGCGGCCGTCGTCTGGTGGGTTATGTGGTGGGCGGCCAGGGCCGTGTGTCGGACTGGCGGCAGACACTGTCCACACAGTTGCCGGACTACATGGTGCCTTCGGCGTTGGTGTCGCTGGAGGCGCTGCCGCTGACGGCCAACGGCAAGCTGGACCGCCGCGCATTGCCGGAGCCGGACGCCGCGTCGCTGGCGGTGGGCGACTATCAGGCCCCCCGGAACGAAACCGAACGTACCCTGGCTTCGATCTGGCGCGCGATCTTGCAGGTGGAGCGGGTCGGCATCCACGACAACTTCTTCGAGTTGGGTGGGCACTCGCTGCTGGCAGCGCGGCTGGCCTCACGGGTGGCGGCCCAGTTGCAGCGGCAGGTACCGGTCAGCGCGGTGTTCGAGCATCCGACTCCGGCACGGTTGGCCGCCTTCCTGGAAACCGCCGCAGCGGTATCAACGACGGTGCCGGTCCCCATCGATCCGGCGCAGCCGCCGCAACTATCGTTGGCCCAACAGCGGTTGTGGTTTCTCGATCGGCTCGACCGCGCCGCGTCGGCGGCATATCACATGCCTTCGGCATTGCATCTGCAGGGGCGGTTGGAACTACAGGCACTGCAAGCGGCACTGGACCGCATCGTGGCGCGACACGCGGTGTTGCGCATGCGCTTCGCCGAGACCGACGGTTGCGCGACCCCATGGATCGCGCCCATGGACGAAGGCCTGCCACTGCGTAAGGACGACCTGAGCCTGCTAGACCCGGAGGCGCGCATTCAAGCCCTGGCCGCAATTGCACGCGAGGAAGCACTCACTCCGTTCGATCTAGGCGCTGGGTGCCCGATCCGGGCGCGTCTGGTGCACCTTGGCGCACATGAGCATGCGCTGTTTCTGACCCTGCATCACATCGTGTCCGATGGCTGGTCCAACGGCATCCTGACCCAAGAGCTGAGCGCGCTGTATCGTGCCTTCGTCAAGGGCGCGTCCGACCCCCTGCCGCCGCTGCCGCTGCAATACGCCGATTACGCGGCTTGGCAGCGCAGCCGGATCGATGATGTCGCGTTAGAAGCGCAACTGACCTTCTGGCGGGAGCACCTGCACGGAGCGCCGGAGCTGCTAGAACTGCCGACCGATCGCGAACGTCCCCGGCAGCCTTCGCACGCTGGGGCGATGTTGCCCTTCGAACTGGGCGAGGCAGCGAGCACACGTCTGCGCGATTGGGCGCGAACGCATGGCGCGTCCACCTACATGGCGCTGATCGCGGCATGGGCAATTTTGCTCTCGCGGCTGAGCGGGCAGGACGAAGTGGTGATCGGCAGCCCGGTTTCCAACCGGCCGACACCAGAACTCGAGGTGCTGATCGGCTTCTTCGTCAACACCTTGCCGCTGCGGGTGAGGGTCGACACCGACGCCCCGGTGCGGGTGTTGCTAGAGCAGGTCAGAACCGGCGTGCTCTCCGCGCTGGCCAATCAAGACGTCCCGTTCGAACAGATCGTCGATGTGCTCAAACCTTCGCGGCAGCTGGCCTACAGCCCGCTATTCCAGGTCGCGCTGGCGTTCGACAACACACCCAAAGGGGCCACAGGCGAGTTGCCGGGGCTGAGCCTGTCGAGTCTCGAACAGGCCCATGCCAGCACGCGCTTTGATCTGACCTTGTCGTTGTCCGACGACGCGCGTGGTATTCGCGGTGTACTCGAATACGCCACCGACCTGTTCGACGCGGCAACGATCCAGCGTTGGGCCGGCTATCTGCAACGGCTGCTGCAGGCACTGCCCGACGCCGAAGGGCAGCCGGTGGCGGCGTTGCCGATGCTGTCCGAGCGCGAGCGCGA
>NZ_QVIF02000024.1:0-2810 GCF_009835065.2 Xanthomonas sp. LMG 8993 | reverse complement strand
GTGCGCGCCTGTGACCTGCCGCGGCCCAGCGCCAGCAACTGTTCGCGCTCCTGCGCGTCGATCAGCGCCAGCGAGTCAATCCGCTGCTGCGGATCGGATAGCAGTGCCGCAGCCAACGCCTCGACGACGCGAACCAGATGCCCGGCCAGCGCCGGGCCGTCGATATCACCAATGCTCAGCGAGGTCAGGCCGAAGCCGGTTCCGTCATCGTCCACCGACATCGTCAGTGGATAGTTGTTCCGCGCTTGAGCGCCGCCAACCCGTATGCCCTCGCCCAGCGATGAAACAGCATCGGCATCGGTCTGGCTGCTGTGCTGACGATAGTTCAACAGCACGGTAAACAGCGGTATGCCCGCCGCGACCGCACTGCAGCGCTGAGCCAAGGCAAGCGAGGCATGTTCGTGAGCGAGCAGTTCGGCTAGACGCAACCGGGTTTCGTCGAGCGCCTCGGCGACGCCGCGTCCGGCCAGATCCAAACGCAGCGGCAAGGTGTTGATGAACATGCCAACGGTGCGCCCTGCCTGGGCCATCCCCTGCAGGCGACCGGTCAGCACTGTGCCAAAAACTACGTCGCTGCGGCTGGCATGCTCGGACAGCACGCGCGCCCATGCTGCATGAAACAGAACCGATGGCGCCGTGCCCCCGGCCGTGGCAGCGCGACGGATCAGAGCGACGACGTCGTCCTCGAGGCGCAGGACCGACTGGCGGATCGCGGCGCCGTCATGGCGCACGTCGACGATACCGCCGATTGCGGTGGTTTCATCGACGCTGCCCAGGCGTTCGCGGAAATACGCCTCGTGCACGCTGTCGTGGAAAGCGCCAGTGCGGGCGATAAAGTCGCGATAGGGCGCCGGCGGCGGCAATGCCGACGCATCGGTGAGCAACAAGTTGCGCACCTCATCCAGGATCACTCCCATGGCCACCGCATCAGACACGATGTGGTGCCACAGCACGGTCAGGATCAAACCGTCGTCGCCGGTATCGGCATGACGCCACAGTTGCAGCAACGGCGCGGCGCTCAGGTTCATGCGTACGGCGCCTGGAACGCCGTCGAACACGGGCAGCGACACCTCGCGCAACACGACCTGCACAGGCCGTTCCAGTGCCTGCCAGAACAAGGCAGTGCGCAGCACGTCGTGGCGTGCGACCACCGTCTTCAGCGCGTCGATGAAGCGCTCCATGCGCACGATGCCATCGAATTCCAGACTTACCCGCAGGACGTAGGGATCGGCCGCGTCCTCGGCGTGCAGCAGATGATGAAACAGGATGCCATCCTGCAATGGCGCAAGCGGATAGATATCCTGCACATTGGCCGCGCCGCCCGGGACCGTGTCGATAATGCGGTCGATCGAAGCCTGAGACAGCGCTACCAGCGGCAGCAGGTCAGGGGTGATCGCGGTACGACCCGGCTCGATCAGGTTCGGTGGCACTGGCTGCGTAGTCCCGCGCGATACCTGTGCGGCGAGATCGGCCAATACCGGCGATAGGAACAGATCGCGAACGGGGAGCTCGATGCCCTCGCCTGCCAGGCGCTCGATCATGGCGATCGCCAGCAGTGAGTGACCGCCAAGCTCAAAGAAATTGTCACGGCGACCGACTTGCTCCAAGCCGAAAAGCCCGGCCCAAACCCGCGCGATCGCAGATTCGACCGCGCCTACCGGCAATTCGTGTTCGGAGTTCGTCCTGGCAGAAGCGTTCGGCACCGGCAGCGCGGCACGGTCGATCTTGCCTGACCGGGTCAGCGGAAAGTTTTCCAGCAAGACGTAGCAGGAAGGCAACATATAAGCAGCGAGCTTTTCGGACAGCGCCGAATGAAGCATCTGCTCTGATGGCGCGTTGGCCTCCGCGGCAACTACATAAGCAACCAGTCGGCTCGCGCCAGACGCATCGTCATGCAGCAGCACGAGCGCGTCGGCGACTCCGTCGCAGCGGCGTAACGCGTACTCGATCTCACCAGGCTCGATGCGGAAGCCACGGAGTTTGATCTGCGCATCGCGGCGGCCTGCATAAGCGATGTTGCCATCGCCCAGCCAGCAACCGAGGTCGCCGGTGCGGTACAGGCGCGCGTCGCCGGCTGCGTCCTGATCATGCACAAAGCGCTCTGCAGTCAGCGTAGGCTGCCCGAGATATCCACGTGCAACTTGCACGCCGCCAATATGGATCTCACCAATCACGCCCTGCGGCACCGGAGCACCGCAAGAATCGAGAATGCTGATCTTGAGGCCTCGCAGCGGACGTCCTATGGGCACCTGGCTTTCGCACTGGGGCACGCTTTCCAGGGCGATGGACGTCGCATACACGGTCGCTTCGGTCGGCCCGTAAGTATTCAGTACGGTGGCGTACCGCGCGGAAGGGTGCGCGAACCAGCCCGCCAGCGCACCGCGTTCAAGCTTTTCGCCACCGACCACGACCAAACGTACCTGCTCTGGCAGGGCAGGACGGCGTTGCGGAGCCTGCTGCGCCCAGACGTGGAAAAACGCGGTCGGCAAATCGAGGATGGCGATACGTTCGACGGCGAGGAGTTCCACAAAGTGCGTGTCGGGCGACACCATCCAGGAAGGCCGCACGACTACCGTTGCCCCGGACACCAACGCCGGAAAGATTTCCTCAATCGAGGTATCGAACGAACACGAGGCGAAGTGCAGCACGCGATCGCCCGGCTGAAGACGACAGCTTGTCGCATGTGTGCGCACAAACGCAGCGACGCTGGCGTGCTCAACCATCACCCCCTTTGGCTGGCCGGTCGAGCCGGAGGTATAGATCACGTAGGCCAGATGCTGCGGCCGCAGCCCCGGCACCTGCGGGTTGTC
>NZ_QVIF02000023.1:0-3158 GCF_009835065.2 Xanthomonas sp. LMG 8993 | reverse complement strand
GGCTGCGCGGGGTACTCGCCAAGCCAGTCCGGATCGGTGCCGGCGCCGTCCAGATACAGCATGTCCACCCCGCCCAGCGAGGCTGGCGCCGAGCTGCTTTCGACCAGCACCACGCTGATGTTGGCGTCGGCGATGATCCGTGCCAGGCGTTCACTGCCCTGGCGCAGGTCCAGCGGCACATACGCAGCGCCGCTGGAGAGCACCGCCAGCAGCGCCACCGGCAGTGCCAGCCCGCGCTCCATGCAGATCCCAATGCGATCGCCTGGGCCAAGGCCCGCAGCCACCAGCCGATGTGCCAGGCGGTTGGACAAGCGCCCGAGTTCCGCATAGCTGAGCGTCGCTGCACCGGCACGCACCGCGGGCGCGTCCGCACACCCACGTACCACCTGCGCGATCGCCAGCGGCAGCGGTTGCCCGCGTCCCTGCGCACGATCCGGCCCTGTGCCCAGCGTCAGCAATTCGCTGCGCTCATCCGCATCGAGCAGGGTGTATTCGCTCAGCTTCCTGCTTGGATCGGCGGCGATCTGTGCCAGCAACGACACCCAAGCGTCGGCCATTCGTCGCACTCTTTCGGACGAAAACAGCTTCGGAGCAGCCAGCCAGTCAAGCAACAGGCCATCGTCGCACTCCTCGGCGCCGATCTGCAGGTCGAACTTCGCCAGTGCGGCTTCTTGCTCCTGCACGGTGATGGACAGCCCTGGCACGTGCAGATGCACGCGCTCGTTGTTGCGCATGTTGAACTGGATCTGGAACAGCGGCGCATGCAGCAGACTGCGGACCGGATTCAGCTCCTCGACCAGCATGTCGAACGGAACCTCGGCATGGCCATAGGCTTCCAGATCGGTGCTGCGCACCCGCGCCAGCGCGGTTTCAAAATCGGGGTCGCCGGACAGATCACTGCGTAACACCAGGGTGTTGACGAAAAAGCCAATCATCGGCTCCAACGCGACGTGGCCGCGCCCGGCTACCGGCGTCCCGATCGCCAGATCGGTGCCGGCGCCGAAGCCGGCCAGCACGGCCGCCAACGAGGTATGCAGCAGCATGAACAGACTCGCGTCGTGGCGCCTGGCCAAGTCGTGCAGCGCCTGCAGAGTTGTCACCTCGAGCCGCACGGCATAGCGTTCGCTGCCTCCAGCTGCAGCCGCCGAACGTGGCGCATCCAATACCAATGAATGGGTCGGCGGCAAATCCTCCAGCTGCCCGCGCCAATACCCCAGTTGGGTTTGCAGCGCCGGACCATCCAGGCGCTGCCGTTGCCAGGTGGCATAGTCCGCATACTGGACACGCAGCGGCGGCAGGTGCGCACCGGCGTAGATCGCCATGCATTCGCGCACGAGCACTGCGTAGGACCAACCGTCGAAGGCAATGTGATGTGCGGTCAGCCACAGCAGGTGCTCGTCGTCGGAGATCACCGCCAACCGTCCCCGCAGCATGTGATCCCGGCCCAGGTCGAACGGATGCGTCGCTTCCTCGGCAGCAATCGCCAGACAACGTCCGTCACGGATGGTCGGCTCCATCCCGCGCAGATCGTCGATCGCAAAGGGCAACCCATCGCTATCAGCGATCCGCTGTACAGGTTCTCCATCAATCTCGCCATAGGTCGTGCGCAGCACTTCGTGGCGAGAGACAACCGCGCGCAGTGCCGCATGCAGGCGCTCGACATCCAGACGACCGCGCAGGCGCAGGGAGCCGCTCATGCGATAGGCGTCGCTGCCTTGCAGGCGGTCGATGAACCACAGCCGCCGCTGTGAGTACGACATCGGCAAGCGTCCATCGCGTGGCGCCGGTTCAATCGACGTCGCCTCTGGCGGTGGCAGCGCAGCCGATTCGGTGTCCTGCGCATCCAGCCAGGCGGCGACCGCCGCAGGAGTTGCGCCTTCAAAAACCACGCGCACTGGAAGAGTCCGTCCCAATCGCGCCGCGACCGCGCTGGTCATCCGCATTGCCAGCAACGAATGACCACCGAGCTCGAAGAAGTTGTCCTCGACACCGACCCGTTCGACGCCAAGCAGCTGTTGCCAGATGTCCGTGAGCGTGCGCTCGGTGTCAGTGCTCGGCTCGACATGGCCACGGGTGACCTGGGTTTCCTGGCCGCAGTCCGGTAGCCGGCGGCGATCGATCTTGCCGTTGGCGGTCAGCGGCAGCCTGTCCAGGCGCACATAGGCAGATGGCAACATATGTGCGGGCAGCCGCACCGCTAGGTGGTCATGCCAGCCAATCGCCTCGTTTTCGGCGCTGGCGACGTACGCGACCAAGCGTGCGGCGCCAGCCGCGTCGCGACCCAGCAGCACCGCGGCTGCTTCAATGCCGGGCACGGCCGCCAGTGCGGCCTCAATCTCGCCCAGCTCGACCCGATGGCCACGCAGCTTGACCTGTTCGTCAGCGCGACCGAGGTATTCCAGGCGCCCGTCATCGCGCCAGCGGCCCAGATCGCCGCTTCGGTAGAAACGCCCGCCGTGCAGTTCGACGAAGCGTTCGGCGGTTAGCTCGGGGCGACGCCAATAGCCCCGAGCCAGGGCCGCGCCGCCGATGTGGATCTGGCCGCGCACGCCAACTGGCACCGGTGCACCGAAGGCGTCCAATACACGAATCTGCACGTTGGCCAGTGGCCGGCCGATATGCGGAGCGACCACAGACTCGATCCGCGCGCAGCTGCTATCCACCGTGCATTCGGTCGGGCCATAGACGTTCAGCGCCAGCGCATCCAGCGCCGCCAACGCCCGCCATAGCCGCGGTGCGATCGCTTCGCCGCCGACCAGCCATGTCCGGGGTCCTCCCTCCTTCACGTCGGGCAAGCCATGCACCAGCAGGGCCTCCAGTTGCGCAGGAGTGGTATCGCAGACATCGATGCGTTCGTCGCGCAGGAACGCGCGCAACGCCTCTGCGTCGCGGCGGACCGCTGTCGGCACCGCCACTACGCAACGCCCGGATAGCCACTGCACGATGCCCTGCAGCGAGGCATCGAAGGACACGCCGGCATTGAGGGTGACCCTCGCCGTTGCCGGACAGGCTGGTGCGAGCCACGTCTCCAGTGCCCGCCACAGATTGACCACGCTGGCGTGCTCGACCATCACCCCCTTGGGCTGGCCGGTCGAGCCGGAGGTATAGATCACGTAGGCCAGATGCTGCGGCCGCAGCCCCGGCACCTGCGGGTTGTC
>NZ_QVIF02000022.1:0-5194 GCF_009835065.2 Xanthomonas sp. LMG 8993 | reverse complement strand
TTGGACTGAGGGTTTCGGGTAAAGCCCCTGGCGATGACCTACTCTCGCATGGCTTGAGCCACACTACCATCGGCGCAGCTGCGTTTCACTTCCGAGTTCGGGATGGGATCGGGTGGTTCCACAGCGCTAATTTCACCAGGGAGACGGTTGGAGCAGCGCTTGATAGCGCTCGTCTCGCATAGGTAACTTGTGACGTAGCTTGCGTTTGGTGATCTACCAACGTTCGTTGGGACCAAGGCAACTTGAGGTTATATGGTCAAGCCGCACGGATCATTAGTATCAGTTAGCTCAATACATTGCTGTACTTACACACCTGACCTATCAACCACATAGTCTATATGGTTCCTTTAGGGGGCTTGTGCCCCGGGAAGTCTCATCTTGAGGCGCGCTTCCCGCTTAGATGCTTTCAGCGGTTATCGCTTCCGAACATAGCTACCCGGCAATGCCACTGGCGTGACAACCGGAACACCAGAGGTTCGTCCACTCCGGTCCTCTCGTACTAGGAGCAGCCCCTCTCAAACTTCCAACGCCCATGGCAGATAGGGACCGAACTGTCTCACGACGTTCTGAACCCAGCTCGCGTACCACTTTAAATGGCGAACAGCCATACCCTTGGGACCGACTACAGCCCCAGGATGTGATGAGCCGACATCGAGGTGCCAAACACCGCCGTCGATATGAACTCTTGGGCGGTATCAGCCTGTTATCCCCGGAGTACCTTTTATCCGTTGAGCGATGGCCCTTCCATACAGAACCACCGGATCACTAAGACCTACTTTCGTACCTGCTTGATCCGTCGATCTTGCAGTCAAGCACGCTTATGCCTTTGCACACAGTGCGCGATGTCCGACCGCGCTGAGCGTACCTTCGTGCTCCTCCGTTACTCTTTAGGAGGAGACCGCCCCAGTCAAACTACCCACCATACACGGTCCCTGATCCGGATAACGGATCTAGGTTAGAACGTCAAGCACGACAGGGTGGTATTTCAAGGATGGCTCCACTGCAGCTAGCGCCACAGTTTCATAGCCTCCCACCTATCCTACACAGACGAACTCAACGTTCAGTGTAAAGCTATAGTAAAGGTTCACGGGGTCTTTCCGTCTTGCCACGGGAACGCTGCATCTTCACAGCGATTTCAATTTCACTGAGTCTCGGGTGGAGACAGCGCCGCTGTCGTTACGCCATTCGTGCAGGTCGGAACTTACCCGACAAGGAATTTCGCTACCTTAGGACCGTTATAGTTACGGCCGCCGTTTACTGGGGCTTCGATCAAGAGCTTCGCCTTGCGGCTGACCCCATCAATTAACCTTCCAGCACCGGGCAGGCGTCACACCCTATACGTCCACTTTCGTGTTTGCAGAGTGCTGTGTTTTTGATAAACAGTCGCAGCGGCCTGGTTTCTGCGACCCTCTTCAGCTATAGCTCGCATGAGCCACCAAAAAGGGTGCACCTTCTCCCGAAGTTACGGTGCCATGTTGCCTAGTTCCTTCACCCGAGTTCTCTCAAGCGCCTGAGAATTCTCATCCTACCCACCTGTGTCGGTTTACGGTACGGTCTTCGTGAGCTGAAGCTTAGGAGCTTTTCCTGGAAGCGTGGTATCAGTGACTTCGCCATAAAGGCTCGTCTCGGTGCTCGGTCTTAAAGGATCCCGGATTTGCCAAAGATCCAAACCTACCGCCTTTCCCCGGGACAACCAACGCCCGGTACACCTAACCTTCTCCGTCCCTCCATCGCACTCACGCGAGGTGCAGGAATATTAACCTGCTTCCCATCGACTACGGCTTTCGCCCTCGCCTTAGGGACCGACTAACCCTGCGTCGATTAACGTTGCGCAAGGAAACCTTGGGCTTTCGGCGTGCGGGCTTTTCACCCGCATTATCGTTACTCATGTCAGCATTCGCACTTCCGATACCTCCAGCAGACTTCTCAATCCACCTTCGCAGGCTTACGGAACGCTCCTCTACCGCGCATAAAACAAGTTTTATGCACCCCAAGCTTCGGTTCACTGCTTAGCCCCGTTAAATCTTCCGCGCAGACCGACTCGACCAGTGAGCTATTACGCTTTCTTTAAAGGGTGGCTGCTTCTAAGCCAACCTCCTGGCTGTCTATGCCTTTCCACATCGTTTTCCACTTAGCAGTGAATTTGGGACCTTAGCTGTGGGTCTGGGTTGTTTCCCTTTTCACGACGGACGTTAGCACCCGCCGTGTGTCTCCCGGATAGTACGTACTGGTATTCGGAGTTTGCAATGGTTTGGTAAGTCGCGATGACCCCCTAGCCATAACAGTGCTCTACCCCCAGTAGTATTCGTCCGAGGCGCTACCTAAATAGCTTTCGAGGAGAACCAGCTATCTCCGGGTTCGATTAGCTTTTCACTCCTAATCACAGCTCATCCCCGTCTTTTGCAACAGACGTGGGTTCGGGCCTCCAGTACCTGTTACGGCACCTTCACCCTGGCCATGACTAGATCACCCGGTTTCGGGTCTACTGCCCGCGACTATGCGCCCTTATCAGACTCGGTTTCCCTTCGCCTCCCCTATACGGTTAAGCTTGCCACGAACAGTAAGTCGCTGACCCATTATACAAAAGGTACGCAGTCACTCTTGCGAGCTCCTACTGCTTGTACGCACACGGTTTCAGGATCTATTTCACTCCCCTCTCCGGGGTTCTTTTCGCCTTTCCCTCACGGTACTGGTTCACTATCGGTCGGTCAGGAGTATTTAGCCTTGGAGGATGGTCCCCCCATATTCAGACAGGGTTTCACGTGCCCCGCCCTACTCGTCTTCACTGGAGTGGCCCTTTTAAATACAGGGCTATCACCTTCTATGGCCAATCTTTCCAGATTGTTTTTCTAAAGCCATTCCAGCTTAAGGGCTGCTCCCCGTTCGCTCGTCACTACTTAGGGAATCTCGGTTGATTTCTTTTCCTCCGGTTACTTAGATATTTCAGTTCACCGGGTTCGCTTCCAGCAGCTATGAATTCACTGCAGGATACTGCCGAAGCAGTGGGTTTCCCCATTCGGACATTGCCGGATCAAAGCTTGTTGCCAGCTCCCCGACACTTTTCGCAGGCTACCACGTCCTTCATCGCCTCTGACCGCCTAGGCATCCACCGTGTGCGCTTATTCGCTTGACCATATAACCCCAAGTTGCCTCGGAGCTACATGCCGTGTTGTGTGGGGTACAAAGCCACCAACGCGAACATACGACTCAATTATTTAGGGACTCGAAGTCCCCGCCTTAGCCTCAACGACACGTTTAGATAGATATCTCAAACGCTCGCTACGTCACAAGTTATAAAAGAACATGTATCAGCCTCAACGCTGATCCATATAAATTCTTAAGTGTGCACTACATTCAGAGTGGTGGGTCTGGGTAGACTCGAACTACCGACCTCACCCTTATCAGGGGTGCGCTCTAACCACCTGAGCTACAGACCCGAAGTCTTTTCACTCAATATGGTGGAGCCTGTCGGGATCGAACCGACGACCCCCTGCTTGCAAAGCAGGTGCTCTCCCAGCTGAGCTAAGGCCCCAAAAGGGACTTCGCATACCGACCTGTGCCGGTATGAATCTCTGAATGCAGGTAATTTGTGAGGACGCCCGCAAGACGATGACGTCATGCTCAAAAGGAGGTGATCCAGCCGCACCTTCCGATACGGCTACCTTGTTACGACTTCACCCCAGTCATCGGCCACACCGTGGCAAGCGCCCTCCCGAAGGTTAAGCTACCTGCTTCTGGTGCAACAAACTCCCATGGTGTGACGGGCGGTGTGTACAAGGCCCGGGAACGTATTCACCGCAGCAATGCTGATCTGCGATTACTAGCGATTCCGACTTCATGGAGTCGAGTTGCAGACTCCAATCCGGACTGAGATAGGGTTTCTGGGATTGGCTTACCCTCGCGGGTTTGCAGCCCTCTGTCCCTACCATTGTAGTACGTGTGTAGCCCTGGTCGTAAGGGCCATGATGACTTGACGTCATCCCCACCTTCCTCCGGTTTGTCACCGGCGGTCTCCTTAGAGTTCCCACCATTACGTGCTGGCAACTAAGGACAAGGGTTGCGCTCGTTGCGGGACTTAACCCAACATCTCACGACACGAGCTGACGACAGCCATGCAGCACCTGTCTCACGGTTCCCGAAGGCACCAATCCATCTCTGGAAAGTTCCGTGGATGTCAAGACCAGGTAAGGTTCTTCGCGTTGCATCGAATTAAACCACATACTCCACCGCTTGTGCGGGCCCCCGTCAATTCCTTTGAGTTTCAGTCTTGCGACCGTACTCCCCAGGCGGCGAACTTAACGCGTTAGCTTCGATACTGCGTGCCAAATTGCACCCAACATCCAGTTCGCATCGTTTAGGGCGTGGACTACCAGGGTATCTAATCCTGTTTGCTCCCCACGCTTTCGTGCCTCAGTGTCAGTGTTGGTCCAGGTAGCCGCCTTCGCCACGGATGTTCCTCCCGATCTCTACGCATTTCACTGCTACACCGGGAATTCCGCTACCCTCTACCACACTCTAGTGACCCAGTATCCACTGCAATTCCCAGGTTGAGCCCAGGGCTTTCACAACAGACTTAAACCACCACCTACGCACGCTTTACGCCCAGTAATTCCGAGTAACGCTTGCACCCTTCGTATTACCGCGGCTGCTGGCACGAAGTTAGCCGGTGCTTATTCTTTGGGTACCGTCAGAACAATCGGGTATTAACCGACTGCTTTTCTTTCCCAACAAAAGGGCTTTACAACCCGAAGGCCTTCTTCACCCACGCGGCATGGCTGGATCAGGCTTGCGCCCATTGTCCAATATTCCCCACTGCTGCCTCCCGTAGGAGTCTGGACCGTGTCTCAGTTCCAGTGTGGCTGATCATCCTCTCAGACCAGCTACGGATCGTCGCCTTGGTGGGCCTTTACCCCGCCAACTAGCTAATCCGACATCGGCTCATTCAATCGCGCGAAGCCCGAAGGTCCTCCGCTTTCACCCGTAGGTCGTATGCGGTATTAGCGTAAGTTTCCCTACGTTATCCCCCACGAAAGAGTAGATTCCGATGTATTCCTCACCCGTCCGCCACTCGCCACCCATAAGAGCAAGCTCTTACTGTGCTGCCGTTCGACTTGCATGTGTTAGGCCTGCCGCCAGCGTTCACTCTGAGCCAGGATCAAACTCTTCACTTAAAATTACATGCCCGAAGGCAAAT
>NZ_QVIF02000021.1:0-8182 GCF_009835065.2 Xanthomonas sp. LMG 8993 | reverse complement strand
CCATGCCGTCGTAGGAGCGCACCTGGGCGCGATAGGCCTCACCGGTAACGCCCGTCGCGCCCGGGTGCGCTCCTACGACGGCGGCGGCTAGGTGCGCGGGCGTGTGCCGGTGGAGCCGCGGACCACGCAGCGTCCGGTCATCACCATGCGGCGGATCGGCAGCTGCGGATTGCTCAAACGCTCGAGCAGCAGCGACATCGCCGCGCGGCCCATGTCTTCTACCGGTTGCTCGACCACGGTGATGCCCGGCTCGACCAGGTCGGTCCAGCGCTCGTTGTCGAAGCCGGCCAGCGCCAGGTCGTCGGGGATGCGCAGACCGGCGGTACGGGCAGCCTTGAGCGCGCCCATCAACAACAGGCTGTTACTGGTCACGATGGCGTCGGGGCGGTCAGCGCCGGCCAGCCATTGGCCGACTTCGGCGATCGCCGCTTCGGCGGTGGGCGCCACTTCGCGGTAAGCCGGCGTCAGCCCCGGCACCGCCATTGCGGCCAGATAGCCGTTGCGGCGTTCGGTCGCGGTAGTACTAGTACCGAACAGCCCGCCGATGCGCCGATACCCCTGCGCCTGCAGATGCGCGACCAGCTCGCCCATGGCCGCAGCGTTATCCAGCACCACGCTGTCGTAGCGGCTGCCGGGCCCGGCACGGTCCACCAGCACGGTCGGGTAGTCCAGCACCAGCTCGTGCATGCGCCCGACCGTGCTGCGGGTCGGCGCGAAGATCAGCCCGGTGATGCGTTCTTCCTGCATCAATTGCAGGTACAGCGCCTCGCGCTCGGGGTCTTCGTCGGTATTGCACAGGGTCACGCGCATGCCGGCGCGGTAGGCCACCTCCTCCACCGCACGGATCAGCGCGGTGAAGTACGGGTTGCGGATGTCGGCGACGATCACCCCCAGGATGCCGGACTGCTGGGACCGCAGGCGACGCGCCATCAGGTTGGGCCGGTAGCCGGTCTGGCGCACCGCCGCCTCGACCTTGGCCCGCACCTCCTCGCTGACCGGGCCGGTGCCCAGCGCGCGCGAGACCGTCGATTTGGAAACCCCGGCCACCCGGGCCACGTCATTGATGCTGATACTCACTGGGACCGTTCCCGCTCCATTTGCGCACCTGGGGCCAGGCGCCGTCTCTGATTCGATGCTAACCCGAAAGCACTACGACGTTTTTGTGCAGCGCACATTGACCTGGAACATGGGAACGTTCCCACTATACTGCCCAGCCCGTCCCCACCCCCGGAGTCCGTCTTGTCCTCTCCGTCGCCAGCCGCCCCCGTCACCCCCGAACTTGTGCGCCTGCGGGCGCATGCCCGCGACAAGGACGACGCCATCGCGCAGGCCGCCCAGTTGCTGGTCGCCGCCGGCTGCGTGGCGCCGGGCTACGACGCCAGCATGCGGCGCCGCGAAGGGCTGGCGAACACCTTCCTCGGCCACGGCCTGGCGATCCCGCACGGCGTCGGCGAAGACCGCCACCTGGTCCGCCGCGACGGCATCGCGGTGCTGCAGTTGCCCGAGGGCGTGGAATGGAACCCGGGCCAGACCACCCGGCTGGTGGTCGGCATCGCCGCCCAGTCCGACACCCACATCACCTTGCTGCGCCGGCTGACCCGCCTGATCCAGGACCCGGCCCAGCTGGAAGCGCTGTTCACCACCGACGACCCCGGCGTGATCGTGGCGGCCTTGACCGGCGACCGCGCACCCGACAGCAGCGCCGCGCCGGCCACCGATCTGGCCGAATCCTTCGAGTGGACCATCGCCTACCCCAGCGGCCTGCACGCCCGCCCGGCCACGCGCTGGGCCGAGACCGCGCGCGGTTTCTCGGCGCGCGCCCAGGTGCGCGCCGGCGACCAGGCCGCCGATGCCAAGAGCCTGGTCGGCCTGCTGCAGCTGGGCCTGCGTGCCGGCGACAGCATCACCGTCTCGGCCGAAGGCACTGATGCGGGTGCGCTGCTCAAGCGCCTGCGCGCAGTGATGGACAGCCTGACCGCGCAGGAAAAGGCCGATGCCGAGCGTGCCGCGCAACGCCGCGCCGCCCCGGTGGCCGGCTGGACGCCGCCACAGGCGCAACCGGCCATCGTCGGCATCGGCGCCAGCCCGGGCGTGGCGATCGGCATCGTGCACCGGCTGCGCGCGGCGCAGACCGAGGTGGCCGATCAACCGGTCGGCCTGGGCGATGGCGGCGCGCTGCTGCACGACGCGCTGACCCGCACCCGCCAGCAGCTGGCGGCGATCCAGGACGACACCCAGCGCCGGCTCGGCGCCTCGGACGCGGCGATCTTCAAGGCCCAGGCCGAGCTGCTCAACGACACCGACCTAATCACCCGCACCTGCCAGCTGATGGTCGAAGGCCACGGCGTGGCGTGGTCGTGGCATCAGGCGGTGGAACAGATCGCCTCGGGACTGGCCGCACTCGGCAACCCGGTGCTGGCCGGCCGCGCGGCCGACCTGCGCGACGTCGGCCGCCGCGTGCTGGCCCAGCTCGACCCGGCTGCCGCCGGCGCCGGCCTGACCGACCTGCCGGAGCAGCCTTGCATCCTGCTGGCCGGTGATCTGTCACCGTCGGACACCGCCAACCTGGACACCGCACGCGTGCTCGGCCTGGCCACCGCGCAAGGCGGGCCGACCTCACATACCGCGATCCTGTCGCGCACGCTCGGCCTGCCGGCGCTGGTCGCGGCCGGCGGCCAACTCATGGATATCGAAGACGGCATCACCGCCATCATCGACGGCAGCAGTGGGCGGCTGTACATCAACCCGTCCGAGCTGGACCTGGATGCGGCGCGCACGCATATCGCCGAGCAGCAGGCGATCCGCGAGCGCGAAGCCGCGCAGCGCGCCTTGCCAGCCGAAACCAGCGACGGCCACCACATCGACATCGGCGCCAACGTCAACCTGCCCGACCAGGTTGCAATGGCGCTGACCCAGGGCGCCGAAGGCGTCGGCCTGATGCGGACCGAATTCCTGTTCCTGGAAAGCGGCAGCACGCCCAGCGAGGACGAGCAGCACGCGACCTACCTAGCGATGGCGCAGGCGCTGGATGGCCGCCCGCTGATCGTGCGCGCGCTGGACATCGGCGGCGACAAGCAGGTCGCGCATCTGGAGCTGCCGCACGAGGAAAACCCGTTCCTGGGCGTCCGCGGCGCACGCCTGCTGCTGCGTCGCCCGGACCTACTCGAACCGCAGCTGCGTGCGCTGTACCGCGCCGCCAAGGACGGGGCGCGGCTGTCGATCATGTTCCCGATGATCACCTCGGTGCCGGAGCTGATCACCCTGCGCGCCATCTGCGCGCGCATCCGCGCCGAACTCGACGCGCCCGAGGTGCCGATCGGCATCATGATCGAGGTGCCCGCCGCCGCCGCGCAGGCCGACGTGCTGGCGCGCCATGCGGACTTCTTCTCGATCGGCACCAACGACCTGACCCAGTACGTGCTGGCGATCGACCGCCAGAACCCGGAGCTGGCCGCCGAAGCCGACAGCCTGCACCCGGCGGTGCTGCGCATGATCCGCAGCACGATCGAAGGTGCGCGCAAACACGACCGCTGGGTCGGCGTGTGCGGTGGCCTGGCCGGCGATCCGTTCGGCGCCAGCCTGCTGGCCGGACTGGGCGTGCAGGAACTGTCGATGACGCCCAACGACATTCCGGCGGTCAAGGCACGCCTGCGCGGCACCGCGCTGAGCACGCTGCAGCAGCTCGCCGAGCAAGCGCTGAACTGCGAAACCGCTGAACAGGTGCGCGCACTGGAAGCGCAGCGCGAGGGCCAGGCATGAACCTGCACGCCATCACGGTGACGCTGAACCCGGCGATCGACCAGACCATCCAGCTCGACAGCCTGCAGCCGGGCGCGGTGCATCGCGCCAGCAGCGTGCGCAACGATGCCGGCGGCAAGGGCATCAACGTGGCCGCCTGTCTGGCCGACTGGGGCAGCCAGGTCGCCGCGCTCGGCGTGCTCGGGGTCGGCAATGCCGGCGTGTTCGAGGCGCTGTTCCGCGAGCGCGGCATTGCCGATCACTGCCAGCGCGTGGCCGGCGAGACCCGCACCAACCTCAAGCTGGTCGAAGCGCGCAGCAACGACACCACCGACATCAACCTGCCCGGGCTGCGCCTGGGCCAGCCGCACCTGCAGGGCGTGGCCGATCACCTCGCCCCGCTGCTGCGCCCCGGCCTGCCGGTGGTGCTGTCGGGCAGCCTGCCGGCCGGCCTGCCGGACGACAGCTGGGCGCAGTTGCAGGCCCAGGCCAGCGCCGCCGGTGCGCGCGTGCTGCTGGACACCAGCGGCGCGCCGCTGGTGGCCGCGCTTGGTGCCGAACGCCAGGCGCTGCCGTACGCGGTCAAGCCGAACCGCCACGAGCTGGAAGCCTGGACCGGTCGCCCGCTGAGCGACCGTGCCGCCCTCAGCGCCGCCGCGCACGAACTGATCGCGCGCGGCATCCAGCTGGTGGTCATTTCGATGGGGACCGAAGGCGCGCTGTTCGTGCAGCGCGACCAGCGCCTGATCGCGCGTCCGCCGCGCCTGGCGCAGGGCAGCAGCGTGGGCGCCGGTGACGCGATGGTGGCCGGCCTGGCCGCCGCGCTGCTCGGCGAGTCCACCGATCTGGAAAGTTGCGCACGGCTGGCGACCGCGTTCTCGGTCAGCCGGCTGGAAAGCGGCGATGCGCGCCGGCTGAACCCGCAGCAGGTACGCAAGCTCGCCGGCGAGATCGTCATCGACCCGCTCTCGTAGCACCACCGCCGGCGCGAACGCTGGCAGCGCCAGCGCAGCGCGCCGGTGTTATGCGCAAGACACCACGTATCCCGCCGGCGCTTGCCGGCGACCGAACAACGCAGGAGATTTGCATGTCCTCTTCCATCGTGGTCATCGCCGCTGGCGACCGCAGCACCGAAGCCGTCCTGGCGGCCGAAGCGCTGCGCCGCGCGGCCACCGCCGCCGGGCGCAGCGTGACGATCGAAATCCGCAGCGACCAGGGCGTGCTCGGCGCATTGCCGGGCGAACTGGCCAGCGCCGCCAGCCAGGTGCTGGTGATCGGCGACGCCGATGCCGACACCGCCCGCTTCGGCGACGCGCAACTGCTGCGCCTGAGCCTGGGCGCGGTACTGGACGACCCGGCCGCCGCAGTGAACCAGCTCGCCGCACCGGCTGCCGCCAATGCATCGGCTGCCGCAGGCAGCGCGGGCAGCAAGCGCATCGTTGCGATCACCTCCTGCCCCACCGGCATCGCGCACACCTTCATGGCCGCCGAAGGCCTGCAGCAGGCCGCCAAGAAACTCGGCTACCAGATCCGCGTGGAAACCCAGGGCTCGGTCGGCGCGCAGGACGCCCTGACCGACGCGGAAATCCGCGACGCCGACCTGGTGCTGATCGCCGCCGATCGCGAAGTCGACCTGGCCCGTTTCGGCGGCAAGCGCCTGTTCAAGAGCGGTACCAAGCCGGCGATCAACGATGGCCCGGCCTTGATCCAGAAAGCGCTGGCCGAAGCCGGCGTGCACGGCGGCTCGGCGCCGGTCGCAGGCGGCGCCAAGGCCGAAAACACCGGCAACGGCCGCACCGGCGCCTACAAGCACCTGATGACCGGCGTGTCGTTCATGCTGCCCTTCGTCACCGCTGGCGGCCTGTTGATCGCGCTGGCATTCGCGCTCGGCGGCATCTATGCCGGCGACGATGCGCACCAGGGCACGCTGGCCTGGTCGCTGTTCCAGATCGGCGCCAAGGCCGGCTTCACCCTGATGGTGCCCGCGCTGGCCGGCTATATCGCCTACTCCATCGCCGACCGCCCCGGCATCGCGCCCGGCATGATCGGCGGCCTGGTCGCGGCCAACCTCAATGCTGGTTTCCTCGGCGGCATCATTGCCGGCTTCATCGCCGGCTACGGCGTGGCCGCGCTCAACCGCTACATCCGCCTGCCGCGCAACCTGGAAGGGCTCAAGCCGGTGCTGATCCTGCCGGTGCTGGGCACCCTGCTGGTCGGCCTGGCGATGATGTACGTGTTCGGTCAGCCGGTGGCCGACCTGCTGGCCTGGCTCACCGCCTGGCTGCGCGGCATGCAGGGCAGCAGCGCGTTGCTGCTGGGCCTGTTGCTCGGCGGCATGATGGCCTTCGACATGGGCGGGCCGGTCAACAAGGCCGCCTATGCGTTCTCCACCGGCCTGATCGCCAGCCAGGTCTACACCCCGATGGCCGCCGCCATGGTCGCCGGCATGACCCCGCCGCTGGGCATCGCGCTGGCCACCTGGGTGTTCCGCAACCGCTTCACCGTGGAAGAGCGCGGCTCGGCCACGGCCGCCGGCGTGCTCGGGCTGGCCTTCGTCACCGAAGGCGCCATCCCGTATGCCGCGCGCGACCCGCTGCGCACCATCCCGGCGCTGGTGATCGGCTCGGCCGTGGCCGGCGCGATCTCGATGACCGCTGGTGCCGAGTTGAAGGCACCGCACGGCGGCATCTTCGTGCTGCTGATCCCCAACGCAGTGACCCACCTGCTCAATTACGTGCTGGCCCTGGTGGTCGGCGTGGTGGTCACTGCGGTGGCGCTGCGCCTGCTCAAGAAGCCGGTGGCCGACGTGGTCGCCTGACCTTCGGCCACCCCGCCACTGGCGCTTGCCGCCCGCGCATGCGCCACGCCTGATTGCCGCCCCGCTCCACCCCTGACTGGTTTCACCGCTGCGCTGCGCACCCTCGTGCGCGGCCAGCGGCTTGCCCATCCCCTAGCTGTCGCGTTCGCCACCCGGCCACGCCTTCCTTCGTTCGGAGTCCTGCCATGACCGTCCTCGCCCCCCGCCATGCCCGTCCCCGCCTGCTGTGCCTGTCGCTGGCACTGGCGCTGACCCCGCTCGCCCACGCGCAGGATGCCGCCGATGCCTTCAAGCTCAAGCTGGGTTACACCGGCGAAGCCGCCTCGATGATCGATGGCGGCCGCAAGAACGGCGACGCCTATGCCGGCCAGCTGATGGTCGGTACCGACGTCGACATGGACCGCCTGTTCGGCTGGGGCGGCGCCACCGTCAAGCTGTACGTCACCAACCGCCACGGCACCAACCTGGCCAACAGCAGCATCGGCAACAGCACCTCGGTGCAGGAAATCTACGGCGGCCAGGGCACGCGGCTGGCCAACTTCACCCTGCTGCAGAAACTGTTCGACGACCGCCTGGAACTGGAGGCCGGCCGCAGCGTGGCCAACATCCACTTCCTCGGCTCGGACCTGTGCCAGTACTTCCAGGGCAACTCGGCCTGCGGCAACCCCACCTTCGTGTTCCGCACCAGCAACTTCACCTACTGGCCGGTGTCCAGCTGGGCCGCGCATGCCACCGCCTGGGTCACGCCCAAGGTCTATGTGCACGTGGGCGCCTACGAGGTGAACCCGGTGCAGGCGCAGGACGGCCAGCACGGCCTGAAGTGGAGCACCGACGACACCACCGGCGTGGTGGTGCCTTACGCGGTCGGCTACAAGAACAAGGGCGGCGACGGCAGCATGGCCGCGATGTACGAACTGGGCGGCTGGCAGGACAACTCCGACTACACCGACCCGCTGCGCGACCGCAACGGCAACCCGGCCGTGCTCAGCGGCCTGGGCTACGAGAACAAGCAGGGCCGCTCGGGCATGTTCGCCCGCTTCGAACAACAGGTCACCAACCCGGATCCGTCCGGCGCCCGTGGCCTGACCGTGTTCGGCGCCATCCTCAAGAGCACCGGCGGCCAGGCGATCGAGGACCACTTCGTGCAACTGGGCCTGGTGCAGAAAGGCACCTTCGCCAGCCGCCCGCAGGACAACATTGCGTTTGTGATCACCCAGCAGAAGTACAGCGACGAGGCGATCGAAAACCTGCGCCTGGCGCGCGCCTCGGCCGGCGGCACCGGCACCCCGGCCGACAACCAGATCATGATGGAGCTGAGCTACGGCATCCAGGTCACCAAGCGCCTGCGCATCGCGCCGAACCTGCATTACGTGATCAACCCCGACCAGTTCAACGAGCCGACGCGCACCAACGATCTGAAGAATGCGCTGATTGCGGGTATGCGGATCGACTGGAATCTGTAAGTCCGCGAGGATCGGTGCGTGCGTTGCAGGACGTTGCAGCGCACTCACCTAGCTCGGTAGGAGCGCGCCTGAGCGCGATGAGGCATTCCCGATAAAGCCCGGTCGCGCTCTGGCGCGCTCCTACGACGCATTGCACTGCATGGCTGACCTGGTTTCGGCGGGT
>NZ_QVIF02000020.1:0-8337 GCF_009835065.2 Xanthomonas sp. LMG 8993 | reverse complement strand
GCCTGCGCGCGACGGGCTTTATCGGTAACGCCCGGTCGCGCGCAGGCACGCTCCTACGAAGGGCTCAGCGATCCTGTGTGGTAGGCGCGGGCTCGCCGTCCACATCGGCCTTGATGTCGGCTTCGAACAGATTCATCAGGTCGGCGCGTGCGTCGCGCGAGGTCTGGATCACCTTGGCTTCGTCGTCGTAGACCAGGTGCTGGCGATGCAGCAACTCTTCGTCGTGCTGGCGGAAGCGTTTGACGTGATCCTTGGCGACCGCCTCGCCCAGGCCGAGCGAGGTCAGCACGCGTTCGCTCAGTTCCAGGCTGGAGGCGAACACCTCGCGGAACGGTTCGGCGCCCAGGTCCATCAGTTTCCAGGCGTGCTGGCGATTGCGTGCGCGCGCCAGCACCGTGGCCTGTGGATACAGCCGGCGGATCAGCCGCACCGTCTTGATGTTGGTGTCCGGGTCGTCCACCGCGATCACGAATACCTTGATGCGGTCGGCGCCAGCGGCGCGCAGCAGTTCCGGTCGCGTGGGGTCGCCATAGTACAGCTGGCTGCCGAAGCGGCGCAGATCTTCCACGGTGTCCGGGTTGTGTTCCAGCGCCACGAACGGCACATGCCGCGCGGTCAGCAGGCGCGCGACCACCTGACCGAAGCGGCCCATGCCGGCGACCAGCACCTTGGGCGTCTGCGCATCGATGGTGTCGAACGGGCGGTCGGACTTGGGCGCATGCAGCCGCAGCGGCCCGTTGAGGATGCGCTGCATGCCCAGCAGCAACAGCGGGGTCAGCGCCATCGACACGCCGACGACGGCCACCAGCCGGTCGTGGTTGGCGCGCTCCAGCAAGCCGACCCGATCGGCCTCGTTGAACACCACGAAGGCGAATTCGCCACCCAGCCACAACACGCTGCCCAGCATCAGGCTGCTGCGCAGCGGCAACTTCGCCACGCTGCCGATGCCGACCAGCAGCGAGAACTTGACCACCAGCAGGATCGCCACGCCGCCGGCGATCAGGCCTGGCTCGGCGACCACCCGGTTCAGATCGATGCCCATGCCGACCGAGATGAAGAACAGCCCCAGCAGCAATCCTTCGAACGGCTCGATCTGCGATTCGAGCTCATGGCGGAATTCCGAATCGGCCAGCAGCACGCCGGCGATGAAGGCGCCCAGGCTGGCGCTCAACCCGGCTTCCTGCATGATCCAGGCGGTGCCCAGCACCACCAGCAGGGCGCTGGCGGTGAACACTTCCGGCATGCGCGTGCGCGCCACCACGTTGAACAGATGGCGCAGCACGAAGCGCCCGCACAGGATCACCAGCGCCAGTGCCGCGACCGCCTTGGCCACGTCCGGCCATGCCAGCGTGGCGTTCTTGCTGCCGCCGAGCAGCGGAATGGCCGCCAGCAACGGAATGGCGATCAGATCCTGGAACAGCAGGATGGCGAACGCCAGGCGCCCGTAGTCGCTATTGAGCGCCTTGCGCTCGGCCAGCAGCTGCAGGCCCACCGCGGTGGACGACAACGCCAGCGCCACGCCGACGATCAACGCGCTCTTCCAGCCCAGGTTGCCGAGCATCAGCAGGCCACCCAGGATCAGCGTGGTCACCACCACCTGGGTGGCGCCGGCACCGAACACCGAATGACGCATCACCTTCAGGCGGGCCGGCGACAGTTCCAGGCCGATCACGAACAGCAGCATCACCACGCCGATCTCGGCCGCGCCGCTGATGCGCTCGGCATCCTGCACCACGCCCACGCCATCGGGCCCAAGCACCACACCGGCGACCAGATAGGCCAACACCGCGCCCAGGCCGAAGCGCTTGAACACCGGCACCGCCACGATGGCGGCCAGCATCAGCACCAGAGCCAGTTCCAGACCACCGCTATGCATGCACGTTCTCCGTTGAGGTTCGCATTATGCCGCCCGCGGTCGGCTGCTGGCCTGGATCGGCGTGCGCTGCGTGCAACTGTGTGGATTGGCGGTGTGCTCTGGTCCGGTGATGCAAGCCGGCAGCACCACATCGCGGGCAGCAATGCGCCACGTCGTCCGCATGACTGAGCCGCATGTCGCCAGGTCGTTCCGCATTGCATGCGTGCACGCAGCCGCCGTTGCAGGCAATGACCCACGGTCCTGGTCGGTCGCGCACGGCCGGTCGTCGGGTGCAGTGCAGTCGCTTGTCGACATGACAGGCCCGGCGTTGTGGCGTCCGCCTGGACGCCCGCTGAGCATGGCCTGCGCAGGGCATTGACCAAGCGGGCGCAGGCGCGCAGACTGCGCCGCGCTGCCGCCCGGATCACCGGTCGGTACGCACCCTTCGGAGCCCTTACTCATGTCCAGCGACAGTCACCCTAGACCCGGGTCGATGACCCAGCTGGCGCACGCCTGAGGCTCAGGTTCGCCGGCTGTCATCGACGACGGTCGTCACCAGGCGAACCACCATGTACAACGAAACCCTGCGCCTTGCCCAAGGCGTCGATGCCTTGATCGCACCCATCGCCGACTTCAACACGGCCGATGCGGTGGAATACCTCAACACCCTCGACCGCGACGAGGCCGCACAGGTGCTGGCCGCGCTGCCGCAGCCGCGTGCGGTGAAATTGCTCGAACAGCCCGAGCTGCATGCCGCCAGCGCGCTGGTCGCGTTGCTGCCGGCCGAGCAGGCCGCCTCCCTGCTCGGGCAGATGGCCGACGACCGCGCCACCGACATCTTCCATGGCCTGGATGCCGAGCAGCGCCAGCCGCTGCTGTGGCTGCTCAGTGCCGAGGCGCGGCTGTCGATCCAGGCGTTGATGCGCTACCCGCCCAATACCGCCGGCGCGCTGATGACCACCGAGTTCGTGGCGGTGCCGGCCGACTGGACGGTGGGCCGCACGCTGCAGCACATCCGCGAGGTGGAGCGCAGCCGCGAGACGGTCTATGCGATCTATCTGCTCGACCCGCACAGCCGCGTGCTGACCCAGGTGGTCACCATGCGCCGGCTGATCACCGGCGCGCCGGAGGCGCCGATCCTGGAGGTGGCGCAGGTCAATCCGCCGGTCACGGTGGACCCGGCACTGGACCAGGAAGAAGTCGCCCGCCTGATCCGCCGCCACGACCTGCTGGCGATCCCGGTGGTGGATGCGCATGGCCATGTGCTCGGCATCGTCACCGTGGACGACGTGCTGGACGCATTGATCGCCGAATCCACCGAGGACGTGCACAAGTTCGGCGGCATGGAAGCGCTGGACAAGCCCTACATGCAGATCGGCTTCGGCCAGATGATCAAGAAGCGCGCCGGTTGGCTGAGCGTGCTGTTCCTGGGCGAAATGCTCACCGCCAGCGCGATGCAGCACTTCGAGGACGAGCTGTCCAAGGCGGTGGTGCTGACCCTGTTCATTCCGCTGATCATGAGCTCGGGCGGCAACTCCGGCTCGCAGGCCACCTCGCTGCTGATCCGCTCGCTGGCACTGCGCGAGCTGCGCCTGGGCGACTGGTGGAAGGTGGCGCTGCGCGAGCTGCCGACCGGGCTCACCCTGGGCACCATCCTGGGCATCCTGGCGATCGTGCGCATCACCATCTGGCAGACCGCCGGCCTGTACGACTACGGCCCGCACTGGCAGATGGTGGCGCTGACCATCGGCGCGGCGCTGATCGGCATCGTCACCTTCGGCTCGCTGTCCGGCTCGATGCTGCCGTTCGTGCTGCAACGGCTCGGCTTCGACCCGGCCAGCGCCTCGGCGCCGTTCGTGGCCACGCTGGTGGATGTCACCGGGCTGGTGATCTATTTCAGCATTGCCGCGGCGATCTTGAGTGGCACGCTGTTGTAATCGGTTGCCTTGGAGGCCTGGCGAGCAGTCGCCAGGCCTCTATCCATGCCGGACGTGTCTCGACTGACCGGAAGGGTGAGTGCCTGCGTCCTTGGCGCATCAGGTGCATCGGCCTGGTGCATCGCCGACTCTAGCGATGCCTCTGCACCCCCGGTTGGGGGTGGTGACCCCGGCGTGACACACTCATGGTGCACAGCGCGCCGATGCCTGGATCCATCAGTGCGTGTACCGTAGCGCGATGGCATTGTTCTCTTCCGCACGATGAGTACCTACCACCTGCAGCAGGTCTTTCGTCCCACCACCGTGGCGGTGGTCGGCGGCAGTCCGCGCGATCGCTCGGCCGGGCGGGCGGTGGTGCGCAACCTGCGCGCGGCCGGGTTTCCCGGGCAGATCGGCTGGGTGAGCCCGCGCTACAGCGAGATCGATGGCGTGCGCACGGTGGCGCGGCTGACCGATCTGCCCTGGGTGCCGGACCTGGTGGTGATCACCGCGCCAGCGCGCATCGTGCCGCGCATCGTGTCGATCGCGGCGCGGCGCGGGGTGGCCGCGGCGATCATCCTCACCGCCGGGCTGGGCAGCGGCCCCGGCTCGCCGGCCGCACGCATGGAGGCGGCCGCGCGCGCCAAGGGCA
Source organism: Xanthomonas sp. LMG 8993 (assembly GCF_009835065.2). NCBI lineage: Bacteria > Pseudomonadati > Pseudomonadota > Gammaproteobacteria > Lysobacterales > Lysobacteraceae > Xanthomonas > Xanthomonas sp. LMG 8993. Next base: position 3,914 of record NZ_QVIF02000020.1, on the reverse strand, counting down.
TGCGCATCCTCGGCCCGCACTGCCTTGGCGTGATCGCCCCGCATGCGCGGCTCAATGCCAGCATCGCCGCGCATTGCCCGCAGGCCGGCGACCTGGCGCTGATCTCCGAGTCCAGCGCGATTGCCGCCGCGCTGGTGGAATGGGGTGTGGCGCGCTCGGTCGGGTTCTCGGCGGTGGTGTCGCTGGGCGATACGCTGGATGTGGATTTCGGCGATCTGCTCGACTACTTCGCCACCGACTACCGTACCCGCGCGATCCTGCTGTATGTCGAACGCATCGGCGATGCGCGCAAGTTCATGTCGGCCGCACGCGCCGCCGCGCGCGCCAAGCCGGTGGTGGTGGTCAAGTCCGGGCGTCAGTTCCGCATCAACCCCAATGCCGACACCCACGCGCAGGCGCTGGCCGGCTCGGACGCGGTGTATGGCGCGGCATTCGCACGTGCCGGCCTGCTGCGGGTGGGCGCGCTGGACGAATTGTTCGCCGCCGCCGAAACCCTGGGCCGGCTCGGCAGTTTTCCCGGCCGGCGGCTGGCCATTCTCAGCAACGGCGGCGGGGTGGGGCAACTGGCGGTGGACCAGCTGGTGCTGCGCGGCGGCACCCTGGCCGAGCTGTCGGCCAAGACGCTGGAGCGGCTGGATCAGTCGCTGCCGCAGGGCTGGTCGCGCAGCAATCCGGTCGACATCATCGTCGATGCCGACGGGCCGCGTTATGCTGCGGCGATCGAAGCCCTGCTGGACGACCCGGAGAACGACGCGCTGCTGGTGGTCAACGTGCCCACCGCGTTCACCTCCTCGGCCGATGCGGCCAAGGCGCTGACCCGCGCGCTGGACCAACGCAACCGCTACCAGCGCGAAAAGCCGGTGTTTGCCGTATGGCTGGGCCAGGACGATGCGGCGATCGCCGCGCTCAATGCCGCGCGCGTGCCCACCTATGCCACCGAGTCGGACGCGGTGCGCGGCTTCACCCACCTGGTGCGCTACCGCGAGGCGCAGGCGGCGTTGATGGAGACCCCGCCCAGCCTGCCGGAAGATTTCGTGGTGGATGCCGGCATCGCCCGGGCGGTGGTCGACGACGCCCTGGCCGCCGGTCGGCGCTGGCTGGACCCGGTGGCCACCAACCGCCTGCTGGCCGCCTACGGCATCCCGATCGTGCCGCTGCAGGTGGCCGCCACCGCCAACGAGGCCGCATTGCTGGCCGACCCGTTACTGGCCGTCGGCCGCACGGTGACCTTGAAGGTGCTGTCCAGCGACATCGCGCACAAGTCCGATGTGGATGGCGTGCGCCTGAACCTGTCCAGCGTGGCGGCGGTGCGCGAAGCGGCGACCGGCATCCTGGCGCGTGCGCGCGCCGCGCACCCCAATGCGTTGATCGAAGGAGTGATCGTGCAGCCCACCGTGCTGCGGCCCAAGGCGCGCGAACTGATCGCCGGGATCGCCGACGACCCGGTGTTCGGCCCGGCGATCGTGTTCGGCCGCGGCGGCACCGCGGTGGAAGTGATCAACGACCGCGAGCTGGCGTTGCCGCCGCTGGATCTGCGCCTGGCCCACGAGCTGATCGGGCGCACCCGGGTGTCGCGTATCCTCAAGGCCTACCGCGATGTGCCGGCCGCCGACGAGCGCGCGGTGGCGCTGGTGCTGGTCAAGCTGGCGCAGCTGGCCGCCGACATCCCCGAGATCACCGAGCTGGACATCAACCCGCTGCTGGCCGACCGCGATGGCGTGATCGCGCTGGACGCGCGCGTGGCGGTGGCGCCCGCGCGCAAGCTGCACAAGGGCCGCGGCCATCCGCGTTTTGCGATCTTTCCGTACCCGAAGGAATGGGAGCGCCAGATCGGGCTGGGCGATGGCACGCATGCGCTGGTGCGCCCGGTGCGCCCGGAGGACGACGCGCTGTTCCGCGCGTTCTTCGCACGGGTCACCGACGAAGACCTGCGGCTGCGCTTCTTCCAGTCGGTCAAGCATTTCAGCCACGAATTCATCGCGCGGCTGACCCAGCTCGATTACGCGCGCTCGATCGCGCTGGTGGCCATCGACCCCAAGACCGGCGACATGCTCGGCGCGGTACGGCTGCATGCCGACGCCGACTACGAGCGCGGCGAATACGGCATCCTGATCCGCTCCGACCTCAAGGGCCACGGCATCGGCTGGCAGCTGATGCGCATCATGATCGAGTACGCGCGCTGGCTGGGCCTGAAGCAGATCGAAGGCCAGGTGCTGCGCGAGAACCGCACCATGCTGGCAATGTGCCAGAGCCTGGGCTTCGGGGTCCGCCCGGATCCGGACGATGCGACCCTGATGGCGGTGACACTCCCTATAATGGGCGAGCCACGCCCGGCCTGACCTCACGTCACGCCGCGGTCCCCCATCCTCCACCGCATGCCGGATCTGCCGGGCCTCACCCTGGCCGGTTGCTTCGGCTGTCGTCTCGGCCCGCCTGGGAGTGTCAATGTTCCGCGAGTTCAGAATGTCGTTGTTAGTCGCCGCCGTCTGCCTGGGCGTTGCCGCCTGGTGGGGCCACACCACCGCAATGGGACTGTGGCAGGCGCTGTGGCTGTGCCTGGTGCTGAGCGTGCTGGAGGTGTCGTTGTCGTTCGACAACGCGGTGGTCAACGCCGGCGTGCTCAAGCACATGAACGCGTTCTGGCAGAAGCTGTTCCTCACCGTCGGCATCCTGATCGCGGTGTTCGGCATGCGCCTGGTGTTTCCGATCGTGATCGTGTCGGTGGCCACCGGCATGGGCCTGGTACCAGTGATGCAGATGGCGCTGAAGGAGCCGGACCGCTACAGCCAGGTGCTGACCGACAACTACCCGTCCATTGCCGCCTTCGGTGGCATGTTCCTGTTGCTGGTATTCCTGAACTTCCTGTTCGACCAGGAGCGCAAGCTGCACTGGCTCGGCCCGGTGGAACGGCTGGTCGGCAAGCTGGGCAAGGCCGATGCGATGTCGGTGATCGTGGCGGTGACGGTGCTGCTGTGCACCAAGCTGTTCCTGCCCAATGCCATTTTTCAGAGCGTGCTGTTCGCCGGCCTGGGCGGCATCCTGCTGTACCTGCTGGTCGGCAGCGTGGATGCCTTGTTCGAGTCCGAAGAGAGCGAAGACGGCATGGGCCCGGCCAAGCGCTCGGGCATTGCTGCCTTCCTGTACCTGGAAGTGCTGGACGCCTCGTTCTCGTTCGACGGGGTGATCGGCGCGTTCGCGATCACCCGCGATGTGGTCATCATCATGCTGGGCCTGGCGATCGGTGCGATGTTCGTGCGTTCGATGACGGTCTATCTGGTGCACAAGGGCACGCTGGACGAGTTCGTGTTCCTGGAGCACGGCGCCCATTACGCCATCGGCGTGCTGGCGATCATCATGCTGGTCGGCACCGTGTACCACGTGCCGGAAGTACTCACCGGCCTGATCGGCGTGGCCTTCATCGCCGCCTCGGTGTGGTCGTCGATCCGCTACCGCAAGCGCCACCACATCGGCCCGACCGAGATCTGATCTCGCGCATGGCCGCGCTCAGGGCGTAATGCAGTTCACTTGATAGCGGCTGACAGCGTCTTCATGGCCATCGGGCGGGCGTCGCTAGTTCTGTGGCTTGGCTGCAGTGCCTTTGCACGCCCAACCTCGACGCTGTGGGTTTGCTGCAGGGCCCTTGCCCGCCCACCATCGTGGGACACGCCGCAAGTACGTCCTTGTAGGCTCTTACGCGGCATCCATGCCGCGTAAGGTCCCGCGACGGTGGGCGGACAAGGACCAGTTGAGTTGGCCGGCGCGCGTGGTTTTCGACAAAGCAACCGGCAATCGGTGCGGTGTCCTCGCCGCGCCCTCTACGCTGTGAGTTTGCTGCAGGGCCCTTGCCCGCCCACCATCGCGGGACACGCCGCAAGTACGTCCATGTAGGCTCTTACGCGGCATCCATGCCGCGT
>NZ_QVIF02000019.1:0-11335 GCF_009835065.2 Xanthomonas sp. LMG 8993 | reverse complement strand
TTGCCGGAGCCGGACGCCGCGTCGCTGGCGGTGGGCGACTATCAGGCCCCCCGGAACGAAACCGAACGTACCCTGGCCTCGATCTGGCGCGCGATCTTGCAGGTGGAGCGGGTCGGCATCCACGACAACTTCTTCGAGTTGGGTGGCGACTCGATCTTGTCGATTCAGGTCGCGGCCCGCGCCAGCCAGAATGGCCTTGCGCTGACCACCCGCGACTTGTTCCAGGCACAGACCATCGCCACCCTGGCAATGCGCGTGCGGGAGGGCGTGACCCAGGCGGTACCGCAGGGAGATAGCGAAGGCTTGCAACGCCTGCTGCCAATCCAGTGTGGATTCTTCAACGACCCGGTCGACCGTCACCATTTCAACCAGTCGATTTGGCTAACTACGCCAGTCGACTTCGATCCGAGCGTGCTGGCGCCGATCATGCGAGCGTTGTACCTCCGCCATGACGCGCTGCGATTACGCTTCACGCTTGTGGACGGCACGCCGCACGCGCGCTATGCACCGCTGGATACGGAACTCCTGGATGCAGCGGTCGTGCTGGAACCAGGACTGGACGGGTTGGACGCACGTTGCGAGCGCTGGCAGCGCAGCTTCGATCTGGAGCGCGGGCCGCTGTTGCGCGCAGTGCATTTCGTGCCGCCGGCTGGCCAGGAGGGGCGCCTGTTGCTCGTCGCGCATCACCTAGTTGTGGACGGTGTGTCCTGGCGCATCCTGTTGGAAGACATCGAACGCGGTCATGCGAGCCTGCGTGCCGGTGAGCCGATCACGTTACCGCTGAAGACGCGGTCGTTCCAGCAGTGGGCCGAGCGGCTGACGCACTGGGCTCAAAGTGATTCCGCCACGGCCGAACTGGACTATTGGCGCGAGCAGGCGCGCGATGCTGGGACGGACGCGAACGCTCCCGCATTAATGCCCGACCATGGCGACCATGGCACTGCGCGCAGCATCAACCACGTACTGGACGAAGACAGCACCCGCGATCTGCTGCAGCACTGCAATGCCGCCTACCGTACCCGCATCAATGACCTCCTGCTGGCCGCAGTCTATCTAGGCGTGCGCGCATGGAGTGGCTGCGACCGAGTGGCCCTGCGGATGGAGGGACACGGCCGCACAGCGCCGGACGGCGAATTCGATCTGACCCAGACCGTCGGCTGGTTTACCTGCGTCTATCCGCTGACCCTGCATGCCGCCACCACCGAACCTTCGGAGGTGATCAAGGCAATCAAGGAACGTTGCCGCGCCGTGCCGGGCGACGGGCTGGGTTTTGGCGTGCTACGCGACCTGCGCGGCGATACGTTGTTGCGGGCGATGGCCGAGCCGGAATTCGAATTCAACTATCTGGGCCAAGTCGACCAGGTTTTGCAGGGCAAGGCCGGCCTGCGCGCCGCCGAGGGCGCAGCCGGTATGCAGGTGGCGCCGACGCGGCGGCGTTCGGCGCGCTGGTCATTGAGTGGGTTGGTTGCCGGCAGCCGCCTGCGCCTCTCGCTCGGCCACGATCCGGCGCGCGACGATTCCGCCAGCGCGGCGCGCCTGCTCGACTGCATCGTCGATGGCCTGCGTACGGTCATCACGCATTGTTTGCAGGCCGGCAGCGGAGGGTTCACCCCCTCGGACTTTCCGTTGCTGTCACTGGACCAGGCAGCGGTCGACGCGCTGCAGGCGCGCTATCCGCGCCTCCGCCGCGCCTATCCGGCGACGCCGATGCAGACGGGGCTGCATTACCACGCGGCCCTGGATCGTTCCGCTTACGTCGTGCAAATCCATCCTCTGCTGTGCGGCGCGTTGGACGTGGCCGCCTTCCGCGCTGCCTGGCAGGCAACCGTCGACCGGCATGCGATTTTGCGTACTGGCTTCCACACCGCCGGCGATGGATTGCTACAGGTCGTCTCCGACGACGTCAAACTGCCTTGGCAGGAACTGGATTGGCGCGGTCTCGACGAGAGTGACTGGCGCGCGCGCTTCGACGCATTCCGCGAAGCCGACCGCGCGATCGGATTCGCGCTGGAGGCTCCGCCGCTGATGCGGGTAACGCTCTTGCGGGTAGGCGATGAGCGCTGGCAACTGCTGTGGACGCAGCATCATCTGCTGTTGGACGGATGGAGTCTGCCGATGGTTTACCGCGACGTCATGCACGCCTACGCGGCGTTGCGTGGAGTCGCCTCCGCACCGTTGCCCGAGCCGGCGCCCTACGAGGAATACGTGGCGTGGCTGGGACGCCAGAATCCGGCCCAAGCGCGCGACTACTGGCGCGAGCGTCTGGCCGGCATCGAGGCACCGACGCCGCTGGCGATCGACCGCGGCGAAGACAGCGGCCAGAGCGGCCATCGCGAGCTCACCGTCGAACTGGATGCAGCGGCCAGCCAGGCGCTGCGCGAGCTGGCCCAGCATCGCCGCACCACGGTCAACACCTTGCTGCAATGGAGCTGGGCCTGGCTGCTACATCGTTACAGCGGCGAGCGTGAGGTGGTGTTCGGCGCGACCGTGTCCGGCCGCGACGTCGACGTGGCGGCGATCGGCGAGATGGTCGGGTTATTCATCAACACGCTGCCGGTCAGGGTGGACTTCAACGGCGGCTCGATCGGCGAGTCTCTGGCTGCATTGCATGAACAGTTCCAGCGATCCACCGACCATGGCTATTTGTCGCTGGCGCAGATCCAGCGCGAGTCCGAGATCGCGCCCGGCTCGCCGTTGTTCGACAGCATCATGGCGTTCGACAACTACCCGCTGGATGCGATGGCCGATCCGGCGCTGACTCCGCAGACCGCCGGCCTGCGCATGGAGAGCAGCGGTCATTCCGAACGCACCAGCTACAAGCTCAGCCTCAGCGCGAGTCTGGGACGGGTATTGACGCTGCGCCTTGGCTACCGCGCCGAGCAGATCGCGCCGGCCGCCGCCACCCGCCTGATCGCTCACCTTTGCTCAGTGCTGCGGCGGTTGCCGGACGCGCTGAAAGCCGACACGGTCGATCTGCTGGAAGAGGAGGAGCGAGCGGGTTTGCTCAAGCTTGGGACCGTGGCGCCCCCCGCACCGGTGTTCTACGCAGTGCACGAACGCGTGCTCGACTGGGCGCGGCGTCAACCCGATGCGCTCGCGATCGGAATCGACGGGCACCAGACCCGCTACGCCGAGTTGGCCGCACGGGCGATGGCAATCGCTGCAGAGATCTCTGGTCGCGGGGTTGGCCAGGAGCAGATCGTTGCGATCTGCGCTGGGCGCCACGCCGACACGATCGCGGCGATGCTCGGAGCGTTGATTGCGGGAGCTGCCTATCTGCCAATCGACCCGGCGTATCCGGCCGAACGGATCGCTTTCATGCTTGAGGACGCCGGCGCACGCTTGGTACTCGCCGATGCGTCCGGGCGCGAGGCGCTGGCGGGCCGGCACGCGGTGGTCGCGCTGGAACGCATCGCCGCACGTGCTGCCGATTCGACGCCGGCGGTGGCCACCACCCCTGACAGATTGGCTTACGTGGTCTATACCTCCGGTTCGACCGGCCGGCCCAAGGGAGTGATGCTGGAGCATCGCGGCCTGTCCAACCTCGCCGATGCGCAACAGGCCCTGTATGCCACCACTCCCGACAGCCGCGTCCTGGGCTTTGCTTCGATCGGGTTCGATGCCGCGGCCTGGGAATGGCTGATGGCGCTGGGCGCAGGCGCCAGCCTGCATCTGTGCAGCGAGATGACCCGTCTGTCGGCGCAGGCGTTGACCGAATTGCTGGTCGAGCAGCGCATCACCCACGCGACCCTGCCGCCGGTGATGCTGGCCCAGCTCAACCCGCAGGCAGATTACGCGTTGCGGGTGCTGATCGTCGCCGGCGAGGCCTGCGACGAACATCTGGCCTGGACCTGGGCGGTGCGGATGCCGCTGTTCAACGCCTACGGCCCGTCAGAGAACACCGTCGCAGCGACCTGCGCGCGCGTCGTCGCCGGCAAACCGGTGCGACTTGGTGCGCCACTGCCGGGTGTGCATCTTCGCGTGTGCGCCGAGGACGGGGCCCTGCAGCCGCGCGGCGTACCGGGCGAGCTGTGGCTGGGGGGCGTCGCGTTGGCGCGCGGCTATCTCGGCCGCACCTCACTAACGGCCGAGCGCTTCGTCGAGAGCGAGGGAGTACGCTATTACCGCACCGGCGACCGGGTCTGCTGGAGCGAGTCCGGTGAGCTGCGTTTCCTTGGCCGCGTTGATGAGCAGGTCAAGATCCGCGGCTACCGGGTCGAACCGGGCGAGGTCGAAGCCGCGGTCGCCGCCGAACCGGATGTCGCCGAGGCAGTGGTAATTGCCCGCGACGACGATGGCCATGGACAACGCTTGGTCGCCTATGTGATCGCCGCAAACGGCGGCGAGGACCTGGCGCGCACGCTACGCCAGCGCCTGGCCCATCGCCTGCCCAATCACATGCTGCCGTCGGCGGTGGTGATGCTGGAGCGTCTGCCGGTCACCGCCAATGGCAAGGTCGACAGGCGTCGCCTGCCGGCACCCGCGCCGACCGCATCAGCGACGCACTTCGTGGCTGCACGCAATCCTCTCGAACAGGCGCTGGCCGACATCTGGGCGCAGGTACTTCGGGTCGAGCAGGTCGGCATTGACGACGACTTCTTCGAACGCGGCGGCGATTCGATCCTGGCGATCCAAGTGGTTGCGCGTGCCAACCAGGACGGTATCGCGATCACCACCGGCCAGCTGTTCGAGGCGCGCACGATCGCCGCGCTGGCCGCCGTGGCCGGTACCGCGGCCCGTGCCGATGCGCCGCAGGATGCGGTGCAGGGCCTGCAAGTGCTATTGCCGATCCAGCGAGATTTCCTGGCCGGCGAAGACCAGCAGATCCACCACTTCAACCAGGCGCTTCTGCTGGTTGCGCCGGCAACGTTCGACGCCGACGCGCTGCACGTGCTGGTTACCGCCGTCTACAAGCGCCATGACGCGCTGCGGCTGTGCTTCTATCGCGACGACGACGGCACCTGGCAGGGCCGCTACCGGCCCTGGGACGCGGCAATGCTGGAGCAGGCTGCGCAGGTGGAGCCGTTGGGCGAGGATCTGGTCCTGCAATGCGACCGCTGGCAACGTGGCTTCGATCTGGCGCAGGGGCCGTTGTTCCGGGCAGTCTGGTTCCAGGCCGATGCAGGCGAGGGTCGTCTGCTGCTGGTCGCGCACCATTTGGTCGTCGACGCGGTGTCTTGGCGCATCCTGCTCTCCGACCTGGAACAGGCGTGGTCGCTGCATCGCGACGGCCGAACGGTGACGCTGGCGTCGAAAACCTCCTCCTTCGCACAATGGGGCGCAGCATTACAGGAATGGCGTGAGACACAACCGGGCCGCCTCGACGCTGCCTGGTGGGATGCCCATCTCGACGGAACCGGAGCCGCACCTCGCGAAGACCATGGCCGATTGGGCGACAGCCGCGTGCTGACCGATACGCTCGACGATGCGGAAACCGCCGCGCTGCTGCAGTCCTGCAATGCGGCTTACCACACGCGTGTCGACGAACTGCTGCTAGCAGCTGTCTGCATGGCGTTGCCGCATCCTGGGCGGGCCGGCGCGCTCGACGTGCTGATCGAAGGCCACGGGCGCGAGAATTTGTTCCCGACCCTTGATACCACCGGCACGGTCGGCTGGTTTACCAGTGTGTACCCACTCCCGCTGCGCTGGCACGGCGGCACGACGGGCGAGGTCATCAAAGGGGTCAAGGAGAGCTGTCGCGCCGTCCCGCACCGTGGAATCGGGCACGGCCTGCGTGGTCGCGACGACGGCGGAGCATGCCTGCTCGCATTCAACTATCTGGGTCAGTTTGATCAGGTGATCACCCCCGGTAGTGCATTCCAGATCGCACCGGAACCAGCCGGCGTGCAGGGCAGTGCATCGCGTCAACGTTCGGCACGCTACGCGATCAACGCGATGGTGTTCGGCAACTGCCTGCAACTTTCGCTGGACTTCGATGGACGTCGCGACGACGAGCAGAAAGTACGCGTGGTGCTAGACGCGGCGATGGCTGCATTGCGGCGGATCATCGCCCATTGCCAGGAGCCAGGTGTTGGCGCTTTCACGCCCTCGGACTTTCCACTTGCGCACCTCGACGCATCGACGCTGGATGCCGTGCTGCACGACTATCCGAATCTGGTCCGCCTGTACGCCGCGACGCCGATGCAACGCGGTCTGTGGTTCCACTCCCAGGTGGACGCCTCGGCCTACGTGGTGCAGGTGCATCCGCGGCTGTGCGGTCCGCTGGAGGTCGATGCCTTCAAGGCCGCTTGGCAAGACGTGGTGGACCGCTATGACATTTTGCGGACTGCGTTCGCCGGCGCGGGCGAGGCGCTGCAGCAAGTGGTGTTGAAGCAGGCCCCACTGCAATGGCGGCAAGAGGACTGGAGGGGAATGGATGCGACTACGCAACAGCAGTGCATCGACCATTTGCTGGCCAGCGATCGCGCGCGAGGTTTCGACTTCGCCCATGCACCGTTGATGCGCGTGACCCTGGTGAGCCTGGGCGAAGACCGCCATCTGCTAGTGTGGAGCCTCCACCACGTATTGCTCGACGGATGGAGCATGCCGCTGGTGTACCGCGATGTGATGGCCTGTTATCGCGCACGCATCGCTGGCGAGCGCCCAAGCCTGCCGGTCGCGGTGCCTTACGAGCGCTATATCGCGTGGCTGGAGAGCCGTGACCGCGACGTCGCGCGCGACTTCTGGCGCGGCTATCTGGGCGGCATTTCGGCGCCGACGCCGCTAAGCATCGATCGCCGCGGCCTGACATCCGAGGCTGGTGTTGCTGGCTACCGCGAACGCCTGATGGAACTGGACGAGACCGCAACCGCAGCGCTCAGCGCGCTGGCGCGCGAACTGCGCACAACGCCCAATACGCTCGTGCAGTGGGCCTGGGCCTATCTGCTTCACCGCTATAGCGGGGAGAACAGCGTGGTATTCGGCGCGACGGTCGCGGGCCGGCCAGCCGAAGTAGCGGGCATCGAGTCCATGGTCGGATTGTTTATCAACACCATTCCTGTACGAGTCGATTTCGTCGATGGCCAAGCGCTCGAACAGGCACTGGCGACGCTGCACGACGGCTTCACTCGCGCCAGCGGGCATGGCTACCTGCCATTGGCAGAGATCCAGGGTATGTCGGAGGTGCAGGGCATACCGATGTTTCAAAGCCTGCTGGCCTTTGAGAACTATCCATTGGATGCGGTCGAGGAAGCGAACCGCAGCGATAGGGATGCGTCAACGCCGCAACTGACGATCGAACGCGCCGATAGCAGCGAGCAGACCAGTTATCCACTGGTGCTCAGCGCACTGCTCGACCGTCGGTTGACGATCCGTTTCGGTTATCGCAGCGAGACCTTCGACAGCCGGCTGATTGAGCGGACGATTGGCCACATGCAACGGGTGCTGGAACAACTGCCGGCCGCCATGCGCGACGGCTGCCGCATCGACCTGCTCGACGCTGTCGAGCGTGCCGAGCTTGAGGCGTGGCAGCAACCGGCTGAGCGCTTCGAGGTCGTCGACACCCTGTCGGCGCTGTTCGAGGCGCAGGTACGACGCACGCCGCAGGCTGAAGCACTACGCTTCCAGGGACACAGCCTGAGCTACGACGCGTTGAACCGCGCGGCGAACCGGGTCGCGCACCGGCTGCTGACCCTGGGAGTGAAGCCGGACGACAGGGTTGCGGTTCGGGCGGCCCGCGGCCTGCCGATGCTAATCGGCCTGTTGGGCGTCCTGAAAAGCGGTGCCGCCTACGTGCCGATCGACCCGGCCTACCCAGCAGCGCGTCAGGCCTACATGCTCGAAGACAGCGCACCGGTCGCGCTGCTGGTTGATGAGCCAGCCGAAAACACCGGCAACGGAGCAGATGCGGACGTCGGCGTGTCCTGTCCACTGCTGACGATCATGGCAGGTGCGCCAGCGGACGAACACGATCCGCGCGTACCGGGCCTGGATCCCACGCATTTGGCGTACATCATCTACACCTCCGGTTCGACGGGTCGACCGAAGGGGGTGATGGTCGAACATCGCCACGTGGTTCGGCTGTTCTCCGCCTGCGCGCGCCACTTCGACTTTGGAACGCGCGATGTCTGGACGCTCTTCCATTCCTTCGCGTTCGATTTCTCGGTGTGGGAGATCTGGGGGGCCTTGTTGCACGGTGGCCGCCTGGTGATCGTGCCAGCGCCGGTGGCGCAGTCACCGAAAAAATTCCTGCGCCTGCTGGCGGATGAGGGCGTGACCGTGCTCAACCAGACTCCGAGCGCGTTCCGTGCATTGACCGCCGCCCAGGACCAGAGCCACAACCACCAACTGCGGATGGTGATCTTTGGCGGCGAGGCGCTGGAGCTGCATGCGCTGCTGCAGTGGATCGAGCGCAACGCTCTGCATCGCACACGCTTGATCAACATGTATGGCATCACCGAAACCACCGTGCACGTGACTTACCGGGAGATCAGCGAGACAGAGGTACGCGGCGGCAGTGGAAGTCCCATCGGCCTGCCACTGGCGGATCTGTCGCTGCGCCTGCTCGACAATCGGGGTGAGCCGGTGCCGCTTGGGATGACCGGGGAGATCTATGTCGGCGGCGGCGGTGTCGCACGTGGCTACCTGAATCGCGCAGCGCTGACCGCCGAACGTTTCCTGACGCTACCTGACAACGATCGGCTGTACCGTACTGGCGACCTCGGCCGACGATTGTCGGATGGCTCGATCGAGTATCTCGGTCGCAACGATCAGCAGGTCAAGATCCGTGGCTTCCGCATCGAGCTGGGCGAAATCGAAGCGGCGCTGGCTGCCGCCCCGGACGTCGACGAGGCGGTGGTGGCGGTGCGCGAGGATCGCGGCGATCGTCGTCTTGTCGCCTACGTGGTCTCCGCGCCGGGCGTGACGTTGGAGATCGCAGACTTGCGGGAGCGGCTCGCCGCCACGTTGGCTGCTTACATGATACCGGCTGCCTTTGTCGTGCTTGACGCCTTGCCATTGACGATCAACGGCAAGCTCGACCGCGCCGCATTGCCAGCACCGGACGGCGCGGCCACGGCGGCGCGCGCGTTCGAGCCGGCACGCACTGACAGCGAGCGCGTGCTGTCCAGGATTTGGCAGCAGACGCTGGCGGTGGAGAGGATCGGGCGATACGATCATTTCTTCGAGATCGGCGGTCACTCGCTGCTGGCGGTGAAGGTTCTGGCTGAGATCAAGCAGCACTTCGGCATTGAGCTATCGATCCGAGACGTGTTCGAGAAGACCACGATCACGGCACTGGCGACGTATCTTGACGAACGGTTGGGCGAGACGGCGTTGCGTGACGCTTTGGTGATGGACAACACCGACAGTAGCGATCAGGGATTTATCGAGCTATGAGTTTTCGCGAAGTATTGAAGGCGTGTGTAGACAGCGGAATTCGGGTCAAGGCCCGCGATGGAAAGCTGTTGCTGGACGATCCGGATAAGCGCTTGACCGCTGCGCTGCGCGAACGGCTGGTTACCCACAAAGCCGAGATCCTGACCTGGCTGCAAAGCGACAGCGGCGCAGGCAGCCTTGTGCCGATTCCGCGCCGTGACGCCAGGCAAGCCCCTCTGTCGTTTCCGCAGCGACGCCTATGGTTTATCGATCAGCTCGAAGGCGGCAGCCGCCAGTACAACATCCCGACCGCCATGCGCCTGCGTGGCCAGCTTGATGTACAAGCGATGCAGGCAGCGCTCGACCGCATCGTTGCCCGTCACCAGATCCTGCGTACGGTCTATCGATTCCAGGACGACGCACCGGTGCAGCAAGTGCTGGCGCCTGCGCCGATCCCGCTAGCGCAGACTGACCTGTCGGCGCTGGCGCCCGAGGTCGCGCTGTCGCGCGCGCGCGACCTAGCGATGCAGGAAGCGGCGCGGCCATTCGATCTTTCAGCTGACCTCATGCTGCGCTGCGTGCTGATTCGCTTGGCCGACGCGGACCATGTGGTGTTGCTGACACTGCATCACATCGCTTCCGATGGCTGGTCCAGCGGCGTGCTCGTCAACGAGTTCGTCGCGCTCTACCGCAATCGCGTCGCCGGGCTCGACGATCCGCTGCCGCCATTGCCGATCCAGTACGCCGACTTTGCCGCCTGGCAGATCGAAGAAGCGGGGCAAGGTGTGCTGCAACGCGGACTGGCCTATTGGACCCGCCAGTTGGAGGACCTGCCGGTCGTGCACTCGCTGCCGTTAGACCGTCCGCGACCAGCGCGCCAGCGTTTCGATGCACGGCAATCCAGTCGCCGCGTCGACGCCAGCCAGACCGAGGCCCTGCGCATGCTGGCGAAGGCGAATGAGGCCTCGTTGTTCATGCTGCTGCAGGCGGCACTGGCAATCGTGCTCGGTCGATTCGGCGCGACCGACGATGTCGTGGTCGGGGTGCCGCACGCCGGCCGCGATCGCGCCGAGCTGGCGCCGCTGATCGGCTTCTTCATCAACACCCTTGTGCTGCGTAGCGACCTGTCAGGCAATCCGACGCTGGTGGAGGTGATCGCCCGCGTACGCACCACTGCGCTGGATGCATTCGCTGCGGCCGATGTGCCCTTCGACCTAGTCAACGACACGCTGCGCCACGAACGGAGCATGGCTTACAACCCTCTGTGCCAGGTGAAATTCGTGGTCCAGAACCACGAGGCCGGAGAGCTTGCTTTGCCCGGGCTGCAGATCGAACCATTCGTCAACAATGTCGAGCAGGTGCATTTCGATCTGGATCTCAGTGTCGGCGAAGGCCGCGACGGGCTGACCCTGGCCTGGACCTACAAGGACCTGTTCGACGGCGCAACCATCGACCGTATTGCTGAGGCCTACCAGCAGGTGCTTGCGGCACTGCTATCCGATCCGCAGCAGCGGATCGACTCGCTGGCGCTGATCGACGCGCAGGAGCGCGAACAGTTGCTGGCGCTGGGCCGCGGCAGGTCACAGGCGCGCACGCGCGCACATGGCCTCATCGACGCGTTCCAGGCCCAGGCTGCGCGGAGCCCGCAGGCGATTGCACTGCGCGCGACCGAGAGCGGGGAGAGCACCGACTACGCGACCCTGGCCGCGCACGCTAACCGCCTGGCCCACGCGTTGCGCGAACAGGGCCTTGGCCCAGGCGATCGCATTGGGATCTGCATGGAGCGCGGGCTGGCGCTGCCGGTGGCGCTGCTGGCGGTGCTCTCCAGCGGCGCTGCGTATGTGCCGCTGGACCTGCGCCAGGGCAGCGAACGCCTGGCACGGATCATCGCCGACGCCAACATCAGCGTGGTGCTGGTCGAAAGCAGCTCGGCGCCAGCCTCACTGGGCGGGGTGGACATGCTGTATCTGGACGGCGCCGGCACCGATCCGGACTGGCTTGGCGAGTACCCCGCGCAGCC
>NZ_QVIF02000018.1:0-13325 GCF_009835065.2 Xanthomonas sp. LMG 8993 | reverse complement strand
TCGGTGGGGGTGCACGGGGAGGGTGCTACGGCACGCCTGGTGGCCTGGGTAAGCGGTGTCTCGGGCGAGGGCTGGGAAGAGGCGCTTCGCGCGGTGGCCACGTCGCGCTTGCCGACATACATGCAGCCGTCGGTCTACGTACCCTTGGAGAGCCTGCCGCTGACAGCCAACGGCAAGCTGGATCGCAAACGCCTGCCGGCGCCGTCCGTTGCCGAGTTGCCCTGGAGTGCGCCAGAAGGCGAGATTGAATGCCTGCTCGAGCGCATCTGGGCGCAGGCGCTGGATCTGGAGCGGGTCAGCGCGACCGCTGATTTTTTCGCGCTCGGCGGTCATTCGCTTCTGGCGATGCGCGTCATCAACGATGTGCAGCGTGAGTTCGGGATCGAACTGCCGCTGCGACGTCTCTTCGAAAATCCCGACATTCGCTCGCTGGCACGGCTGGTGAGCGATCAGCGTATCCGCAGCGAGAACCTCTCCGGTGCCGTAACGGACGCAACGCAAATCGAAATGGAGTGGTGAGATGCGGCCTGCAGAGATCGTGACGTTGCTCAACGCCGAAGGCGTATTTCCTTTCATCGACCAGGACCGGCTCAAAACTCGTTCGGCCTCCGCGGACATTTCACCACGTGCGGTCGCGTTGCTGCGCGAGAACCGTGACGCCCTCATCGCATTCCTCTCGGACAGTGCTGTCTTACCGATCGCGGAGGCGATTCCCCGACGCGGGCAGCCGCAGCGGCCAGCGCCGCTGTCGTTCGCGCAACAGCGGCTGTGGTTCTTGCACCAGCTCGACCCGGCCGCCAGCGCCGCCTACCACGTCGGCGCGGCGCTGGCCTTGCGCGGCGCCCTCGACGTGGACGCGCTGCGGCTGACGCTGGCTCGTATTGTCGAACGCCACGAGGTCTTGCGGACCTGTTTCGTCGATCAGGACGGCGAGCCGGTGCAGTGGGTCCTGCCGGCTCACGCGGTGCCACCGTTGCCGCTGTTCGACCTGCGCGGCGAGGATGCCGCATCGCGGATATGGGAGCACCTGCGCGACGAGGGCGAGGCACCTTTCGATCTCGTTACCGGCGGACCACTGCGCATGCGCCTGCTGCATACCGGCGAGGAGGAGCACGTATTGGTGGTCACGATGCATCACATCGTCTCGGACGGCTGGTCGAACGCGGTGCTGGTGCGCGAATTGGGCGCAATCTATGCCGCAACCGTTGCTGGCCAGCCCGATCCGCTGCCGTTGCCGTCCATCCAGTACGCCGACTATGCGGCATGGCAGCGCGAACGCCTGGACCAGGCGCGTTTGCAGACGGAGATCAGCTACTGGAAACAGCATCTGGCAGGCGCACCAGCGCTGCTGGAACTGCCGAGTGACCGTCTGCGGCCGGCGCACCAACGCTATACCGGAGAACGCGTGCCGGTACGAATCGACCAGGGGACTAGCGACGCGCTGCGCAACCTGGCTTGGCGCCATCGGGTGACGCCATTCATGGTCCTCCTGGCGGCCTGGGCGGCCTTGCTGCACCGGCTCTCGGGCCAGGACTCGGTCGTGGTCGGCTGCCCGGTCGCCAATCGTCAGCGACCGGAGGTCGAACCACTGATCGGCTTTTTCGCCAATACCATGCCGTTGCATGTGCATCTGGAAGACGATCCGTCTGTGGCAGGCCTGCTGAGCCGGGTCCGCGAGCTGACCCTGGACGGCTACGCCCATCAAAATGTGCCGTTCGAGCAGGTCGTTGATGCGCTGCGACCGCAGCGCAGTCTCAGCCACTCACCGCTGTTCCAGACCAGCCTTACCGTATCCGGCGCAGGCACCTCCGCACCCGACCTGCAGGGCGTGCGGGTAGAGGCGCTGCAGCCGCCGCGGCACAGCGCGCAATTTGACCTGGCGCTGGCACTGGCCGATGAAGCGGGCGGGTTCTGTGGCGAGTTGGTGTACACCTGCGACCTGTTCGATCGCACCACCATCGACCGCTGGCTAGGCCACTTTGATTGCTTGCTGCGGGCAATGGCCTTTGACGATACCGTCCGGGTCAGTACGCTGGATCTGCTGGATGCGTCCGGTCGCCAACAGATGGTCGCGCTGGCTGCTGGTCGGGCAGTCTCCGAGGCTGTCCCCGAGACGGCGTTGAAGCAGATCCAGCGCCATTGCGACGCGCGATCCGACGCGGTGGCAGTGATCGCCGGCCACCAGCAATGGAGCTGGGCGCAGCTTGGCGCCGCTGCCGATGCAGTGACCGATGCACTGAGCGTGGCCGGTGTCGGCGAGGGCGACCGGGTCGTCCTGTTGCTGGAGCGCGATGCCTGGATGGTGGCCGCGATACTGGGCGCATGGAAGGTCGGCGCCGCCTATGTGCCGGTCGACACAACATCACCGCCAGCGCGCATCGCGGCGATCCTCATCGACGCCGCGCCCGCCGCGATGCTGACCGCGCGCGACGATGTGGCAAAAGCGGTCCATTGCCCGAGCGGCATGGCGGTCATCGATGTCAACGCGCTGGCAGTTGCGCGCGCGACCGCTGCCCCCAGCAGCAGACCGGAGCATGCGGTTGGCGTCACCGCCTACCTGATCTACACCTCCGGCTCGACCGGCCGTCCCAAGGGCGTTGTCGTTGGTCATACCGCGCTGGCGCACTATCTGGATCGTGCGCGATGCCTTTATGACGCCGATGCGCTGGCTGCCGGCGTAGTTGCGACCACGCTCGCGTTCGACGCCACCGTCACCTCGCTCATCCTGCCCCTGGCCACCGGTCGCCCGGTCCACTTGCTGCCACCCGATCCGCACGCCTCGCTGGCCATACTGGCCAGCCTGATGGTCGGCGCCGAACCGCTGCTTTTCAAACTCACTCCTGCACATCTGGAGGCGTTGGCGAATCTGGCCACGGTCCCGGGACAGGCGCCCCATCGCGTGGTCGTCGGTGGCGAAGCATTATCGACCTCGACCTTGGCCCGATTCCGCGAACGTGTCGCACCGAAGGCGACGGTGGTCAACGAGTACGGACCGACCGAAGCCACGGTCGGCTGCATGGTCCACGCCATTGGGCCTGCCGATGCATTGCCCAGTGAGGACGGGGTGCCGATCGGGCGGCCGTTCCCTGGCATGCGCATTGACGTCGTCGACCGCCATGGACAGCCGGTACCAATCGGCGTGCGCGGACAGCTCCATATCGTCGGTCCGCAGTTGGCCCAAGGCTATCGGGGCGGCGCCGACGCCGGTGGTTTCTACGTCAAGGCCGATGGCTGCCGCGCCTATCGCAGCGGCGACCTTGCGGCCTGGGGCGTCGATGGCCGCTTGCGTTTTTTCGGTCGCGACGACGCGCAGCTGAAGATTCGCGGGTATCGGATCGAGCCTGCGGAGATCGAAGCGCGTCTGATGGCGCTGCCGGGCGTGCAGGATGCCGCGGTGGTCGCTGTCGGCGACGACCACGATCGGCGTCTGGTGGCCTATGCGGTCTCTGCCGACGGCGCGCCAGTGATGGAGGATGCGCGCCTGCGTGCGACGTTAGCCCTCGAATTACCGCATTACATGCTGCCCGAAGCGGTGGTCTGGATCGAGCGAATGCCGCTGACCGTCAACGGCAAGCGCGAATTCGCGGCGTTGCCGGCATGGCGGAGCGATGCCGGGGCCAAACACGAGTTGACCCCGCCGACGACTGTCAGCGAGCAGGTCCTGCACGACTCCTGGTGCGCCATCCTCGGTCACGCGAAGATCGGCCTGGACGAGGATTTCTTCGCCCTCGGTGGTCACTCACTGCTGGCCACCCGGGCAATCGCCGATATCGGTCGTCGCCTGGAGCGCAGCGTGCCCCTGCGCGCCCTGTTCGAGCATCCGACCGTGCGTCGTCTGGCCGCCCACGTCGACAGCCACGGCGAGCAGCGCATCCAATTGCGACCGCGCCCGCCGGGCACCGCGCCGGTGATGTCGCACGCGCAGAAGCGCTTGTGGATTCTCGACCAGGTCGAGGGCGGCAGCCGCCAATACCACATCGCCGTGACGCTGCGCCTGCGCGGTGATCTGGACATGGAGGCCTGCAGGATTGCGCTGGACGGTATCGTGGCCCGCCACGAGGTCTTGCGCACGCGCTTCCTGGCCGGCGATGGTGATGGGCGGTGCGAGGTCGTCGACCTGGCGGACGCGCCGTTGGAACTCCATGACCTGCGCAAAAGCGCGGTCAGCCAGCGCAAGGCCGTGTTGACCGCACGGATACGCGAGGAGGTCGAACGGCCGTTCGACCTGGGGACCGACACGTTGTTGCGCGCGGCGCTATTGCGTATCGACGAACAGGAATGGGTCGCGGTGCTGACGGTGCATCATATTGCTTCCGATGGCGGCTCCAGCGCATTGCTGGTCAAGGAGTTCGTCGAACTGTATGCCGCCGCCTGCGAAGGACGCCGGCCGGCCTTGCCACCTTTGGCGGTGCAGTACGGGGACTACGCTTTGTGGCAGCAACGCGTGTTGGACCAGGCGCGACTGCAACAGGGGCTGGATTACTGGCGCGAGCGCCTGGAGGGGGCACCGCCCGTGCATGGCCTACCGCTGGATCGACCCTGGCCGACACAGCGCACCTTTTCCGGCGGCCGGATCGAACGCAGACTGGAATCATCGCTATCCGCTCGCCTGCGCGAACTTGCCCGGGCGCGCGCAGCGACCCCGTTCATGCTGCTGCACGCGGCATTCGCCGCAGTGCTGGCGCGCTGGAGTGGCGAAGACGATGTGGTGGTCGGCTCGCCGGTCTCCGGACGCCATCATTCGGCCACCGAACCACTGATCGGATGCTTCGTTAACAGCGTGGCCATTCGCACCCACGTGGACACTGCGCAAAGCTTCGAGACACTTCTAGGCCACGTCCGGACCACCGTTCTGGATGCATTCGCACACCAGGCCATTCCCTTCGACCTGGTGGTGGAGGCGATCAATCCACCGCGCAGTCTTGGCCACGGCCCGATATTCCAAATCAGCTTCACGATGCACCAGGACGAAGTTGCAGACCTCGCGCTGCCGGGCCTGAACGTGGGCGGTCTGGAATCCGGTATCGACGTGTCGCGCTTCGATCTGGAACTGCATGTGCGCGATTTGGGCGACGGTTTCGACATGACCGTGCTGTATGCGACCGAATTGTTCGATGCCAAGACCGTCGAACGCCTGGCCGACGCGCTACTGGCGTGCTTGTCGGCCGCCGCCAAGGATCCGCAGGCGCCATTGCTCGCGTCGGCGGCGATGTCAGCCGACGATGCTGCGCGCGTGCTTGCGCTCGGCGCACCATCGCTCCTGCCGCGTCCGGCACTGTGCGCGCACCAGTTGTTCGAGCACTGCGCGCGCGCGACACCGTACGCAGCAGCGGTGGTTTGCGACGGCCACGCGTGGACGTATGCCGACCTGGACCGCCGCGCGAACCGAATAGCCGCGTTCTTGCATGCGCAGGGGATCGGGCCAGGGGCGCGGATTGGCGTGTGCATGGAGCGGTCACACGATTTGTTTGCAGGTCTGTTGGCTGTCCTCAAGGCGGGCGCCGCCTACGTACCGATCGACCCGACCTATCCCGAAGAGCGTATCGCCGCGATGCTGGAGGATGCCGCGCCGGCACTGGTATTGACCCAGCAGGGCGTACTGGAAGCGGTCCCGGCGTTGGGCGAGCACAGTGTGGTACCGGTCGATGGCGCTCTCGCCCACGCCTTGTTCGGCGCATCCGACGCGGCCGATCCGGGTGCCCCGCAGACAGGCGTGCGTCCGCAGGATCCAGCCTACGTGGTGTTCACCTCCGGCTCGACTGGACGCCCCAAGGGCGTCATCGTGCCGCACTGCGGCATGATCAATCTGGCCCTATCGCAGCGCGAGCTGTATCAGGTGGGCGAGGGCGACCGCGTGCTGGCATTCGCGTCGGTGAGCTTCGACGGAGCCGTCTGGGAATGGCTGATGGCGCTGGCCAATGGCGCGGCCCTGCATGTCTGCGCGGAAGAAGACCGGCGCTCGCCAGCACGACTGGCACGTTTGTTGAGCACGGCCGAGATCACCCATGCGGCCATACCGCCGGCGTTGCTGGCGCAACTGGATATCGGTTCTACACCGGCGCCGCGCGTGCTGTTCGTCGCCGGCGAGGCTTGCGACGAACGCTTGGCCTGGGCCTGGGCCGAGCGTTGTCGCGTGGTCAATTCTTATGGCCCGTCCGAGATCACCGTTGCTGCGACCAGCGCCGAGGTGGTGCCCGGCCGTCCGCTGACCCTGGGCCGCGGCCTTCCAAACGTCGAATTACGCGTCCTCGACACACAGGGCGCGCCGGTGGCGGTCGGCGTGCCTGGTGAGCTCTACATCGGTGGTCCAGGCCTGGCTGACGGCTATCTGGGGAACGAAACACTGACCGCGCTCAACTTCATCGATGGACTCGCCGCCGACGGTGGCCGTCTGTACCGCAGCGGCGACCGTGTGCGTTGGAATGCGCAGGGTGAGTTGGAGTTCCTCGGGCGCGTCGACGGCCAGATCAAGATTCGTGGACATCGTGTCGAGCCGGGTGAGATCGCCGCGTTGCTGCGCGCCCACGAGAGCGTGTCCGAGGCCGTGGTCGCGGTCCGTGGCGACGGCGCTCTGCGTCGCTTGGTCGCCTACGTGGTGCCAGCCGTCGCCAACGAAGCAGAGGTCAACGAAGCGCTGCTGGTGCGCGCATTACGTGAGCGAATCAAACGGCATCTCCCCGATTACATGATGCCGGCGGCATTCGTAGCGATCGATGCGCTGCCATTGACCGCCAATGGCAAGATCGACCTGCGCCGACTGCCGGAGCCTGATTACCAGTCCCAGGCCGTGCACGTCGCGCCGCGCAACGAACATGAAATCACGCTGGTGGCGATTTGGCAGGAAGCGCTGCGGCTGGAGCTGGTCGGCGTGCACGACAACTTCTTCGAGATCGGCGGCGATTCCATCCTGGCGATCCAAGTGGTATCGCGCGCGAACAGGGCCGGGCTGGCGCTCACTACCCGCCATCTGTTCGTCGCCCAGACCGTGGCCGAGTTGGCCGCGCTGGCCGCCACGCTGGACGCGCCTGCAGCCGTGGCGCCGCAGCAGGCGATCGAAGGTGGGCAGGTGCTGTTGCCGGTGCACCGCTTATTGATCGGCCTGGACGAGACGGACCGCCATCACTACAACCAAGCGGTGCTGCTGAGGACACCTGCAGATGTCGATGAAGCGATCCTGCGGGACGTGGTGGCGGCGGTCTATCGCCGTCACGATGCGTTGCGCCTACGCTTCGCCGAGCGCGAT
Source organism: Xanthomonas sp. LMG 8993 (assembly GCF_009835065.2). Lineage (NCBI taxonomy): Bacteria > Pseudomonadati > Pseudomonadota > Gammaproteobacteria > Lysobacterales > Lysobacteraceae > Xanthomonas > Xanthomonas sp. LMG 8993. The sequence continues at coordinate 6,082 of NZ_QVIF02000018.1, read as the reverse complement.
GGCGACTGGCAGGCCTGGTATGCGCCATTGGACGAGGCAATGCTGTCGGCAACGATTGTGCGCGAACGCCTACCCGAAACCAACGCAACCGCGTTCGTGACGGCGCGTTGCGATCATTGGCAACGCTGCTTCGATCTTGCGCGGGGGCCGCTGCTTCGGGTGGTCCATTTCGCGCCTGCCCGTGCGGGCGAGAGTGGGCGTCTCTTGCTGCTGGCCCAGCACTTCGTCGTGGACGGGGTGTCTTGGCGAATCCTGCTCGCCGATATCGAGCGCGGCTACGGCCAGGCCGTGGCCGGTCGAGCGATCGAACTGGGCGCCAAGACGTCCTCGTTCCAACAATGGGGTCAAGCCCTGCTCGAGCATGTGGGTTCGTCGCGCCAGGTGGCGCAACGGTCGTTTTGGCTGCGCCAGTGCCGACTCCACGTGGAGCCGTGGCCGAACGACTTCGGCACCGAGGATGTCGGGCGAATGAGCGATAACGCGTTGGTGACTGCCAGCCTCGACCCGACGCGTACTCGTCGGCTGCAACAAGACTGTGCGGCCGCCTACCGGACCCAGATCAACGAGCTGCTGCTGGCGGGCGTCTACCTCGGACTGCGCGCGTGGAGTGGCGCGAGCGCATTCCGCGTGCGCATGGAAGGACACGGTCGCGAGGACCTGTTCGACGAGCTCGATGTCACGCAAACCGTTGGTTACTTCACCGGCATCTATCCGTTGGTGATCAGCGCGGCTAGCGACGAGGTAGGCGAGGTCATCAAGGCGGTCAAGGAGCAGTATCGGGAGGCCGATCACGGCATCGGGTTCGGCATCGCCCATCAGCTGGGCAACGACCCGGAACTCGTCGAGGCTGCCGGACGGCTCGGTCCGCCCGACCTGGAGTTCAACTACCTCGGCCAGTTCGATCAGGTGATCAACGAGGAGACTGCCTTCCAGGCCGCGCCGGAAGGTGTGGGTGACAAGGTCAGCCCGCGTCGCCGGAGGGTGCGCAGGATTGGCTTGACCGGACGTGTGTTCGGCGGCGAACTCACGCTGGTGCTGGATTACAGCCGTGCCCAGTATCGCGACGAAACGGCGCAAGCGCTGATCGAGGCGATCGTGCAAGGTCTGGACCGAGTTATCGATCATTGCAGCACGCCCGGAGCCGGCACGCGCACGCCGTCGGACTTTCCCTTGGCCACGGTCGACCAGGCGCAATTGGACGCATGGCAGCGCCGCTATGGGGCGATCGCGCAGGTGTATCCGGCAACGCCGATGCAGGCGGGCCTGCATTTCCACAGTCAGCTCGAACGTTCCGCTTACGTGGTGCAGTCGTATCCGACCCTGCACGGTCCCCTGGACATAGAAGCGTTCCGCCGCGCCTGGAACGACACGCTGGCCCGCCACGACATCCTGCGCACCGCGTTCTCCGAGGCCGGCGGAACGCTGCAACAGATCGTGATCGATCGGGTCCAGCTGCCATGGCGCGAAGAAGATCTGCGCGATCTGGCACCAGCCGAGCAGGAGGCGCGCTTTGCCGCCTTCCTGGCCGCCGACCGCGACGCCGGCTTCGACTTCGCCAGCGCACCGTTGCTGCGGCTGACGCTGTTCCGTCTGGGCCACGATCACCATCGCGTGCTGTGGACCCAGCACCACATCACCCTCGACGGCTGGAGCGGGCCGCTGGTCTATCGCGATGTGCTGGAGCGCTATGTCGCACTGAGCGAAGGTCGCCCGGATACGCTTGCGGCGCCGGCCGCGTACCGCGACTACATCGCCTGGCTATCGCGCCAGGACACCAATGCGGCGCGCAGCTACTGGCGCGCAGCACTGTCGGGACTGTCGCTGCCGACCCCGCTGGGAGTGGACCGTCTGCCTACCGACGGCGAACACGGTTCCCGCGAGCGCCGGTTGCGTCTGTCGGTGGCGGCCACGCGTGCACTGGAATCGATGGCGCAACGCTTGAAGGTCACCTTCAACACCCTGCTGCAGTGGAGCTGGGGCTATGTGCTGCATCGCTACAGCGGAGAGGACGAGGTCGTGTTCGGCACCACCTTGTCGGGGCGCCCGGCGGAGGTGCCGGACATCGAATCGATGGTCGGGCTGTTCATTCAGACTGTACCGGTGGCGGTGCGCTTTGGCCGCGACGCCGATACAGCATCGATGCTGGCGCGCCAGCATGCCGAATTTGTCGAAAGCACACAGCACGGTTTCCTGCCGCTTCCGCAGATCCAGTTGGAGGCCGGCGGAATGCCGCTGTTCGACAGCCTGCTGGTGTTCGAGAATCTGCCGACCGATGCCCGCGACCAGGCGGCAGCCCTGCCGGGCCAGCTGCGAATCGAGCGTGATTCGGCACCGCAGTTCACCCATTTCCGCCTGACGCTGATTGCGGTGCTGGAAGACACCTTGCTGCTGCGCATGGGTTATCGCGCCGAGCACTTCGCCGAGGCCACCATCGGCCGCCTGGTCGCGCATCTGGGGCGGGTGCTCGAGGATCTGCCCGCAGCGGTTGCCGCAGGACGCGAGCCGGCGCTGCACGATGCTGCTGAGCGCGCGACGATCGCTGGCTGGAATGGCGCTCGCGCGCCGTATCCTCACGATAGCTCGCTGGCCGACCTGTTCGAGGCGCAGGCTGCGCGCACGCCCGATGCGATCGCGGTCCAGGCCGACGGAATCATGCTGGACTACGCGACGCTCAATGCCCGCGCCAACCGCATCGCCCATGGTCTGCGCGAGCGCGGCGTTGTGACAGATGCACGGGTCGCGATCGTGGCACCACGCGGTGTCGCGATGCTGGTGGCGATGCTGGCAGTGCTCAAGGCAGGCGGTGCTTATGTGCCGATCGATCCGGCCCAGCCGGACGCGCGCGTGAGCTATCTGCTCGAGGACGCTGCGCCGGTTGCCGTTCTTGCCGCAGATGACGCAGCAGCATGGGTGGGGCAACGCCTGTCGCTGCACGAACAGGCGTGGTCGCATGAGTCGCAGCTCAATCTTGCGCGCCAGCCAGCCAGTGGCCGCGAACTTGCCTACGTGATGTATACCTCCGGCTCTACCGGGCAGCCCAAAGGGGTCATGGTCGAACACCGAAGCATTGTGCGCCTGGTGTTTGGCACAGATTTCGCCCCGCTCTCGCCTGCTGATCGCGTCGCCCATTGCTCGAACCCAGCGTTCGATGCATCCACCTGGGAGATCTGGTCGGCCTGGCTTCAAGGCGCGCGCGTGGTCGTTTTCGACCAGCAGACCGTCCTGCATGCTGCGGCCTTGCGCGACGCGCTGTTGAGTGCCGGCATCACCGCGATGTGGATGACAGTGGGACTGTTCAACAGCCATCTGCCGGTGCTTGGACCGGCCTTGGCACAGCTGGGCCACTTGCTGGTGGGCGGCGATGCACTCGACCCGCGTCGGATCGCCGAGTTGGCGCAGTCGCCGTATGCGCCGGCACGACTGGTCAACGGCTATGGACCGACCGAAAGCACCACGTTTGCGCTGACCTATGCGATCACTGGAGCAGTCGATGGCGAGCGTGCGATTCCAATCGGGCGGCCAATCGCCAACACCACCGTACATCTGCTGGATGAGCGGATGCAGCCGGTGCCGATCGGTGTGGTCGGAGAGCTATGGATCGGTGGCGACGGGCTGGCCCGGGGCTACCTGAATCAGCCAGAGCTCACTGCCGAACGCTTCGTCGACACCGGCGCGCATGGCCGCCTGTACCGCAGCGGCGACCTCGGTCGCTGGTTGCCTGACGGAACCGTCGAGTTCGTTGGCCGTCGTGACGCTCAGGTCAAGTTGCGTGGCTTCCGTATCGAGCTGGGTGAGATCGAATCGGCGCTTGCGGCACTTCCGGGTATGCGCGAGACAGTCGTGGTCGCTCGCGAAGATGAGCGCGGCGACCGTCAACTCGTCGCGTACACAGTGGCTGGCGAGGATTTCGATCCATTGCAGGCGCGTCTTTCGCTGGTAGCCGTGCTGCCGGATTACATGGTGCCGGCGGCGATCGTGGTGCTGCCGGGACTTCCGTTGACTACCAATGGCAAGGTCGATCGTTCCGCCTTGCCGGCCCCCGACTGGAGCCTGGATCAAGGCGACACTTTGCCGCAGACGGCGACCGAAACCCGCGTACACCGGGTCTGGTGCGAAGTGCTCGAACGCGAATCGGTTGGCACCCGCCGTACTTTCTTCGAGGTCGGTGGGCACTCACTGCTCGCGACCCGGGTGGTAGTCGCGCTGCAGGCCGAATTCGATTGCGAACTGCGCATCGCCGATCTGTTCGCTCGCTCGACCATCGTCGAGCTGGCGGCCTGGATCGATGCGTTGACTGCGGCTGGGGCACAAGTCGCAACGGGTACGGTGGAAGAGAACGACGCAATGGAGATGACCGAATGGTGAGCATGGATCTGGCCGCGTTGCTGCATGAACTCGGCCGACGGCAGGTCATGCTTTCTGTCGAAGAAGGACGCTTGCGCAGCAATGCGCCGCGCGGCGCGATCACGCCGGAGTTGGCGGACGCCATCCGTTCGCACAAGGACGCGTTGATCGCCGTTCTCGAGCGTGGCCGCGGCAATGGTGCCTTAGCTGCGATCCAACCGGCAGCGAAGGCGTCGTGCTACCCGCTGTCATTCGCGCAGCGTCGGTTGTGGTTCGTTGATCTCCTTGGTGGCGGCAGCCCGCAATACAACTTGCCCGGTGCGCTGCGCCTGCGCGGCCGACTTGACGTGGCCGCATTGCAGCGTGCGCTGGAAGCGCTGCTGGAACGACATGCGATCCTGCGTACCGTCTATGCCGACCACGACGGAGAGCCGGTACAGCGTGTGTTGCCGGCGACATCGCTGACCATGGTTCGGCACGCACTGGATGGGCTTGAAGAGGGAGCGCGCTCAAGCGCGCTGGACGCACTGCTGCAGGCGCAGGCCAGCGCCGTCTTCGACCTGTCAGGGGACGTGCTGTTGCGGGTCGCACTGGCTCATATGGGTGAGGACGATCATGTTCTGTTTTTCTCTACACACCACATCGCCGGCGACGGCTGGTCGATGGGGCTGCTCGTGCAGGACATGGCCGTGTTGTACTCGGCCTTTGTTGAAGGCCGCGACAACCCCTTGCCGGCGCCGAGCCTGACCTATGCCGATTACGCCTGTTGGCAACAGCAGCGACTGGCCGATGGCAGCCTCGACGCCTCGTTGCGATTTTGGTGCCAAGGCTTGCGCGATGCGCCGGCGCTATTGGAGCTGCCTGGCGATCGGGCACGGCCGGCGCGCCCAAGTCACCGTGGCGCCAGCCTGCCGTTGCGCTTGGCGCCGGAGCAGGCGCAACTGTTGCGCAACTGGGCCTCTGCGCATGGCGCGACACTCTTCATGGCGTTGCTGGCCGCTTGGTCGGTTCTGCTGTCGCGGCTGAGCGGGCAGGGTGAGGTGGTGATCGGCACCCCGGTCGCCAACCGTCAGCGACGCGAGACCGAGACCCTGGTCGGCTTCTTCGTCAACACGCTCGCATTGCGCGTCAACCCGGCGGCGGCTAGCAGCGTTGCCGAACTGATCACTCAGGTGCGCGATGCGACCTTACGCGCTTATGACCACCAGGATGTGCCGTTCGAACAAGTGGTCGAAGAACTGCGGCCGGTGCGCGATCTCGGCCACCATCCGGTATTCCAGACGATGCTGGCGCTGGACAACACGCCCGGCGGCCGCGCTTTGGTGCTGCCTGGCCTGGACGTACAGTCGGTGTCGATGCCCCACCAGAGCGCGCATTGCGATCTGACTGCGACCTTTGTCGAAAATGCGGATGGCAGCGTGGGCGGCGCGATCGAATACGCCACCGACCTGTTCGACGCGGCAACGATCCAGCGTTGGGCCGGCTATCTGCAGCGGCTGCTGCAGGCACTGCCCGACGCCGAAGGGCAGCCGGTGGCGGCGTTGCCGATGCTGTCCGAGCGCGAGCGCGAGCAACTGGTCCACGGCTTCAACGCCACCGCCCGTGCGTATCCGGCCCAGTCCACCATCGCCGAGGTGTTTGCCGCCTGCGCAGCCCGTCGTGGCGAGGCGATCGCGCTATGCGATGCTGATCACGCGCTCAGCTATGCCGAGCTGGATGCACGCGCCAATCGTCTGGC
>NZ_QVIF02000017.1:0-16531 GCF_009835065.2 Xanthomonas sp. LMG 8993 | reverse complement strand
CGTGCCTGCGCGCGACCGGGCGTTACCGATAAAGCCCGCCGCGCGCAGGCACGCTCCTACGTGGATGTGGTGCATCGTTCGTCAGCGGTAACGGCGCCGTCGTTGCCTAGGCGACAACCTGCACGCGAGCGGCCGATTGCGTACAAGTCATACGCCAATGTGATGGCGAGCCCCCACCAGCAACCCACAATCACTTCGCCGTTCGTAGGAGCGTGCCTGCGCGCGACCGGGCGTTACCGATAAAGCCTCGTCGCGCGCAGGCACGCTCCTACGTGGAGCTGCGGCGGCTGCCTCCGTCAGCGGCGTGGCGCGCGCACCGCGGTCTTGCTGGCCGACTTCTTCGCTGCGCTCTTGCCTGCCGCGGTTTTGCCGGCGGTCTTTGCGACCTTGCCGGTTGCGCGTTTGCCCGCGGCTTTCTTTGCCGCACTGCCCGGCGACGTAGCCGCATCCTGCGATGGTCTTGCTGCAGCCGCGGATGCGCGTTTGGCTGGCGCCTTGGTGACCTTTTCGGCTGCCGCCTTGGTGATCTTCCTGGCCGGCGCCTTGGCAGCCTTCTTGACCGTCTTCCCGGTGGCTTTCTTGATCGGCGTGGTGGCGCTGCTGCGCGCTTCCGGTGCGCGGCGCGGCGGTGGCTTGCGGCCGGGGGTGAGCGCGCGCCAGGCGTGTCCACCGTTCATCGCCAGCAAGGCGTCGGCGGCCGAGGGTCCGGCGCTACCGGCGGCGTAATTGGGGAAATCGCTGGGCGGTTGCTTCCAGGCATCCAGGATCGGTTGCACGATGCGCCAGGCACCTTCCACCATTGCCGCATCCTGGAACAGGCCGGCCTCGCCGTTCATGCAGTCCTGCAGCAGGCGCTCGTAGCCCACCGTGTATTCCTTGGGGAACCAGTCGCGGTAGCGGAAGTCCATGCGCACCGGTGCCAGGCTGACCTGCGCGCCGGGGCGTTTGACGTCGAACTGCAGCGAGATGCCTTCGTCGGGCTGGATGTGCAGCACCAGCCAGTCGGGGCCATAGCCGCCCACTTCGGTGCTGCGGAACGGCGCCAGCGGCGCGGGCTTGAAGCGGATCGCGATCTCGGTGGTGCGCTCGCGCAGACGCTTGCCGGTGCGCAGGTAGAACGGCACGCCGGCCCAGCGCCAGGTGTCGACCTGCAGCTTCATCGCCACATAAGTTTCGGTTTCCGAATCGTCCGGCACCGTGTCTTCTTCGCGATAGCCGGGTACGGCGCTGCGGTTGACCGCACCGGAGGCGTACTGGCCACGCACCACGTCTTCGGGCCTGATCGGGCGCACCGCCTCGATCACTTCGGCGCGGCGGCGATGCATCGCTTCGGTGGTGAATGCAGCCGGCGGCTCCATCGCAATCATCGCCAGCAACTGGAACAGGTGATTGGGCACCATGTCGCGCAGGCAGCCGGTGGGGTCGTAGAAGCGCCCGCGCCCTTCCACGCCGATGGTTTCGGCGGCGGTGATCTGCACATGATCGATGCGGTCGCGGTTCCACACCGGCTCGAACAGGCCATTGGCGAAGCGGAACGCCAGGATGTTCTGCACGGTTTCCTTGCCGAGGAAGTGGTCGATGCGGAACACCTGGTCCTCATGCAGCACCTTGGCGACGGTGGCGTTGAGCGCGACGGCGCTGGGCAGGTCGTGGCCGAAGGGTTTTTCCACGATCACCCGACGCCAGCCCTCGCCCTCGCGTTGCTTGACCAGCCCGGCTTCGCCCAGGTTGAGCAATACCGGCTCGAAGAAGCGTGCGGCGGTGGCCAGGTAAAACAGCACGTTGCCCTGGGTGCCGTAGCGCTTGTGCAGCTTCTCCAGCGCGCCCCCCAGGGTTTGATAGGCACCCAGGTCGGTGAAATCGCCGCGCAGATAATGCATGCGCTCGCGCAGCCACTCCCAGGTGTCGGTGTCGAACTCGTCGGTCTGGAATTCGGCATCACGGCTGCTGAGCAGCTGGGTCATCGACTGGCCCATCATGGTGCGCCACGAACGCTCGCTGATATCGCCGTGATCCATGCCGACGATGGCGAACTGCTCGCCCAGTGCGCCGGAGCGGCGCAGGTTGTACAGCGCCGGCATCACCAGGCGCTTGGTCAGATCGCCGCGTGCACCGAACACCACGATGATGCACGGCGGGGTGGTGGCTTGTTCGTTCATGGATGTGTTTCCTCTTTGCCCATGCGTCCGTGCAGGCGCAATGCCGCATTGACCAGAGCCACGTGGGAATACCCTTGCGGGAAGTTGCCAAGCATGCGCTTGCTGCGCGGGTCGTACTCTTCGGCAAGCAGGCCCACGTCGTTGCACAGCCCGAGCAGGCGCTCGAGCAGCACGCGTGCCTGCTCGGTGCGCCCGAGCAGGGCGTAGTTTTCCACCAGCCAGAAGCTGCAGGCAAGAAAGGTGCCCTCGCCGGCCGGCAAGCCGTCGGCGCTGTCGTCGGCGCGATAGCGCTCGACCAATCCGTCGATGGTCAGATCGCGTGCGATCGCATCGGCGGTCGCGGCGATGCGCGGATCATCGGCCGGCAGGAACCCCACGATCGGGATCAGCAACAACGCCGCATCCAGACGATCGGAGCCGTAGCTCTGCACGAAGTGCCCATCCGGGTGCACGCCTTTTTCCAGCACTTCGGCGCGGATGTCCTCGGCAATGCGGCCCCAGTGCGCGCGCTTGGCCGCATCGGCATTGGTGATGCCATCGCGCGCGCCGCAATCGAACGCCAGCCAGGCCATCACCTTGGAATGCACGAAATGACGGCGCTCGTCGCGGATTTCCCAGATGCCTTCGTCGGGCAGGCGCCACAGTGTTTCCAGCGTCTCCAGCACCTTTTCCAGCAACGATGCCGACGAGCCACCGTCATCGGACGGCGGCGCCACGCCCTTTTCGCGCGCGTAATGGAACGCGCCGATCAACTCGCCGTAGACGTCGAGCTGGAACTGGTCCACCGCGCCGTTGCCGATCCGCACCGGCCCGGAATTTTCATAGCCGGGCAGCCAGTGCGCCTCCCACTCCTGCAGACGGCGCTCGCCGGCGATGCCGTAGAGCGCCTGCAACTGATCCGGCGAACCGGCGATGGCGCGTTGCACCCAGTCGCGAAAAGCTTCTGCTTCGTCGCGATAGCCGGCCTGCAGCAAGGCGATCAGGGTGAACACCGAGTCGCGCAGCCAGCAGTAGCGGTAATCCCAATTGCGGCTGCCGCCCAGGTGCTCGGGCAGCGAGGCAGTCGGCGCGGCGACGATGCCGCCAGTGGGCAGATAGCTGAGCCCTTTCAGCACCACCAGCGAGCGGCGCACCTGCGCGGTCCAGGGGCCGACATCGGTGCAGCGCCGCGCCCAGCCATGCCAGAACGCAGTCGTGCGTTGCAGCGCCTGTTCCGGATCGATCGCCGTCGGCGTGGGCTGATGCGACAGGCCGTGGCTGAGCACAAACCAGGTGCTCTCGCCCTGCCGCAGCGTGAAGTCGGTTTCGGTGCCCATGTCCTCGCCGTGCAGCGCCTGCGGCGAGCGCAGTGCAAGCTGGTCGGGGCCGGCAATGGCGCGGATGCCACCGTCGATGCGCGTCACCCATGGCACGGTGCGGCCATAGTTGAAGCGGAAGGTCAGGCGCATGTGCATCGGCACCTGGCCCTGCACGCAACGCACGATCCGCACCAGGTGCTGGTGGCCGTCGCCTTCATCGCTGGCGACCATGAAGTCGACCAGTTCCACCGTGCCGGTGTCGGTGTGCATGCGCGTGCACAACACCAGGCTGTCGTCTTCGTAGGCACGCTCGCTGCGAAAGTCGCCGGCCGGCGACAACGCCCATTGCCCGTGCTGCTCATCGCCCAGCAGGGACGCGAAAAACGCATCGGAATCGAAACGTGGCAGACACAGCCAGTCGATGGTGCCGCGGTGGTCGACCAGGGCCGCGCTGTGGCAATTGCCCAGCATGGCGTGGTCCTCGATACGCACGCTCATCGTAGAGGCGCTTCCTTCGTGCGAGGGAGGGCCAAGTTTTGCATGCGCGGTGTCGGGATCAGGTTACGACTGCACCGGCAAACGCAGCAGCGGTGGCACCGTGTGTTCCAGGCGACGGATCAGTGCCGGATCCATGTACGCGTAATCGTCGGGAATCTGCAGGCAGATCACCCGGCAATGGCGCAGATGCGCGGCGAAGCGCTTGCGCAGCAACTGCAGATGACGACGCTCCATCACCAGCACCAGCTGCGCTTCGTGCAACAGCTCCGGGGTGAGCTGTACCTCCGCATCGGCGGCCAGCCCGGCCGATTGCGTCTGCACGCCCGGCCAGTCGGCGAACACGCGCTCGGCAGTGGGGCTGCGCAGGCGGTTGCGGCTGCACACGAACAGCACCCGCAGCGGTGCGCCACCGCGCTGGCTCAGCGGCCTTCGCGCAGGAAGCGCGCCATCGAGGACACCCCCGGCAAGGCGGGTTCGAACTGGCCGGCCACATCGATGAAGCCGCGCATGATCGCGATCTCGCGCGGGGTGCGGTTGAGCGCGTCGCGGCGGTCGGCATCGGCGCCGGCACGCAGCAGGCGCTGCACCAGCAACGGCAGGCCGTGCAGTGCGGCCAGGTGCAGCGGGCCGAAACCGCGTTGATCGGCCACGTCCAGCGAGACGTCTTCGTCGAGCAGGCGTTCGACGCCGGCCAGCACCACCTGCTCGTCGCAGGCGGTGCCCGGTTCGGCGCGCGCGCCCAGCACCAGCAGCAAGGGGCTGACCCGGCCGCCGGCCAGGTAGTCCGGGTCGGCACCGGCCAGCAGCAAGGTATCCAGCAAGGCCAGCAGGCGGCTCTTGTCGCGCGCGGTGAAGCCGTACAGCGCGGCGCAATGCAGCGGCGCCAGGCCTTGATCGTCGTTGGCGTGCACATCGGCCGCCGCGGTGAGCAGGCGCGCCACGATATCCGGCAGGCCCAGCGCGCAGGCCAGCATCAGCACGGTGACGCCGCCGGGCAGGCGGTGCTCGATCTGCGCGCCGGCCTGCAGCAACGCGGCCACGATCTCGGTCTGACGCATGCTCACCGCCGCCGACAACGGCGTGGCGCCGCTATTGGCCGCGCGTTGCGGGTCGGCGCCGCGACCGAGCAGATGCGCCACCACGCCCAGATGGCCGCCACCGGCGGCACGCAGCAACGCGGTGCAGCCCTGGGCATCGATCGCATCGACCGGCAGGCCCAGATCGATCAGCCGACGCACCGCATCGGTGTCGCCGACCATCGCGGCGGCCGGCACATCCGCTTCGCGCAGGCTGCGCTGCGGCAGCGACCAGATGCGCCAGTCCAGCCAGTCGGCCAGGTCGCGGCGGCCGATCGACAGCGCCACCCCCAGCGGGGTCTGCCCGTCGGCAGCGCGCGCTTCCGGCGAGGCGCCCTGCTTGACCAGCAATTTCAGCGACGCCTCGCGGCCCAGCGCGGTGGCCAGATGCAACGCGGTCATGCCATGGCTGTCGCGCGCTTCGCGGTCCACGCCGTGTTCCAGCAACCACTGCTGCAGGCGCAGCCAGCCCAGCCGCACCGCCAGCGACAACGGCGGATCGCCGGCGGCCGACGCGGCGAACGGGTCGGCGCCGCGTTCGAGCAGTTCCAGCGCGAACTGTTCCAGCCCGCGCGATGCCGCATCGTGCTGCACGCAGGCGCTGAGCAGCCGCGTCAGGCCGCCGGCCCCGGCCGGCGACACGCCATGGCGCAGCAGCGCCTGCAGCGCCGGCACCGCCTCCACGCCCCGCGACAGCAGCGCGAACATCGGCACATCGCCGCAGGCATCGCGCACTTCGGCATCGGCCCCGTGGCGCAGCAGCCAGTCCACCGCATCGGCGTTCAAGGCCAGATGCGCGTCGTGCAGCAGGCCGCCGAGTTCTTCCGGGCCGCACAGGCGGGCCAGTGCGATCAGACCATCGCGCTGGCCGAACTGCAGGCCTTCGCGCAGCAGCACCAGTGGCGGGCGATCGGGCAGCACCGTCACGCCGGGGCTCTCGCCGTGCGCGTCACTGACCGCCGCCGGCAAGGGGTAGCCGGGATCGAGCAACTGCACGATCGCCCAGCGCCCGGCTTCGGCGGCCACATCCACCGCGCGACGGCCGTGCGCGTCGATGCTGTCGGCCGGCACCTGCAGCTCGAGCAGGCGCCGGATCAGCGCCGGCGACACGCTGTCGGCGGCGCAGGCCAGCATCACCGCATTGCGGCCCTCGCCGTCGATGGCCAGCACATCGGCCTTGCGCGCGACCAGGCGTTCGAGCACGCCGCTGCGCGCCTGCCGCGCCGCATCCAGCCACGGCGTGCGGCCGAGCAGGTCACGCGCTTCCAGGTTGGCGCCGGCTGCCAGCAGCGCCTCGACGATGTCGCCGTGTCCAGCCAACGCCGCTTCGTGCAGGGCGCTGCGGCGTTGGCGGTCGCGCGCATCCACGCGCGCCTTGTGCTTGAGCAGCAGTTGCACGCCGGCCGGGTCGTCTTCCTCGGTGCCGGCCGCCGCCAGCAGCACCGGCGCGCCACCCTCCGGTTCGGAGTGCGCGCCGCGTTCCAGCAGGAACTTGGCCAGCCGCCAGTTGCCGACCTGGCAGGCCATCGCCAGCGGCGAGTGGCCTTCGTTGTTGAGCGCATCGAGTTCGGCGGCGGCATCGCGCAGCAGCGCGGCCACGCCCGGGTCGGAACTGCGCACCGCGTGGTGCAGCGGCGTGTTGCCGTCGTTGTCGCTGGCGCGCGGGTCGGCCCCGTTGGCCAGCAGCGTCATCACCGCGTCCGGGCGGCCGTGCCAGCTGTCGCGGGTGGCGGCCAGCAATGGGGTCATGCCGCGGTGCGGCTGGTTGACGTCGACGCGGCGCACGATCAGCTCGCGCAGCAGGCGCAGATCCGGCAGTACCGCGGCCAGCGCGGGCAGGCTGCGTTGGTCGCGCCACTCCGGCAGCGGCATCGCCTGCGGGTCGGCGCCGGCGTCGAGCAACTGCAGCGCGCGGTCCACGCGTCCGCTGCGCGCGGCCTCGAACAGCTCCGGCACCAGTTGGTGCTGGGCCACCGGCTCCAGCGGACGCGGCTCGGCCGCCGCTTCGGAAAAGAAATCGGCCGCCTGCAAGGCCGCCGGGGCATCGCTGCGCGCCGGGGCGGCGGTGCGTTGCAACAGCAAGTGAGCGGCGGGCAGCAGCACGCTGGCCGCGATCGCCAGACTCCAGCGCAGGCTGCTCGACAACCAGCCCGGCCAGGCCAGCGCCACCACCAGCGTGCACATCGCCAGCACCAGGGCAGCAGCCAGCAGGCCGCGCCAGGCGTGCAACTCCTGCGTCGCCAGCGCATGCCAGCGCGGGGCCAGGGCGCCGCCATCGCGTTCGACCTCGCCCCACAGCGGCCAGGTCCGCCACAACCCGAGCAACGCGGCGCTGACCGCCACACTCAAGGCCAATGCGGCGGCCAGGCTGCCGCTGTCGCGCAGGGCGGTCAGCGGCCAGCTAATCAGGGCGGCCAGCGCCAGCAGGCCCACACCCCAGATCGTCAGCAACGGCGGCAAGGCCTGCGCAACCGCGCGCGGCCGGCTGGGCAATGCGCGGCTACCGCGCGCCCACGACACCGCCAGCGCGAACGCCGGCTGCGCCAGCCACAGCGTCACCGCGGCGACACCGCCGCCGATGCCGCCCAGCAACGACAACGCCACGCCGGCCAGGCCGGCCAGCGCTGCGGCCCGCAAGCGTGCGGCCCGTGCGGCCTCAGTCATAGTCGCACTCGCCCGCCAGCACCACCGTCTTGGGCAGTTGCAGATAGAAGCCGTGCCTGGCGAGCGCTTCGCGCACCGTGGCCACGTCGGCCTGCGCCAGACGGCGCTCCGGCGTCAACGCCACCTCCAGCACGAACGCGAACGGCGCCAGCTGCGCGTGCACGGCGGCGGGAAGACCGGAGAAGTCGTCGCGCGTGGCGAGATAGACGAAGGTGTCCTGCTTGCGTTGGCTTTTATAGACGTAGGCGTGCATGCGCGCGTGGTCGCGCTCGATCGGCAAGTGTGTCGCAGGATTGTGTCCCAATTGCGCCGATGGCGAAAGCGCGGCAACGCGCGAAAACTCCAGCCCCGTCAGCGACATGACCGGCACGTTCAGTTGCGCCATCGACGGGAGGCGCACCCGCCATCGATATACTGAGCCCACTTTTTGCCAGCCAGACCACCGTGAGCCAAGCGCAGCATTCGTCCCAGATGGCCCCGGTCGCCGTCACCGCTTTTACGTCCACCACCGCGCTCGGCGCCGGGCTCGATGCCCAGGCCGCCGCCCTGACTGCTCGCCGCAGCGGCATGCGTCGCAACGATTTCGGCCCGCAGCCGCTGGCGTGCTGGATCGGCCGCGTCGACGGCGTGGAAGACATCGTGTTGCCGGAGGCCCTGCAAGGCTGGGACTGCCGCAACAATCGCCTGGCCTGGCTGGCCCTGCAGCAGGACGGCATGGCCGAGGCGGTGCAGGCCGCCGCGCAGCGCTACGGCGCCGAGCGCGTGGCGGTGATCATCGGCACTTCCACCTCCAGCATCGGCGCCAGCGAAGAGGCCTACACGCGGCTGGTCGAAGACGCCGACGGCGCGCGCTTCCCCGACGACCTGGATCGCCCGATCGTGCACACCCCGCACTCGCTGGGCGACTTCGTGCAGCACGCCACCGGCCTGCGCGGCCCGAGCGTGACCGTGGCCACCGCCTGTTCGTCCAGCGCCAAGGTGTTTGCCCAGGCCGCGCGCCTGATCGATGCCGGGGTGGTGGATGCCGCCCTGGTCGGCGGCGTGGATACCTTGTGCGGCAGCGTGCTGTTCGGCTTCAACTCGCTGCAGGTGGTGGCGCCGGAGCTGTGCCAGCCGTTCGATGCGCGCCGGGTCGGCCTGAGCCTGGGCGAGGCCGGCGGCTTTGCCATGCTCGAACGCACCGCCGCCGCGCCGGACGCAACGCTGTGGCTGTACGGCTATGGCGAATCTAGCGATGCGCACCATATGTCCGCCCCGCATCCGCAGGGCCTGGGCGCGCAGCTGGCGATGCGCGGCGCGCTCGAACGCGCCGGCCTGGAGCCGGCCGCGGTGGGCTACCTGAACCTGCACGGCACTGCCACCCCCGCCAACGACAGCGTCGAAGCCGCCGCAGTGGCGGCGATCTTCCCGGCCACCCTGCACGCAAGCTCGACCAAGGCCTGGACCGGCCACACCCTGGGCGCCGCCGGCATCGTCGAGTCGGTGATCGCGCTGCTGGCGCTGCGCGACGGCGTGCTGCCGGGCACGCTCAACAGCGAAGTGCCCGACCCCGCCTGCGGCCCGCAGATCCGTTTCGACAATGCCCATTCCAAGATCGATTACGCAATGAACAACTCCTTCGGTTTTGGCGGCAACAACTGCTCGCTGCTGTTCGGGCAGGCCCGCTGATGCTGGCTGCCACCATCGAGGGGATCGGCTTCTGGACCCAGGGCCTGCCGAGCTGGGACGCCGCTGCGGCGTTCGTGCGCGGCGGCGCGCTGCAGGACACCGGCGCGCGCCCGGCGCCGCAGCTGCTGGCCGCCAACGAGCGCCGTCGCGCACCGGACACGGTGGCGGTCTCGCTGGAGGCCGCGCTGGCCGCCTGCACCGCCGCCGGCCGCGAGCCGGCCAGCCTGCCGTCGATCTTCACTTCCACGTACGGCGACCTGGCCATCTCCGACTACATGTGCACCACCCTGGCCAGCGACCCCACGGCGATCTCGCCGACCAAGTTCCACAACTCGGTGCACAACGCCGCGGCCGGCTACTGGACCATCGGCGCCGGGGCGATGACCCCGGCCACCGCGATCAGCGCCAGCCTGGGCAGCTTCGCGCAAGGCTTGCTGGAGGCGCTGGTCCAACGTGCCGCCGGCATGGACGCAGTGCTGCTGGCCGGCTACGACGCCCGCTCGGTCGGGCCGCTGGGTCGGGTCGCCCCCAGCCAGGGGCTGCTCGGTGGCGCGCTGGTGCTAGGTGCGCCAGGCCAGGCCGGCAAGCCGCAGCTGCGGGCGTGGCTGGACGACGGCACGCCGACGCCGGGCGCCGGCCCGCTGGCGCGGCATGTCGCCGCCAATGCGATGGCGCCGATGCTGCCGTTGTTCGACCTGATCGCCACTGCCGGCGAACGCGTGGCGCTGTACGCCGGCCCGGGCCGGGTGTTGCGCGTGGAGCTCCAGCAGTGAGCCGGCAGCCACTGACCCGCGAGGACACCGCGATCCTGGTGCCGGCGCTGAACGAATCGCTGCGCATCCGCGAAGTGGTCAACGATGCGCTGACCTATTGTTCCAACGTGATCGTGATCGACGACGGCTCCGATGACGGCACTGCCGACTGCATCGCCGGCCTGCCGATCACCTTGATCCGGCACCCGCAGCGCAAGGGCAAGGGCGCCGCGTTGCGCAGCGGGTTTGCACAGGCGCAGCGGATGGGCATGCGCGCGGTGATGACCATGGACGGCGACGGCCAGCACAAGGCCGCCGATTTCCCGCGCCTGTTGGCGGCGGCCAACCGCCACCCCGGCTGCGTCATCGTCGGCGCCCGCATGCGCAAGCGCGCCACCCAGCCCACCATCCGCCGCATCGGCAACGATTTCGGCGACTGGGGCATCGCCTGGGCCTGCGGCTTCCAGCTGGTCGACAGCCAGAGCGGCCAGCGCCTGTATCCGGCCTCGGTGTTCACCCTGCCCGACGTGCCCGGCGAAGGCTTCGTGTTCGAGGCGCAGCTGCTGATTTCCGCCGCACGCCAGGCCGGCGCGCGCGTGGTCGCGGTGCCGATCGAAACCCGCTACGCCGGCACCTCGCCGGGCACGTTCCGCAAGAGCCATTTCCGCCTGGTACGCGATCTGTGGGAAATCACCTCGCATGTGGTGGTCCAGGCCTGGAGCTACGGGCATATCTGGCGCGAGTACCGCCGCGTGCGCGCCAACCCGGTGCTGATCGACGACGCTGACGGCGAATTTGCTACTGTGCCGGCGGTTACCAAGAGCAAGCCATCCCCATGAATGCACAGCGTGCCGATGTCGTTATCACCGGTGGTGGCCTGGCCGGCCTGAGTCTGGCCCTGCAGCTGCGCCAACGCGACCCCGAACTGGCGATCACTGTGCTGGAGCGGCGTGCGCACCCGGTGCGCGAGGCGGCGTTCAAGGTGGGCGAGTCCACGGTGGAGATCGGCGCGCACTACTTCGCCGAGGTCTTGGGCCTGCGCGAGCATCTGGAGACCGAGCAGATCCGCAAGTTCGGGTTCCGCTTCTTCTTCTCCGACAAGCGCGAGGACATCGACCGCTGCACCGAGCTGGGCGTCAGCCAGATCCTGCCGACGCCGTCGTGGCAAATCGACCGTGGCCGCTTCGAAAATTTCCTCGGCGAGCGCGCCCGCGCGCAGGGCATCACGTTTGTCGACAACTGCAGCGTCAAGGGCGTGGACCTGTCCGATGACCAGGCCGACCACGCCGTGCGCTACGAGCGCGCGGGCGAGGCCGGCACACTGAGCGCACGCTGGGTGGTGGATGCCAGCGGCCGCGCCGGCCTGCTCAAGCGCAAGCTCGGCCTGGCGCAGGACAATGCACACGACGCCAATGCGGTGTGGTGGCGTGTGGAAGGCCTGATCGACCCCAATGGCTGGTCGCAGGACAGCAACTGGCTGCAGCGCTGCACGCCGCCGGACCGCTGGCGCTCGACCAACCACATGTGCGGACCGGGCTACTGGTTCTGGCTGATTCCGCTGTCGTCCGGCGCGCATTCGCTGGGCATCGTCTGCGATGCGTCGATGCACCCGCTGGACACGATGAACACCCACGACAAGGCGATGACCTGGCTGCGCACGCATCAGCCGCAGGTCGCCGCCACGCTCGACAAGGCCGACTACCGGCTGCAGGACTTCCTGTTCCTGCGCAACTTCTCCTATGGCTGCAAGCAGGTGTTCTCGCCGCAGCGCTGGGCGCTGACCGGCGAGGCGGGCTTGTTCCTGGACCCGTTCTATTCGCCCGGCAGCGACTTCATCGCGATTTCCAATACCTACATCTGCGAACTGATCGGCCGCGACCGCGCCGGCAGATCGCTCAGCCCGTATGTGGAGCTGTATCAGCAGCTGTATTTCTCGTTCTACGAAAATACCCTGACCCTGTATCAGGACCAGTACGCGCTGTTCGGCGACGCGCAGGTGATGCCGGTCAAGGTGATCTGGGATTACACCTACTACTGGTCGCTGCTGGCGCCGCTGTTCTTCAGCGGACGCATCGCCGACCTCAGCCTGCTCTCGCGCATGAAGTCCGATTTCTTCTATGCGCGCGACATGAATCTGGCCATGCAGCGTGTGCTGCACGACTGGGGCCAGCACAACACTGCACAGGGCCTGGCCACCGACGATGGGCGCCTGCTCGATCAATACCTGATCGGCTGGTTCAACGAACTCAATGGCGCCTTGAACGACACCCTCGACGACGATGCCTTTGCCGCACGCATCCACAGCAACGTGGCGCAGATGGCGGTGCTGGCACGCGAGATCCTG
Source organism: Xanthomonas sp. LMG 8993 (assembly GCF_009835065.2). NCBI lineage: Bacteria > Pseudomonadati > Pseudomonadota > Gammaproteobacteria > Lysobacterales > Lysobacteraceae > Xanthomonas > Xanthomonas sp. LMG 8993. The sequence continues at coordinate 4,072 of NZ_QVIF02000017.1, read as the reverse complement.
CAGCAGGCACGCCAGCGCCATGCCGCACTGCCGGACCACGGACTGGACGCCTTGACCGCCAACGCCATCGGCGAGCCGATCCTCACCGCCGCCTGGTACGCCGACGCGGCGTGAGTTTGAAAACCGCGCCGGCAACGGCGCGTTTTTTCTTGATTTGCGCTAGCTTGCCCCGCGCGTGTGATGCACCACGGCGACACCGGCGGCCAGCCCGAGCCTACATGGACGTACTTGCAGCCTGTCCCGCAACGGTCCCTGCGGCCAAGCCGCAGCTCCTCCGCTCTACAGCCGACGCATCTGCACGGGTCAATCGCTCTCACGCCAAACAAGGGGCTGAGCTTCAGCGTCGTTACGACATCCCAAAGCAGGGCTGGTCGGGGGGCGTGCCCATCAGGTGGCGAACACGGTCGTTTTCGTTAGCCGCCCTCAGCCCATCCCACCATTGATGCCGATGACCTGGCCGTTGATGTAGCCGGCTGACTCCGAACACAGAAACGCCACCAACGCGGCCACTTCGTCGGGCTTGCCGACCCGGCCGGCCGGTACCAGTTGCTTGATCACTTCCGGCGCGAAGCTTTCGCCGACCATCTCGCTTTCGATCACGCCTGGCGCGACCACGTTGACGGCGATGCCGCGGCTGGCCATCTCGCGCGACAGCGATTTGCTGGCGCCGTGCAAGGCGGCCTTGGCCGCGGCATAGTTGGTCTGCCCGCGATTGCCCAGCACCGCCGCCACCGACGACACGCTGACGATGCGGCCCCAGCGCGTACGCGCCATCGGCAGCAGCAGCGGCTGGGTGACATTGAAGAACCCGTGCAGCGATACGTCGATGACCCGATGCCACTGTTCGGCGTTCATGCCCGCCATCGGCGCATCGTCGTGGATGCCGGCGTTGTTGACCACAATCTGGATCGGGCCGCCCTCCAGCAGGCCTGCCAGCGCCACCGCACTGGCCTGCGCATCGGCCACATCGAACGCCACCGCCTCGGCGCTGCCACCGTCGGCTACGATCGCTGCGACCACGTCATCGGCGCGGGCGATATTGCGATTGGCATGCACGATCACATGGCGCCCCTGCGCCGCCAGCTGACGGCAGATCGCACCACCAAGATCGCCGCTGCCGCCGGTGACGAGTGCGCGGCGCTGTGGAATGGAAGTGCTCATGGAAGCCTCGATGAAAGCCGCAGACACGACGGCGGAAAGAGCCTCATCCTAACGACTCGCAGCAGGCGCAGGAATAGATCCAGCATTGATCGCCTACATCTTGTAGGAGCGCGCTTGCGCGCGATGCGGCGTCAGCGGTAAGGCCATCGCGCGCAAGCGCGCTCCTACGGGGCTTGGGTGGCCTGCGCGGCGCCCAGCATCACCGTGGCGCGCCCTTCGGCGAGCAACTGGTCGCCGTGGCTCAGGCGAAAACTGTATTGCTGGCTGTCCTCGCCCTGCATCAACACCTGTGCGTCGCAGACGATCGCATCGGGCAGGTCGTCCAGATACGCGACGTGCAAGTCCACTGCGCGCAACGCCACCAGCATGCCCGGGCGCACCGGCTTGCCCGATTCCCGGCCGAGCAAGCCGCCATGCACGGCCATGGCCTGCGCGCCGTATTCGCATAGATGCAGCGCGCGCAGGCGGCCATTGCAACGCAGCGGATGCGTGTCGCTGCGATGGGCATCACTGCGCAACACGATGCGCTGCGCATCCCATTCCAGCACTGCTTCCCACAGGCACATGCTGCCCTGGTGCGGAATCAGCGCGGCAATTGCCTCACGTCCCTGCATGTACATCTCCGTGTCTTGCGCGCTCCAGCGCCGGCTCGCGCGACACCAGCAAGGCGAGGATGAAATTGAACAATACCCCCAGCGCCACCGTGCTGCCGATCGCACGCAACACCGGGATGCTGGAGGCAGCCAACAACGCGAACACCAGCAGCGTCATCAGGCTGCACACGATCAGCGCATGCAGCGTGCGCAGCTGGTCGGCGTGATCGTCGCCGGCATGGTCGAAGAACAATGCGTAATCCAGGCCCAGGCCTGCCGCCAGGATCAGCGCGATCAGATGGAACAGGTTGAGCTCCACCCCCATGCCGCGCAGGATCGCCAGGATCAGCACCGTGGTCAGCGCCATCGGCAGCAATACGCGCACGATCCGGCGCGGACTGCGCAACGCGATCGCCACCGTCACCGCCAGCAGCAGCGCGGCCAGCACCAGCGCGCCGAGCACACGTCCGCGATACGCGGCCACCAGGGACTCTGACGCGTCCTTCAGATCCAGCAACTGCGCGCCGCTGCCTTTCACGGCGGCAGCCAGTACCGACGGATCGCGCAGGCCGGTCAACGACACCAACGCAGTGCTGCGATCGCCGCGACCCAGCAGCAGCCCGCCGACCGACGTTGCCAGCGGCGAGCCGGCCAGGTCCTTCGGCAACAGCGGGGCGGCGCGCTTGGCAGCGTCCAGGTCCTGCAGGAACGGCGCGAACGCGTCACTGCGAAACGGTGTGGCGGCCACCGCAGTGTCGGTCAATGCGCGCGCTTGCGCAGCATCCGGCAACGCAGCCTGACGCGCATGCTGGGTCTTGATGCTGGGCAGATAGCGCGCGGCCATGTCGTAACCGGTCAATGCGCCGTCGCGCACCAGGGCATCCAGGCGCGGGCGCAACTGCTCGCTGGCCTGCAGCGCGGCCTCGTCGTTGGCGGCAGACAGCGCGAGCACGTAACGCACGTCGGGGGCGCCCAGTTCCTGGCGCAGATGCGTGTCCTGCGCCAGGGCCTTGGGCGGCACCGGGGTCAATTTCGACAGATCGTTCTGCCAGAACTGCCCCGGCGCGAACGCGATCACCGCGATGCCGATCAGCGCAATCACCGCCAGGCTGATGCGCGGCCGTGGCAGGCGCGCGATACCGCGCCACAGCGCGGAGAGCATGCGTGAATCGGCGTAGTCGCGCGGTGCCGGGTCGATCAACGACGGCAACAGCCACCGCGTGGTGATCGCGGCGGTCGCCAGCCCAGCGATGGTGAACACCGCCAGCTGCCGCAAGCCGTCCACACCGGAAAACAGGAAGGTCACATAGGCAATGCAGGTGGACACCACGCCGGTGGCCAGCGTCGGCCATAGATGACGCGCGTTGTCGCGTGGATCCAGACCCGGGCGCTGATGACTGAACAGGTGGATCGGGTAATCCTGCACCACGCCGATCAGGGTAAAGCCGAAGGCCACGGTGATGCCATGCACGCCATCGAACAGCAGGGCCACCGCAGCCAGACCGGCCAGGCCGGCGCTGGCCAATGGCAGCACGCCGAGCACCGGAATCTTCCAGCTGCGATAGGCGACCAGCAGCAACAACACCAGTCCCACCGTATCCAGCGTCCCGATCCATTGCGCCTCGCCCTGCGTGCGCGCGGTGATTTCCACGGCGAATGCACCGGGGCCGGTCAAGGTAAGCCGGGTCGTGCTGCCCTTGCTGACCTTGGCGAAGGCCGCCTGCACCGCGTCGTAGGCCAGTTGCTGGCCGGTGGGGTCGAAGCCGGCTGCGCGCGTCTGCACGACCAGCAAGGCCGAGGTACCGGCACGGTCGAACCACACCGCGTTGCGCGTCTGCGGCGCCGCGGCCGGCTGCAGGGTTTCGGCCAGATGCAGCACTTCCAGCGTGGGGTCGCGCGGCAGCAACGGCTCCACCAGCGCCGCCGCCGGCGACCCCAGATCCTGCACCCGCGACTGCAATGCCGCTTGCAGGGTGTGCGCATCCAGCGGCGTGGTGTCGAAGCTGTCGCTGAGCAGATAGCGATACGGCAGCAGGCGCTCGGGGATCGCATCCAGCCCCGCAGTGCCGCCATTGCCGACCAGCTCGAACAGTTCCGGCTGTGCAGCCAGGGCCTGCTGCAGTGCCTGCGACTGCGCGGCCAGCGTGGCCGGGTCGCTGTTGGACAGCGCCATCAGCAACAGGCGCGAGCCGGGGCCTTCGCCCAGCTCTTCGATCAGCAGTTTCTGCGCCGGCGTGCGCGGGGCGGGCATGAATTTGCGCAGATCACCGGTGACCTTGAGCGTCTCGCTCAACCAGAACCCGGCCACCGCCAGCAAC
>NZ_QVIF02000016.1:0-26393 GCF_009835065.2 Xanthomonas sp. LMG 8993 | reverse complement strand
TCAGGCGCGCTCCTACAAACCGATCGGCTACTACCGCGATCGCTGCAACCACCCGTAGGAGCGCACCCGGGCGCGACATGGCATTCCCGGTAACGCCGTCGCGCTCAGGCGCGCTCCTACAGGACCGATCGGCTACTACCGCGATCGCTGCAATTACCCGTAGGAGCGCACCCGGGCGCGACATGGCCTTCCCGGTAACCCCATCGCGCTCAGGCCCGCTCCTACCGCGCCGTCACGCCCGGCTGTGGACATGCCGTGCTCCGGCGACTGGGTACACTGCGCAGATGGAACCAAGCGTCAGCACTCCCCGCCCCGTCGATCCCCGTCGTGCCCAGCTGCAGCGCATGAAGCTGTTGGCGGTGGCCCTGCTGCTGGCCATGTTCGCCGGCTTCGTCGTCAGCCACCTGATGGGCGAACAAGGCGTCTGGGCCTGGGTCTCGGCCTTCTGCGAAGCGGCCACGGTCGGCGCACTGGCCGACTGGTTCGCGGTAGTGGCCTTGTTCCGCCGCCCGATGGGCCTGCCGATTCCGCACACCGCCATCCTGCCGCGCGGCAAGGACCGTCTGGCCGACGGCCTGGCGGTATTCGTGCGCGACCAGTTCCTCGCCCCCGAGGCGTTGATGGACAAACTGCGCGTGTTCGACCCGGCCAGCCGCCTCGGCGAATGGCTGGCCAAACCCGAACAGGCGCGCATGCTCGCGCAGATGGCGCGCAGCTGGATGCTGCAGGCGCTGGAACTGCTGGACGAGGCCGCGGTGCGCCGCGCGATCCAGCGCTTCGTGGTCGACCGTCTGCGCAAATGGAATGCAGCCGCCACCGTCGGCGATGTGATGGCACTGCTCACCACCGACGGCCGGCATCAGAAATTGCTGGACGAGGTGCTGCTGCGCCTGGGCGAGTGGCTGGATCAGGAGCAGGTCAAGACGCGCGCCTCGGCCTTGATCGTGCGCTACGCGCGGCGCGAGTGGCCCAAGCTGGTCGGCACGGTGAACTGGGTCAAGCCGATCGAGGAGATCGGCGACAGCCTGGCCGACCGCATGGCGCGGGCGGCGATCGAGGAGTTGCAGGACATCCTGAAGACCCCCGAGCACCCGATCAGGCTCGACTACGAAGCGTGGCTGCAACGCTACATCGCGCGCCTGCGCGACGAGCCGGCAATGGCCGAGCGCGTGGAGGAGCTCAAGCAACGCGTGATCGAACATCCGGCCTTGCAGGACTACGTGCAAGGCCTGTGGGGCGAGATCCGCGATGCACTGCGCAACGACCTGGCGCGTGAAGAATCGTCGATGGCCGCGCACATGGAGCGCTCCATGCAATCGCTCGGCCAGGCCCTGTCGCAGGATCCCTCGCTGCGCGAAGCGCTCAACCAGCACATGTTGCAGGCCGCCGACAAACTCACCACGCGTCTGCGCGCATCGGTGACCGACCATATCGCGTCGACGATGAAAAGTTGGGACGAACGTCACCTCGTCGAACAATTGGAATTGGGTGTCGGACGCGATCTGCAATACATTCGGTTCAATGGAACGTTGGTGGGCGGACTGATCGGGCTTGCCCTTCACGCATTATCGATCTGGCTGGCGTTCTGATGCATTGGCAATGACGTTGATCGCCCACCGGAAGCACGTGCGGACGCCGGGGAGTTTGCACGGGTTCTGATGATCGTCAGGCGCCACCACGAGACCGACCTCGCCGTCGGCCAGCACACCGGGCACGCAACAGGCAAGGCAAAGGAACAGAAATGCCGAATGGCCGCTGGGATCTGCGCAGAAAATACGGGCGCCGCGCATCGATCGGTGCCCTGCTGATTCTCGCCACAGGTCTGATTGCCGCCATTCTCGCCGGCCTGTCGCTACAGCGACATAACGAGCTCGAGCGCGAGCAGCGTTTCAACTATGTGGTGCGCACGCTGACACGCAACATCAGCGAGCGCATGTATACCTTCGAACACGGGTTGCGCGGCGCACGCGGTGCCTTGATCGGCGCCGGCAAGGATGTCATCAGTCGCGACCGCTTCACCTTGTACAGCCGCTCGCGCGATTACACGCGCGAGTTCCCCGGCGTACTGGGTTACGGCTACATCCATCGCGTTGCGCCCGCCGACGAAGAGGCCTTCCTGCAGGCCGCGCGCGCGGACGGTGCACCGGACATCAAGCGCCGGCCGCTGGCGCCCTGGGACGGCGAGCGTTACATCGTGCTGTATTTCGAACCGGAGTCCTCGGGCAACCGTCCGATCGGTCTGGACATCGCCTCCGATCCGCGTCGCCGCGCGGCGGCACTGCAGGCCGCACGCAGCGGCGTGCCGATCATGACCTCGCCGATCTCGCTGTCCGGTTATCGCATTCCCAGCGAGAGCGGATTCCTGGTGCTGCTGGCGGTCTATCGCGAGGGCATGCCGCTGCAGACGCCGCAACAGCGCATGGCCGCGACCAGCGGCTGGGTGTACGCGCCCTTCAGCGTCGAACAGATGGTGGAAAGCACCCTGGGCGAGCGTGACGACGTGGCGCTGGATCTGTCCGACCGCAACGAGCCCACCCACAACTTCTTTCGCAGCGGCACGCCGTCCAGCGACAGCGCGCGTCGCCCGCCGGTGATCCAGCAGCTGCAGATCTACGGCCGCACCTGGATCATCACCGCCCACCCCACCGCCAGCTTCCTGGCCTCGCTCAACCAGACCTCGCCATGGCTGACCGGCGGCCTGGTGCTGGGCGTGTCGGTGCTGCTGGCGGCATTGCTGGTGCTGTATTTCAGCAACGGCCTGCGGCGCGAGGAAGTGCTGCGCAAACAGATGGAGCTGGCGGCACTGGTCAGCCATTCCAGCGAGGCCATCGTTGCCGAAACTCCGGACGGACACATCACCCACTGGAATCCCGCTGCCGAAGCGATGTTCGGCTACAGCGCGGACGAGGCGATCGGCCAGAACCTGACGATGCTGCTGTCGCCGCAGCCATATGCGATCCCCGACATCGAGCACGCCGACGAGCACCATTCGGTCGATACCTCGGCGGCGCTGAGCATGCGCCATCGCGATGGGCATCTGGTCCATGTGCTGGCCAGCAAGGCCCCGATCATCGAACGCGATGCCACCCTGAGCGGGCACTCGCATTTCTTCCGCGACATCTCCGAGCGGGTGCGTTCGCATCAGCGCATCGTCGACCTGAATGCATCGCTCGAACACCAGGTCGCCGAACGCACCAGCGAATTGATGAAGTTCTCCGCGCTGCACCGGGCGATCCTGGCACACGCCGGCTTTGCCATCATCGCCACCGACTCCAGCGGCTTTGTCACGCTGTTCAATCGCGCCGCGGAAAAACTGCTGGGCTACAACGCCGACGAGGTGATCGGCCGCCGCAAGGCCGGCCAGTTCATCGAGCAGGAGGAACTGCAGGAGCGCGCGCACCTGCTGTCCGAGCAGACCGGCGCCCCGGTGGCGCATACGCTGGAGGCAATCGCCGCGCTGACCAGCCTGGGCCGCAGCGACACCAGCGAATGGACCTACGTCAGCCACGAAGGCCGCCGCCTGCCGGTGCTGCTGACCCTGAGCACCCTGCGCGACGATAACGACCAGGTGATCGGTTACCTGGGCATGGCGGTGGACCTGACCGAGCAGAAACTGCACGAGAAACAACTGCGCCTGGCGATGGATGCGGCCAAGAGCGCCAACCAGTCCAAGTCCGATTTCCTGGCCAACATGAGCCACGAGATCCGCACCCCGATGAACGCGATCCTGGGCATGCTGTACCTGCTCCAGCGCAGCGAACTGCCCGGTGCGGCGCAGGACATGGTGACCAAGATCGACCGCTCCGCGCGCTCGCTGCTGGAGATCATCAACGACATCCTGGACTTCTCCAAGATCGAGGCCGGGCGCATCGATCTGGAACGCGCACCGTTCGACCTCAATCAACTGTTCGACAACATCGCCGACCTGATGCGTTCCTCGCTCAGCACCAAACCGGTGGAAATGATCGTCGAGCCACTGCCGCGCGACTGCCGCTGGTTGCTCGGCGATGCGCTGCGCATCAACCAGGTGCTGGTCAACCTGGTCGGCAACGCGATCAAGTTCACCGAGCAGGGCGAAGTGGTGCTGTCGGTGCGGCGCTTCCCCAGCGGCGATCCGAACAAGCTCAAGCTGCTGTTCTCGGTGCGCGACACCGGCATCGGCATTTCCAAGGAAAAGCAGAGCCTGATCTTCTCGCCGTTCCTGCAGGCCGACACCTCCACCAGCCGGCGCTACGGCGGCAGCGGCCTGGGCCTGACCATCAGCCGGCGCCTGATCGAATTGATGGGCGGCGAGCTGGAAGTGGAAAGCGTGCCCGGCCGCGGCAGCGAGTTCTACTTCGTGGTGACGCTGGAAAAATCCGCCCCGCCGCTGGCACAGCGCGACCTGCCGGCGCTGCCGCCGGAAGCGATGCCGCGGGTGTTGATCGCTGACGACCACGATGCGGCGCTCAACAACCTGGTGCGCATCGCCAGCGAACTCGGCTGGCGGGTGGATGCGGTCGCCAGCGGCCAGGCCGCCCTGCAGGCGATCGAGCAGGCCAGCGAGCCCTACGACATCTTCCTGCTCGACTGGCGCATGCCCGATATCGACGGCGTGGCGATCGCGCGGCAGATCCGCGCACGCGCCGTGCCCGGCCCGCATCCGGTGATCGTCATGGTCACCGCCTACGAGCGCCGGCTGCTGGAGCAGCATCCCGAGCAACAGGACCTGGATGCGGTGATGACCAAGCCGGTGACCAGCGCGGCGCTGCACCGGCTGGTGGAGCAACTGGTCCACGAACGCCCCGGCGCGCGGCCGGTGGCGCCCACCTTCGTGGCGCGTCGGCTGGAAGGCGCGCATCTGCTGCTGGTGGACGACAGCGAAATCAACTGCGAAGTGGCGCAGCGCATTCTCGAAGGCGAAGGCGCCATGGTCACGGTCGCCCACGACGGCGAACAGGCCATCAACACGCTGCGGCGCGCGCCGGAGCTGTTCCAGCTGGTGTTGATGGATGTGCAGATGCCGGTGGTCGATGGCTATGAAGCCACGCGGCGGCTGCGGCAGATCCCCGCGCTGGCCAGCCTGCCGGTGATCGCGCTGACTGCCGGCGCCTTTCGCCCACAACAGGAGAAAGCGCTGGAAGCGGGCATGAACGGTTTCATCGCCAAGCCGTTCAATGTGGAGGAACTGGTCACCGCCATCCGCCACTTCCTGCAGCCGGGTGTACGGCGCATCCCGTCGCTGCCGCACGAGGCCGCTGTGCAGGGCGGCCCCGAGTGGGAACACGCCGACCCGGAGGTGCTGGATGCGGCGCGTGCACGCAGCCTGTGGCGCGAGCGCGAACCGTACGAGCGCTATCTGCTCAAACTGCTGCGCGACAACCCCGACCCGGCCGAGGCCGCAGCCGAGCATCTGCGCCGCAACGAGCTGCCGGCGATCGGTGCGCTGGCGCACAAGCTGCGCGGCGCGGCCGGGTCGCTGGCATTGCCGGCCCTGGCCGGTGCCGCCAGCGACCTGGAAACCCGCATCGAGCAGGGCCACGACATCACCTCGGCACTGCTCGCACTCAAGGACACCATGCAGCGTACCGCCGCGGCGGTCCATGCCTTCCTGCAACACGGCGACAGCGACGCGGAAGCAGGCGATGACGATGCCGCGCTGGACGCGGACAGCGTGCAGATCCTGGAAGCGGCCCTGGGCAGCGACGATGCCGACAGGATCGACCACGCGCTGCTGATCTGCGCGCCGCATCTGCCGCGCAACCTGCAGGAAGCACTGCAGCGTGCGGTGGAAGATTTCGACTTCCGTCGCGCCGAGGCCACCTTGCGCGACTGGCAAGCCACTCACCTGCGCTGACCGCTCACCACGCCGGTGGCAAGGAGCCTCCATGCCGCATCGTCCCCTGCTGTGTGTCGACGATGAATCCAGCAACCTGGCCACCCTGCGCCAGCTGCTGCGCGACGATTTTCCGCTGGTGTTCGCCAAGTCCGGCGGCGAAGCGCTGGAGGCGGTGCTCCGCCACACGCCGGCGTTGATCCTGCTGGATGTCGAGCTGCCCGACATGGACGGCTATGCGGTGGCGCGCACGCTCAAGCAGCAGCCCGCCAGCACGGCCATCCCGATCCTGTTCGTGACCTCGCGCAGCAGCGAGCACGACGAACGTACCGGACTGGAAGCGGGCGCGGCCGATTACGTCAGCAAGCCCTACTCGCCCGCCCTGCTCAAGGCGCGCATCGCCACCCAGTTGAAGCTGGCCGAAAGCGCGCGCCTGGCGCAGCACTATCGGGATGCGATCCATCTGCTCGGGACCGCCGGGCAAGGTCAGGATGCCGACACCGGCGCGCATATCTGGCGCATGGCCGCCTATGCGCAGGTGCTGGCCGAGCAGGTCGGCTGGCCGGCGCAACGGGCGCAGCTGCTGCAGGATGCCGCGCCCCTGCACGACGCCGGCAAGATCGCGGTGCCCGGCAACATCCTGCACAAGCCCGGTGCATTGGACGAACACGAACGCACCGTGGTGCGCCAGCACCCGCAGGTCGGCCACGACCTGCTGCGGCACGGGCGCGGGCCGGTGTTTCAGCTTGCTGCGGAAATCGCGCTGCATCACCACGAATGCTGGGACGGCAGCGGCTATCCCAACGGCCTGGCCGGCGAGGCCATTCCCGAATCGGCGCGCATCGTGGCGGTGGCCGACGTGTTCGACGCGCTGTGCGGGCGGCGCGCCTACAAGGCGCCGTGGACGGTGGACGATGCGATGCGCAAGCTCGACAGCATGGCAGGCAAGCAACTGGAACCGCGCCTGGTGCAGCAATTTCGCGAGGCGTTGCCGCAGGTCCTGCAGATCATGGATGCCTGGGATAGCGCGGCGCCGGGGACCTGAAGAGCGGGGATTGGGGAATCGGGATTGGGGAATCGAGGAGCGGGGAGCGCGAGGGCTGGACGGGCTGAGCAGTTTGTGGGCCGATCGGGTGAGTTGGCACAAGGCATTCGCACCCGTCTTGCGAGCTGTACGGCTCTCTCAGGTGGGCTGGTGGTGTTATCGGCCCTGTGATGCGTACGCAGTGTTGCCTGGCGCGTGCTTGAACACCGCTTCGCACGGGCGGACAATAGCCATGTTGCGCCGCACAACACCGTGCGACGCGGGCCGGTCCGGTCGCCATCTGCGCGCCATCGATGCGGCCCCGCAACCGAGAGTCCGATGTCCTCCAGCGTGTCCGAGGCCGGCGTCACGCCGCCGCGTTATCCCGATTACCGCATCATCTCGCTGATCCTGGCCTGCGCCATCTTCATGGAGCAGATGGACGCCACCGTGCTGGCGACCGCGCTGCCGACCCTGGCGCGCGACTTCGGCGTTGCCGCGCCGGCGATGAGCATCGCCATGACCAGCTACCTGCTGGCGCTGGCGGTGCTGATTCCCGCCAGCGGCGCGATCGCCGACCGCTTCGGCCTGCGCCGGGTGTTCGGCGCATCGATCTGGGTGTTCGTCGGCGGCTCGATCCTGTGTTCGCTGGCCGACAGCCTGCCCACCATGGTCGCCGCGCGCGTACTGCAAGGCGCCGGCGGCGCGATGATGGCCCCGCTCGGCCGGCTGATCCTGCTGCGCACGGTGGAGCGCCGTCACCTGGTGTCGGCCATGGCCTGGACGCTGGTGCCGGCCTTCATCGGCCCGATGCTGGGCCCGCCGCTGGGTGGATTTTTCGTCTCGTATCTGGACTGGCGCTGGATCTTCTACATCAACGTGCCGATCGGCATTGCCGGCTTTTTGCTGGTGCGCCGTTTCATTCCGGAAATTCCCACCGAATCGGCGCCGGCACGTTTCGACCTGCGCGGTTTCGTGCTGTGCGGCACCGCGTTGGGCTGCCTGTTGTTCGGCCTGGAAATGGTCAGCCAGCAGGATGGCATCGGCACCGCGAGCTGGCTGCTGGCCATCGGCGGCAGCGCTGCGCTGGGATATCTGTGGCATGCACGCCACCACCCCGCTCCGCTGCTGGACCTGAGCCTGCTGCGGATCGATTCGTTCCGCTTGTCGGTGATCGGCGGTGCGCTGATGCGCATCACCCAGGGCGCGCATCCATTCCTGCTGCCGCTGCTGTTCCAGATCGGCTTCGGCATGAGTGCCGCACACAGCGGGCGCCTGATCCTGGCCACCGCGCTCGGTGCACTGCTGATGCGCAGCATCACCCCGCAGTTGCTGCGCCGCTTCGGCTATCGCAACAGCCTGATCGGCAACGGTGTGCTCGCCAGCCTGGGCTACATGGTGTGTGCGTTGTTCCGGCCCGACTGGCCGCCGGCGCTGATGTTCGGTCTGCTGCTGTGCTGCGGCGCGTTCATGTCGTTCCAGTTCGCCGCCTACAACACCATCGCCTACGAAAACGTGCCCGCATCGCGCATGAGCCGCGCCAGCAGCCTGTACACCACCTTGCAGCAACTGATGCTCTCGGTCGGCGTATGCGCCGGCGCAATGATCCTCAAGCTGGCGATGCTGGCCGGCGATCACACCCAGCCTGCGCAACGCGATTTTTCGCTGGCGTTCTGCGTGGTCAGCCTGATTTCGCTCAGCGCCACCTGGTGGCATGTGCGTTTCGACAAGGATGCCGGGCAGGAAATGAGCGGGCACCGGGCTTCGAGCGGCTGACCGCAAGGCTGCGTAGCCGGCGCAGCTACATAGCCGTGACTGGAATCTGCGTGCACCGCCCCGGCAACTGCGGGTTCCATGCGACATCCTCATCCAATTGCCAACTGCTCGCACTGATTGGTTGACCAGTCTTGCAACGTGTCATGTCCGCCAACTCGCATGACAGCACCCCACAGGTGCCGCCATGCCTGCCATCATCGCGCCTTGTCGTTTTGCCGCGACGCGGCCTCGGCACGCGCCACCAGCAGGAACGCCAGCGGAAAGCCGATCTCGATCGCGACTGCCGCGAAGATGCCGGCGTTGACATGCCCGGCCACCCACTCCGCCACGCCCAGCACTGCCAGCAACAAACACGCGGTGACAAAGCCCGCAACCACGGCACGGCGCCCTGGCGACGGTGGCGCCGTTCGCACCAGCAGCAGCATGACGCCGATGGCCGCATACAGCGGTGCGGCGCGTCGGCCGAGCACGCCCAGCGCGTCGCTGTCGAAGGCCACGCCCCAATTGGCCAGCATGGCCGCAGGTGCCAGCAGCCAGGCCGCGCCCAACGCGAAGAACGACAACGCCGACAGCGTGGCCAGGTAGCGAAATGCGCGCGATGCAGTCGGCGCGCTCATGCGTTCACCTCCACGACCGTGCGCCCCTGCACCTTCCGCGCCTCGCCGCCAGAGTGGGGCTGATGCAATCCCCGGCCATCGACCAGCAACCGGTCTGCAACCGCAATGCCGGCATCGCGGGACGCCTGGACCACACCGGCAAGATCGACGCCAGGAATCAGCGGAAGATGGCGAATGATCGGGCCAGCTCTGCTCACCGCCACCGCCACCGCCATCGCGTGGTGGCAGTTGCCGGTCGAATTCTCGACAGCAACCCTCACCTCGCCCGGCATCAACGCGTCTTCGTTGAACCGGACCAGCCTGGTAACCACCGGCTCGCTGGTCTGAGCGGCAAGCACTGCATCGAAGGTCATTGCCTTCTCCTGTTGGGGTCAAGGCCGCGCGCGACCGCGTCACCACCGACGCATCGATAACGGCATGCACACTGCAGTCGCTGCAGCTCGTTTGTGCAGCGGTGCAACCCGGCGCGGCGCAGCTGAAACCTGTTGCGCTCACCGCCAGGACCGGCACTTGCAGTGGTTTGTCGGCCGGGCTTATCCGGCGTGGGATGGCGTCGTGGTCTCGGACGGCGTCTTCGCATCGAGCTGCAGGTTCTTGCGAATCAGCGCCTGGAACACGCCCGCCGGCGCAAACCGCCGCAGGAACTGCAGCTGTCCGGCGATCTTGCCCGCGGTGTAGCGCACCTTGGGCTGCTGGGCGCGCGCCGCCTTCACCACCACGTCGGCGACGACAGAGGGCTCGTCCGCGCTTGCCATTGCCTGCGCCACCACCTGGCCGACCTGGGTGCGCACCTGACGGTAGTTTTCCAGTGGCGCATCCGGGGCGAGAGTGTTCGCCTCGAACTGGGTTTTGGTGTAGGCCGGCTCGATTACCGTGACCCGGATTCCGTAGCTGCGCAGCTCGTGGTCCACCGCTTCGGAGTAACCCTCCACCGCGTGCTTGCTGGCCGCGTACAGCGCCGCATACGGCGTGGGCACCAGCCCGATGATCGAGCCGATGTTGATGATGCGGCCACTGCCCTGGCGGCGCATCTGCGGCACCACTGCGCGCGTCATGCGCACGACACCGAGGAAGTTGGTGTCGAGGATGGCCTTGGCCTGCTCGATCGAGCTTTCCTCCGCAGCGGCAGGAGACACACCGAAACCGGCGTTATTGACCAGCAGGTCGATGCGCCCTTCCCGTCGCAGCAGCTCCTGGATCGCGGCGTCGACCGATTCGTCGCTGGTCACATCCAGCGCCAGCAGCGTAAAGGCGCGCTGCCCGGACTGCGCGCCGCGACGGCTGGTGCCGTACACCGTATAACCGGCGGCAGCCAGCGCGTTGGCAGTTGCTTCGCCGATGCCGGAGGAGGCGCCGGTCACCAGCGCAACAGGGGGTTTGCTTGTCATTGGATTTCCTTGAGTGCAGTGAGTGACAGGGCGGCAGTCGATTGACGATCACGCCGCGACTGGGAAGCGATGGCTTGGCTAAAAACGCAGTCCTACCGGTGAAAGCTCGACCACGTGTGTGGCGGATGCACGCCTGTCGGTTAGTTGGATGCCTGCAACGACGACAGGATCTGGTCGCGACACACCGCGATGATTTCGTCGGCCAGTGGCGAATCGTTCGGGCACGACCGCGACAGCACGATGGCGCCGATAGCGTGCGCCATCATGTCCAGGTTGCTGGCGCGCTCCGCTGCTGCCTCGGCGGTGCCGGGCGCAGCGCCGCTGCGGTCGAGCGAGGCCAACAGGTTTTCGACCCCGGTGGCAAACGCCTCGCGCACTTCCTCCGGCTGGCGCGCGGCATCGGCGCCCAGCGCCGCCATCGTGCAACCGGTGGCAAGGCTGTCGCGATGTCCGCGCGACAGATAGAAGTTCACGAAATCCGCCTTGTCCACGTGCTCGGTCTGCGCGGCGATGTTGGCCAGGCCGCAGGCCGCCGATTCGGCCATCAGATCCGCCTTGGAGCGGAACTGCTTGTAGAAGCCGCCGTGGGTGAACCCTGCAGCGGCCATCAGATCGGCGATGCCGATCCCTTCGTAACCGCGCTCGCGAAACAGCACCGAGGCCGTCTCGACGACGTGCGCCCGGTTTGCCTGCGCCTGTGCCTTGGTCACTTTCATCGTTGGGACACTCCGTGCTTGTGCGGGACTGGGAAGAGCGGCAGCTTACTTTGATGTCATTCGTCATCAAAGTGTTGACACTTTAGATTTTGATCGTAATCTTTGTCAACCACTGATTCCGAGCACCGCCAATGACCCACCCTTCGCTGTTCGAACCCTATGCACTGGGCGCGCTGACGCTGGCCAACCGCATCGTGATGGCCCCGCTGACCCGCAACCGTGCGGGCGCCGGCCTGGTGCCGAGCGCACTGGCGGCCACCTACTACGCCCAGCGCGCCTCGGCCGGCCTGCTGATCACCGAGGCCACCCAGGTCTCGCCGCAGGCCCAGGGCTATCAGGACACCCCCGGCCTGTACACGCCCGAGCAGATCGCCGGCTGGCGTGCGGTCACCGACGCCGTGCATGCCAAGGGTGGGCGCATCTTCGTGCAGCTGTGGCATGTGGGCCGGGTGTCGCATGTCGACCTGCAGCCGGGCGGCGCCGCACCGGTTGCGCCGTCGGCGATCCGCGCGGCGACCAAGGTGTTCGTCAACAACGGTTTTGCCGATGTCTCCGAACCACGCGCCCTTGCGCTGCACGAACTGCCGGGCATCGTCGACGACTTCCGCCAGGCAGCGGCCAATGCGATTGCCGCCGGCTTCGATGGCGTCGAAATCCATGGCGCCAACGGCTACCTGCTGGAGCAGTTCATCAAGGACGGCGCCAACCAGCGCACCGATGCCTACGGCGGCTCGATCGAAAACCGCGCGCGCCTGTTGCTGGAGGTGGTCGCTGCAGTGAGCAAGCAGATCGGCGCCGATCGCACCGGCGTGCGCATCTCGCCGGTGTCGCCGGCAAGCGGCATTTCCGGCAGCGATCCGCAGCCGCACTACGACTACATCGCCGAGCAGCTCGATGCGCTGGGCATCGTCTACCTGCACGTGGTCGAAGGTGCGACCGGCGGCCCGCGTGACGCGGCCCCGTTCGACTATGCCGCGCTGCGCAGCAAGTTCACCCGTACCTATCTGGCCAACAACGGCTACGACCTGGAACTGGCCAACGCCCAGTTGCGCGCAGGCAACGTCGACCTGGTCGCCTTCGGCCGCCCGTTCATCAGCAACCCCGATCTTGTCGAACGTCTGCACACCGGCGCAGCGCTGGCGCCGTTGAATCCGGCCACGCTCTACGGCGGTGGCGCCGAAGGCTATATCGACTACCCGTCCCTCGCCGGCTGAGGCTGTCTCGCCTGGCGTCTTTCATCCACTGTCATCAAGGAATTCTGCATGTCCACACTTCCCGCTGTCCTCATCACTGGCGCCTCCACCGGTATCGGCGCCGTCTACGCCGAGCGCTTTGCGCAACGTGGCCACAACCTGGTGCTGGTCGCACGCGACAAGGCCCGCCTGGATGCGCTGGCGGCGCGTCTGCACGCTGCACATGGCGTCAACGTCGACGTGCTGCAGGCCGACCTGACCCAGCCCGCCGACCTGACCGCAGTGGAAGCCCGCCTGCGCGACGACGCGCAAATCGGCGTCCTGATCAACAACGCCGGCATGGCGCAGTCCGGCGGCATCCTGCAGCAGAACGCCGAGGCAATCGACCGCCTGCTGGCGCTCAATGTCACCGCGTTGACCCGCCTGTCTGCCGCGGTTGCGCCGCGCTTTGCGCAGTCCGGCAGCGGCGCGATCATCAACCTCGGCTCGGTGGTGGGCTTCGCTCCCGAATTCGGCATGAGCGTCTATGGCGCCACCAAGGCCTTCGTACTGTTCCTGTCGCAGGGGCTGCACCTGGAGCTGGGCTCCAAGGGCGTGTATGTGCAGGCCGTGTTGCCGGCCGGTACGCGCACCGAGATCTGGGGGCGTGCCGGTATCGACGTCAACACGCTCAGCGATCTGATGGACGTGGGCGAACTGGTCGATGCCGCGCTGGTTGGTTTTGATCGCCGCGAACTGGTCACCATCCCGCCGCTGCACGTGGCCGAACGTTGGGACGCACTGGATGGCGCGCGCCAGGGGCTGCTGTCTGACATCCGCCAGGCCACCGCCGCCGAGCGCTATCAGCCGGCGGCCTGACCGGCCCGGCGGCGCAACCGCCCGCAGCGCTTGCCAGGGTGAGCGCTGCGGGCCTGCGCTGAGGCGTCGCGCATTCGCGCTGCTGCATGGATGCGTCGGTGCAAACCGCCCTCATGGCGATCAGGCTGCAGGCACGGAATTGCCAGCGCACAGGTGAAGGCGGCCGGGGATCGCATCGTGCCCGGCCACGCATCCAGACAACGACAGCAGTGGACCCGAACCAGATGAAAGCGCTCACCTTCAAACGCTATGGCAAATCTCCCGACATCGGCTTCAGCGAGCGCGCCCGCCCGACGCTGCAGCCCGACGAACTGCTGGTCGAGGTGCACGCCGCTGGCGTGAACCCGATCGACAACATGATTCCCACCGGCATCTTCAAACCTGTGGTGAAGTTCGAGCTGCCCGCCACGCTGGGCAGCGACGTGGCCGGGATCGTCATCGACGTCGGCAGCCGCGTCACCCGCTTCAAGCGGGGCGATGCGATTTTTGCCAGCGTGTTCGATCTTGGCCGCGGCACCATCGCCGAGTATGTCGCGGTACCGGAAAGCGCCGCAGCGCTGAAGCCGGCCAATCTGGATTTTGTGCAGGCGGCATCGCTGCCGATGGTCGCGCTCACGTCCTGGCAGGCCCTGAAGGAACGTGCCGACCTGCAGCCCGGCCAGAAAGTGTTCATTCCAGCCGGTTCCGGCGGTATCGGCACCATCGCGATCCAGCTGGCAAAACACCTCGGCGCCACCGTCGGCACCACCACCAGCACCGGCAATGTCGCGCTGGTGAACAGCCTTGGCGCAGACGAGGTGATCGACTACAGGCAACAGGACTTCGAGACCGTGCTGCGCGGCTACGACATCGCGCTTGGCACGATGCGGGGCGATACGATCGAAAAATCGCTCGCCATCCTCAAGCCCGGCGGCAGGATCGTGTCGCTGGTCGGGCCGCTGGATGCAGCCTTTGCCCGCGCACGCCGGTTGAATGTGGTGCTGCAATTCGTCTTCGCCATGATGAGCCGCAAGATCATCCGTCTAGCGAACAAGCACAACGTCGCCTACTCGTTCCTGTTCGTACGCCCCAATGGCACGCAACTGGCCAAAATCGGCGAACTGCTCGAAGCCGAACGCATTCGCCCGGTCATCGACAAGGTGTTTGCGTTCGAGCAAGCCAAGGAAGCGCTCGAGTATCTTGCGCAGGGCCGTGCCAAGGGCAAGGTAGTGGTGAAGATCAATAAATAATAAAGCGCATACCCGAGAAAAATGCGACATAAAATCGAAACGGCGACAGAAAATCTGAAAAACAGAAATCAACTTCTTTGCATCGCTTCAAGCCAAAAATAATCCACCCTCGGTGGATTATTTTTAAACGTCACCAGTCAACCGTCGACCTCAAGCTCCATCTACGCCACAACTTCTTGTTCGATTGTACGTGTAGGAGGTCAGTACCCAGCCGCCACCGCTGCCATTAGGACCCGACTGCCACGTATATGTCCACGTTCTAGCAATACCGCCCCCGCAGCTCGACACTCCGAATGTTTGACCATTAGAACCGCCTGCCGGAAGTGGGACAGGTGGAGCCTCTTGAAGTGGGCGAATTGCGCCGCTATCGGTGCTTGAAAGGCGTACTGTGATGTTTCCGGAAAACGTAACATTCGAATCAAACGACGTCCCCGCCCCCGGTGCTGCTGATAGCCACTGCGCAATCTGTTTTGCTTCACGCGAACCTGCTGCATAAGTAGTTTCGCTGGTTATCGATGTTCGGGCACGATTTTCCTGACCGAAACCTACTAGTGGGAAAGCAATAGACGTGACAAATAACAACTTGGCAGCGAATGCGGATATACATTGCATAAGTTCTCCATGAATGTCTTTTGCCGCAACTCAAGTATTGCCCGAATAAATTAACAGGACATGAACAATGCTTTTATACATTACCATATATTAAAATATTGTCTTTTAAATTTTAAATATATTTACGGGCGATATATAGCACTTATAAAACAATCTTCCGCCAACGCTTTTCTAATGGTGAATTGGTGAACGTTGAAACACGATAAAAAAGGCCGCCCACGGGCATAATTCTGTTCACTTAAGCGCTTGATCGAGCGTTTTGCGGCTGAATAACGTCGCCAAACCCAATGAAAACAGCGCTTCCCTGAGACACGAAAGCGCCGTTTTTTCTTAAAGTGAACAGCATTACGCCCACGGGCAGACTATTTGCTGGAAGCAATTGCAATTAGTAGAGAAGCACGATGACGGATTCTCAGCTCCGCCATCGCGCTTTGGCACGTCCTTACAAGCCGTGTGCCGCCAGTTGCCCGAGACGCTGCACTGCGACCGATACGGTCGGGTAGTCCAGGGTCTTCTGCTCGGCCACATCGGCGAGCATGGCCAGGGTGAAGCGCAGGCTGGAATCGTCGCGTGCCAGCCAATTGGCCACCTTGTCCTCGGCGCTGCTGCCGGGCAGGGTCAGCACCTGCGCCACCAGTGCGCGTTGATGCGCGGCCAGCTCGTCGCGCAGTACACCACGTGCCACCGCGTGCCAGCGGCCGTTGACCTCCAGCGCGTCGATCTGCTCAAACAACCACGGCAAACGCAGCGCTTCGCCCAGGCGGAAATGCACCTTGGACACGTCCACCGGCTTGAGCTTGCGGGTGCGCGCGGTTTCGATGATGTCGAAGGCCGATTCCAGATAGCGTAGCTCGGACAACTGCTGCGCCAACTGCGGCGGTAGGCCCTTGTCCTGCCATTCCTGCACGCTGGCTTCGTACTGCGGGCGCTGCGTATCGGAGAGCACACCGGAGGCGACACGGATGTCGTTGAACGGGCCGTGGTAACGCTCCACCGCCGCGGTGATGCCCGGCATCTGGCCCGGACGCAACAGCAGCCAACGCACGAACGAGCGCTGCAGGCGCCAGATCACTTCCAGCGCATCGATCTGCACCGACTCGGGTACCTTGCCGTCCAATGCGTCGATCTGCGTCCACAGCGCGCGTGCATCCAGCGTTTCGCGGCTGATGGTGTAGGCCTTGGCGACCTCGGCGATGCTGCGGCCGGTGTCTTCCTGCATGCGCATCAGGAAGGTGGCGCCCATGCGGTTGATGGTGGTGTTGGTCACCGCGGTGGCGATGATCTCGCGCTTGAGGCGGTGACGCTCCATCGCATCGGCGTACTTTTTCTGCAGCGGCTGCGGGAAGTAGCGCTGCAATTCCTTGGACAGATACGGATCTTCGGGAATATCCGATTCCAGCAGCTGCTGGAATGCCACCAGCTTGGAGTACGACAGCAGCACCGACAGCTCCGGGCGCGACAAGCCCTGCCCGCGAGCCTTGCGTGCGGACAGTTCGGCATCGGACGGCAGGAACTCGATCTGCCGATCGAGCAGGCCCTGCAATTCCAGCGTGCGGATGAAGTGCTGCTTGGAGCCGAGACGTTTGACGCTCATCCGCTCCATCAGGCTGATCGCCTGGTTCTGGCGGTAGTTGTCCCACAACACCAGGTCGGCCACTTCGTCGGTCATCGACGCGAGCAGCGTGTTGCGCGCGTCGTAGGTGAGCTTCTTGGCCTGCACCATGTCGTTGAGCAGGATCTTGATGTTCACCTCGTGATCGGAGGTGTCCACGCCGGCCGAGTTGTCGATGAAGTCGGTGTTGAGCAGCACCCCGGCCTGCGCGGCCTCGATGCGGCCGAGCTGGGTCAGGCCCAGGTTGCCACCCTCGCCCACCACCTTGCAGCGCAGCTCGCCGCCGTTGACGCGCAGGCCGTTGTTGGCGCGGTCGCCCACATCGGCGTGCGACTCGCTGGACGCCTTGACGTAGGTGCCGATGCCGCCATTCCAGAACAGGTCCACCGGGGCCTTGAGGATGGCGTTCATCAGCTCGTTGGGCGAGAGCTGCTTGACGTTGGATTCCAAGCCCAGGACCTCGCGCACGGGCGCGCTGATGTCGATGGACTTGAGCGTGCGCGGATAGATGCCGCCGCCGGCGCTGATCAGCTTGGCCTCGTAGTCGGCCCAGCTGGAACGCGGCAGCTTGAACAGGCGCTCGCGCTCGGCGAACGAGGCAGCGGCATCCGGATTGGGATCCAGGAAGATATGCCGGTGATCGAACGCGGCCAGCAGGCGGATATGCCGCGACAACAGCATGCCGTTGCCGAACACGTCGCCAGACATGTCGCCGATGCCGACCACGCTGAAGTCCTGGCTCTGGCAGTCGCGCCCCATCGCACGGAAGTGGCGCTTGACCGACTCCCACGCACCGCGCGCGGTGATGCCCATGCCCTTGTGGTCGTAACCGACCGAACCGCCGGAAGCGAACGCATCGCCCAGCCAGAAGCCGTGGTCCAGCGCCAGCCCGTTGGCGATGTCGGAGAACGTGGCGGTGCCCTTGTCGGCCGCGACCACCAGGTACGGATCATCCTGGTCGTGACGCACCACCTGCGGCGGCGGCACGATCTTGCCGCCGACGATGTTGTCGGTGATGTCGAGCAGGCTCTGGATGAACAGCTTGTAGCAGGCGATGCCTTCGGCCTGGATCGCATCGCGGTCGCCGCCGACCGGCGAGCGCTTGACGTAGAAACCGCCCTTGGCGCCGACCGGCACGATGACGGTGTTCTTGACCATCTGCGCCTTGACCAGGCCCAGCACCTCGGTGCGGAAATCCTCGCGCCGGTCCGACCAGCGCAGGCCGCCGCGCGCCACCGCGCCAAAGCGCAGGTGCACGCCTTCCACCCGCGGGCTGTAGACGAAGATCTCGCGGTACGGGCGCGGCTTGGGCAGGTCCGGCACAATCGAAGAATCCAGCTTGAAGCTGATGCAGTGGCCGTGCTTGCCGCTCTTGTCGGTCTGGTAATAGTTGGTGCGCAGCGTGGCGTCAATCACACCGATGAAGCTGCGCAGGATGCGATCCTCGTCCAGGCTGGAGACGCGATCCATCAGCTTCAGCAGCGTGGCGCGCGTGGCTTCCTGCTGCGCATCGCGGTCGCTTCCGCGCGCCTGCAACACCGGCTCCAGGGCCTTGAGCGTGGCCTCGTCGTCACCGGCCAGCACCGACAGTTCCTCGCGCAGGCGTTCCTGCCCGGCGAAGATCTGCGCCTTGGTCTCGCTGCCGGTGGCCGGATCGAAGCGCGCTTCGAACAGTTCCACCAGCAGGCGCGCCAGCAGCGGGTAACGGGTGAACGTCGCCTCGACATAGGCCTGCGAGAACGGCACCGCAGTCTGCAGCAGATACTTGCAGTAGCCACGCAGCAGCGCGACCTGGCGCCAGTGCAGGCCGGCGGCCAGAATCAGGCGGTTGAAGCCGTCGTTTTCGGCATCGCCGCTCCAGATCCGCTCGAAGGCTTCGCCGAAACCGGCGTCGGCATTGGCAGCGTTGATCTTGCCGGAGGTCGATTCGACCTCGAAATCCTGGATGTAGACCGGCGTCTCGCCGACCTGCAGCCGGTACGGCCGCTCGGAGATCACCCGCAGGCCCATGTTCTCCATCATCGGCATCGCGTCGGACAACGGGATGTCGTCGAGCTGGCGATACAGCTTCAGGCGCAGGCCTTCGCCGGCGTCCAGCCGCACGCCGTCGTCGCGACGGATCTCCTGCAGGCTCAGGTGCAGATCGTCCGGGCCGTCCAGTGCGGCCAGATGCTCGACGTCGGACACCGCCGATTCGATCGACGAGTCCTCGATATAGCCGGCCGGCAGCGCACGCCCGAAGTTGGCGGCCATGCGCAGGCCATTGACCTCGCCATGCCGCGCCACCAGCGCCTCGCGCAGGGCATCGCGCCAGTTGCGCAGCAGATGCGCAAGCCGCGCCTCGAGTTCGGTGGTGTTGAATTCCAGCGCCTCGCCACTCTTGGGCCGCACGATCAGGTGCAGCTGCGCCAGCGGCGACTCGCCCAGCACCACGCTGGAATCGATGTATTCGCCGTGCAGCGCGTCCTTGAGCAAGGCCTCGATGCGCAGCCGCACATCGGTGTTGAAGCGTTCGCGCGGGATGTACACCAGCGCGGAGATGAAGCGGCTGTACTTGTCGCGGCGCAGGAACATGCGGCTGCGCACGCGCTCCTGCAGGCCGAGGATGCCGATCGCGGTGCGATACAGCTCTTCCTCGTTGGACTGGAACAGCTCCTCGCGCGGCAGCGTCTCGAGGATGTGCCGCAGCGCCTTGCCGCTGTGGCTGCTCGGGGTCAGCCCCGACTTGCTCATCACGTATTCGTGGCGCTGGCGCACCAGCGGGATTTCCCACGGGCGGCGGTTGTAGGCGCTGGAGGTGAACAGGCCCAGGAAGCGCTGCTCGCCGACGATGCGGCCCTTGGCATCGAATTCCAGGATGCCGATGTAATCCATGTAGCCGACCCGATGCACGCGCGAGCGCGCATTGGTCTTGGTCAGGATCAGCGCATCCTTGAGCTTGGCCGAGGTGTTCAGGCCGTGCGCCGCCAGCGTGGTCACCGGGCGCGCCGGTGAGGTGTCGCGGCCGCGCATCAGGCCCAGGCCGGTTTCTTCCACCGGCGCCAGCACGTCCTGGCCGTCCTGCTTCTCCACGCGGTACTCGCGATAGCCGAAGAAGGTGAAATGATCGGCCGCCGCCCAGCGCAGGAACTCCTGCGCCTCGTGGCGGCTGATGTCGTCCATCGGCAGGCGGCGGGTGGCCAGGTCGTCGGCCAGCATCACCATCTTTTCGCGCATCGACGCCCAGTCGTGCACGATCGCGCGCACCTCGCCCAGCACCTTGCGCACCGCCGCTTCCACTTTGGGCATGTCCTCGGCAGGCTGGCGGTCGATCTCCAGCACCATCAGCGATTCGCTCTTGCCCTCGCCCACCGCGGTCAGCTTGCCGGCCTTGTCGCGCGCGATGCGCAGCACCGGGTGGCCGAGCACGTGCACGCCGATGCCCAGGTCCGACAGCGTCATGCTCACCGAGTCCACCAGGAACGGCATGTCGTCGTTGACGATCTGCAGCAGCGTGTGCGGCGATTCGTAACCGTGGCTCTTCAGGGTCGGGTTGAACACCCGCACGTTGACCGTGCCGGGCTTGCGCGTGCGCGCAAATTCCAGCATGTCCGCCGCCAGGGCCGCCCACTGTTCGGCCGGGTGGTTGGGGAACTCGTCCTCTTCCATGCGCCGGTAGAAGTCGGCGGCGAACAGCTGCACCTCGGACTGGCGGGCGGCCGGGTAGCGCTTGCGCAACGCGGCAAACACCGGCTCCAGGGTGACCGCCTGCGGCGCGGTGGCAAGCACGGGGACGGCATGGTCGGCGACCGGTTTGACCGACGTCGTGGACGATTTCGAAGCAGCTTTCTTGGCTGTCATGAGAGCGCTGGGATGCTCGGTGGAAAACCTGAATTGTACCGGCGCCGGATGAAGACGCCTTGCTGCATAGCGCAAAATCCTGGTCGGGCGCCCGCCCTCGGTGAGGCGCAAAAGCACTACCCGACTGTAATTCCTGCAGCGGCGCCGGATTGGCGCCTGCATGGCCAGCCGCCAGACCGCCACAACCGGCAAAGTCCGGCCGGGCGCTTGGGCCACAAGGCGTTGCGCAGACAGAACTGCGACCGTCAAGCCTGTTTAAAAACTAAACTGGACGGTATAGTCTACCGCCATGACCCCCCGTTCCCACCGTGCTGCCCGGCGCTCGGACTGCGATCGCCGCATCCATGCGGCTGTGCATACGCTGCTTGCCGAGCGCGGCATGCGGCTGAGCATGGACGCGGTGGCCGAGCGCGCCGGCTGCTCCAAGCAGACGCTCTATAGTTATTACGGTTGTAAAGAAAACCTGCTGCGCGATGTGCTCCAGGACCATGTGCACCTGGCCACGGTGCCGCTGGGCACCGCCTCGGGCGAGTTGCGCGAGGATCTGCTGGCCTTCGCGCTGGCCCACCTTGACCGCCTGAACCGCCCGGATGTGTTACAGACCTGCCGGTTGGTGGAAGCCGAATCGCACCGGTTCCCCGATCAGTCGCAGCAGATCTTCCAGGACGGGGTCGTCGGCATGCAGCAGCGCCTGGCGCAGCGCTTCGAGCAGGCGATGCAGGCCGGCCAGCTGCGCCATGACGATCCGCACTGTATGGCCGAACTGCTGTTGAGCATGATCGTCGGTCTGGATTTCGACCGGCAACGCTTTCAGGTTCCCCACCGCGCCGGCCTTCCCGCCAGGCAGCAGTGGGCGCAATTCGCTGTCGACACCTTCCTGCGCGCATTTGCCGCGGTCGCTGCCACGCCTTCGCTGTCCCCGCTTTCCTTTCTCACTTCAAGACCCTAACGGAGTTCCTCCTGATGATCGCCCCGCTCCGCACATTCGGCCTGGCCTGTGCCATCACCCTGGCGCTGGCTGCCTGCAGCAAGCCCGAACAACAGCAGGCGCCGCCGCCGCCGGAAGTGTCGGTGCTGGAAATGAAGCCGCAGACCCTGCCGCTGGAACGCGACCTGGTCGGCCGGCTGTCGGCATTCCGCTCGGCCGACGTGCGCGCGCGCGTGGACGGCGTGCTGCTCAAGCGCCTGTACACCGAAGGCACCGACGTCAAGGAAGGCCAGCCGCTGTTCGAGATCGACCCGGCGCCGCTGAAGGCCACGCTGCTGCAGGCGCAAGGCCAGCTGGCCGCCGCCGAGGCGACCTACGCCAATGCCCAGGTCGCCGCCAAGCGCGCGCGCAGCCTGGCCCCGCAGCAGTATGTGTCGCGTGCTGACATCGACAATGCCGAAGCCACCGAGCGCTCCTCCAGCGCCAACGTGCAGCAGGCACGCGGCCAGGTCCAGTCCGCCCGCATCCAGCTCGGCTTTGCCAGCGTCACCTCGCCGATCACCGGCCGCGCCGGCATCCAGCGCGTGACCGAAGGTGCGCTGGTGGGCTCGGGTGAGGCGACCCTGCTGACCACGGTCGACCAGATCGACCCGCTGTATGTGAACTTTGCGATGAGCAGCGAAGAGCTCGCCGCCCTGCGCCAGGCCCAGAGCAGCGGCAACGTGCAGCTCAGCGGCGACGGCAAGTCCACCATCAACGTGGAACTGGGCAACGGCACGCAGTACCCGCACCCGGGTACGCTGGATGTGTCGGCGGTGACGGTGGACCCGAGCACCGGTGCGGTGTCGCTGCGCGCGACCCTGCCCAATCCAGAGCAGGCGCTGCTGCCGGGCGCGTTCGTGACCTTCAAGGCCAGCCTTGGCCAGCGCAACAATGCCTATCTGCTGCCGCAGCAGGCCGTGCAGCGCGATGCCACCGGCGCCTATGCGCTGGTGCTGGGCAAGGACGGCAAGGTGGCACGCAAGAATCTCACCGTCGATGGCCAGCAGAAGGGCCAGTGGATCGTCACCGCCGGCATGACCCCGGGCGACCAGGTGATCGTCGATGGCGTGCAGAAGGCGAAGGAAGGCCAGCCGGCCAAGGGCGTGCCGTGGGATCCGAACAAGCCGGCGCAGGGCGGCCAGCCCGGCGCACCGGGCGCGGCTCCCGCCGCTGCCCAGGGCGGCGGCGCGCAGGCCGCACCGGCGGCCGACAAGGCCGATGCAGCGGCACCGGCCGCGCAGGAACAGTCCAAGCCGGACGCTGCGGCGCAGCCGGCCGACTCCCAGTCCAAGCAGCAGTAACGGAACCCGGACATGCCTAAGTTTTTCATCGAACACCCTGTCTTTGCCTGGGTGGTGGCGATCCTGATCTCGCTTGCGGGCGTGATCTCGATCCTGAATCTGGGTATCGAGTCGTACCCCACGATCGCCCCGCCGCAGGTCACCGTTACCGCCAACTTCCCCGGCGCCAGCGCCGATACCGCCGAAAAAGCGGTGACCCAGGTCATCGAGCAGCAGCTCACCGGTATCGACCACCTGCTGTACTTCAACTCGTCCTCGGCCGCCAACGGCCGCGTGACCATCACGCTGACCTTCGAAACCGGCACCGACGCGGATATCGCGCAGGTGCAGGTGCAGAACAAGGTGTCGCTGGCCACGCCGCGCCTGCCCTCGGAAGTCACCCAGCAGGGTGTGGTGGTGGCCAAGGCCAACGCCGGCTTCCTGATGGTGGCCGCGTTGCGCTCGGACAATCCGTCGATCAACCGCGACGCGCTCAACGACATCGTCGGCTCGCGCGTGCTCGAGCAGATCTCGCGCGTGCCCGGCGTGGGCAGCACCAACCAGTTCGGCGCCGAGTACGCGATGAACATCTGGTTGAACCCGGAGAAGCTGCAGGGCTACAACCTGTCGGCCACCCAGGTGCTGACCGCGGTGCGCAACCAGAACGTGCAGTTCGCTGCCGGTTCGGTGGGCGCCGACCCGACCCCGGAAGGCATCAGCTTCACCGCCACGGTCTCGGCCGAGGGCCGCTTCAGCTCGCCGGACCAGTTCGAGAACATCATCCTGCGCACCGACAACAACGGTGCCACGGTGCGGTTGAAGGACGTCGCACGGGTTACCGTGGGGCCGAGCAACTACGGCTTCGACACCCAGTACAACGGCAAGCCCACCGGCGCCTTCGGTATCCAGCTGTTGCCGGGCGCCAACGCCCTGAACGTGTCCGAGGCGGTCGGTGCCAAGCTCGACGAGCTGCAGCCGACCTTCCCGCAGGGCGTGACCTGGTTTGCGCCGTACGAATCGACCACCTTCGTGCGCATCTCCATCGAGGAAGTGATCCATACGCTGGTGGAAGCCATCGTGCTGGTGTTCCTGGTGATGCTGCTGTTCCTGCAGAACTTCCGCGCCACCGTGATCCCCACGCTGGTGATTCCGGTCGCGCTGCTGGGCACGTTCTTCGGCATGTACATGATCGGCTTCACCATCAACCAGCTGACGCTGTTTGCGATGGTGCTGGCGATCGGCATCGTGGTCGATGACGCGATCGTGGTGATCGAGAACGTCGAACGCATCATGAGCGAGGAACACCTGGAGCCGAAGGCGGCCACGCAGAAGGCGATGACCCAGATCACCGGCGCGGTGGTGGCCATCACCGTGGTGCTGGCAGCGGTGTTCATCCCCTCCTCGCTGCAACCGGGCGCTTCGGGCGCGATCTACAAGCAGTTCGCCTTGACCATCGCCATGTCGATGGGGTTCTCCGCGTTCCTGGCGCTGAGCTTCACCCCGGCGCTGTGCGGCGCGTTCCTCAAGTCGACCCATTCGACCAAGAAGAACTGGATCTACCGCACCTTCGACAAGTACTACGACAAGCTGGCGCATCGCTATGTCGGCGTGGTCGGCCACACCCTCAAGCGCTCGCCGCCGTGGATGATCGTGTTCGTGGTGCTGGTGGTGCTGTGCGGCTTCCTGTTCACCCGCATGCCGGGCAGCTTCCTGCCGGAGGAAGACCAGGGCTTTGCGGTGGCCATCGTGCAGCTGCCGCCGGGCGCGACCAAGATCCGCACCAACGAGGCCTTCGCGCAGATGCGTGCGGTGCTGGAGAAGCAGCCGGCCGTGGAAGGCATGCTGCAGATCGCCGGCTTCAGCTTCCTGGGTTCGGGCGAAAACGTCGGCATGGGCTTCATCCGGCTCAAGCCGTGGGAAGAGCGTGACGTCACTGCCGAGCAGTTGATTCAGCAGCTCAACGGCGCCTTCTACGGCATCAAGGGCGCGCAGATCTTCGTGGTCAACCTGCCCACCGTGCAGGGCCTGGGCCAGTTCGGCGGCTTCGACATGTGGCTGCAGGACCGCTCCGGCGCAGGCCAGCAAGCTTTGACCCAGGCGCGCAACATCGTGCTGGGCAAGGCGGCGGAAAAGCAGGACACCATGGTGGGCGTGCGCCCGAACGGGCTGGAAGACGCGCCGCAGCTGCAGCTGCACGTGGACCGTGTGCAGGCGCAGTCGATGGGCCTGGACGTCAGCGACGTCTACAGCTCGATCCAGCTGATGCTGGCGCCTGTCTACATCAACGACTACTTTTCCGAAGGCCGCATCAAGCGCGTCAACATCCGTGCCGACGACCAGTTCCGTACCGGCCCGGAGTCGCTGCGCAGCTTCTTCAGCCCCAGCGCCACAGCCACCGGTGCCGATGGTCAGCCGGGGATGATTCCGCTGAGCAATGTGGTCAAGGCCGACTGGACCTACGCCTCGCCGGCACTGAACCGCTACAACGGCTATTCGGCGGTGAATATCGTCGGCAACCCGGCGCCGGGCGGCAGCTCCGGCCAGGCGATGACCGCAATGGAGGAGATCGTCAACAACGACCTGCCGCCGGGCTTCGGTTTCGACTGGAGCGGCATGTCGTACCAGGAAATCATTGCCGGTAATGCGGCCACGCTGTTGCTGGCGTTGTCGGTGGTGGTGGTGTTCCTGTGCCTGGCCGCGCTCTACGAGAGCTGGTCGATTCCGGTGGCGGTGCTGATGGTGGTGCCGATCGGCGTGCTGGGTGCGATCACCTTCTCGATGCTGCGCGGTCTGCCGAACGATCTGTACTTCAAGATCGGCATGATCACGGTGATCGGCCTGGCGGCCAAGAACGCGATCCTGATCGTGGAGTTCGCGGTGGAGCAGCGTGCGGCGGGCAAGACGCTGCGCGAGGCGACGCTGGAAGCGGCGCATCTGCGCTTCCGCCCAATCCTGATGACCTCGTTCGCGTTCATCCTGGGCGTGCTGCCGCTGGCCATCTCCACCGGTGCCGGCGCCAACTCGCGTCACTCCATCGGTACAGGCGTGATCGGCGGCATGGTGTTCGCCACCGTGCTCGGCGTGATCTTCATTCCGCTGTTCTTCGTGGTGGTGCGCCGCATGCTGGGCGACAAGCTGGACGAACAGTCCAAGGAGTACCTGCTCGCGCAGAACGACTCGGGCCCACATCGTCCGGATCGCTGATCCCGGACATGGCGCAGAACGAAAAGCCCCGGCAGTGCCGGGGCTTTTTTTTGCGCGCCTCTGATGTCCCGTAGGAGCGCACCTGGGCGCGATAGGCCTTACCGGGAACGCCCGTCGCGCCCGGGTGCGCTCCTACGGAGTGGCAGGGATTGGTGACATGGCGTGCTTCGACAGGACCCGCGCAGCGCGATCCGCGACAACCGCCATGCCGTCGTAGGAGCGCACCTGGGCGCGATAGGCCTCACCGGTAACGCCCGTC
>NZ_QVIF02000015.1:0-52188 GCF_009835065.2 Xanthomonas sp. LMG 8993 | reverse complement strand
TAGTTCAGCTGGTTAGAATGCTGGCCTGTCACGCCGGAGGTCGCGGGTTCGAGTCCCGTCCGCTCCGCCAGTTATACAAAGCCCTCGGCTCCGTGCCGGGGGCTTTTTTTTGGCCGCTATGGCGGCAATTGCGCGCCGAAAGCCGTGTCGGATCCGGTGCGGTGCGGGATTGGGCTGGGTGCCCGGCGTCAGGCGCGTTACACTGCGCGGCTCGCCCACAGGCCGTGATTTGCCAATGCTGCAGAAACTTCGCGACAAGACGTCAGGCTGGATCGCTACCGCCATCCTGGGGTTGCTGATGATTCCGTTCCTGTTCGTCATCGACAACAGCTACCTCGGCGGCATTGGCGCCAATAATGTGGCCAAGGTGCAGGCACCGCCGACATGGTGGAAATCGGCGCCGTCGTGGTGGCCGGTTTCGCTGCTGTGGCAGCACCATGAAATCAGTACGCAGGATTTCCGCGCCCGCTTCGAGCAGGCGCGCATGCAGGAGCGGCAGCGCCAGGGCGAGAATTTCGATCCGCGCACGTTCGAATCCCGCGAAAACAAATTGCAGGTGCTCGACCAGTTGGTCGACGAGCAAGTGGTGCGTCTGGGGGCCGAAGATGCCGGCATCGTGATCGGCGATGCGACGGTGCGCGATTACATCGCCGGCATTCAGGCATTCCAGGTCGACGGCAAATTCAGCCCCGACCAGTACCGCGCTGCACTTGCGCAGGGCACGCCACCGCGCACGCCGGCGCAGTTCGATGCGTTGGTGCGCGACAGCTTGCAGCAGTCGGTGATTCCGCAGGCGATTGCCGAGTCGGGCTTTGCGACCAAGGCCGAGTTCGAGCGCTTGCTCAAGCTGATGGGCGAAACGCGTGACGTGCAGCTGGCCATGCTGCCGCCACCGGCCGCCGATACGGCGCCGGTCAGCGATGCACAGATCAAGCAGTGGTACGACGGGCATACCCAGGATTTCCGTCAGCCGGAGACGGTGACGATCGAGTATGTCGAACTCGATGCCGCCAAGTTGCCGCCGGCAACCGCCGCTGACGAGGCGACGCTGCGCAAGCGCTACGACGAAGAGAAGGCGCGTTTTGTCGAGCCGGACCAGCGTCTGGCGTCGCACATCCTGATCACCGCCGGTAGCGATCCTGCCGCGCAGAAAGCCGCCGAGGAGAAAGCGGCCAAGCTGGCTGCGGAAGCCAAGCAGCCCGGCGCCGATTTTGCCGCGTTGGCCAAAGCCAATTCGCAAGACCCTGGTTCCAAGGGCGCTGGTGGCGATCTTGGCTGGGTCGAGAAGGGCACGATGGTCAAGCCGTTTGAAGATGCCTTGTTCTCGATGAAGGCTGGCGAGGTGGTCGGCCCGATCAAGAGCGAGTTCGGTTACCACGTGATCCAGCTGCGCGAGGTCAAGGGCGGCCAGGGCAAGTCGTTCGAGCAGGTGCGCGATCAGCTCGCCGCCGAGCAGCTCAAGGCCGATGCCGACAAGGCATTTACGGATGTGAGCGGCAGGCTGGTGGATCAGGTCTACAAGAATCCCACCGCGCTGGAGCCGGCAGCCAAGCAGGTCGGTCTGCCGGTGCAGACACTGGGTCCGTTCTCGCGCGCCGATGCGAGCGGTATTGCGGCCAATCCGGCGGTGCTGCGTTCGGCATTCTCCGAAACGCTGGTGCAGGACGGCACGGTGAGCGATCCGATCACCATCGGTCCGAACCACAGCGTGGTGTTGCGTGTGACCAACCACACCGCCGAGGCGGCCCTGCCGTTGGACAAGGTGCGCGAGAAGGTGATCGCCGCCGTCCGCGCGGACCGCACCGAGAAGGCCGCCGCAGCGGCTGCCGACGCGTTGCTGGCACGTGTGCAGAAAGGCGAGACCCTGCAGGCGCTGGCCGCCAGCGAGAAGTTGCAGGTGCAGCCGATCCCGGGCTTGCCGCGCACCGCGCCGATTCCGACGCCGGCGGCAAACCGCGCCATCTTCAGCGCGCCGCGTCCGACCGACGGCAAGCCGTCGGTGGGCAAGGTGGAGCTGGATGGCGGGCGCTTTGCGGTGTTTGTCATCAGCAAGGCGACCCCGGGCGACCTGAAGCAGATGCCGGCCGAGCAGCAGACCATGCTGCGCGAGCAGCTGAGCCAGATCGACGGCAACAATGCGGCGCAGGCGTACGTCAAGGAAATGCGCAAGCGCTACAAGATCCAGATCGAAGAGGCGCAGCTGTAACCGCTGCTGTTCGACTGGTGGAGAAAGAGCCCGGGGAACCGGGCTTTTTCTTTGGCCGATGCCGTCGTGGGCAGGTGCCAGCGTTCGTGTGGAGTATCCCGCCGCTGGCGCTGCGGCGAGTCTGTGGTTGCGTGGACCAGGCACTGCGATGGCCCGCCGCAACTGATCTGGCGTCGTGCGCATTGCCATCCGTTTGGGATAGGTCTGCCGGGGTTGCGGATTTCGCGCGTCAGGATTGCAGGCGTGCGGTTGCGAAGACGTGCGTCATTCAACGTGCTGATCTGCCGGGCCAATCTGCCAGGCCAGAAAAGCCAGCGTCGGGTTGCGCGTTTGGTGCGCCTACGGGTGGCTGCCTGTCGGTTGGCGGCAGATGCTGCAAGCGCGCTCAATCAACTGCGATGTCGGTCGGCTTGCAACGATAGCGGGCCAATCGGCTGCGAGTACGCCCGTTTCCGATTCCACCCGTGTCCGATTCCATACGGCGTCGCTAGCAGCGCACGCAAAAGGTAAGTGTCAGGCGCTCTCTTCGCAGCCGACCTACGCCTGCGCAGCGCGGCGCTCAACTTCCCCGTGCAAGGTCGACGAGAAGCATGCCGCTGTAGCGTCAGCGGCGCAGGAACGGCGCCGGAGGCAGGCGGCTTAGGTCAGGGTGTGTCTTCGAACGACAACACCATGCCGGGCTTCAGCACGGCACGCTTGTCCAGGCCATTGCTGGTCAGCAGTGTCGTGACTGTCACGCCATAGCGGCGTGCGATGGCCCAGGCGGATTCGCCGTTGCGGACCGTATGCGTGGTGCGCGCCTGTGGCCTGGAGGCATCCGTCGTCGCGGCGGCAACGACCGTGGGGGCGGCAGCGCTGTTGTCCGCAGTGCTGCCCGTGTCGGCAGATGCGACCACGGCACCTGTCGCACCTGGCTGCGCAGGTGCGATCGGGGCGAGCACATGCACGCCCCGCGGTGCGGCGCGCGCGCTGGCCAGCGCCGGATTCAACCGGGCCAGCAGCTGCGGCTCGATGTCGCGTTGTCCCGCAAAGGCGTTGAGACTGGTGCCGGCCGGCAATGCATGTTCGGTGAGTACCGGTACCGGGCGGTCGAGCGAGGTCAGCAGATTGCCCTGCTGCTGCGCATGGTCCAGCACACAGGCGAGCGCGTGCAGCTTTTCCACGTACTCGTAGGTGACCTTGGACATGCCGGGCAATTCGGACGGGCGAGCGTTCTGCGCGTTCATGCCGGCCGTGCGCATGGCCTGCAGCACGCGATACTCGCCCGCGTTGTAGGCCATCAGCGCCAGGCGCCAATCGCCGCCGAACATGCCATACAGCGTCTTGAGATAACGCACCGCAGCGGTGGTGGAGTCCACTGCCGAGAGGCGTC
Organism: Xanthomonas sp. LMG 8993; assembly: GCF_009835065.2. Taxonomy (NCBI): domain Bacteria; kingdom Pseudomonadati; phylum Pseudomonadota; class Gammaproteobacteria; order Lysobacterales; family Lysobacteraceae; genus Xanthomonas; species Xanthomonas sp. LMG 8993. The sequence goes on along the minus strand of NZ_QVIF02000015.1, from coordinate 48,610 downwards.
CGTCGTATTGCGCGCCAACCGGCACATGGTGGTTGCGCGCAGTGGTAGCGATGAACTGCCAGAGGCCGGCGGGGCCACTGCCGTTGCGGGCGCCCGGGCGATAACCGCTCTCGACGAACGGAATTAGCGCAAATTCGGTCGGCATGTCGGCTTCGCGCAATTCATCGACCACGTAGCCGAATAGCGGCAAGACATCCTGTGCGTCGTCTGCCAGACGGGCCGGCGCGCGCGAAAAATGTTGTTCCCAGCGGGTGTCGCTATGTTCGCTGTCGCAGCCAGGATCGGCGCGACCGTCCAGGAACGACGAAAAGATCTCCCGACCGTTGCGCACCTGGGGTGTGGCGGTCTGGGCGATCGAGCTCTCTGCGGGTTTGGAGCGGCTTGCGTCGTTGGACGATGCGGCTGCGGGTGCGACGACCGCCGATGCGGTCAGCACTGCCAGAAGCAGGCGCCTCATGCGCGAAATTCGTCTTTCCAGCGCCGAAGTTCGGCGAAAACGTCAACTTCAGAGGAAATTGCCCCACCTGCGCGAGATGCCACCGCAGCGCGGATTTCGGGACTGCTGGTGCGTAAGAACGGATTGGTGGCCAGTTCACTCTTGAGCGAAATCGGCAGGGTAGGACGGGCTGCATGACGCATGGCCTGGGCTTCCTGTTGACGGCGCTGCAAGGCAGCGTTGGTGGGATCGACGTGCAGCGCAAAGGCCGCATTGGCCAAGGTGTATTCATGGCCGCAACACACGAGTGTTTCGCCAGGCAGGGAGGCCAGGCGCTGCAACGCGTCGAACATCTGAGGAGCGGTACCTTCGAACATCCGCCCACAGCCTAGGCTGAACAGGGTATCACCGCTGAACAGATGGCGGTCAGTGACGAAGGCGATATGGCTGCGGGTATGGCCGGGCACTTCCAGCACATCGAAGCTGTTTCCAAGCAGGCTCAAGCGATCACCCTGGCCCACGCGGTGGGCATCTGCCGGGATGCGTTCGTCGGCCGGACCGTACAGCGCAAGGTCCGGCCAACGCTGCTGCAGCGCTGCCACGCCGCCAATGTGGTCGGCATGGTGGTGGGTCAGCAGGACCGCACTGGGGCTGAAGCCTTCGCGCTCTGCGGCGGCGAACACCGGCTCGGCCTGGCCCGGGTCGACGATGACTGCGCGGCCATCGCTGGCGACCAGCGCCCAGATGTAGTTGTCGTCGAATGCGGGCAGGGCGGTCAGTCGCATAGAATTGGGACCATGCCTGCCACGCCATTCTCCCGTCAAGCTGGCGTCTCATCCTGGTTTGAAACAGGTGCAGGGCGCAGCCTGCTCCTGCTGGAGCGCAAATTGGCGCTTGCGGCGTTGCAAACGCGTCCCTCGCAGCCCTGGTTGTGGCTGACGCCGACGCCCGAGCTGCCGCCGCGCGAGCTGCTGCAGGGGCGCGGGCTGCGGCTGACTCGCAGCGCTGGCCGCTTTGCGGGAGATGCGCGTTGCGCCATGCCGTTTCCGTTGCCGACCGAAAGCCTGCAGGCCATCGTGGTGCAGCATGCGGTGGTGGGCGGCGCGGCGGAATTCCTGGCCGAATGCGAGCGGTTGCTGATGCCGGGCGGGCGGCTATGGCTGTTCACGCTCAATCCGCTGAGCCCGTACCGCTTTCGCTGGGCGCGGCGCGGTCCGGTGGCGCTGCGGCCGGATCGCTGGCGGCTGCTGGCGCAGCGTGCGGGGCTGCAATGCGTGGAGACCGAGCGCTACCTGGGGCCGATCTGGCGCACCGGGCGTGGCGTTACCGGCACCGATCGCGCACCCTGGCGCGCGGTGTATCTGCTCGAAGTGGAAAAGCGCGCCGCCGCTTCGATCGGGCCGACCCCGATCGCGATGCCCTCGCGCTGGCCGCAGCCTGTAGCCACGATCTGACGACCGACCACTTTCCAAACACCAGAAGCTGATGAAATCCATTGAAGTGCATACCGACGGCTCCTGCCTCGGCAATCCTGGGCCGGGCGGTTGGGCGGCCCTGTTGCGTTACAACGGCCGCGAGAAGGAATTGTCCGGCGGCGAAGCCACATCCACCAACAACCGCATGGAGTTGATGGCGGCAATCATGGCGCTGGAAACGCTCACCGAGCCATGCCAGATCGTGCTGCATACCGACTCGCAATACGTGCGCCAGGGCATCACCGAGTGGATGTCCGGCTGGGTGCGCCGCGGTTGGAAAACCGCTGGCGGCGACCCGGTCAAGAACCGTGAACTGTGGGAGCGCCTGCATGCGGCCACGCAACGCCACAGCATCGATTGGCGCTGGGTGAAAGGCCACAATGGTGACCCGGACAACGAGCGCGTCGACGTACTCGCCCGCAATCAGGCCATCGCCCAGCGCGGCGGCAGCGCAACCGCGTAAGCAATCAGCAAGAGGATTCATGCGTCAGATCATTCTCGATACCGAAACCACCGGCCTGGAATGGCGCAAGGGCAACCGCGTCGTCGAAATCGGTGCGGTGGAGCTGCTGGAGCGGCGCCCGAGCGGCAACAACTTCCATCGCTACCTGAAGCCCGATTGCGATTTCGAACCGGGTGCGCAGGAAGTGACCGGGTTGACCCTGGAGTTCCTGGCCGACAAGCCGCTGTTTGCCGATGTGGTCGAGGAGTTCCTGGCCTACATCGACGGCGCGGAGCTGATCATCCACAACGCCGCGTTCGATCTGGGCTTCCTGGACAACGAGCTGTCGCTGCTGGGCGACAACTACGGCCGTATCGTCGAGCGCGCCACCGTGGTGGATACCCTGATGATGGCGCGCGAGCGCTATCCGGGGCAGCGCAACTCGCTGGATGCCTTGTGCAAGCGCCTGGGCGTGGACAACTCGCATCGCCAGTTGCATGGCGCCTTGCTCGATGCGCAGATCCTGGCCGATGTATATATCGCTCTGACCTCGGGCCAGGAAGAGATCGGCTTTGCCAGCGCCGATACCGGCCAGCGCAGCGAGCATGGCGAGGGCATGATCACCTTCGATCCGGCGTTGCTGTTGCCGCGCGCGCGAGTGGTGGTGACCGCGTCGGAGTCGCAGGCGCACGAGGCGCGTCTGGCATACCTGCGCAAGAAGGCCGGGCGCGCGCTGTGGGATGCGCCGGTTGAAGAGGTGGCTGCTGCCGGGTAGTGCGGCTTTCGGCAAGGGGTGTCCGGCTGTCGCGCGGGGCGGCGATGTGGTGGGAGTGCAGTGCGTAGTTGGTGCCCGGCGAGGCTGCGAATTGCGCGCCCGGAGTGGCTACCGCGCGGGTTCGATGCCCGAGCTTGGCCCTGCCAACAAAGCGATGTCTCTCTGGTCTAGTGCGGAGCGGGATGATGTTGCTCTTCGCTGCAGGCCGGTGATCTGCGGCTTGGCTGCAGGGCCCTTGCCCGCCCACCATCGCGGGACACGCCGCAAGTACGTCCGTGTAGGCTCTTACGCGGCATCCATGCCGCGTAAGGTCCCGCGACGGTGGGCGGGCAAGGACTTGTCGAGATGGTCGGTGTGCATGGTATTCAACTAGGCAGCCGACTCACGCTCTGGTGCAGTGCTCTCGACGCCTCCGGGATCCTTGGCGGCCTGGATGCCGCCAGGGAGTCTTCAGGGCTAGATTGACGGCGTGGTCCGCAGGCGGTGAGGACATCGCGCCCTCGACCGACCAAGCGTTTGTCTGCATCCAACCATATGCGGCCAACGAAATTCTGCGCTGACCGCCAGCGGGCGCTCGCTAGGTCTTGTTGGCCGCTTTCAGTAGCTGCGCACCAGGATCGCAGTGATGTTGTCCGAGCCACCGCCATCGAGTGCGGCGGCGACCAGGCATTCGACACATTCCTGCGCGCTGCAATCGGCCTGCGACAGGGTCGCGGCGATCGCGGCATCGTCGACTTCTTCGGTGAGACCGTCGCTGCACAGCAGCAGTTGCATGCCGGATTTGAGCTCGCCCTGCATGGTGGCGACATTGAGGTGGACCGGATCGGTGACGCCCAGCGCCTGGGTCACCACGTTGCGATGCGGATGCGCGCGCGCCTGTTCGCTGGTCAGCGTGCCCTGGGCGATCAGTTCCTGCACATAGCTATGGTCCTGGCTCAGCTGCGCCAGCCGGCCGTCGCGCCACAGATATGCGCGGCTGTCGCCGACCCAGGCCACTTCGAAGCGCTGGCCCAGCACGCGCGCGGCGACGACCGTGGTGCCCATCGGCAAGGTGTCGTTGCAGCGGCGCGAGGTCTTGATGATCTCTTCGTCGGCGATGCGTACCGCCTGGGCCAGCGGGGTGCCGGCGCGCACCTCGCGCACGATGGTTTCGCGCGCCAGGGCGCTGGCCACTTCGCCACAGGCATGCCCACCCATGCCATCGGCCACCAGCCACAGCCCCAGCTCGCTGTCGCCGTAGTACGTGTCCTCGTTGAGGTCACGGCGCAGGCCGACATGGGTAAGGTGTCCGAATTCGAGCATGGGGGCGGGTCGCCAAGGAAGGAGGTGCGTGACCATCATCGCGGCGCGGCCGGCCCGCAGCAACACGCCGATCGCCGGTGCCGCAGGGCGGGTTCACGCCCGGACCTTCGATCGTGCCGGCGATGCCGGCCCGGGCCGCTTGTGGCTGGGCGCCGGTGCCCGTATGATGCACGGCCCCGGGACACTGGGGACCATCTGGAGAGGTGGCAGAGCGGTTGAATGTACCTGACTCGAAATCAGGCAGGCGTTTATAGCGCCTCGGGGGTTCGAATCCCCCCCTCTCCGCCAGATTGAGGCGAGCAGTTGTGCCAGTGCCGCGTGAGTTTCGCCGGCGGCATTGGGGGGTGAGAAGCCCCGGGTTCGACAGACAGCAGCGCTGTCTGCACGGCGAAGCCGCCCGCAGGGCGAAGGCACGGAGTGCCGAGTGAATCCCCCTCTCTCCGCCAGATTCGCATCAGCCCCCGCAAGGGGGCTTTTGTTTATGTGTCGCCGCCGCGCGCTGCTGCGCTGGCTGCAATCCGCCCGATATCCGTTGGAGGCCTGTCATGTCCGAGATCCTGGTGCCCGTGTCCTTTGGTGAGCTGCTCGACAAGATCGCGATCCTGCAGATCAAGTCCGAGCGCATGAGCGACCCCGTCAAGTTGGCCAACGTGCGCAGCGAGCTGTCCGCGCTGGAGACCAGCTGGATGGCGCATCCGGCCGCCGGTCACGACATCGTGCGTCTGCGTGCTGCGCTCAAGGCCGTCAACGAGCGGCTATGGGTGATCGAGGACGACATCCGGCTCAAGGAGCAGGCGCAGACCTTCGACGACGGCTTCGTGCAGCTGGCGCGAAGCGTCTATATCGAAAACGACGAACGTGCGCGCATCAAGAAAGAGATCAACCTGGCGCTGGGTTCGTCGTACGTGGAAGAGAAGTCGTATCAGGACTACCGCGCTAGCGGTGTCTGAGAGCCGCTGGTTGCAGGTCTGCGTAACCGATACACGTGGTGGTCGGTGGGTGTGCGGCGCTTTCTGGTGCGCCGCCACACTTCGAGTCGGCCGGCACCGCGGTGATTGGCTGCCGCGCGCGTGAGCCGGCGGTGTTTGGCTCCTGCTTCCCGGCTGTCCTGGGCGTCTGCACCGCGGCGCAGCGCGCAGCTGCGCAACGATTGAACGCCTGTTCGAGCGACGATCCGACGCCGATTCTCAGCGCGGATGATCGCTGCGATAACGCTCGAATGCGGCGATCGCATCGTCCACGGTGATCAGCGCCATCACCTCGTCGAACTCGATCTTGGTGCCCCATTTCAGCTGGTCGGCCGGCTTGCCCAGGTATTTGCGGGCGGCCGCGTCGTAACGGTCTACGCAATAGCGCACGTCCGAGTAAGGGCCGCTGCGCAGCGGGTTGCTGGCCGCATGCAGGCCGAGCACCTTGGTGCCCATCGCGTTGGCGATGTGCATCGGCCCGGAATCGGGGGTGACCACCAGCTCTGCGCGGGCGAGCAGGGCGGGGAGTTGTTTGAGCGTGTCCTTGCCGACCAGGTCCAGCAACGGCGTGCGCGCGGCTGCGACGATGGCATCGGCGGTGCTGCGTTCCAGCTCGCTACGGCCACCGCACAGCACGACCCGCCAGCCTTGCGCTGCAGCGTGGTCGGCCAGCGCGGCATGGCGGTCGGGATACCAGTTGCGGCGTGCGTGGCTGGAGCACGGCGAAATCATCAGCACCGGGCGGCCATCGTCGTCCCATTGCGCGCGTGCCCAGCGATGCGCCTCGTCGGGAACCGGCAAGTCCCAGCGCACCTGGGTCTGGGTCAGGCCGAGTGGCTGCGCGAAGCTGCCGATGGCGTCGAGCACGTGGATGCCGGGGCGGTCGGCGATGCGCTCGTTGACGAACAGGCCGTGCAGGTCCTTGGAACGGCTGCGGTCATAGCCGATCCGCCGCTGCGCCGGTACGAAGGCCGACAGCACATTGGCGCGCAAGGCCACCTGCATCTGCAGCAGCGCATCGAAGCGACCCAATGGCGCCAGCGAGCGGCGGAGCGCGCGCATGCCGGCCACGCCGGTGCGCTTGTCGTAGGCATGGAACTGCACGCCGGGCAGGCCGTCGAGCAATTTCAGCCCGGCCTTGTCGATGATCCAATGCAGCTGGCTTGCCGGAAACCCCGCCTGCAAGGTGCGCACCAGCGGCACCACGTGGGTGACGTCACCCAGGGCGGACAGGCGCAGCAGGCATAACGAGGCGGGCGTAGAAGCCATGGTGTTGTTAGACTCGATAGATGGTTTCTTTCGACGCCACTGAAGCGCTGGCGCCGTACCGCGAAGGCCGCGGCTATGGCGCCATTCTGTTCGACCGCGAACGGCTGCGGCAAGCCGATGCCGGGCTGTTTTCGCCGCAACGCTGGGGCGACAGGGCACGGCCGGTCGACGAAGGCGGGCGGGGTGGGGCGTGGTTCGTGGATGCGCCGTTCGGTCACAGCGTGTTGCGGCAGTACCTGCGCGGCGGCATGGCCGCGCGCGTGAGCCGCGATCACTATCTGTGGAAGGGCGCCGGGCGCACGCGCAGCTTTGCCGAGTTCCGGCTGATGCGCGAACTGCTCAAGCGCAAGTTGCCGGTGCCGCGCCCGTTGGCGGCTTGCTACTTGCGCGAGGGGCTGAGTTATCGCGCTGCATTGTTGATGGAACGCCTGGAGAACGTGCGCTCGCTCGCCGATCATGCGCAGGTCGCCGGGCGTGGGGCGCCGTGGGAAGAAACCGGGCGGCTGATCGCGCGCTTTCATCGCGCCGGCCTGGATCATGCCGATCTCAACGCGCACAACATCCTGTTCGATGCCGGCGGGCATGGTTGGTTGATCGATTTCGACCGCGGCGTATTGCGCATTCCGGCCACGCGCTGGCGCGAACGCAATCTCAAGCGCCTGCATCGCTCGCTGCTGAAGTTGCGCGGCAACCGCAGCCGCGAAGAGGTCGACAAGGATTACGAGCGCCTGCATCGCGCGTACGAGCTGGCCTGGGGCCGGGGCTACTGATGAACTGGGCGTTGCGGGTACAAGGGGTCGGCAATGCGTCGGCGGTGGCGCTCGGTTCGCCGATGGCCACCATCGAGCGCGCCGGCGCGCCGTGGCTGACCATCGATTGCGGCAGCGAAGGACTGACTGCCTACCAGGCCCAGTACGGTCATCTGCCGCAGGCGGTCTTCATCACCCATGTGCACCTGGACCACGTCGGCGGGCTGGAACGGCTGTTCGTGGACAGCTATTTCTCCCAACGCCGCGGCCGCACGCGCCTGTACGTGCCGGCGCCGGTGGTGCCGTTGCTGCAGCGGCGGATCGCCGACTACCCGAACGTGCTGGCCGAGGGCGGCGCGAACTTCTGGGATGCCTTCCAGCTGGTGCCGGTCGGCGACGCGTTCTGGCACGACGGGGTGCGGCTGGAAGTGTTCCCGGCGCGCCACCACTGGCCGGAGACCGCCTACGGGCTGCGGCTGAAGGGGGCGCTGGTCTGGAGTGGCGACACCCGGCCGATCCCGGAAATGCTGGCCCGTTATGCCGACGACAGCGAGCTCATCGCGCATGACTGCGGCGTTCACGGCAACCCGTCGCATACTGGGGTGGACGATTTGGAGCGGGAGTACCCGCAGGACCTGTTGAGCCGCATGCTGCTGTACCACTACGCCAGCGACGCCGACGGCGACGTGCTCCGCGCACGCGGCCATCGCGTGGCCGTGCCTGGTCAACATCTGTCGCTGGCGGAGCCGACTGCCGCCATGGTGCCCTGATGGGCGCCCTGCTGTTGCCGAACCTGGCCGCCGCGCCGATGCAGGACCGCTATGGCCGGCCGCTACGCGACCTGCGTCTGTCGGTCATCGAGGCCTGCAATTTCCGCTGCGGTTACTGCATGCCGGCCGATCGCGTGCCCGACGACTACGGATTCGATGCGCAGCAGCGCCTGAGTTTCGATCAGCTGGAAACGCTGGTGCGTGCCTTCGTCTCGGTCGGCGTCACCAAGGTGCGCCTGACCGGTGGCGAGCCACTGTTGCGTCGCGATCTGCCCAGCCTGATTGCGCGCCTGACCACGATCGAGGGCATCGAGGATCTGGCGCTGACCACCAACGGCACCTTGCTCGCGCGTCAGGCGGTGGCGCTGCGCCAGGCCGGGCTGCGCCGGATTACCGTCAGCATGGACGCGCTGGATCCGGAGCTGTTCAGACGCATGAGTGGCAACCGTGGCGAGATCGCGCAGGTGCTGGCCGGTATCGCCGCTGCCGAGCAGGCCGGCTTCCAGCGCCTGAAGATCAACTGCGTGGTGCAGCGTGGCGTCAACGAAGATCAGGTGCTGCCCCTGGTGGAGCACTTCCGTGGCAGCGGCCATGTGCTGCGCTTCATCGAGTTCATGGATGTGGGCAGTTGCAATGGCTGGACCGCCGATGCGGTGGTGACTTCGGCGCAACTGCACGCGCGCATCCACGCGCGCTGGCCATTGCTGCCGCTGGATGCCAATTACACCGGCGAAGTGGCGCAGCGGCATGCATTTGCCGATGGCGCCGGCGAGGTGGGCTTTGTCAGTTCGGTCAGCGTGCCGTTCTGCGGCGATTGCCAGCGCGCACGCGTGTCGGCCGACGGGCAGTTGTACACCTGCCTGTTCGCCAGCCAGGGCCATGACCTCAAGCCGGCCCTGGCCGAGGGCGAGCATGGATTGTCCGAGCATCTACGTGCGCGCTGGAGCATACGTGGCGACCGCTACAGCGAGGTGCGCGCATCGACACCGCGCCGTGGCAAGCCGGTGGAGATGTTCCTGATCGGCGGGTAAGGCACTGCTGTTCCATCCAGGCGCCCCGTTCACCGAGAATGTCGCATCCTGAGCGCCTGTCATCGTGTCGTTTCCCATGCCTGCAAAATCCCGTTCCGCACGCCTGACCCACCTGGACGATTCCGGACTGCCCACGATGGTGGATGTCTCGGACAAGGCGGTCACCGCGCGCAGCGCCACCGCGCAAAGCCGGGTGCGTTTTCCGGCCGCCGTCGCCGCGCAGTTGCGCGCCAACGGCTTGCGCAGCGCCAAGGGCGGCATCGTGGAGACCGCTGTGATCGCCGGCACCATGGCGGTCAAACGCACGCACGAGTTGATTCCCTTCTGCCATCCGTTGCCGATCGACGCGTGTCGGTTCGAGATCGACTGGGCGGGCGAGCAGCTGCTGGACATCCGTTGCACGGTGCGCTGCGTGCATCGCACCGGTGTGGAAATGGAAGCGCTCACCGGCGCCAGCGTGGCGGCCCTGACGGTCTACGACATGTGCAAGGCGTTGTCGCACAGCATGAGCATCGGCCCGACCAGGCTGGTGTCCAAGCGCGGTGGCAAGCGCGATATCGGAGCAAGCCAATGAGCAAGACAGTGACAGTGCTGTATTTCGCCAGCCTGCGTGAGGCAGCGGGCATTGCCAGCGAGCAGGTGCAATCGCAGGCGCAGGACCTGCGCGCGCTCTATGCCGAACTCGATACGCGCCATGGCCTGCGCTGGACACCGGCGCAGCTGCGCGTGGCGGTGGATGGCGCGTTCGCGCGCTGGGAGGACGGCGTGCGCGATGGCAGTGAAATCGTGTTTATTCCGCCGGTGTCGGGAGGTTGAGCATGAGCGAGCAGACTTCCGCCCTCTTTGCGCTTTCCGAGGTGCCTTTGCCGGTCGACAGCTTGCGCGCTACGCTGGAACACCCGCATGCCGGCGCATTCGCCAGTTTCGAAGGCTGGGTACGCAATCACAATGAGGGCCGCAGCGTGGCCGGGCTGCGCTATGAGGCCTACGCCGCACTGGCGCAGGCCGAAGGCCAGCGCGTCCTCGACGAGGCAATGGGTCGGTTTGCCATCGTCAACGCCTACTGCGTGCACCGCGTGGGCGAGCTGAGCATCGGCGACATGGCGGTATGGGTCGGCGTCAGCGCGGCGCATCGCGGCGCCGCATTCGATGCCTGCCGCTTCATCATCGACGAGGTCAAGGCGCGCGTGCCGATCTGGAAGCACGAACATTACCTGGAAGGCGATGCCGGCTGGCTGCATCCGGAATCGCAGACGCAGTAGTGCGCTCGCAGGCCACGCGCTGCGGGAACATCAAGAGATCAGGTTGGTGTTCCGCCGGTTGAGCGCGCCGGAAAGCGCCTGACGCTGCGCGTATTTCCGAGCCGTCGCCACGGCGCTGCAAATCACTGGCCAGCTTTGAGCATGGCCGCAAAGTGCCGCGTCGCAGTGGCGGCTGCACACCGTCTGCATTACGCGCCGAGTGCGTGCGGCATCTGTCGATGCGCCATCAGTCTGGGTTGGGGTGGTGTCCCCGCCGGTTGACCTCGGCGCCCGCATCAATCGATACCGTTGCTGCCTTCCGGCCCTGGCGGGATTTTCGATCTAGCGTCGCGAGGGACCGACGGGGCCACCATAAGACGTGGGTCACTGGCGTGACCCTGGATCCATGCAATCGTGTTGCTGGATCATGAAACTGGCGGAGAGAGGGGGATTCGAACCCCCGAAGCGCGGTTTAGACGCTTACACACTTTCCAGGCGTGCTCCTTCAACCACTCGGACACCTCTCCGTACCTGCCGTGCGACCGGGTCGTCGGCAGGAGCGGGATTCTAGCCGCCGCGGGCGCCATTAACAAGGTAAAGGATCTGCCGGTCGGGCGTGACGGTGCCAGCGCAGGCGTCTGGCCGGCCACCGACGTTGTCCGGCAGTCCTCCGGTGGGTGGCGACGCCGGGGCGCCACGGCCGCTGAACGATCCACTTGACGTGCCGTGGCACAATATCGGTTCAGAGGAAGCTGGTTGCCCGATGTCTTATCTTGTTCTCGCCCGCAAGTGGCGCCCGAAGCGTTTTGCCGAACTCGTAGGCCAGGAACACGTGGTCCGCGCGCTCAGTAACGCGCTCGACAGTGGGCGTGTGCACCACGCATTTCTGTTCACCGGCACCCGCGGCGTGGGCAAGACCACGATTGCGCGCATTTTCGCCAAATCGCTGAACTGCGAGACCGGCACCAGTGCCGATCCGTGCGGCCAGTGCCCGGCCTGCCTGGATATCGACGCCGGCCGCTACATCGACCTGCTGGAAATCGACGCCGCGTCCAACACCGGCGTGGACGATGTGCGCGAGGTGATCGAGAACGCCCAGTACATGCCCTCGCGCGGCAAGTTCAAGGTCTATCTGATCGACGAAGTGCACATGCTCTCCAAGGCCGCGTTCAATGCGCTGCTGAAGACGCTGGAAGAGCCGCCCGAGCACGTGAAGTTCCTGCTGGCCACCACCGACCCGCAGAAGCTGCCGGTGACCGTGCTGTCGCGCTGCCTGCAGTTCAATCTCAAGCGGCTGGACGAGGACCAGATCCAGGGCCAGATGACCCGGATCCTGGCCGCCGAGCAGATCGAATCGGATCCATCGGCGATCGTGCAGCTGTCCAAGGCCGCCGACGGCTCGCTGCGCGACGGTCTGTCGCTGCTCGACCAGGCCATTGCCTATGCCGGCGGCGCGCTGCGCGAGGACGTGGTGCGCACCATGCTCGGCACGGTCGATCGCACCCAGGTCGGCGCGATGCTGCAGTCGCTGGCCGACGGCGATGGCGCGCGCCTGATGCAGGTGGTCGCCGCGCTGGCCGAGTTCTCGCCCGACTGGAGCGGCGTGCTGGAGGCGCTGGCCGAGGCCTTGCACCGCATCCAGGTGCAGCAGTTGGTGCCGTCGGTGGCATTCGTCGGCGATGGCATCGACCCGACCGCCTATGCCGCGCAGCTGCGGCCGGAAGTGGTGCAGCTGTGGTACCAGATGGCGCTCAATGGCCGTCGCGATCTGTATCTGGCGCCGAGTCCGCGCGCCGGTTTCGAGATGGCGGTGCTGCGCATGCTGGCCTTCCGCCCAGCGGCGGCAGTGCCGGCTGGCGGCAGCGACGATGGACGTGGTGCCAGCGCCGGCGGTCATGCGCGTTCTGCGGCAACTGGCGTGCAGGCCGCCGCGCCGGTGGCAGCCGCACCAGCACCCGCAGCGGTGGCGAAACCGGCCGACCTGGAGGCCGCGCCTGCTGCCGTGGCTGCGGTCGCCGCGCCGGCGCCGGTCGCTGCTGCGCCCGCGCCTGTCGTGGTGCTGCCCGCTGCGCAAGCATCGACCGATAGCCGCCCATCGACAGCTCCCACGCGCAGCGACGACACGCCGCCCTGGGCAATGGACGATGCGCCGGTGCGCGCCAACGCTGCCCCCGTCGCTGCGGCGACGCCCGTGCTGGCGCCGGAAGCGGCAATGGCGCCACCCGCAGCAGCCGCTGCGACGCAGCCGGCTGCGGTCGCGCCCGAAGCTGCGGTGGCAGTTGCCGTAGCGGCTGAGGTACCTGCACCTGCAGCGGCGATGATGTCGATGCCATCGGTTGCCGCACCCTCCGTATCGGTACCGGCACCGGCACAGACAACCGATCCATCGCCCCTGCTCGACAACGGCCATATCGCCGACGCCGAGCAATGGCTGGATCTGGTCACCCGCAGCGGCTTGAACGGCCCCTCGCGACAGCTCGCCGCCAATGCGGCCTTCATCGGCCATCGCGACGGCGTGTTGCGCCTGGCGCTGGCACCGGGCTTCGAATATCTCAATTCCGAGCGTTCCATCGCCAACCTTGCGCAGGCACTCGCGCCCGAGTTGGGAAATACGCCGCGCATCGTCATCGAGACCGGCAACGCCGATGTCGAGACCCTGCACGAGCGGGCCAGCCGCCAGAAAGGCGAGCGCCAGAGCGCGGCCGAAACAGCGTTCATGAACGACCCGAACGTGCAGCAGCTGATTCAGCAGCAAGGCGCGCGGGTCGTCCCCGATTCCATCCGCCCTTACGACGAGTAACGACACATGCGTGGGAACATTGCCCAATTGATGCAGCAGGCGCAGAAGATGCAGGAAAACCTGCAGCGCGCCCAGGAAGAACTGGCCAAGCTGGAAGTCACCGGCACCGCCGGCGGCGGCATGGTCAGCGTGACGCTGACCGGCGCCAAGGAGTGCCGCAAGGTCCGCATCGACCCGAGCATCCTCTCCGACCAGGAAATGGCCGAGGACCTGATCGCCGCCGCCTTCAACGACGCCTCCAACAAGATCGACGCCGAATCCAAGGACCGCATGGGCTCGGCCACTGCCGGCATGCAGCTGCCGCCGGGCATGAAGTTGCCGTTCTGAGCGAGGGGATTCGGGAGTCGGGATTGGGGATTGGCTGGAAGCGAGATCCGCTTCTGCATTTGCGAATCCCAAATCTCCAATTCCCAATCCCGGCCACCCAATGTCCTCTCTTCTCGAACAACTGATCGAGGCCTTCCGGGTATTGCCGGGTGTGGGCCAGAAATCGGCCCAGCGCATGGCCTACCACGTGCTCGAACGCGAGCGCGAGGGGGGCCGCCGCCTGGCTGCGGCGCTGGCCAATGCGGTGGAAAAGGTTGGCCATTGCGTGCAATGCCGCGACTTCACCGAGGCGGAGATCTGCGCGATCTGTGCCAGCAGTAGCCGCGACCGGCAGCAGCTGTGCGTGGTGGAATCGCCGGCCGATCGTTTGGCGATCGAACACGCCACCGGCTACCGCGGGCTGTACTTCATCCTGCAGGGCCGGCTGTCGCCGCTGGACGGCATCGGCCCGCGCGAGCTGGGCCTGGACCGGCTCGGCGAGCGTCTGGCCACCGGCGAGGTCACCGAAATGATCATCGCCACCAATGCCACCGTGGAAGGCGAGGCAACCGCGCATTACCTGGCCCAGCTTGCCCGCCAGCATGCGGTGCGCCCGAGCCGGCTCGCGCAGGGCATGCCGTTGGGCGGCGAGCTGGAATACGTCGATCGCGGCACCTTGTCGCATGCCTTTGGCACCCGGGGTGAGGTGCTTTGAGGGCGGGGATTGGGGAGTTGGGATTGGGGATTCGTAGAAGCGAAAAGCGGAGGCATGCGCGGTAAGCTCTTGCCAATCCCTAATGACCGATCCCCAATCCCCATCCATGACCGACACCATCTTCGGCAAGATCATTCGTCGCGAAATCCCGGCCAACATCGTCTATGAAGACGACGAGGTGCTGGGCTTTCAGGACATTGCACCGCAGGCGCCGGTGCATGTGCTGTTCATTCCCAAGCAGCATGCGATTCCCACGCTGGACGATGTGCCGCCGGAGCAGGCGCTGTTGGTGGGCAGGCTCGCACTCGCTGCAGCGTCGTATGCACGCGAGCAGGGGCTGGCGCAGGACGGCTATCGCATCGTGATGAACTGCCGCGAGCATGCCGGCCAGACGGTGTTCCACATCCATCTGCATCTGCTGGCCGGCGCGCCGCTGGGACGGTTCGGCACGCCCTGACCTGGTTACACGATCGAGCGCATCAGCGCCTGTTCGAGCAGCCGTATCGCATAAACAAAAACGCCGCTCCCTGCGAGCGGCGTTTTTGCGTGTCACTGACTCAGCGGTCGATTACCACCAGCCGCGGCCCCAGCCCCAGCCGCCGCCCCAGCGCGGGCCCCACGGGTCGCCCCACGGGCCGTACGGGTAGGCCGGCACCACATCCACCTCGCGCACGACCGGCCACAGGTAGACCACGTCGGCATTCACCTTTGGCAGCTTGTAGTCGTACTCGCCGATCTTGGTGGTTTCGTAGCCTTCGATCTTGCCGATGAAGGTCACTTCGCGGCCGGGCTCGAACACGGCCGGGTCGTAGAAGCCCGAGCGGCAAGCCAGGAAGCGGCCATCGCTGGCGTCCACGGCGTTGCGGTCCGGACGGCCACTGGCATTGAGCGGACGCGAGATCAGCTCGAAGCAGGTCTGGCCCTGCCCGGGCTTGGTCTGGATGATCTTGCCGCCCCAGCGCACCGACGTGCCGACCTGGGCGCTGGCGGTGGAATCGCTCGGACTGACCGTAGGGAACTGACCCTGCAGCGGCTTGGGCGCGGTGGCGCAGGCGGCGAGCCCGAGCGCGGCGACAATGGGAAGAAGAAAGCGGGTACTCATGAGGAAGCTCCGGTTCGCGGGCGATGCTGCTGCAGATCTTTGAGGAGTGAGGCGCTGTCCGAATCAGCGCCAGCGTAGCGCGCGGCAGCGAAACGTTGGCTGAGTGCCAACAATGCCGGATTCGGGTGTGAACGGGCGACACGTTGCGCCCAGGCGATGGCCGGTTCGTGCGGTTCGCGGGCCAGGCCGAGCTTGTCGTAGCGGCGGCCCAGGCGATGCCAGGCGCGCAGCAGCGGGTCGCGTTCACGCTCGCCGCGCGCCAGCAGCCAACCCATCCACGCCAGCGCGCTGACCGCAAACACGCCGAAGACGGCGGCCAGCTGCGAGCTGTCCAGGCGATCGATGCCGAAGGGTTGCAGCAGCCGTTGCTGGCGGTCGGCGTCGAAGGACAGCACCAGATCGTTCCAGCCGCGGCGCAGCAGGTCGCTGACCTGGCCCAGGCTGGCCCACATGCCGAGCTGGGCGAAATTGTCGCCCGCGCCGACCTGCACGCGGTCTTCCAGCGTGTCGTAGATGCGTTCCGGCGCCACTGCGGCGGTGGGGTCCACCCGCACCCAGCCGCGCCCGGCCAGCCAGACTTCGGTCCAGGCATGCGCATCCATGCGCCGCACCACCCAGTAATTGCCGAAGCCGTTGTAGGTGCCGCCGGCATACCCGGTGACCACGCGCGCCGGGATGCCGGCCGCGCGCATCAGCACCACGAACGAAGAGCTGAAGTGCTCGCAGAACCCGGCCTTCTGCTGGAACAGGAATTCGTCGACGCTGTTGCGGCCGAGCAGTGGGGTATCCAGGGTGTAGGCGAAGTCGCGGGTGATCCACTGCAGCGCGCGCTGCACCACGGCATCGTCGTTGCTGCCGGCTTCCGCGCGCCATTGCCGTGCCAGCGCGAGCGTGCGTGGATTGAAGCCCGGCGGCAGGGCGAGGGCGCGCTTGCGCAACTGGTCGGGCAGGTCGGTGTCGAAGCGTGCCGGTGGCGCCGATTGCAGCTCCCAGCGGGTCAACGCACTCAATGGCCGCTGCGCGAACAGTTCGTAGTCGGGTGACAGCTCGGCATTGGCCACCGCCTGCGTGGGCAGGTCCAACGACACCAGCTGGCGACGATCGGTGGGCTCGTAGTCCAGGCGATAGCGATAGCGCTGAGGCCCGGCGGTGACCGAGGCGGGTTGGCCGCGGCCGGTCCAGCGCGCGCGCTGCCAGGTCCGGCCATCGAAGTCCCACATCACCGGCCCGCGCCAGTAGCGTTGTTGCGGTGGTGGCGCGTTGCCGGTGAACTGCACGCGCAGCGCCGGGCTGTCGTCGGCCATCAGGTCGATCCATTCGCCCGGCGACATGTTGTCCGACAGGCCGGGCCGCGACAGCGCGCGCTCGGGCACGCCCCACAGCGGCGAGCTCAGGCGCGGCAGCAGCCAGAACGTGGCCAGGGCCAGCGGCACGCCGATGGCGACCAGCTTGCCGATGCCGCGCAACTGCATCCGCAGCGCAGGCGTGGCGGTGCGGTGTTCCTCGTCGGCCAGCCGCTGCATGCTCAGCAGCGCGCTCACCACCGCCAGCAGCGCCAGCCCCATCGTCGCCGGCCCCTGGTCGAGCAGAAACGCCGCGAACGGGGCGAACAACGCAAAGCCGAGCAGGCTGCGCGCATCGCGCAAGGTGCGCAGCTCGGAGGCCTTGATCGCCAGCATCGCGGCCAGCACCGCGCAGCCGGTGTCGCGGCCGAAGCGCATGCCGATCTGCCAATACACCGCGCCCAGCATTGCCACCACCAGCAACAGCCGCACCGGTGCCATCACGGTGCCGCGCCAGCTCAGCACCCCGACCAGCACGGCGGCCACGGCAATGGTGCCGGCGAGCAGGCCGGGCAGCTGCAACAGCAACGGCGCCAGCGCCAGCCAGCTGGTGACCAGCACCCAGGCGCGACTGGCCTGGGTGATCGGGACGGACGGCTCAGTCATGGGGAAGCAGGGCCAGGGCGCGCAGACACAGGTGATGGTGGGCCGGACCTTGTGCAGGCCCCAGCGGCGGTTGGCCCGGCAATAGCAAGCGGTAGCGCCGCCCGTCGCGCTCGGCCAGGTTGACCCAGCGGGCAAGCCGCGCGATGCGGCGCTCGTACGGCAACGCGTTGAGCGTGCGCCAGTCCAGCGTGACTTCGATGCCCAGCGGCTGCTCGTATTCGCGCACCAGCAGGCTGTCGCGGCGTGCCGAGTGCTTCCAGGAAATCGTGCGTGGCGCATCGCCGGCGCGATACGGGCGCAGTTGGTGCAGCTCCTCGCCTTGCGGGTGCAGGCGGGTCTGGTTGGGCGAACCGGCGCCCTCGGGCAATGCCGGCCCTTGTTCCTCGGGCCTGGGATAGGCCAGCAGCGGTGTCTCCGGCCAGACCCACGACCAGGCGCGCACCAACCCCAGTGGCTGGGTGCTGGACAGGCGGATGCGTTCGATGTCCTGCCAGCCGCGCCGCTCGGTGGGCACCGGCAGGTCGACCTCGGCCATGTCGTGCTCGAGCAACGCACAGAAGCCGCTGCTATCCAGGTGATCCAGGCGCAGCCCACGCCGTGCGCGGCTATCGCGACGTGCCAGCGACACCCGCATGCGCAACGGTTCGCCGGCAACCACCGGTTCGGCCGACACCGCCTCGACGCGCAGTGCCGACAACTGCAGGTGCGCCATGATGCTGCTGGCAATCCCGGCGGTGGCCAGCAGCAGCGCCAGCAGCAGGGCCGGGTTGTTGTTGTAGTTCAAGGCGCCCAGCAGCATCGCCAGCAGCAAGGCGGTGACAAACAGCCCGAAGCGCGTCGGCAGCACGTAGATACGCCGCCGATCCAGCACGATCGGCAAGGCCTCCGCGCCCCGCGGACGCGCCAGCAGGCTGAGTCGGCGACCGATGCCGCGCACGTGCGCACGCACCTGGGTCAGTCCACCGGCACGCTGTGCAGCAGCGCCTTGGCCAGCGCCGGCCCGGACGAGGATTCGGCCTCCGGCACCAGCCGGTGCCCGGCCACCGCCACGAACAACGCCTGCACGTCTTCCGGCAGCACGTGCTCGCGCCCGAGCAGCAGCGCGTAGGCCTTGGCCGCGCGCAGCAGCGCGATGCCGGCACGCGGCGACAGCCCCACGCGCACTCCGGCGTGCTGGCGGCTGCGCAGCAGCAAGGCCTGCACATAGCCGATCAGCGCATCGCTGGTATGGATCTGGCCCACCACCGTGCGCAGCGCCACCACGTCGGCGTCGCTGAGCTGCGGTGCGGCCTGGGCGATCAGTTCGCGCCGATCCACGCCCGACAGCAACGCGCGCTCGGCGTCGGCGCTGGGATAGCCCAGGCTGAGCCGCAGCAGGAAGCGATCCAGTTGCGAGTCCGGCAGCGGAAAGGTGCCGGACAGGTCGACCGGGTTCTGCGTGGCGATCACGAAGAACGGCTCCGGCAACGCATGGGTGACGCCGTCGAGCGTGACCTGCTGTTCGGCCATGGCCTCCAGCAGCGAGCTTTGCGTACGCGGCGGCGCGCGGTTGATTTCGTCGGCCAGCAGCACGTTGGTGAACACCGGGCCGGGATGGAACTGGAACTGGCGCGAGGCGGCGTCGTAGACCGATACGCCCAGCACGTCTGCCGGCAGCAGGTCGGAGGTGAACTGCACGCGCTGGAAGCCCAGCCCCAGGCTGGAGGCCATCGCGTGGGCGAGGGTGGTCTTGCCCAGGCCGGGCAGGTCTTCGATCAGCAGATGGCCGCCGGACAGCAGTGCCACGAACGCCAGGCGCACTTCCTGCGCCTTGCCCAGCAGCAGCGAATTGACCTGGTCCTGTGCGCGCCGCAGCGATTGGCGCAGCGCATCGGTTAGCATTTCCGTGGAACGCAGCGGTGTCGACATCACAATTCCGTAGGTGGAAGAAGAGTGCACAGGGCAATGCAAGGGGACCAACGCGCACATCGCACCTTCGTGATCCTGTGGACACTGGCGACGGCCGTCAAGCTGTTGATCGCCGCGCGGCTGCCGCTGTTCGTCGACGAGGCGTTCTACTGGCAGGAAGGCCAGCATCTGGCCGCCGCGTATTCGGATCTGCCGGGCATGACCGCCTGGCTGGCGCGGCTGGGCGTGGAACTGGGCGGGCATCATCTACTGGCCCTGCGCCTGCCGTTTCTGGCCATTGCCGCGCTGATTCCCTGGTTGATCGCGCATATCGCCACGCGCTGGTTCGGCTCCACGCTGGGCTGGCAGGCCGGCAGCCTGACCCTGCTGATGCCGCTGTCGGCCACGCTCGGCATCCTGGCGGTGCCGGATGTGCCGATGGCGCTGGCGGCGGTGCTGTGCATGGATGCCGGCGCGCGGCTGCTGCGCGAGGTCGATGCCACCAGTGCGCTCGAGCTCGCCATCGGCCTGGTGATCGGCGCGCTCAGTCATTACCGCTTTGCCGGGGTGATCGGGGTGGGCTGCATCGCGCTGCTGTGCATTCCGCAGGGGCGCGCGGTCATGCGCGACCCGCGCATCTGGATGGCGCTGACGGTGGGCGCGGTGAGCTGGCTGCCGCTGCTGTTCTGGAATACCGAGCATGACGAGGCCGGGCTGCGCTTCCAGCTGGTCGACCGGCATCCATGGCGCTTTCAGATCACCGGGCTGTGGTTCTTGCTGATACAGGCGGTGCTGGTGACCCCGCTGCTGGCCTGGGCGATGCTCAAGGTCGGCCTGGCCGGCACGCGCGCCGGTGGCGGTTCGCGTGCGCAGTGGCGGTATTTCGGCCTGCTGGGCGGGATTTCGACCGTGGCGATCTTCGTGCTCGGCTTCTTCAGCGATGCCGAGCGGATCAGCTTCCACTGGCCGCTGCCGGGCTACCTGGCCTTGCTGGTGGCGGTGCCGGTGATCCTGATGCGTTGGCCGCATACGCTGCGTCGCGCGGCCTGGGCGATTGCGCTGCTCGGCACCCTGGGTGCGTACGGCTATTACCTGGCCGTGTCGGTGCCGTCGATTCGCGCGCATGCGGCCGGCGAAAAATACTATCCGCGCAACTTTGCCGGGTGGAAGGACCTGGCGCGCGCGGTCAAGCTCCGGCTCGCGCAGATGCCGCCGGGCACGCGCGTGCTGGCGGAAAACTTCAAGGTCGGTGCCGAGCTGGGCTTTCAACTGCACGATGCCAACGTGGAAGTGCTGCGCGCGGAGTTGAACGACAAGCACGGACGCAGTGCGCAGCTGCAGCAGTGGGGGCTGCTCAGCGATGGCACGCGCGCCGGGCCGCGGCTGCTGGTGCTCTCGCCCAGCGATCAGCGTTATCGCGACCTGTTGAAGCGCTATCACGACATCTGCGAGATGGTCGGGCCGCTGCCGCCGCCCACGGTTGTGTCCACCGATCACGGCTACCAGCGCTTCCTGCTTTTCGCGCTGCCGGCGCAACGCCAGCCCGGGCCGTGCATCGCCCCGGCGATGGCCTGGATCGACACGCCGCTGCCGGACGTGCGCGTGTCCGGGCAGGTACAGGTGCGCGGCTGGGCATTCAAGGACGGCGTCGGGCTGTCGCAGGTGGAACTGCTGCTGGACGGGCGCCCGGTCGCGCAGGCCGAGTACGGCACGCCGCTGGATGTGCGCCCGTACTGGAAGATCTCCACCGACCCGCAGCACCCCAACGTCGGTTTCAACGCCACCTTCGACACGCATGCGCTGCCGCCGGGCACGCATTGGCTGGGACTGCGCCTGCATGGCCACGACGGCAGTGTCGAGGACTGGTGGGAACAGCCCATCACCGTTTCCGCACCTTAGATCACGCAATGACCGACGCCATGACTGTTGTCCCTCCCGTGCCTGTGCCCGGGATCCGAATCGCCGTGCTGGTGCCCTGCCATAACGAGGCGGCGACGGTCGCCTCGGTGGTCACTGCGTTTGCCGCTGCCTTGCCGGGCGCGGCGATCCATGTGCTGGACAACAATTCCAGCGATGCCACCGCGACGATCGCCGCAGCGGCCGGCGCGCAGGTGTGCCGCGTGGCGCTGCAGGGCAAGGGCAATGTGGTGCGGCGTGGATTTGCCGATGTGGAAGCGGACATCTATGTGCTGGTCGATGGCGATGCCACTTACGACGCGGCCGCCGCACCGGCGCTGGTGCGCAAGCTGATCGACGAAGGCCTGGACATGGTGGTCGGCGCGCGCCGCGATCAGCAGCAGGCTGCGTATCGGCCCGGTCATCGCGTCGGCAACGTGTTGCTGACGCGGTGCGCGGGGCTGCTGTTCGGACGCAGTTTCGATGACATGCTGTCCGGCTATCGGGTGTTCTCGCGGCGCTACGTCAAATCCTTCGCTGCGCATGCGCAGGGATTCGAAACCGAAACCGAACTGGCCGTGCACGCATTGCAGTTGCGCATGCCGGTGGCCGAGGTCGAAACCGCCTACGGTGTGCGCCCGGAGGGCTCGCAAAGCAAATTGAATACTTGGCGCGATGGCTGGCGCATCCTCACCACCATCGCCAAGTTGTTCAAGGCCGAGCGGCCGTTGTTGTTCTTCTCCATCGGCTTTGTGCTTAGCGCCACGTTGTCGATCGTGCTGGCGATTCCGTTGTTCGAAACCTATTTCCAGACCGGGCTGGTGCCGCGGTTTCCCACGGCGATCCTGTGCGTGGCGCTGATGCTGCTGGGTTTCCTGTTGCTGGCGTGCGGGCTGATCCTGGATACGGTCACGCGCGGACGCGTCGAGGCCAAGCATCTGGCGTATCTGGCCGAGCCGGGCGTCGCCACTGTTGTCGCTGCGCGTGCACCTGGAGCCGCCCGCTGATGGCAGCCATCGCGACATCGACGCCGGTGGGCCGGCGACAGCGGCTGTTGGGCTGGGCCGATCGCCATTTCGGCTTTCATTCACCACGCCAGATCGCCGCGGCGGTGACGGCGGTCGTGCTGCTGGGTGCGCTGCTCTCGCTTGGGCTTGGCCAGGACGCCAACTGGGACCTGCGCAACTACCACCTCTATATCGGCGATGCCTGGGCGCACGACCGGCTGGGCGTGGATCTGGCGCCGGCGCAGATGCAGAGTTACTTCAGCCCATTGCTCGATGTCCTGCATGCCTGGCTGATGCTGCAGCTTCCCGGGCCGGTGGCCGGGCTGCTGCTGGGCGGCTTGCATGCGCTGGTGTTCGTTCCGGTGGCGGCAGTGGCATGGCGCGTATTGGCCGGGCAAACGTGGCGCGCGCAGGGGGCACCGCTGCTTGCAGTGGCCGGCATGTGCAGCGCGGTGTTTCTGTCCGAGCTCGGCGGCACCATGGGCGACACCGCCAGCGCGATCCCGGTGCTGGCGGCGCTGGCGCTGGTGTTGTCGGCGCAGGCGCGGGCGCGGCAGGGCGCGCATGCGGTGCATCGATGGGCCATCGCCGGCGCACTGATCGGCCTGGCCGTCTCGCTCAAGCTCACCAATGCGCTCTACGCGTTGGCGCTGGTGCCGGCGGTCCTGTGCGATGGCGGGCGCCTGCGCTCCCGCGTGCTGGGCCTTGGTGTGCTTTCCGGCGTTGCGGCGCTGGTGTCGGTGCTGGTGGCCGGGCCCTGGTATTGGCAGGTCTGGCAACACCTGGGCAATCCGCTGTTTCCGCAGTTCAACGGAGTCTTCAAATCGCCGCTGGCGCAGCCGGTGTCGATCGCCGACGTACGGTGGTTGCCGCGCAATCTCGGCGAGCAGTTGATCTGGCCGCTGCTGTTTACCTTCAAGCCGCAGCGCATCGGCGATCTCGGTCTGGTGCAGGCCGGTTGGGCGGTGCTGTATGCGGTGACGCTGGTCGCTGCAGGGCGCGGGTTGCTGCGTCGGCCCGTGCGACAGGTCGGGCTGGATCGCTCGGCCGTGGTCCTGCTGGTGTTCTTCGGCGTTGCGTACGCGCTGTGGCAGGCCATTTTCAGCATTCATCGCTATCTGGTGGTGCTGGAGCTGCTTGCGCCGCTAGTGCTCTGGATCGTGAGCCGGCACGCATTTGCTGCACGCGCCGATCGCAAGGCGGCCTGGTTGATCGGGCTATGTGCCCTGGTCGCGGTGGTCGGGTGGAAGGATTGGGGGCATGAAGCCTGGGCGCGCGACAGCTTCCAGGTGCAGCAACCGGCGATGGGCGAACCTGCCGCCTCCACGGTGTTGCTGGTTGGCGACGAGCCGCAATCCTGGCGGGTGCCGCTGCTTCCGCGGCAGGCGCGTTATATCGGTGTGGCGACGAATATCGCCGAGACCGACCAGTACCGGCAGCGCGTGCGCACGCTGATTGCCGAGCGGCCGCAGCTCTACGCCATGCTGGGCGCGGCGCGCGACAAGCAGCAGCTGCGGATCGACCGGATGAATCGCTGGGCGCAGCAACTGGGCTGGAGCGTGCAACCGCAATGCACGCGCCTACGCTGGTTGATCGCGCGCGGACTGCGTGCCGAACTGGATGCATCGCAGCCGGGCCGCTGCGTGCTCAACATTGCCAAGGGTAGGGCGCTGGACATCGCCGCCGCCGACCGTGCGGTGCGCGAGGCCGCGCAGCAGCGCCTGGCCGCGTACGGGCTGACGCTGGACCCTGCGCGTTGCCGCACGCTGTCCTCGCGCGTGGGGCAGGCTGATTATCCGTATCAGTTCTGTGAGTTGACTCGGCCCGGTTAGGGCTGCGTGCCTGGGTGCAGGGATTGGGGGTTGGGGATTCGAGATTCGAGATCGGGGAGTTTTGCTCGTGCCCGATCTTTTCCGTGCGTGCGCGGCCTTCACTCCTGGTCGCACGGCAATTCTTACGGAATCTCGAACCCCGCCTGGCGCAGCAGCCGTGCCAGCGCGATCAGCGGCAGACCGACCAGGGCAGTGGGGTCCTGCGAGCGAATGGCGTCGAACAGGCTGATCCCGAAGCCCTCGCACTTGAAGCTGCCGGCGCAATCCAGCGCTGGCTCGGCGGCCAGGTAGCGGTCGATTTCGGCGGGCATCAGCGGGCGCAGCTGCACCTCGGTCAGGTCCAGCGCGTGCGCAGTGCGGCCAGGGCCGACCAGGCTCACAGCCGTATGGAAGCGCACCACGCGGCCGGACATCGCGGTCAGCTGCGCATGCGCCCGCTCCAGCGTGCCTGGTTTGCCCAGGGCCAGGCCATCCAGGTCGGCGACCTGGTCCGAACCGATCACCCAGGCGTCGGGCGCCTGCGCAGCCACCGCTGCTGCCTTTTCGGCAGCCAGCCGGCTTGCCAGCGCGTCCGGGCGCTCCCCAGGCTGCGCCTGCTCGTCGACCTCCGGCCGGGCGGTGCTGAACTCCAGGCGCAGCCGGCCGAGCAGCTCGCGTCGATAGACAGAGGTTGAGGCAAGAATCAGGCGTGGCATCATGGGGCGCTGCACAGGACGGGCAGGGAAGTCTGCCAGCGTTGGCACCTTGCGAGGCGTGTGAATAGGGGTATTTGACAGGGCGTCGGCGGGTCTTTAACATTCTGCGGCTTATGTCCGCGAACGTACCCGAAATGCTGGATGCTTGGCGGATGGTCGTAGCGCGCAGGCGCTTCGATGGCCGCATCCCGCTCTCTGCGATGACCCGCCTGCAAGGGAGCTTGGTCGATACCGAGGGCGAGTGTGTCTATTCGCTCCAATTCGATCATGACGACCTGTTGAAGGTCGCCTATGTCGAACTCAGTGTCGATGTCGAGCTTCCGCTGGCCTGCCAGCGCAGCCTGCAGCGTTTTCTGTATCCGGTGCAAATCAGACAGCGTCTTGGTTTGATCCGTGACGAAGCCGACGAAGCTGCGTTGCCGGCCGAGTACGAGGCCTTGCTGGTGCCGGAAGATGGCATGCTGCGGGCCGCGGATCTGGTCGAGGACGAACTGGTCCTGTCGATACCGGTGGTGCCGATGGCGCCGGGTAGCGAAGCCGTCGAGGCCGAGTGGGTTCCGACCCAGGAAGAGCAAGACAAGGCCAGTCCGTTCGCGGCGCTGGCAGCGTTCAAAAAACAGTAACCGCCGCTGTGAAGGGCGGAAAGACAGGTCGGCGCGGGCGTGAAGCGTCCTGTTCGACTCGACAGACAAGTTATCGAACTTAAGTTGGAGCAATCCCATGGCTGTGCAGAAATCCCGAGTTACCCCGTCGCGTCGCGGCCAGCGTCGTTCGCACGATGCCCTGACCGCCAAGCAGCTGTCGACCGATCCGACCAGCGGCGAGATCCATCTGCGCCACCACATCACCGCTGACGGTTACTACCGTGGCAAGAAGGTGATTGCGACCAAGTCGTCGGCCGTCCAAGAAGATTGATTCGTGGCACCCGGCGCGTTCGACGCTGCCGGGTGACCCTCGCTTCTTCCGGAGCCGCCGACCACCGCGGCTCTTGCAACAGGGAACAGTATGAGCAAGCGGATCTATTCCAGGATCGCGGGCACGGGTAGTTATTTGCCCGAAAAGGTGTTGACCAACGACGACATGTCCAAGATCGTCGACACCAGCGATGAATGGATCTTCTCGCGCACTGGTATCCGTGAGCGTCACATCGTCGCCGACGACCAGACCACCAGCGACCTGGCGTATTTCGCCTCGCTGAAGGCGATGGAAGCGGCCGGCGTCACCGCCGACGAGCTCGATCTGATCGTCGTCGGCACCACCACTCCGGACCTGATCTTCCCGTCCACTGCCTGCCTGTTGCAGGCGCGGTTGGGCAATGTCGGGTGTGGCGCGATGGACGTCAACGCCGCCTGCTCGGGCTTTGTCTATGCGCTCAGCGTGGCCGACAAGTTCGTGCGCAGCGGCGATGCCAAGACCGTGCTGGTGGTGGGCGCCGAAACCCTGACCCGCATCGTCGACTGGACCGACCGCACCACCTGCGTGCTGTTCGGCGATGGCGCTGGCGCGGTCGTGCTCAAGGCCGACGAAGACACCGGCATCCTCAGCACCCATCTGCATGCCGATGGCAGCAAGAAAGAGCTGCTGTGGGATCCGGTCGGCGTGTCGGTGGGCTTCGGCGAAGGCAAGAACGGCGGCGGCGCGTTGCTGATGAAGGGCAACGACGTGTTCAAGTACGCGGTCAAGGCGCTGGATTCGGTGGTCGACGAGACCCTGGCCGCCAATGGCTACGACAAACACGACCTGGACTGGTTGATTCCGCACCAGGCCAACCTGCGCATCATCGAAGCCACCGCCAAGCGGCTGGATCTGCCGATGGAGCAGGTGGTCGTCACCGTGGATCGCCACGGCAATACCTCCTCGGCCTCGGTGCCGCTGGCACT
Organism: Xanthomonas sp. LMG 8993; assembly: GCF_009835065.2. Classification (NCBI taxonomy): domain Bacteria; kingdom Pseudomonadati; phylum Pseudomonadota; class Gammaproteobacteria; order Lysobacterales; family Lysobacteraceae; genus Xanthomonas; species Xanthomonas sp. LMG 8993. The sequence continues at coordinate 22,083 of NZ_QVIF02000015.1, read as the reverse complement.
GGACGAAGCGGTCCGCTCCGGCCGCGTGCAGCGGGGTCAATTGCTGCTGCTGGAAGCGTTCGGTGGTGGATTTACCTGGGGCTCGGCGCTGCTGCGCTACTGAGTTCCGCAGGCAGCGCCGCGTCCGCCGGCGATGCCTGACAGCGTCAGGGACGGACCCGTTATGGCAGAACCCATCGTCATCGCCGGACAGCGCGTCTGGCTGAAGCAGTACCGCCGCGACAGCCGGGCGGTCTCGCTCGGAGCACTCAACTTCGTCGCCCGCCGCTGGGGCCTGGACGCCTTGCGCCCACCGCCGCACCGTGGCGGCGATGCCGCGCGCGATCTGGAAGCGCGCCGGCTCGGCGAACTGCAGGCGCAGGCGGTGAATGTGCCGCGCGTGGTCGGTTGCGGGCAGGCAGCCCTGGTGCTCAGCGACAACGGCCGTTCCTTTGCCAGCTGCCTGCGCGAGGCCGACGCGCCCGAGCGCGACCGCCTGATCGCGCTGGCGGTGGCGGCCATTGCCGCTGCCCATCGCGATGGCGCGTATTTCGGCCAGCCGCTTCCGCGCAACATGACCTTCGACGGGCAGGCGGTCGGCTTCATCGATTTCGAAGAAGATCCGCTGGAAGTGATGGACCTGGCCCAGGCCCAGGCGCGCGACTGGCTGGTGTTCGGCTACGGCGTGGCCAAGTATTACCGCGGCCGCCGCGAGGTGCTGCAGCGGTTGATGACGGGCGCCTTCGATGCGGCCGGCCCGGCGGTGGCGGCGCATGCGCACGTGGTGACCGGGCGCCTGCAGCGGTTTGCGCAGCTCACCGGTCGCCTGGGGCGCTCGGCCAGGGCGCTGGCGCGCGCCATCCTGGCCATCCACGCGGCGACCTCCCTGGCCGTGGTGCTGGTACTGGTGATGTGCGTGGACTGGCTCGCCGATGGCGAAATGGACCTGCTCAACGCCTTGCTGTAAGTGTGCCGGCGGTCGCGCCGGACGGGCCTTGCATACGCGGCAGTACAGACGCCGGGGCGATTTCGCACGTATCATCCCGGCTCGATTTTTGTAGGCAGCAACGCGTGACCGAATCCACTCTCGCCTTCGTGTTCCCCGGCCAGGGCTCGCAGTCCCTGGGCATGCTGGCCGAACTGTCCGAGCTGCATCCGCAGATCCGCGAAACCTTCGCCGAAGCCTCCGAAGGCGCCGGCGTCGACCTGTGGGCGCTGTCCCAGGGCGGCCCGGAAGAGATGCTCAACCGCACCGAGTACACCCAGCCGGCCTTGCTGGCCGCCGGCGTGGCGGTGTGGCGGCTGTGGAATGCGCAGCGCGGGCAGCGCCCGGCGGTCCTGGCCGGGCACAGCCTGGGCGAATACACCGCGCTGGTCGCGGCCGGCGCCCTGTCGCTGCACGACGGCGCGCACCTGGTGCGGCTGCGCGGCCAGTTCATGCAGGCCGCCGCGCCGGCCGGTGTCGGTGCGATGGCGGCGGTGCTGGGCGCCGAGGATGCGCTGGTGCTGGAGGTCTGTGCCGAGGCGGCCGGCAGCCAGGTGGTGGTGCCGGCCAATTTCAACTCGCCCGGTCAGATCGTGATCGGCGGCGATGCGGCGGCGGTGGATCGCGCGCTGGCCCTGCTGGCCGAGCGCGGCGTGCGCAAGGCGGTCAAGCTGGCGGTGAGCGTGCCCTCGCATACCCCGTTGATGCGCGATGCCGCCAACCAGCTCGCCGAAGCGATGGCCGGACTGAGCTGGCACGCGCCGCAGACTCCGGTGGTGCAGAACGTCGATGCGCGCGTGCACACCGGCAGCGATGCGATCCGCCAGGCGCTGGCCGAGCAGCTGTACCTGCCGGTGCAGTGGACCGGCTGCGTGCAGGCGCTGGCCGCCCAGGGCATCACCCGGATCGCCGAATGCGGCCCCGGCAAGGTGCTGAGCGGGCTGATCAAGCGCATCGACAAGAGCCTGGACGCCCGTCCGCTGGCCACGCCTGCCGATTACGCCGGCGCGCTCGAGGCGTGGACGCACTGATTCGACGCACCTGCCGGCGCTGCCGGCAGCCCTCACCGTTCGCGGCTGCGGTCGCGAGCTCCCCACTCGAGGAACAGCATTCATGAGCAAGCCTCTGCAGGGCGAGATCGCCCTCGTCACCGGTGCCAGTCGCGGCATCGGCGCGGCCATCGCCGATACGCTGGCCGCCCAGGGCGCCACCGTGATCGGCACCGCGACCTCGGCCTCCGGCGCTGCGGCGATCGGCGCGCGCCTGGCTGCCCAGGGCGGCCACGGCCGCGAGCTCAACGTCACCGACGCTGCGGCGGTCGATGGCCTGATCGATGCGATCGGCAAGGAGTTCGGCGCGATCTCGATCCTGGTCAACAACGCCGGCATCACCCGCGACAACCTGTTGATGCGGATGAAGGACGACGACTGGCAGGCGATCATCGACACCAACCTGACCAGCGTGTTCCGCACCTCCAAGGCAGTGATGCGCGGCATGATGAAGGCGCGCAAGGGCCGCATCGTCAACATCGCCTCGGTGGTGGGCGTGACCGGCAACCCCGGCCAGACCAACTACGCCGCGGCCAAGGCCGGCATCATCGCGTTCTCCAAGTCGCTGGCCAAGGAAATCGGCTCGCGCGGGGTCACCGTGAATGTGGTGGCGCCCGGCTTCATCGATACCGACATGACCAAGGCGCTGCCGGAGGAGGCCAAGGCCGCCCTGCTGCAGCAGATCGCGCTCGGGCATCTGGGCGCGCCGGAAGACATCGCCAACGCGGTGGCATTCCTGGCCGGCCCGAGCGCCGGTTACATCACCGGTGAGACCCTGCACGTCAACGGCGGCATGTACATGCCGTGAGCGTGCGGCGCCGGGAGGCGCTAAGTGGCTGATCGGCCGGGACTTGTGATGCAATGCAAGGCTCGGTCGCTTCCACTACACTATCCAACGCGGCCATCGCAGCCCGATGGCGTTTTTTTCGTACCACCACTACTCCATCTGGAGCGATATCCCCAATGAGCACCATCGAAGAACGCGTCAAGAAAATCGTCGTCGAACAACTCGGCGTCAAGGAAGAGGAAGTCACCACCAGCGCATCGTTCGTCGATGACCTGGGTGCCGACTCGCTGGACACCGTCGAGCTGGTGATGGCGCTGGAAGAAGAGTTCGAGTGCGAGATCCCGGACGAAGAGGCTGAGAAGATCACCTCGGTCCAGCAGGCGATCGACTACGTCAAGGCTCACGTCAAGAGCTGATGCGTTGTTCCTGACCGCGGTGGCGTGCGTCAAGCCGCTGCTGCGTCAGACATTCCATGGGGCCGCTGATGCGGCCCTGTGTTTTTCAAGCGTCATCCGCAAACTGCAAGCACCGTCCGTTCCGTGGTGAGGAGATCTGCAATGAGTCGTCGTGTTGTCGTTACCGGCATGGGCATGGTGTCGCCGCTGGGCAATGATCTGGCCACCAGCTGGGATGGAATCATCCACGGGCGCTCAGGCATCGGCCCGATCACGCAGATCGATGCCTCGCAGTTCACCACCAAGATCGCCGGCGAGATCAAGAATTTCGACCCCACGCTTTTTGTGTCCGCCAAGGACGTCAAGAAGATGGATTCGTTCATCCATTACGGTGTCGGTGCCTCGTTCATGGCGCTGGACGACTCCGGCCTGGAAATCGACGAAAGCAATGCCGAACGCGTTGGCGCCATTCTCGGCTCCGGCATCGGCGGGCTGCTCGGTATCGAAGAGCAGACCATCAAATTCCATGAGGGCGGCGCGCGAAAGATATCGCCGTTCTATGTGCCCAGCACCATCATCAACATGCTGCCGGGCCAGGTCAGCCTGATCAAGGGCCTGAAAGGCCCGACCTTCTCGGCCGTATCGGCCTGCGCCACCTCCAACCATTCGATCGGCACCGCGATGCGCATGATCCAGCATGGCGACGCCGATGTGATGCTGGCCGGCGGCGCCGAGCGCGGCTCCTCGCCGAGTTCGGTGGGCGGCTTCTGCGCGATGAAGGCCATGTCCACCCGCAACGACGACCCGACCGGCGCCTCGCGTCCGTGGGACAAGCAGCGCGATGGCTTCGTGCTGGGCGACGGTGCCGGCGTGCTGGTGCTGGAAGAGTACGAACACGCCAAGGCGCGTGGCGCACGCATCTATGCAGAACTGGTCGGCTTTGGCGCCAGCTCCGACGCCTTCCACATGACTGCACCCAGCGAAGACGGTGAGGGTGCGGCGCGCAGCATGGCCGCGGCGATGCGCGATGCCAAGCTCAATCCCGAGCAGATCGGCTACCTCAACGCGCACGGCACCTCCACGCCGCTGGGCGATCTGGCCGAAACCCTGGCGATGAAGCGCGCGCTGGGCGACCACGCCTACAAGACCATGGTCAGCTCGACCAAGTCGATGACCGGCCACCTGCTCGGCGCGGCCGGCGGCGTGGAAGCGATCTTCTCGGTGATGGCGCTGCATACCGGCATCATTCCGCCGACCATCAATCTGGAAGAGCCCAGCGAAGGCTGCGACCTGGATTACGTGCCGAACGTGGCGCGCGAGGTGCAGGTGGATGCGGTGATGTCCAACGGCTTCGGCTTTGGCGGCACCAACGGCACGCTGGTGTTCAAGCGCGTCTGACGTCCCGGCGTTGGTGTACCGCGAACAATGCTTCGCGGTACACGCCGCACGCAGGTTACGGCGGTCGGGCAGGGCGCGTGTACGCGGCCGAACGTCGCTCCGCGAGCTGATCCTTCTCTTCATGTGTGCCCTGCCTCTCTCGCAGGGCGGCGCCTCTTAGCACCCCACGCCCAACCGGCCGATGACGCTCACCAGACCCCTGCACGCCGACATCGACCTGCTGGCGCTGCATCGGCTGGCGCCGCAGCGGTATCCGGCACTGCTCGAATCCACCGCCTCCGGCACCGCGCACGGTCGCTGGGATGTGCTGCTGCTTGCAGACGGCGCACGCCTGCGGCTGGATGCCGATGGGCGCACGCGCGACGGCGATGGACGCGTGCTGGACGGCGGCTTTCTGCAGGCATTGGATGCGGCCTGGCAGGCCGAGCGCGTGCCGCACGATGCGACCAGCCCCTGGCCGTTTCGCGGCGGCTGGGCGGTATTGCTGGACTACGAACTGGCCGCGCAGGTCGAACCGATTCTGCAGTTGCCCACGCGCAGCGATGGCCTGCCGAGCGCACTGGCCTTGCGTGCGCCTGCCGCGGTGCTGCGCGACCGGGTACAAGGCCGCTGCATCGCGCTGGCCGAGCCGGGCCGCGAGGATCTGCTGACCCGCATCGTCGAGGACATCGCCGCCTGCGCCGCATTGCCACCATTGCCCGGCTGGGTCGGGCCGCTGGCTGTCGATGAGGACGCGCCGGAGCGCTTCACCGCTGCAGTGGAGCGCGTGCTCGATTATCTGCGCGCCGGCGATGTGTTCCAGGCCAATATCTCGCGCGCCTGGCATGCGAGGTTCGCCGCGGCGGTCGATCCGGCGGCGTTGCATGCGCGCCTGCGCGCGGCCAATCCCGCCCCGTTTGCCGGCCTGTTCGTCGCGGCAGGACGCGCGGTGGTGAGTTCCTCGCCGGAGCGGCTGGTGTCGGTGCAGGGCGATGTGGTGCAGACGCGCCCGATCGCCGGCACGCGCGCCCGCTTTGTTGGCGACGACGATGCCGCGCGCATCCGCGAGCTGGTCGGCCATCCGAAGGAGCGCGCCGAGCACGTCATGCTGATCGACCTGGAGCGCAACGACCTGGGACGCATCTGCGCGCCCGGCACGGTGGAGGTGGACGAGCTGATGGGCGTGGAAAGCTACGCGCACGTGCACCACATCGTCAGCAATGTACGCGGCCGTCTGCGCGCCGACGTCACTCCGGGCGAGGCGATCGCCGCGGTGTTTCCCGGCGGCACCATCACCGGTTGCCCGAAGGTGCGCTGCATGCAGATCATCGCCGAGCTCGAACGCACCGCGCGGGGCGCCTACACCGGCGCATTCGGCTGGCTCAATCGCGACGGCGACATGGATCTGAATATCCTGATCCGCACCGCCGAGGTGGCCGGGGAGCAGGTGCATTTCCGCACCGGCGCCGGGATCGTGGTGGATTCGGACCCGCAGCGCGAACTGGACGAGACCCGCGCCAAGGCGCGCGGCGTGCTGCGCGCCTTCGACCAGGCATGAGCGCTTCAACGGGACATCACCGGCGCGCGGTATCCTGCGCGGCGCTGGGGCAATGACGAGGTGCGTGTGGCGGTGACTGGCAAACGTGGATGTCTGGCTGTGCTGGGCACGGCCCTGTTGCTCGTGGCGCTGCTGGCGATTGCGGGGCTGGTGGCGTGGCGGCATTACCTGCACTTTGCCGACACACCGGTGAGCGCGAGCGCGCCCAGTGTGGTGATCGCGCCCGGCGATTCGCTCAAGGCCACGTTGCGCAAGTTGCGCGCCGCCGGCGTGGCGCAGGGCACCGATCTGGAATGGCAGTTGCTCGCGCGCCAGGTCGATGCGGCCGGCAAGCTCAAGGTGGGCGAATACGCGCTGGCGCCGGCCCTGTCGCCGCGCGAGCTGCTCGAACGCATGCGCCAGGGCCGGGTGATCCAGTACCGCTTCACCATCGTGGAAGGCTGGAACTTCCGCCAGCTGCGCGCCGCGATCGCCACCGCCACGCCGCTGCAGCAATCCATCGCTGCGCTGGACGATGCGGCGTTGATGGCGCGGCTGGGGTTCGCCAACCAGCACCCGGAAGGGCGCTTCCTGCCGGAAACCTATCTCTACCAGCGCGGCGACAGCGATCTGGACGTGCTCAAGCGTGCCCACCTGGCCATGGACAAGGCGCTGGCGCAGGCCTGGGAGCAGCGTGCGCCGGATCTGCCGCTCGGCTCGCCGGAACAGGCCTTGATCCTGGCCTCGATCATCGAAAAGGAAACCGCGCTGGGCTCGGAGCGCCCGTTGATTGCCGGCGTGTTCCTGCGCCGCCTGCAGCTGGGCATGAAGCTGCAGACCGACCCCACCGTGATCTACGGCATCGGCAGCAGTTACGACGGCAATATCCGCCGCCGCGACCTGACCACCGATACGCCGTACAACACCTACACGCGTACCGGCCTGACCCCGACGCCGATCGCCATGCCCGGCCGTGAGGCCTTGCTGGCGGCGGTGCGTCCGGCGCCGGGGAACGCCCTGTACTTCGTGGCGGTCGGCGATGGCACCGGCGCGCATGCGTTCTCGGCCACCCTGGCCGAACATAATGCCGCGGTGGCGCGTTACCTGCAGCGCCGTCGCCTGCCGCAACCGGAGTCCACTCCATGACCACTGCGTTTTCACCCTGGCAGCAGCGCGCCTACGACCAGACGCTGGCGGCACTGGACGCCGGCCGGCTCGGGCACGGCCTGCTGATCTGCGGGCCGGATGGTCTGGGCAAGCGTGCGGTGGCGCTGGCGCTGGCCGAGCATGTGCTGGCCAGTTCGCCGGACCCGGCGCTGGCGCAGCGCAGCCGGCAGCTGATCGCCGCCGGAACCCACCCGGACCTGCAGCTGATCTCGTTCATTCCCAACCGCACCGGCGACAAGCTGCGCACCGAGATCGTGATCGAGCAGGTACGCGAGATTTCGCAAAAGCTCTCGCTGACCCCGCAGTACGGCATCGCCCAGATCGTGATCGTCGACCCGGCCGATGCGATCAATCGCGCTGCCTGCAACGCCTTGCTCAAGACGCTGGAAGAACCCTCGCCGGGGCGCTACCTGTGGTTGATCAGCGCGCAGCCGGCGCGCCTGCCGGCGACCATCCGCAGCCGCTGCCAGCGCCTGGAATTCAAGCTGCCGCCCGCACACGAGGCGCTGGCCTGGCTGCTGTCGCAAGGTGTCGACGAGCGGGCTGCACAGGAAGCGCTGGATGCCGCACGCGGTCATCCGGGGCTTGCGGCGCAGTGGCTGCGCGAGGATGGCCTGGCGGTGCGCCGCGCGGTGGCGCAGGACCTGGAGCAGATCGCCGCCGGGCGCGCCAGCGCAGTGGATATCGCGCAGCGCTGGACCAACGACGGCCAGGCCGACCAACGTCTGCGCCACGCGGCAGACCTTGCGCTGGCACAGGCATCGGCCGGCTTGACCGATCCGTCCCGGTTGCACAAGCTGGCGACCTGGTTCGACGCCGCCAATCGCACCCGCGACCTGCTGCGCACCACCGTCCGCGCCGATCTGGCGGTGACGGAATTGTTGCTGGCCTGGCGCGAGGGAGAGCGTCCGGCACGTTCTAGGGGAACTCGATGAGTGCAATGAATGCACGCCAGGGCATCTTGTCGCTGGCGTTGAAGGACAAGCCGGCGCTCTACAGCGCCTACATGCCGTTCGTGAAAGGCGGCGGCATCTTCGTGCCCACGCCCAAGCGCTACATGCTCGGCGACGAAGTCTTCCTGCTGCTGACCCTGCCTGACTCCAGCGAGCGCCTGCCGGTGGCCGGCAAGGTGGTCTGGACCACTCCGGCCGGCGCGCAGGGCAACCGCGCCGCCGGCATCGGCGTGCAGTTCCCGGACGGCCCGGAAGGCGAAGGCGTGCGCAACAAGATCGAGATGTTGCTGGCGGGCCTGACCACATCGGACAAGCCGACGCATACGATGTGAGGCGGGTGCGTGTGCGTGTGCGCGTGATCGCAGTCGTGTTGGACGCGGGCCATCGAAGCTGCGTATCGGGCGTTTGAACGGCGCCGAATCGAACGCCGCGTCATCGCTGCCAGCTAGCGCGAATGCCGCGCCCGGTCACCGGAACGCGGCGTTTTCGACCGCATCATCATCGCAGTGGATGAACCTGTTGACGATCGCCGCAGCTGCCCTATAATGTGCGGCTCGCGTCATCGGGCGGTTAGCTCAGCGGTAGAGCATTGCCTTCACACGGCAAGGGTCACAAGTTCGAACCTTGTACCGCCCACCATCGAAACCCAACAGCAGCAAGGGTTTCAGCGCGAGAAGAAGAGCCGGCCATGGGCCGGCTTTTTTGTTGTCCTGCAGTGTCCTGCAAAGCCTGGGCATCTGGCTCGGTTGAAGTGCTGGTATGGACGTGGCCGATGCCGTCGAATCGTCGTTGTCGCCGACATCCGTGCGAGTCGAGTGAATGGCCTGTTGATTCAGTGATTTGTTCAAGTCGCTGACAGCCGTGTTCATCCGGTTGTGCCTGCTTGTTGCAGGCTCGGGAACGAATCGCCATCCTGCAATCCCCCGCGTTGAAGAAGGAGTGGCGATGAAGGCGCTGCTTGGAAGTGCTCTGGTTGCAATGATGCTGCTGGCGGGCTGCGCCCGTGACGTGGGCGAGCAGTACGTGGGCAAGTGGGTCAACATGAGGTCGGAGAAGAACGTGCTCAGCATCGAGCACAACGGCGAGAGCTTCATCATTCGCGACACCACGCCGGAGCTGCTGGGCGGTGGCGTCAAGACCAGGAATCATCCGGCGATCTTGAACAAGGGCGTGCTGCAGGTATCCAACGCCGATGGCACGGTCAACTACGCGATCGACCAGGCGACCGGGCACCTGAGCACGGGCGATACCGAATACACGCGGGTCAAGTGATCGCTGCGCGCTCGCCCGCAGGTGCATCTCAAGCAGGCGATGCCGACGCGTGCGCCTGCATCCAGCGCCACAACGTCGTGCGCGAGACGCCGAGCGCCTGGGCGGCGAGGGCGCGATTGCCGTTTGCGCGATCGAGCGCGGCGCGGACCGCTGCGGCAGTGAGTTGCATGCGCGAGGTTGCAAGATCGCTGTGTTCGGGGGCCGCCACGCTGTCGCCAATGCGCATGTCGAACAGCTCGGGTGCCCAGCTTCGCAATTGATCCAGGCCCAGGCTGTCGTGCGGTTGGGCCTTCCAGTGGATGCACAGGCGTTCGACCAGGTTGCGTAGTTCGCGCACGTTGCCCGGCCAGGTGTGCTGTTGCAGCCGCTGCAGCGCTGCTGGAGACAATGGCGACGGCAGCGCGCCGAGTTGCTGGAAGTAATGTGCCAGCAACAAGGCGATCTCGTGGGGGCGATGACGCAGCGGCGGCAGGGCGATGCGTAACGCCGCCAGGCGATAAAAAAGGTCGCGGCGGAAGCGCCCCTGTTCGACCAGGGCCTGCAATGGCTGCAGGCTGGCGGCGATGACGCGTACGTCGACGGAAACCGGCAGTGTGGCGCCGACACGCAGCACTTCGCGCTCTTCCAGCACGCGCAACAGGCGTGTCTGCAGCGGCATCGGCAGTTCGCCGATCTCGTCGAGAAACAGCGTGCCGTCCTGCGCGGCTTCGATCAGGCCGACATGGCCGCCGCGGCGTGCGCCGGTAAAGGCGCCGTCGCTGTAGCCGAACAATTCCGCTTCCAGCAGCGATTCGCTGATGGCGCCGCAGTTGACGGCGACGAAACGGCCGCGTCGTCGGCTGCCGGCATGCAACTGGCGCGCGACCAGTTCCTTGCCGGTGCCGGTCTCGCCGCTGATCAATATGGTGCCCGGATGCGGGGCGTACAGCTGCACCAGCTCGCGCACCTGCGCGATTGCGGCGTCTTCGCCAAGCAATGCGTCGGTGCGCCGCACCCGGCGCGTGCCGGTGCGGCTGCCGCCGCGCTCGTTGCCGGGTGCGGTACCCAGCGCGATGGCGTGCTCGAGCGCCAGGCGGACCGAATCTGCCGAATACAGCAGCACGCCGGGCAGGCCAGCCTGCTCGGCGAAATCGATCGCCATGCCGGTGCCGACGATGACCTGGATGCCGCTGGCGCGCAGGTCGGCAATGCAGTCGCGCGCGTCTTCGGCGGTGACGAAGCGGCGGTGCTCGATGTCGAGGTCAAAGCTGTCCTGGAAGGCGCGGAACGAGGGCACGTCGGTGGCATGGGTGACCACGCCGATGCGCGGTGCGATGCGGCGTGCGCGCGCCAGCGCTTCCATCAGATCGAACCCGGTGGCCTGGATCGGCGCCAGTGGCAGTGCGAGCCGGCTACGCAGATAGGCGGCATTGGAGCCGCCGGCGACCAGTATGTCGCAGCGCTCGCGGCGCAGGCGCTGGCCGATGACCTCCACCGCCTCGGCAAAACCGAGGTTGACCTGCTCGATGCGCGCGCGCTGGTCGAACTCGGGGATGACGTCGGCCAGCAGGCCGGTCAGGCGAGAGACGCTGACGGTCCAGATGACCGGTGGAGAGGGCTCCATCGGCTCGGTAAACCTGGGGCTGCGCATCGTTGGTGCCACGTTGCAAGGATGTTGCATGCTGCTCGTTGCGTTGCAGGTTTGCAACATGTATGTCGTTCTGGCCAAATCGAATCAATGACTTGGCGTTGGCATGCCATTTGCGCCTAATCCCGTATCCCAACCCTGGAATCGCCATGACGTCCTCACCCACCGCTTCCGCCGGCACGCGCTTCCGCGCTGCGCTGGCTGCCGAATCGCCGCTGCAGGTGATCGGCGCGATCAATGCCAACCATGCGCTGCTGGCGCAGCGTGCCGGCTACCAGGCCATCTACCTGTCTGGCGGTGGTGTGGCGGCCGGTTCGCTGGGGCTGCCGGACCTGGGCATCAATACGCTGGAAGACGTGCTGATCGACGTGCGCCGCATCACCGATGTCTGCGAGCTGCCGCTGCTGGTGGACGTGGACACCGGCTTCGGGCCGAGCGCGTTCAACATCGAGCGCACCATCAAGTCGCTGATCAAGGCGGGCGCAGCCGGCTGCCATATCGAGGACCAGGTCGGCGCCAAGCGTTGCGGGCATCGTCCGGGCAAGGAGATCGTCAGCCAGGCCGAGATGGTCGACCGGGTCAAGGCGGCAGCCGATGCCAAGACCGATGCGGCGTTCTTCCTGATTGCGCGCACCGATGCGATCCAGATGGAAGGCGTGGATGCGGCGATCGAGCGCGCGATCGCCTGCGTGGAAGCCGGTGCCGACGGCATCTTTGCCGAAGCCGCGTACGACCTGGACACCTACAAGCGTTTTGTCGATGCAGTGGGCGTGCCGGTGCTGGCCAACATCACCGAATTTGGCAAGACACCGCTGTTCACGCGTGACCAGCTTGCGCAGGCCGGTGTGGCGATCCAGCTGTTTCCGCTGTCGGCATTCCGCGCGGCCAACAAGGCGGCCGAGGCGGTCTATACCGCGATTCGGCGCGACGGCCATCAGCAGGCCGTGCTGGAAACCATGCAGACGCGCGAAGAGCTGTACGAGCGCATCGGCTACCACGGCTACGAGCAGCGCCTGGACGCGTTGTTTGCACGCAAAGGCGCATGATCGTGCCTTGCTGCGTGCAGGTTCCGCAACTTCATCCGTGACACCGCAACACGACACCGTTTGGGAGCGCATCGCATGAACGACACCGTCAATCCCGGCTTTAAGCCGAAGAAATCCGTCGCACTGTCCGGCACTGCTGCAGGCAACACCGCGCTGTGCACGGTGGGCCGCAGCGGCAACGATCTGCATTACCGTGGCTACGACATCCTGGATCTGGCCACCACCAGCGAGTTCGAGGAAATTGCCTATCTGCTGGTGCACGGCAAGCTGCCCAACGACGGCGAACTGCGCGGTTACAAGGCCAAGCTGCGCTCGCTGCGCGGCGTGCCGGCGGCAGTGAAAACCGCACTGGAGCAACTGCCGCCGTCGGCGCATCCGATGGATGTGATGCGCACCGGGGTGTCGGTGCTGGGCTGCCTGCAGCCGGAAAAAGACGATCACAATCATCCCGGCGCGCGCGATATCGCCGACAAGCTGATGGCCTCGCTGGGCTCGATGCTGCTGTACTGGTACCACTACAGTCACAACGGCAAGCGCATCGAGGTGGAAACCGACGACGACTCGATCGGCGGGCACTTCCTGCATCTGCTGCACGGGTTCGCGCCGAAGGACTCATGGGTGCGTGCGATGCATACCAGCCTGATCCTGTACGCCGAACACGAGTTCAATGCGTCCACGTTTGCAAGCCGGGTGATCGCCGGCACCGGCAGCGACATGTACAGCGCCATCGCCGGCGGCATCGGCGCGTTGCGCGGGCCCAAGCACGGCGGCGCCAACGAAGTGGCCTTCGAGGTGCAGAAGCGCTACGACACCCCGGACGAGGCCGAGGCCGACATCAAGGCGCGTGTTGAACGCAAGGAAGTGGTGATCGGCTTCGGGCACCCGGTCTACACCGTGTCCGATCCGCGCAACAAGGTGATCAAGGACGTGGCGCGCGAACTCTCCGACGAGCAGGGCAGCCGCAAGATGTACGACATCGCCGAGCGCCTGGAGACGGTGATGTGGGACATCAAGAAGATGTTCCCCAACCTGGATTGGTTCAGTGCGGTCAGCTACCACATGATGGGCGTGCCGACGGCGATGTTTACGCCGCTGTTCGTGCTGGCGCGTACCGCTGGGTGGAGCGCGCACATCATCGAGCAGCGCATGGACGGCAAGATCATTCGTCCCTCGGCCAATTACACCGGCCCGGAAGATCAGGTCTTCGTACCGCTGGATCAACGCTCCTGAGGACGCGCCAGCGGTTGGCTTGATCCGCCACGATCGCCTTCATCCAACGAAGGCGATCAGACGATGGCAGCCGCAACGAGAGATGGCAGTCCCCCCGCACGCCTGAAATCCTGAATCCGATTCCCGATTCCCGAATCCCGAATCCCGAATCCCGAATCCCGAATCCCGAATCCCGAATCCCGAATCCCGAAATACCCCCCGCCCGCTTCGATATCGCCAGCCATGAATAGCCAGTACCGCAAGCCCTTGCCGGGCACCTCGTTGGACTACTTCGATGCACGCGCCGCCGTGGATGCGCTGCAACCCGGCGCCTATGCAACGCTGCCGTACACCGCACGTGTGCATGCGGAGAATCTGGTGCGGCGCGCCGAACCGCAGATGCTGGAGGCGTACCTGCGCCAGCTGATCGAGCGCAGGCGCGACCTGGATTTTCCATGGTTTCCGGCGCGGGTGGTCTGTCACGACATCCTGGGCCAGACCGCGCTGGTCGACCTGGCCGGGCTGCGCGATGCGATCGCCGAGCAGGGTGGCGACCCGGCGCAGGTCAACCCGGTGGTGCCGGTGCAGTTGATCGTCGATCACTCGCTGGCGGTGGAATACGCCGGTTTCGACAAGCAGGCCTTCGCCAAGAATCGCAGCGTGGAAGATCGGCGCAACGCCGACCGCTTCCACTTCATCGAGTGGACCAAGCGCGCATTCGAAAACATGGAAGTGATTCCGCCGGGCAACGGGATCATGCATCAGATCAATCTGGAGAAGATGTCGCCAGTGATCTATACGCTCGATGGCGTGGCGTTCCCCGATACCTGCGTAGGCACCGACAGCCACACCCCGCATGTGGATGCGCTGGGTGTGATCGCGGTGGGCGTGGGCGGGCTGGAAGCGGAAAACGTGATGCTGGGGCGCGCCTCGTGGATGCGGCTGCCCGACATCATCGGTGTGGAACTGCTGGGCCGGCCGGCGCCCGGCATTACCGCCACCGACATCGTGCTGGCCCTGACCGAGTTCCTGCGGCAGCAACGTGTGGTCGGTGCCTATCTGGAGTTCTACGGGGCCGGCGCCAGCGCGCTGACCATCGGCGATCGCGCGACCATCTCCAACATGACGCCGGAGTTCGGTGCCACTGCGGCGATGTTCTATATCGACCAGCAGACGTTGGATTACCTGCGCCTGACCGGGCGCGAGGACGCACAGATCGCCTTGGTGGAGACCTACGCACGCCACACCGGCCTGTGGGCGGATGACCTGGTCACAGCGCAGTACGAGCGTGTGCTGCAGTTCGACCTGTCGAGCGTGGTGCGCAACATGGCCGGGCCATCCAATCCGCACAAACGCGTGGCCACCAGCGAGCTGGCCGAGCGCGGCATTGCCGGCGTCTGGGATGCCGTGCCGGGCCAGATGCCCGATGGCGCGGTGATCATCGCGGCAATCACCTCCTGCACCAATACCTCCAACCCACGCAATGTCATTGCCGCGGGCTTGCTGGCGCGCAATGCGAATGCACGCGGATTGACGCGCAAACCCTGGGTGAAAAGTTCGCTGGCGCCGGGTTCCAAGGCGGTGCAGTTGTACCTGGAAGAGGCCGGGTTGCTGGGCGAACTGGAACAACTGGGTTTCGGCATCGTCGCGTTTGCCTGCACCACCTGTAATGGCATGAGCGGTGCGCTGGACCCTGCGATCCAGCAGGAGATCATCGACCGCGATCTGTATGCCACCGCGGTGTTGTCGGGTAACCGCAATTTCGACGGGCGCATCCATCCGTATGCGAAGCAGGCGTTTCTGGCATCGCCGCCGTTGGTGATCGCCTATGCCATCGCCGGCACGGTGCGCTTCGATATCGAAAAGGATGTGCTGGGCATCGATGCCGATGGCGTGGCGGTGACGCTCAAGGACCTATGGCCGAGCGATACGGAGATCGATGCGGTGGTGGCGCGCAGCGTCAAGCCGGAGCACTTCCGCAGCGTCTACGACCCGATGTTCAAGCGCAGCGCGGGGCAGGGCATCCGCGTCAGTCCGTTGTACGACTGGCGACCGGCCAGCACCTACATCCGGCGCCCGCCGTACTGGGAAGGCGCGCTCGCCGGTGCACGCAGTTTGCAGGGCCTGCGCCCGTTGGCGGTGCTGGGCGACAACATCACCACCGACCATCTGTCGCCGTCGAATGCGATCCTGGCCGGCAGCGCGGCAGGCGAATACCTGGCGCAGATGGGCGTGCCGGAGGAAGACTTCAATTCCTACGCCACCCATCGCGGCGATCACCTCACCGCGCAGCGCGCCACCTTCGCCAACCCCAAGCTGGTCAACGAAATGGCGGTGATCGATGGACAGGT
The DNA here is from genome assembly GCF_009835065.2 of Xanthomonas sp. LMG 8993. Classification (NCBI taxonomy): domain Bacteria; kingdom Pseudomonadati; phylum Pseudomonadota; class Gammaproteobacteria; order Lysobacterales; family Lysobacteraceae; genus Xanthomonas; species Xanthomonas sp. LMG 8993. Next base: position 6,349 of record NZ_QVIF02000015.1, on the reverse strand, counting down.
CACCGCCGGTTCGCTGGCGCGGCTGGAACCGGAAGGGCAGGTACTGCGCATGTGGGAGGCGATCGAAACCTACATGATGCGCAAGCAGCCGCTGATCATCATTGCCGGTGCCGATTACGGTCAGGGCTCCTCACGCGACTGGGCCGCCAAGGGCGTGCGTCTGGCTGGGGTGGAGGTGATCGTGGCCGAAGGCTTCGAGCGGATCCACCGCACCAACCTGATCGGCATGGGCGTGTTGCCGCTGGAGTTCAAGCCGGGCACCGACCGCAAGACGCTGGGCATCGATGGCAGCGAAACCTTCGACGTGGTCGGCGAGCGCACGCCGGGCGCCACGCTGACGCTGTCGATCCATCGGCGCAACGGCGAGCAGGTGCAGGTGCCGGTCATCTGCCGCCTGGATACCGCCGAGGAAGTGTCCATCTACGAGGCGGGCGGCGTGCTGCAACGGTTTGCGCAGGATTTTCTTGAGGCCTCGGCAGCCTGATGGCGTCGACGCCCGAGGACGCCAGGTCGTCCGCTTGCACCCACCCGTGCAGGCGCGCACACTTTGGCAATCTTTGCCATCAGGAGGTCGCATGGCCACGATGAATATCTCTTTGCCCGACGAGCTCAAGCAGTTCGTCGATCAGCAAGTTCAGGAGCACGCCTACGGTTCCAGCAGCGAGTACCTGCGCGAACTGATCCGCAAGCAACGTGATGTGGAACAGCTGCGTGGGTTGCTGCTAGATGGGGCCAACTCCGGGCCGGCCGTGGCAACGGAGCCTGATTTCTTCGACAAGATGCGTGAGCGCGCGCAGGCACGCGCTGCCAGCAAGTGAAGCCGGCGCGCTGGCGCCCATTGGCGCTGCGTGACGTCGACGAAGCCGCTGCGTGGTATGGCGAACAAGCCGGGCTCGCGCTGGAACTGGCGTTTGCCGACGCGCTGGAGTCGGCGGTCAAGATGCTGATGCAGCACCCGGGTGTCGGTTCCAGCCGACATGCGGTGCTGTTGAAGCTGCAGGACCTGCGGGTGTGGCCACTCAAGGGATTTCCCTATTTGATTTTCTACATCGAACGCGACACGGACATCGTCATCTGGCGTGTGCTGCAGATGCAGCGCGACATTCCTGCGTGGATGAGCGGCGACGCCTGAGCGGTTCGACGCGAGTTTTGCCTCAACTCTCCGGCAGCGCCGCAGTCAGTGCGTCTTCGCTGTGATCACGATTAACCGAGATAGACCAAGCCCATGACCCCGCTCCCCCAACTCCGCATCCCGGCCACCTACATGCGTGGCGGCACCAGCAAGGGCGTGTTCTTTCGCCTGCAGGATCTACCCGCTGCCGCGCAGCAGCCCGGGCCTGCGCGCGATGCGTTGTTGCTGCGGGTGGTCGGCAGCCCCGATCCGTATGGCAAGCAGATCGATGGCATGGGTGGGGCGACCTCCAGCACCAGCAAGAGCGTGATCGTGTCGGCCAGCACGCGTGCCGGGCACGATGTGGACTACCTGTTCGGGCAGGTGTCCATCGACAGCGCGTTCGTGGACTGGAGCGGCAACTGCGGCAACCTGTCGGCGGCGGTGGGGCCGTTTGCGATCGCCAATGGCCTGGTCGATGCCGCGCGGGTGCCGCGCGATGGCGTGGCGACGGTGCGGATCTGGCAGGCCAATATCGGCAAGACCATCGTGGCGCATGTACCGATGACCGATGGCCAGGTGCAGGAAACCGGCGACTTCGAACTGGATGGGGTGACCTTTCCTGCCGCCGAAGTGCAGCTGGAATTTCTCGACCCGGCCGACGATGCCGAAGGCGAGGGCGGGGCGATGTTCCCCACCGGCCAGCTGATCGATCAGCTGGAGATTCCCGGCCTGGGCACGATCGCCGCAACGCTGATCAATGCCGGCATCCCGACCATCTTCGTCAACGCGCGCGACCTGGGCTATACCGGTACGGAGCTGCAGGAAGCGATCAATGGCGACCCGCGTGCATTGACGATGTTCGAGACCCTGCGTGCGCACGGCGCGGTGCGGATGGGCTTGATTGCGAAGGTGGAAGACGCAGCGACGCGGCAGCACACGCCGAAGGTGGCGTTCGTGGCGCCGCCGGCCGATTACACCGCCTCCAGCGGCAAACCGGTGCACGCTGCCGAGCTCGATCTGCTGGTGCGCGCGATGTCGATGGGCAAGTTGCATCACGCCATGATGGGCACCGCCGCGGTGGCGATCGGCACCGCGGCCGCCGTGCCCGGCACCCTGGTCAATCTGGCAGCGGGCGGCGCGGCGCGTTCTGCGGTGCGCTTCGGACATCCCTCCGGAACCTTGCGCGTCGGCGCCGAGGCGCAACTGGTGGACGGCCAGTGGCAGGTGACCAAGGCGCTGATGAGCCGCAGTGCGCGGGTGCTGATGGAAGGCTGGGTGCGGGTGCCGGTCGACGCCGCCGGGGTCGGCTGATCGCCCGCTGAGACCGGGCAGGCCCCAACGCACAAATTGCATGCGCGTGTTGCATTAATTCGAACGCCTTTTCGAATTCGGAAAACTTTTTCGCACGCGCTCTGCCAAATTTGTGTAAATCGTGTTAATTCTGTTGCAACGCGGCATGCAGATCAGGCCGCTCCGCCAACCGAATTCGGAGTCTTCCCATGTCCGCCAGCCGGTCGCTCAAGATCAGCGCGCTCGCCGTTGCCGTTGCTTCCCTTCTCCCGCTTCATGCCGCTGCCCAGCAGGCGCCCGGCGACGACGGTGTCGTGCGCCTGGACGCGGTCAAGGTCACGGTCGAGCGCCGCTCGGAAGATTCCAAGGACGTACCGGTCTCGGCATCGGTGCTGCGTCCGGAATTCCTGGATGCCATCTCCACCAGCGGCTCGGATATCCGCGTGCTCGCGGGCAAGGCGCCCAGCCTCAACATCGAGTCGTCCAACGGCCGTGTATTCCCGCGCGTGTACATCCGCGGCTACGGCAACACCGACTTCAACACCTATGCCTCGCAGCCGGTGTCGCTGATCTATGACGACGTGGTGCAGGAAAACGCATTCCTGAAGGGCTTCCCGATCTTCGATCTGGAAGGCCTGGAAGTGCTGCGCGGCCCGCAGGGCACGCTGTTCGGCCGCAACACGCCGGCCGGCGTGGTCAAGTTCAACTCGGTCAAGCCGGCCATCGGCGCCAATGACGGCTACGCCAGCCTGTCCTACGGCACCTACGGCACCATGACCCTGGAAAGCGGCCTGAGCATCGCCATGGGCGACCATTGGGCGGCGCGTCTGTCCACGCTGGGCCAGCGCCGCGACGACTGGGTGGAAAACCGCGATGGCCGCGATCTGGAAGGCTATACCGACTCGGCCGTGCGCCTGCAGCTGCTGTACCAGGCCAGCGACGATTTCAGCGCCTTGTTCAACGCGCATGCGCGTCACCTGGACGGCACCGCGCGGCTGTTCCGCGCCAACATCATCCAGCCCGGCACCAACCAGCTGGTGGACGGCTTCGACGAAGAGAAGTCCTTCATCGACGGCGCCAACAACCAGGAACTGCAGACCTACGGCGGCAGCGCCAATCTGACCTGGGACCTGGGCGACATCGCGCTGCACTCGATCACCGCCTACGAAGGCATCGGCAAGTACTACAGCCGCGGCGATATCGACGGCGGCTTCGGCGCGGTGTTCGCACCGCCGTCCGGCCCGGGCGTGATTCCGTTCCCGGTGGAAACCGCCGGCGGCATCAAGAGCCTGGACCAGTACAGCCAGGAACTGCGTGCCGAATCGCAATACGAAGGCCCGCTCAACTGGCAGGCCGGCCTGTACTACTTCCACGACGATGTGGAAGGCGAAAACTACACCTACAACACCTTCAGCGGCGGCGATCTGGCCAGCTACCAGCTGACCCGCCAGCGTAACACCTCGTGGGCGGCGTTCGGCTCGTTGAACTATGCGGCCACCGATCGCCTGAACCTGCGCGCCGGCATCCGCTATACCTACGACAAGAAGACCTTCGACGTGCTGGCGCTGGACCGCGTCACGCTGGTCGAGCCGTCCAGCGGCGAGACCGACAACTCCAAGGTCACCGGCGATCTGGCGGCCACCTTCGCCATCAACGACGACGTCAACGTGTACGCCCGTGCCGCACGCGGTTTCCGCGGCGCCAGCTTCGGCGTGCCTTCGGGCACCGCGCCGCTGACCGTGGCCGAGCCGGAGACGGTGGATTCGTTCGAGATCGGCGTCAAGTCCGACCTGTTCGACAACCGCGCGCGTCTGAGCTTTGACATCTACGATTTCCGCGTCAAGAACCAGCAGCTCACCGCAGTGGGCGGCGTCTCCAACGACGTGCGCCTGCTCAACGCCGACAAGACCAAGGCGCGCGGCGCCGAGTTCGACTTCGAAGCGCTGCTCACCCAGAACCTGCGCGTCACCGCCGGCGGCGCCTACAACTGGACCCGCATCGACGACCCGACCCTGTCGGTGGGCGTGTGCCGCACCTGCACCGTGACCGACCCGCTCAATGCGGCCGGCAATGCCATCATCGACGGCAACGACCTGCCGCAGGCTGCCAAGTGGATGGCCAACGCCACCCTGCGTTACGGCATCCCGATGGGCAACGACGGCGAGCTGTTCTTCTACACCGACTGGTCCTACCGCAGCGAAGTGAATTTCTTCCTGTACGACTCCAAGGAGTTCACCGGCCAGCCGCTGGTCGAGGGCGGCGCCAAGATCGGCTACAACTGGGGCGCGGGCGCGTACGAGTTGTCGGTGTTCTGCCGCAACTGCACCAACCAGATCCGCGTGACCGGTGCGATCGACTTCAACAACCTCACCGGCTTCATCAACGACCCGCGCATCGTCGGTGCGCAGTTCCGCGCCAACTTCTGATCGGCGTCGTGGTGTAGCACTATCGAACCGCCGGCCAACATGCCGGCGGTTTTTTTATGGTCGCAGGAGTGGATGCATGCAGCGGAGATGGCGAAACATGTGGTGGATGCTGGGGCTATGGTGTGCGTCGGCAGTGGCATGGGCGCAGACGCCTGCCGCCACCGCGGCGCAGCCGGCGCCAACGCCCAGGTCGGCGTCCCCCGAGTTGCTGGTGGTCTCCACCGATATCGGCGACGACATCGACGATGCGTTTGCGCTCGGGCTGTTGCTGCGTAGCCCGCAGCTGCATGTGCTGGGCATCGCATCGGCCTGGGGCGACACCAGCATGCGTGCGCAGTTGCTGCAGCGCCTGTTGCAGCAGGCCGGGCGCAGCGAGATTCCGTTGGCGGTGGGCGCACGCACCACCAGCGCGATCCCCTTCAGCCAGGCGCGCTGGGCCGCCAGGGGACAGTTGCCCGGCAAGCTGCCGGATGCGGCGGCGATGATCCTGCAGCAGGCGCGCCTGCACCCTGGCAAGGTGACCTTGCTGGTATTGGGGCCGATGACCGACGCCGCAGCGGCGCAGCAGCGCGACCCGGCCGGCTTTGCCAAGCTCAAGCGTATCGTGGCGATGGGCGGGTCGGTACGCGTCGGCTACGGCAAGTCGGCCTATCGTCCGGCCAGCGCGCCGGCGCCGGAGTACAACATCCTGGCCGATGTGCCGGCGGCGCAGCGGGTGTTCGCGGCCGGCGTGCCGATCGTGTTGCTGCCCTTGGACGCCACCCAGATCACGCTGGAAGAACCCGAGCGCATCGCCTTGTTTGCACATGGCGATGGGCTCACCGATGCGCTCACCCAGCTGTATTACCAGTGGCGCAATACCGACCAGCCCTGGGCCAGCGCCACGCCGACCTTGTTCGACGCAGTGCCGGTGGCCTGGCTGCTGCGCCCCGATCTGTGCCCGACCACGCCGCTGCATCTGGACGTCGATGCGCAGGGCTACACCCGCGAAGGCGCAGGCACGCCGAACGTGCAGGCCTGCCTGCGTGCGGACAAGCCGGCGTTGATCGACCTGTACATGCGTACGGTGCTGCAGTTGCGCTAGGAGTGGCTATCAAGATGTGGTGAGCGCCGGCTTGGTGGCGAGCGCAGTGGTTTTATTGGCCGTACTTTGGGATGCAGTCAAAAGCCTGGTTGGTCGTGTGCGCGGTGCCCTCACCGCTCGCGGGACACGCCGCAAGTACGTCCTTGTAGGCTTGGTGGCGGCATCCATGCCGCCACACGGTCCCGCAATCGGCGAGGACACCGCACCAGAAAATGCGTCGGTTGCTTGGTTGAACGCCTGCTTGTTGCTCTGCTTGTGATGGAACGTTTGTTCGACGCACCATCCTCCGAACAATGCACGCCATGCCCTGTGCGCGCCCCTGCACACCGACCATCTCGACTGGTCCTTGCCCGCCCACCGTCGCGGGCTCTTACGCGGCATGGATGCCGCGTAAGAGCCTACATGGACGTACTTGCGGCGTGTCCTGCGATGGTG
>NZ_QVIF02000014.1:0-66243 GCF_009835065.2 Xanthomonas sp. LMG 8993 | reverse complement strand
TGGCTGACCTGGTTTCGGCGGGTTTAGCCAGCGCACTTCGCCTTGCTCCGTAGGAGCGCACCTGGGCGCGATGAGGCACTCCCGATAAAGCCCGGTCGCGCTCTGGCGCGCTCCTACGACGCATTGCACTGCATGGCTGACCTGGTTTCGGCGGGTTTAGCCAGCGCACTTCGCCTTGCTCCGTAGGAGCGCACCTGGGCGCGATGAGGCGTTACCGATAAAGCCTCGTCGCGCTCAGGCGCGCTCCTACGATACGTTGCGCTGACCTGCTCGATGCGCCAAAACGAAAAAACCGCGCAGCGCGCGGTTTTTTCGTGATCGAAGATCGATGACCAATCAGGGACGACGCGCCAGCGCCTCCACGTCCTTGGCCTTGGGCAGCAGATCCTGCTTGGTGACGGCGAACGGCCCGATGCTCAGCATCGGCACTGCCACGATCACCGAGGAGATCACCACGATCACCGCGCCGATCATGTGTGTCTCGGCCAGGCCTTCCATCGACTCGCCGCCGTAGATGTACAACGCCAGTGCCGACAGGAAGAACATCACCGCGGTGATCACCGTGCGCGACAGCGTCTGGTTGATCGAGCGGTTCAGCACTTCCAGCGGCTCCACCCGCAACGCGCGGAAGTTTTCGCGCACGCGGTCGAACACCACGATGATGTCGTTGATCGCAAAGCCCATCACCGACAACAGGCCGGCCAGCACGGTCAGGTCGAACTCGCGGCCGGTCAGCGACACGAAGGCCACGGTGACCAGCAGGTCGAACAGAGCGGTCAGGCTGGCGACCACGGCGAACTTCCACTCGAAGCGGAAGGCGATGTAGATCAGAAAGCCCACCAGCATGAACACCGTGGCATACACACCGTTCAAGGCCAGGTCCTTGCCGACCTGCGGGCCGACGAATTCGCCCGGCTGCACAGTGGCGGGATTCTGCGCGGTGCTGACCGCCTTGCGCACTTCTTCGGCGACGGTGGTTGCGGCATCGTCGCGGTTGTTGTGCTGCTCGCGCGCCTGCAGGCGGATCATCACTTCGTTGCCGCCGCGCGCGTTCTGCACCTGGGCGTTCTCGAAGCCGGCCTTGGCCAGCTGCTCGCGCACCTGGTCCACGTCCACGGTCTTCTGGAACGAGGTCTGCACCAGCGTGCCGCCGGTGAATTCCAGCGCGTAGTTAAAGCCCTTGCCGACGATGACGCCGACCGAGGCCACCGCGATCACCAGCATCAGGATCAGCACCGGCTTGCGCAGGCGCATGAAGTCGATCTTGGTGTCGTTGGGAATGAGATGGAGCGGGAACAATTTCATGGAAAAGATCTTCCGTTTAGACGTTACGCACCGTCAGGATGCGCAACGCTTGCGAAGGGATTCATCCCCCGCCCCCAGCAGCGCGCTGCAGGGACAAGGCCGGACTCGCATCTCAGATGGCGACGGTCTTCAGCTTCTTGCGGCGGCCGTAGATCAGCACCGCCAGCGCACGCGACACGGTGATCGCGGTGAACATCGAGGCGAAGATACCGATCATCATGGTCAGCGCGAAGCCCTTCAGCGGGCCGGTGCCGAACGCGTACAAGGCCACCGCCACGATCAGACCGGTGAGGTTGGCGTCCAGGATGGTGCCGCCGGCCTTTTCATAACCGGCGGCAATCGCCGATTTGGCCGGCACGCCCAGTCGCAGCTCCTCGCGGATACGCTCGTTGATCAGCACGTTGGCGTCCACCGACAGGCCCACCGACAACGCCAGGCCGGCAAACCCGGGCAGCGTCATGGTCGCGCCGAACAGCGACATCACCGCCACCACGATCAGCAGGTTGAACAGCAGCGCTACCGAGGTGATCGCGCCGAACACGCGGTAGTAGACGGTGAAGAACACCAGCGTGAACAGGAACGAGTAGATCACCGCAGTGACACCGCGCTCCACGTTCTCCGCGCCCAGGCTCGGGCCGATCACGTATTCCTCGACAAAATCCATCGGTGCGGCCAGCGAACCGGATTTCAGCAGTTTGGCCAGGTTCTCGGCCTCCACCTTCTCCAGGCCGGTGGTCTGGAAGTTCTTGCCGAACACGCCGGCGATGCGGGTCGGCGACAGCGCCTCTTCCTTGACCCGCACGCTGCGCACTTCCTTGCCGTCGACCATGCTGACGGTGGGAATGCGCTCGATGTAGACCACCGACATCAGCTTGCCGACGTTGGCGCTGGTGTAGTCGAGCATGCGCTGGCCGGCGACGTTGTTGAGCGTCACCGCCACCGCCGGCATGCCGTTCTGGTCGGTGCTGACGCTGGCACTGACCATCTGGTCGCCGGTCACCAGCGCGCGCTTGTTGAGCAGCACCGGCGCGCCGGTATCGCGCACGCGGTAGACCTTGGCTTCGGGCGGGATGCTGCCGCTGCGCACGGCGTCTTCGGCATTGCCTTCGACCACCGCGCGGAATTCCAGCGAGGCGGTGGCGCCGATCAGGCGCTTGGCCTCGGCGGTGTCCTGCAGGCCGGGCAGTTCGACCACGATGCGGTCCTCGCCCTGGCGCTGGATGGTCGGTTCGGACACGCCCAGCGCGTTGACGCGGTTACGCAAGGTGGTGAGGTTCTGCTCGATCGCGCCGCTGGCGATCTGCTTGAGTTCGACCTCCGGCACCTTGACCGAGATGTTCTGGCCGCTGACGTCGTAGGTCAGGGTCGGCTGCGACTTGGCCAGCGCGGTACGCGCGGCGTCGACGCTGGCGCCCTCGCTCAGGCTGACCTGGATGCTGTTGTCGCCGCGGCGCTCGACCGAGCGATAGGCGATACGGCCATCGCGCAGCGTGGTGCGGATGTCTTCGGCAAAGCCGTCCAGGCGCTTTTCCAGCGCGGCCTTCTGGTCCACCTGCATGGCGAAGTGCACGCCGCCGACCAGGTCCAGGCCCAGCACCATCGGCCGGCCGCCCAGCTTGGCCAGCCAGTCCGGCACGGTCGAGGCCAGATTCAGCGCCACCGTGTAGTTTTCGCCCAGTTGCTGGCGCAGCACGTCGTTGGCGCGGGTCTGTGCCTGCAGGTTGGGCAGGCGCACCATCAGGCTGTCGCCTTCCCGGGTGACGGCCTTCGGCGTGATGCCGGCGGCCTTGAGGTCGGCGTCGATGCGGCTGCGCAAGGCGTCGTCGAGCTGGGCACCGCGGCTGGCGGTGATCTGCACGGACGGGTCCTTCTGGTAGATGTTGGGCAACGCGTACAACGCGCTGACCGCCAGCACCAGCAGGATCAGGAAATACTTCCAGCGAGGAAATTCAAGCATTGCGACAGTCCCGCGCGACACCATCCCGGCGGCGCGCCTAGCAGTGAGAACGACTTCAGGCGGCCAACACAACGTCGCCAACGGTCGTCAGGTGGATGCGGCGGTGCCGCGGAGCAGCGCGCTCAGCGCCGGTTCGCGGCACCGACTGCGCCCACCTGACAGTGGGCGCAGCGGGTTGGTTGCCGCTTAGTTTGCAGACTTCAGCGTGCCCTTGGGCAGCACGTGGCCCACGGCACTCTTCTGCACGCGGATGCGCACGTTGTCGGCCACTTCCACGGTGATGAAGTTGTCGCCGATATCGGTGATCACGCCCGCCACGCCGCCGGAGGTGATGACCTCGTCGCCGCGCGCCAGCTTGTCCAGCAGCGACTTGTGCTCCTTCTGGCGCTTCATCTGCGGGCGGATCATCAGGAAGTACATGACCGCGATCAGGATGATCGGCAGCGCGAAGGTGGACAGGCCGCCCATCGGGCCGGGCGCCGGCGCGCCGCCAGTGGCCTGCGCCTGGGCGACGGGGATCAGGAAATCGAGCAGATTCATTCAGTGCATCCTAGTTTGGGTGCCAGCGCGCCAACCGGCCGCTCGCTATTCAGGTACCGCCGGAGCGGAACAGCCGGGAATTATGCCACGCAGGTTCCAAACCGTCCGCGCAAGGCGCGGACGGCCGGTCTCAGCTGGTTTCCCCCGGCAACGGCGGCGTGATGGCGCCGCGTGCCGCATAGAAGGACCGCCGGAACTCGGCAAAGGTTCCCGAGGCGATCGCCGCACGCAGGTCGGCCATCAACTTCTCGTAGTACCAGAGGTTGTGCAGGGTGCCCAGCATCGGCGCCAGCATCTCGTTGCAACGGTCCAGATGCCGCAGGTAGGAGCGCGTGTAGCCGCTGCTGCAGGCATGGCAGCCACAGCCCGGCTCGATGGTGTCCAGGTCGCGCTCGTACTTGGCGTTGCGGATGCGCACGGTGCCGAAGGAGGTGAAGTAATGCCCATTACGCGCATTGCGGGTGGGCATCACGCAGTCGAACATGTCCACGCCACGCGCCACGCCTTCGACCAGGTCCTCCGGCCGGCCCACGCCCATCAGATAGCGCGGGCGGTCGGCCGGCAGGCGCGGATGCAGGTGTTCCAGCATCGCGTTGCGCTCATGCTCCGGCTCGCCCACCGCCAGCCCGCCGATGGCGTAGCCGTCGAACCCGATGCCCTGCAGCCCGTCCAGCGAGCGGCTGCGCAGGTCCGGATACACCCCACCCTGCACGATGCCGAACAGCGCCGCGTCGTTGCCCAGCCCGTCATGCGCCTGCCGCGAGCGTTGCGCCCAGCGCAGGCTCAGCTCCATCGAGCGCCGCGCCACCTCTTCGGTGGCCGGGTACGGCGTGCATTCGTCGAAGATCATCACGATGTCCGAATCGAGCACCTTCTGGATCTGCATGCTCTCTTCCGGGCCCAGGAACACCCGCGCACCATCGGTGGGCGAGGCGAAGGTCACGCCCTGCTCGGTGATCTTGCGGCGATGCGCCAGCGAAAACACCTGGAACCCGCCCGAATCGGTGAGGATCGGCCCGTCCCAGCGCGCAAACCCGTGCAAGCCGCCGTGATCGCCGATCACATCCAGGCCCGGGCGCAGATACAGGTGGAAGGTATTGCCCAGGATGATCTCCGCGCCCAGCGCGCGGATCTGCTCGGGCAGGATGCCCTTGACCGAGCCATAGGTGCCTACCGGCATGAACGCCGGCGTCTCGACGGTGCCACGCGGAAAGGTCAGACGCCCACGCCGGGCATGGCCGTCGGTGGCTTGAAGCTGGAACTGGAGTCGGGACATTGAAAGGCCGGGATTGGGAAGTGGGGATTCGGGATTGGCAAAAGCGAGAAGGCGGCGAGCGGAGTGCTGTTACGAATCCCCACTCCCGACTCCCCAATCCCTGCTCCACAGCAACATCGCATCGCCATAGGAAAAGAAGCGATAGCGCTGTTCGATGGCGTGTTGATAGGCGGCGAAGATGCGCTCGCGGCCGGCGAAGGCCGAGACCATCATCAGCAGCGTGCTTTCGGGCAGATGGAAGTTGGTGACCATCGCATCGACGCTGCGGATGCGATAGCCGGGCAGGATGAAGATCTGGGTTTCGCCGGCAAATGGCAGCAGTTCGCCCTCGGGCGCGGCATCGCTGGTGCGCCAGGCGCTTTCCAGCGAGCGCACCACCGTGGTTCCCACTGCAATCACCCGGCCGCCGCGTGCCCGGGTACGGCGCACCTGCTCGACCAGCGCGGCGCCGACGTTGAGCCACTCGGTGTGCATCACGTGCTGGTCGAGCGCATCCACGCGTACCGGCTGGAAGGTGCCGGCGCCCACATGCAAGGTGACATGGCCGAACTCGACCCCGCGCTCGCGCAGGCGTGCCAGCAATGCCTCGTCGAAATGCAGCCCGGCAGTGGGCGCGGCCACCGCGCCGACTTCACGCGCGAACACGGTCTGGTAGCGCTCGCGGTCTTCCACTCCCGGCTCGCGGCGGATGTACGGCGGCAGCGGCAGGCGCCCGGCTTCCAGCAGCCAGTGCTCCAGCGGCGTGGGGATCTCGAAACGCAGCAGATAGAACTCGCCGTCGCGGCCCAGCACCTCGGCCTGGCCGCCGGCATCCAGCGCGATCAGGCTAGCGGCCTTGGGCGACTTGCTGGCGCCGATCTGCACCCGCGCCTCGCGCTCGCCGAGCAGGCGCTCGATCAGGATTTCCACCCGCCCGCCACTGGCCTTCTGCCCGAACAGCCGCGCCGGAATCACCCGGGTATCGTTGAAGATCAGCAGATCGCCCGGCTGCAGCAGCTCGGGCAGGTCCCGCACCTGCCGGTCGACCAGCGCCTGCGGCGACGGCGGCACCACCAGCAAGCGGCTGGCCGCCCGCTCGGCCAACGGCGCCTGGGCAATCAGCTCGTCGGGCAGCGAATAGTTGAAATCGGACTTCTTCAAGGCCGCAGGATGTGTTGGCTGAGGAGCCGGATATTGTAACTGCGGCGGGGATTGGGGATTCGGGATTGGGGATTCGCAGTGAGGCGGGGATTGGGGATTCGGGATTCGTAAGAGCAGGATCCGCGGACCGGAACGTTTAGGACGCAAGCGGCCCGCTTTTACGAATCCCCAATCCCGAATTCCCAATCCCCGCCTCTCACCGCTCAAACTTCGTTGACAAAATGATCGACGTCGTCGTGCGCTCCACGCCGTCGATCGCGCCGATGGCGTCGGTGAGTACGTCCATCTCGTTGACGCCGCCGACCACGCCCAGGGCGATCAGGTCGTAGGCGCCGCTGACCGAGTGCAGCAGGCGTACCTGCGGGATGTCGCGCAGCGCCTTGACCACGGCTGGCATCTTCTTGGGCAGCACGGTGATCAGGATATGCGCGCGGATGCGGCCCTGTTCGTAGGCGTCGTGGGTGCGCACGGTATAGCCGCTGATCACGCCGTCGCGTTCGAGTTTTTCGATCCGGCTCTGCACGGTGGTACGCGACAGCCCGAGCCGGCGCGCAATCTGCGCGGTGGAGGCGCGCGCGTCCTCGCGCAGCAGCGACAGCAGGCGTTCGTCGGAGGGAGTGATTTTCACTTTTGCCCAATTAGTTCGTCGATTCGACGAAAATACCCGACTTCCTGCCCGGATTCACGCTGCCAAACGCCGATCTTCTGCCGATAATAGGAAGGGAACGCCACTTTGCAGGAGATGCGCCATGTCCGTCCTCGCCCCGCTCGCCCCGCTGCGTGCCCACGCCGGCCGCCGCCTGACCGATGGCCTGGACGATGCCAGCATCGTGCGTCTGGCCGCCAACCACCCGGATCTTGCACGCGCCATTGACGCCGCGGCCGCCGAGTACGCGCAGGTGCGCGCGGAGGCCGCCGACCTGCTGGACCTGGACGAAGACGCCCAGATCGGTGCGGTGCAGGACGGCTTCATCAACTTCTATGCCGACGATGCGGTGACCCCGTACGTGGCGCTGGCAGCGCGCGGGCCCTGGGTGATCACGCTCAAGGGCGCGGTGCTGTACGACGCCGGCGGCTACGGCATGCTCGGCTTCGGCCACACCCCCGCGCCGGTGCTCGAGGCGATGGCGCGTCCGCAGGTGATGGCCAACGTGATGACCCCCAGCCTGGCGCAGCGCCGGCTCGACCGCGCCCTGCGCGCCGAGATCGGCCATACCCGCGGCGGCTGTCCGTTCGCACGCTTCATGTGTCTCAACTCCGGCTCCGAAGCGGTCGGTCTGGCCGCGCGCATCGTCGATACCAACGCCAAGCTGCACACCGACCCGGGCGCGCGCCACGCTGGTGCCAGCATCAAGCGCGTGGTGGTCAAGGGCAGCTTCCATGGCCGTACCGACCGCCCCGGCCTGTATTCCGATTCCAGCCGCAAGACCTACACCAAGTACCTGGCCAGCTACCGCGACGAAGACTCGGTGATCGCGATCGCGCCGTACGACGTGGCGGCGCTGCAGCGCGCCTTCGACGAGGCCGCGCGCAATCACTGGTTCATCGAGGCGGTGTTCCTGGAGCCGGTGATGGGCGAAGGCGACCCGGGCCGCGCATTGCCGGCCGCGTTCTATGCCGCAGCGCGCGAACTGACCCGCCTGCATGGCAGCCTGCTGCTGGTGGATTCGATCCAGGCCGGCCTGCGCGCGCACGGCGTGCTGTCGGTGGTGGATTACCCCGGCTTCGAGCAGCTCGACCCGCCGGATCTGGAGACCTATTCCAAGGCGCTCAACGCTGCGCAATACCCGCTGTCGGTACTGGCAGTGACCGAACACGCCGCGCAGGTGTACCGCAAGGGCACCTACGGCAACACCATGACCACCAATCCGCGTGCGCTGGATGTCGCCTGCGCCACGCTGGCGTTGTTCACCCCGCAGGTGCGCGAGAACATCCGCACCCGCGGCGCGCAGGCGATCGCCAAGCTGGAAGCATTGCAGTCCGAGCTCGGCGGTTTGATCACCAAGGTGCAGGGCACCGGCTTGCTGTTCTCCTGCGAGCTGGCGCCGCAATTCAAGTGCTATGGCGCCGGTTCCACCGAAGAGTGGTTGCGCCATCATGGCGTCAACGTCATCCATGGCGGCGAGAATTCGCTGCGCTTCACCCCGCACTTTGCGATGGGCGAAGACGAACTCGATCTGCTGGTCGGGTTGATCGCGCGTGCACTGAAGGAAGGTCCGCGCCAGGCCCAGGCCGAGGCCGCCTGAGAGCCAGCGACAGGACGTGGCGAGCCGTCCTCATGTGGTAGCGGACGGTGCGCAGTAACTTCAGTATCCGAGCGGTAAACGCTGAATCCCAGCACCGGCCGCGCCCACCTGTAGGTGAGCGCCATGGTTTTGCGAGCCGCTTGAAGCCAAGGCGACGCAGGCGGTACTTGCGCGCCTCAGACAGTTGCGCGGCCGCCCCGAATCTCACCGCGCGCCCTTGCCGTCGCGCGCGGCGATGTGCTGCCCGGCCCGGTCAGATCGGCACGGCGCTCAGCTTGCGGCGCAGGTAATTGGTCACGGCCCGGCGTGGCGACTTGCCGCGCCAGGACGCCCAGCACAGGTGCGAGCCCACCGCGACGGTGCCGCCACGGTGGCCGAGCCCGAACCAGGTGCGATCCGGATGGAACGCATCGCGCGCCGGGAACACGATGCCGGCAAACTCGCCGGCGTGCGCGTTGTAGAAACGCGTCAGCCCGCGCGGGCCGGAGATCATCGGAATCTGCCGGTGGTCTTCCAGCGTCTCAGGCGCATGTGTGGTGAAGATGTGCTCGATGAAGGCGCGCCAGAACGGATGCCCTGCCTCCGAGCCGAACACGGCGTTGCCGATCTTGAACTGCTCGTTGCCGGGCGCGCCCTCTTCGATCGGCAGCACGCATTGCTGTGCCAGTACGTCTGCGCCAAGCGTGCGCAGCAGCTTGTAGTCGGTGTCGAAATAGAACCCGCCGTAGCTGTGCATATAGGCGCAGCGGGCGATGTCGGCCTTCATCACACCGAAGCGTATCGCCTCGTAGCGGTCGGCGAATTCCGGGAACGCGCGCCGCATCAGTGCGGAGTTGTCGGCGTCGTCCCAGACATGGCAGGTCCAGCCCGGCAACAGCCGCTGCAGGCGGGCCTGGATCTTGCGCTCTTCCCAAAGCAGGTGCTTGGTCGGCGCAGTGAGATGGAACACGTGGGGGATCATGGGGGCTTCTCGGGGCTGGGGGAACCAGACCTCCATCGAAGCACCGCACCGAAGCCGGCTACCCGGATGGAGCTCCGGTTAGCCGCAACAGTAATCCCATTATTAGTGTGACGTAATTCACAATTTTAAATGGTTACGCCTGCCGCCGATTCGCGTCATCAATCCAGAACCGAAGTTCGCTCACAGCCTCGTCATCCGGTACGGCGGGTCTCGCAACGCTGCTGTCCTGTGCCTCACTCCCAGCAACGGTCTGCGCGTCCCTTCAGGGTTGCGCTGCGCGGGCAATCGCGCGGTGCGATGCGCCCGGCTTCCTGCTCCACCAGCCGCTTGCCGCCATCGCTGCCGCGCTCCAGCTCGAACGCATCGTAGAGACGTCCGGTGGCGGTGCGCGACTCGTAACGCAACTTCTGGTTGTCGATGCGAAGCACCTGATAGAGCTGGGTGTCTTCGCCGACCGGACGCATGGTCTTGCGCGCCATGTCCGAGAGACGATACTGCTTGGGCCCGGCCACCGAGACCACGAACACCGGCGTCGCCGGCCCTGCGTCATCGCCGCGCCGGCCGTAGGTGTGGTCGTGGCCCTGCAGCACCAGATCGACCTTGTGGCGGCGGATCACCGGCAGCACCTGCTCGACCAGCTTCTGGTTCTCGCGATCGGCGCGCGGGGAAAAGAACGGCTGGTGGATCAGCACGATCGACCACGGGTGCGGGTTGTCGGCCAGCACCTTGTCCAGCCACTGCGCCTGTGCCGGGCCGGTGCCCAGATCCAGCACCGAGGTGCCGTCCAGCACGGCGATGCGCACGCCCTGATAGTCGAACCAGTAGCTGGTGCGCGCCGTGGCCGACGGCCCGTTGCGCGGCAGGGCGAAGGTCACCGGCCAGTGGTTGCCGAGCGTGCGCGTGGCCTGCGGGGTGTCCTCGCCCTCTTCGTGATATTCGTGATTGCCCGGCGCCGGTGCCACTGCGGTGCCTTCCAGCAACCAGCGCCCGGCTTCGAACCACTCGGCCCATTCGTTGTCATCCTGGCCGTCCTTGCCGCTGACCAGGTCGCCGGCGAACAGGGCCAGCCGCGCGTCCGGTGCCGAGCGCCAGGCTTGGCGGATCACCCGCGAGACCAGGCTGAGGTTCTTGTTCTGGGTGTCGCCGAAGTACAGCAGCGTCAGCGGTGTGTCGGCGCTGGCGGCGGTGCGGAAATGATTCCACGCGCCCCAGGTGCGGTTGCCCTGCACGCGGTAGGCGTACAGCGTGTCCGGCTTCAGCCCGTCGATGTCGGCGCGGTGGTGGTGCGAGCTGCCGTTTTCGCTGGCCAGCGTGGCGGTGCTGGCACGGATGCGGCGCGGCGTACCCACGTCGGGCGAGTCGCCGGCAACCACCAGTTCCAGCCACGGCTGGTCGACGCTGGCATCGGTACGCCAGGCCACTGCGAAACCGGTCGCCGCCGCCTGCGCGGGCGTGGCGACGATGCGGTCCGGGAAACCATCGGCAACATAGTGGGTGGAACCCGCCGGCACCTGGGTATTCGGTTCGGCGGCGCGCTCGGCGGCAAACGCCCGCGTGCCTGCCATCGCCCCCAGCAACAGCGCTGCAGACAGCGCCGCACGTGCCGCGCTCATGGCGCGCACTCTTTCAGGCGCAGCGTGCGCGCGATATCGCGCCAGTCGAATGCCGCCACCGCCTGATCGTCGTGCAAGGCATAGAACACCCCGCCCGGAAAGCGCGCATCGCCGCGTTGATCCAGCCACACGCCGTCGGTATTGGCAGTCACCCGGCCAGCGAAGGCACCGACATGCGCCAGGCTCTGGCGATCGAATACCTGGAACACGCTGCGGTCCTTGAACTGATCGGTGGCGATCCAGTAGCCGCTGCCGTCCTGGCACGCAAACAGCGTCATGCCTTCGGCCTGCGCCTTGAACAGGCCGCTGCCAACATTGCGGCCGCGGTAGCGTCCGTCCATGCCGTATTCGCGCAACTGCGTGCCCACGGCGACGTCTTCTTCGGCAATCATCAGGCGCGCATGCGCTTCATCGCCGAACACCGATTCGGCAATGCGCACTGCGCCCGCCTCGCTGGTATCGCCGAAGCTCTGCGTCAACCGCGCCTGCCAGCCCTGCCCCGCAGTGTTCAACTGATAGCGACGGAAACGCTGACCGAGTTCGGCCAGCGGCGGCGGCACATCCTTGTTGGCCGGCGACATGTAGTTGTCGCTGACCACCACCTCGTAGCCACCGTCGTGCTTGCGCACCCACAGGCCGTAGGGTTCGCGCAATTCGTCCTGGCCGAAGCTGGTCAGCGGCGTGAAGTCGGGCAGCGCAAACACCTGCACGCGGCGGTTGTCGCGCTCGACCACGAACACCAGATCATCGACCACCGAAATCCCGTTCGGGCGATCCAGCTTGCCCAGCGCCTTGCCCTTGCCGCCGACCACGCGCAGGCGTTTGCCGCTATCGCCATCGAACACCACCAGCGCATGCGTGGCCTTGGCGGTGGCGATCAACCAGCGGCTGCCATCGGGCGCACTCCAGCTGGCCGGCGAATCCAGATTGTCGGCCGGGGTCAGCGCGGTGATGAAGGCCTCCGGCACCACCTGGTGCGCCACCTTGGCCTCGCTGAGCAAGGGGTCTTTCAGCAATGCCTCGTCGGCTTCGCGGTCGGCCGGTGCGCTGGCGCAGGCGGTCAGCGCCAGCGCGCTGGCGAGCAGCGTGGTGTGGAGTAATGTTGTGTGGAGCCGCGTGCGCGTTGCGATCACAGTGCCACCTTCAGGCCGAGCGCATAGGTGCGGCCGTATTCTTCGTTCTGCAGCGTGCGCGAGGGCACGCCCTGGTACAGCTCCAGCGGTTCGTCCAGCAGGTTCTGCGCTTCCAGATACAGGCTGACGTGGCTGTTGAATTGGTAGTTCATGCTGAAATCCAGCTGGGTATGCGGGGCGACATAGATATCGTACGCGCGGCTTTCGCCGATGGTGTCCAGGTACTCGCTGCGGTACACCGCCGCAACCCGCGCACTGAAGCCGTATTTTTCGTAGCCCAGGTGGCCGCTGTAGATGCGCTTGGACGAGCGCGGCAAGGTGAAGTCCTCGCCGGCGCGATCGCTCAGGCCGGG
Source organism: Xanthomonas sp. LMG 8993 (assembly GCF_009835065.2). Classification (NCBI taxonomy): domain Bacteria; kingdom Pseudomonadati; phylum Pseudomonadota; class Gammaproteobacteria; order Lysobacterales; family Lysobacteraceae; genus Xanthomonas; species Xanthomonas sp. LMG 8993. The sequence continues at coordinate 53,719 of NZ_QVIF02000014.1, read as the reverse complement.
ATCGAAGTCGCTGTCCAGCACGGTGGCGCTGGCGCCGACCAGCAGGCCGTTCCAGCCGTCGGGCAGGAAGTCCAGCGCCTGCTGCCAGTTGAATTCGGCGCCACGCACCTTGGCGGTGTCGCCGTTGATCGAGCGCGTGACCTGCAGGTCGGGGAACTCGGCATCGTTGGTGCTGATGGTCTGCACGATGTAGTCGTCGATCGACTTGTTGAACACGCCCAGCGAGATCAGGCCGGTGCTACCGATGTATTTTTCGAACGACAGGTCCAGGTTGGTGGAGCGATACGGATCGAGATCGGGGTTGCCGACGTTCACCTCGTTGTCGCCACGATTGATGCTCACGCGCGGGGAGACATCGCCGAACGCAGGACGCGACAAGGTCTTGTTGGCGGCAAACCGCAGGACCCAGTCATTGCCGGTGTCGTAGCGCAGATGCAGGCCAGGCAGCACGTTGGTGTAGCTGCTGGAGGCTTCGCGCGGCGTCACCGTGGCGGTGCGGCCGTTCTCGGCCACGTCGACCTGATTGCCGGTGGCATCGAACTGGGTGTTTTCCACGCGCACACCGGCAATCGCGCGCAGCGCACCGATGTCCCAGGTGCCCATCACATAGGTGGCGAACACGTCTTCGGTGGCCTTGTAGTCGTCCTGCAGCGAGGTCTGCAGATTGCCGCCGACATCCTGCGGGCGTGCGCTGTACAGATTGCCGGAGGTGTTCCAGTAACGGCGCATGCCGTCCGAGCCGATGCTTTCGCCCAAGGTGCCGCCACGGTGTTCCGGCGCGGCGGTGGTCCAGTCGCTCAGATCGATCGCCGGCCCGCGACGCAGCTCGCTCTCGTCCACATTGACATCGCGCTCGCGCCAGCGACCGAGTACACCCATCTTCAGGCTGGAATGCTCGCCGTCGAAGCGCACGTTGATCTGCGCGCTGCGCTCGCTGTCGTCCACCCGCTTGGGCGCAAGCACGAAGCGGTCGAACACGAAATCGTCGTTGCTCTGCCAGCCGTTATCGGAAAAGCCAAGGCGCGGAATGCCGCTGTTCTGGTCGACCGTGGCCGACAGATCGTCGCCGTCATAGTTGAAGCGCGCTTCCATCTCGTCGTTCACGCGCTCGGTGGTCTTGGTGTAGCCCAGCTTGTAATCCACCGTGGCCGCGCTCAGACGGTTTTCACCGCCCACGCTCAAGGCCATGGTGTCCTCCTTCTTGGTGCGATAGCGCACGCGCTTGGAGATGGAATCGGCCGGCAGGTCGGCCACCTCGTAGGTGCCATCGCCATTGGCGCTGACCTGCCCATCGGCCAGGCCGAAGATGGTGCGCTGGCGCGTTTCGGCATCGTCGAAGCGGCTGTACAGCGTGCGCAGGTAATAGCGGTTGTCCGCGTCCGGGCGCCAGTCCAGATTAAGGTTGGCGCCCATGCGGGTGCGCTCGATGAAGTACTTGCGGCGCTGCACCTCGCCGGCGAACAGATCGTCGGCCGCACCGCCGTCGAAGCTGTCGTAGGCCACCTCGGTATTGTCGGATTCGAATTCGCGGTCCTGGTAGTTCACGCCCACTGCGACGCCGAAGGTGCCGTCGAAGATATCGCTGTAGTTGAACGCGCCCTTCGGGCTGGTCTTGCCCGACAGCGACTGGTGGCTGCCTTCGATCGAGCCGCGCAGGGTGCGGCCGTCGCGATCGAACGCGGAGGTGGACTCGACCTGGATCGCACCGCCGATGGAATCGCCCGGCATGTCCGGAGTCGGCGACTTGACCACCTTCAGGCGTTCGGTGGAGTCGGACGGAATCACGTCCAGCGGCGCCGAGCGGGTGCCGTCTTCCGGCGTGCCCATGGTCATGCCGTCGATGGTGACGCTGTTGAGCGCCGAATCCAGGCCGCGGATCACCACGAAGCGGCCTTCGCCCTGATCGCGGGTGACGCTGACGCCGGGCAGGCGCTGCAAGGATTCTGCAACATTCTTGTCGGGGTAGCGGCCCATCGCATCGGAGGCCACTGCATCCTGGATCGCATCGGAGCCACGCTTGAGATCGACTGCGCGCACCTGCGATTCCACCTGCGGGCGCACTTCCAGACGCTCCAGATCGATGGCCGCCGCGCCGGATGCACCGGTGGCAGCTGCCGCACCCTCGGCCGCCTGCGCAAGCGGGCTCCACGCGGCCGCCGCCAACGTCAGCGTGATCGCCAGGCACAGCGGAGTCTTGTTCAACACGGGTGCTTCCCCAATCGGTTAAGAATGGGTGGGCACACTATGTCTACGACGTTTCACTGACATGACATATGCAAGCGCGATCACGCGCAATGTGTGGCGACGCTGCCGCCGGCTGCGGCACACTGTGGGTCTCTCCCGCCTGTCGCTGCCCATGAAAATCGTCGAAGTGCGTCACCCCCTCGTCCAGCACAAGATCGGTCTGCTGCGCGATGCTGCCTTGAGCACCAAGGGCTTCCGCGAACTGGTCACCGAGCTGGGCACCCTGCTGGCCTACGAGGCCACCGCCAATCTGGACACCGAATCGCACGTGCAACCCGGCTGGGCCGGCCCGGTGACCGTGCAGCGGATTGCCGGCGCAAAAATCACCCTGGTGCCGATCCTGCGCGCAGGGTTGGGCATGCTGCCCGGCGTGCTGGCGCTGATCCCGGCCGCGCGCGTGAGCGTGGTCGGCCTGCAGCGCGACGAAGAAACCCTGCAGCCGGTGCCCTACTTCGAACGCCTCACCGGCCGCCTGGAAGAGCGCGATGCACTGATCCTGGACCCGATGCTGGCCACCGGCGGCACGCTGATCGCCACCATCGACATGCTCAAGCGCGCCGGCGCACGGCGGATCAAGGGCATCTTCCTGGTCGCCGCACCGGAAGGCCTCAAGGCACTGGAAGCCGTGCATCCGGATGTAGAGGTCTACACCGCCGCGATTGACGACCACCTCAACGACAAGGGCTACATCCTGCCCGGCCTGGGCGACGCAGGCGACCGCATCTTCGGGACGCGGGTGGAGTGAGCTGCGGAGGCTTGACGCCCCTCTGCCTGCGGGGCGAGAAGACACCGCTTGCACGCCATTGGCGCGCTTGCCTTGAAGCGCCCGCGCCGCAAGCGCGGGCCGGGGTGCGCAGTGGGGGTTGGGGTGAAGGTCCGTCGAGCGAAGCAGTCGGGGAGTCACTTCTGACGGCGCGTGGCGACGCGTTTGTCATTGCCGGCATTGGTAGCTCCCCGGAGGCGCACCCTCATCCGGCGCTACGCGCCATCTTCTCCCGGTGGGAGAACGAACAGCCGCGGCGTCGTTCGTTGCGTTGAAAAATGCCCACCTCAGCGCGTCGACGCCTCGATCGCCGCACTCACATACACCAGCGGCGCATTCCAGTTGATTGCCACCTCGTTGCTGGCATAGCTGCAGGTGTTGTCCAGGTACGACAGTGCCGGCAGCCTGGAGGGATACGCCACCTTGCAGTCCTTGGCGTCCTGCTGGCCCGGTTGCGGACCACCGGCCAGCCAGCCCGGCACCGGGGCGTCGATGCCGTCGGCCTCGGAGGGGCGGTGGTGGATATGCATCGGGCTGCGCAGCCCGACGCCGGTGACGAACGACAGGCCCAACGGATTGCGCCCCAGGATGTAATCCAGCTGCGACTGCGCGGCATCCAGATACGGCCGCTGCCGGGTCAGCCGATAGCCCTGCATCAGCATCATCGCGCGGTTGAGCACCACCGCATTGCTGCCCCACACGAAGTCGGTGTCGCTCATCGCCAGACGCCAGGGCGAGGCCTGCCACTCATCGGCAAGACGCTGTGCCAGGCCGGTGATCTCACGGGTGATGCGTGCGCGATCGGCATGCGGGGTGAGCCGGTCGCGATGTTCGGCCAGCGACATCCAGGCCAGGCCGCTGACGTTGCTCCAGCCCGGCACGCTCGCCGGTACGTTGCGCGCAATCATTGCGTCGTAGAAGCCGTCCTCGCGCGTGCTCACGTACAGCTCGGCCGCAGCCCAGGCGAATTCGTCGTCCACCTGCGCATCGTCATAGCCGCCGGTGCGTACGTCGTCGGGCTGGCGATAGATCACATCCGGGTGTTGCTGCGCCCACGCCCAGGCACTGCGCGCGGCGTTCAACATGCGCGCCGATGCGCCCGGATACTGCTTGTCGAACGGCGCATAGACGCGGCTGGCTGCCGCCATCACTGCGGCGAAATCCAGCGTGGCGGCGGTGGCCTTCATCACCACATAGCGTTGTTGCGTGGCCTGCGCGGGCATCACCAGTCCGTCGAACTGCTTGTCGGTGAGCTTGTGGTACACGCCGCCATCGGCCGGGTCCTGCATGGCCAGCATCCATTCCAGATTCCACCAGGTCTCTTGCAGGATGCCGGGCACGCCGGGCGCATCGTCAGGGATGGTCAAGGCCTGCGCCTTGAACAGCGCCGGGTATTGCTCATAGGCGGCCAGCAAGGTGTAGGTGCTGATGCCGGAATTGACGATGTACTTGTTGTAGTCGCCGGCGTCGTACCAGCCCTTGGGCGCACTGATCACGCTGTCGGCCGGGCGCGTGGCCGATGCCGCCGAAGGGTGGATGCGCACCTGCGTATCCGGATGCCCGGCCGCGCGCGCATAGCGCCCGGCGAACTGCGCCGGCAGCGCAGTACTGGCGCGATTGAAATAGAACGCCTTCAGCGATGCGTCGAGCACGGGCCGATACGCGCTGGCCGCGATCGGGAACGGATCGGACGCCGGCTGCCCGTCGATCTTCAACCGGTAGGTACCCGGCGCGCGCAGGCTGGAGAAATCCGCCACCCGCGCCTGCTGGCCGGCCGGCGTCCACAGCGCGGCGGCCTGCAGCTTGCCCTCCAGCACCTGGCGGCCCTGCGCATCCTCGACCGTGAAACGGTCCGCGGTGGGCGCCGCGCCTTGCGGCAATCCGAGCACCGCAAGCTTGGCCGAACCCGGCAGATAGCCGAGCTGATTAACGTGGATGGCAGCGTCCGTTGCCGCGGCGGTCTGGTCGCCGGTGGTGTCGGCCGCGCAAGCGGCGATGGGCGATGCGATCACCATGCCGGTGAGCAGAGTCTGGAAAATGTTCATGTCGCGATGGTCGCTGCATTGGCGCAGGGCGACAAGTCCAATCCAGGCATAGGCAACCGCGTGGAAATGCATCGCTGCAGTCGCGTGCCTGCATCGATGGAGGCGACCACCTGCGGCCAACCGCAGCATCGCGCAGGCCATGCCATGGCACGGCGCGGCAGATGCAACGGGCAACACCCGCTGCCTTGCGGTCATGCCTGCCCTCGCCTACGAGGACAGGCATATCTCGATCAATCAGCCGTCAGCGCGCCGCAGCCTCCAGCTGCACCTGCGCCTTGCCCACCGGGTTGCGCGGGTCGCTCCCGCCGGTGAGCACGTTGCTGCGCTTATCCCATTCCACCGTCTGCAGGTTGCCCCAGACGTGGCTGGAACCGCGGCCGCCCTCGGCGGTATCGCCCGGCAGCTTGAGCGCGTGACCCATCGCCTGCAGCGCCTTGGCGGTCTGCGGCGAGAACGCGTTGCTCTCGGCCTCGATCACGTCTGGCAGCCACTGGTGGTGATAGCGCGGCAAGGCGCTGACCTGCTGCGCGTCCAGGCCGGCGTCGTAGCCCAGAATACCGAGCAGCACCATGGTGATGATGCGGCTGCCACCCGGCGTGCCGATCACCGCGACCTTGTCGGCCGATTCCATGAAGGTCGGCGTCATCGAGCTGAGCATGCGCTTGCCCGGCTTGGGGGCGTTGGCCGCGTAGCCCATCACGCCGAAGGCATTGGGCGTGCCCGGCTTGAGCGCGAAGTCGTCCATCTCGTCGTTGAGCAGCACGCCGGTGCCCTTGGGGATCAGGCCCGAGCCGTACAGCAGGTTGACGGTCTGGGTGGCGCCGACGCGGTTGCCTTCGCCGTCGATGATGGAAAAGTGCGTGGTCTCGTCGTCTTCCAGCGGGGTCGGGTTGCCCGACAGCAGGTCGCTGGGGGTGGCCTTGTCCGGGTTGATCGTGGCGCGCAGGCCTTGTGCGTAATCCTTGCTGGTCAGCACACGCTGCGGCACGGCGACAAAGTCCGGGTCGCCCAGGAAGAAGGTGCGGTCGCGGTAGGCGCGGCGCATCGCTTCCACCACCAGATGGGTACGGTGCGCATCGTCGAGCGTGTCCAGTTCCCAGCCTTCGAGGATCTGCAGCATGGCGGCGAGTGCGATCCCGCCGGAGGACGGCGGCGGCGCGGTGGTGATCTTCCAGCCGCGGTAATCGAACTGGATCGGCGTACGCTGCTTGACCCGGTACCCGGACAGCTCGGCGGCCTTCCACTGCCCGCCGGCCTGCTTGACGCCGGCCAGCAGCTTCTTGGCGGTTTCGCCCTTGTAGAAGCCATCGAAGCCCTTGTCGCCGAGCAGCTGCAGGGTATGCGCCAGCTCGGGCTGCTTGAAGATGTCGCCTTCGGCAATCGGCTTGCCGCCGCGCAGATACACCTCACGCGTGCCGGGATAACGCTCCATCACCTCGCGCCGCGAGGCATAGCCCTTGGCCATGCGCGCATACACCGGGAAGCCTTCGCTGGCGATGCGGATCGACGGCGCCAGCGACTGCTTCAACGGCAGCCGGCCGTGCTTGGTGGCCAGTTCCACCAGCGCTGCCGGCAGCCCGGGAATACCGGCCGACCAGGGACCGTTGACCGAGCGGTCGCGGTCCAGCGCGCCCTGCTTGTCGAGGAACTGCGCCTCGCTGGCCGACTCGGGCGCGGTCTCGCGCGCGTCCAGCATCACGTCCTTGCCGGTCTTGGCATCGTGCAGCAGGAAGAAGCCGCCGCCGCCCAGCCCCGAGCTGATCGGCTCGACCACCGCCAGTGTGGACGACACCGCGATCGCCGCATCGAACGCATTGCCGCCCTCGCGCAGGATCTGCAGGCCGGCGTCGGTGGCCAGTGCATGACCGCTGGCAATCGCCGCACCGGGCGGGTGCCCCGCCACCGGCGAGGTCGTGGCTGCTGCAGGCCTGGCGCCATCGGCAGCCCAGGCCGGTGGTGCCAGCACCAGGGCCAGCAGCAACAGGCCGCGCGAAGAGAAACGTCGGGAAAAGATGCTCACGGGGCGGGAGGCTCCTGTTCGTACAGTTCGGGGTGGTCGCGCTGCAGCTGCATGAGCTTGGCGAGCAGTTGATCGTGGGTTTCCGGTATTGCCGGATCCGGGTCGATGCATTCGACCGGGCACACCACCACGCATTGCGCTTCGTCAAAATGGCCCACGCACTCGGTGCAACGTGCCGGGTCGATCACGTAGATGGTTTCGCCCATCGAGATGGCCTGGTTCGGGCACGCCGGCTCGCAGACATCGCAGTTGACGCAGAGCTCGTTGATCTTCAGCGACATATCGGCACCACCATGCGATGCGGCGCGGCGCGATGCAACGCCAGGCGCTGGAACGCAACGTACTGCCGGAAGCAGACGCACGGGGCGTGGCGCGATGCACGGACAACGCCATGCGTGTGGCCGGCAACCGGTCCGAGCGGACCGGCGCCGAGGGCGTGCGGGATCAGCAGCATGCTGCGATCCCGCACGGCGGCCGGACGCGCCCTCCCGCGCCTCCGGCCTGGTACGGCATTACTTGGCTTCAACGAAGGTGTATTCCACGCCCTTGGGCTGGACGATGCCCTGCACCCGCGCATTCTCGGCCGCATTGCCGATGAACAGCACGCGCACGCCCTTCATCGAATCGGCCGGCACGTCCTTGAACGCGGCGTCGATCAGGTCGGCCATCTTGGTCGAGGCGGACGAACCGAAGGCCAGCATGTTGCCCGGCTGCACGCCACGCGCGAGTGCGGTCTTGACGCTTTCCAGCTGACGCTCGTAGCTGCCGGCGAACTCGGCATCGGACTCCGGCGGCAAGTAATACAGGAACGGGCTGTTGGTGGTGGTGCCCAGGTTCTGGCCGACCACTTCCTGCAGGTACTTCTTCCAGCCGGCGTTGTCGTCCTTGGCCGGCGCGGTCAGCGCAGCCGGAGCGGCGGCGGCGGTAGGTGCCGGCTCTTCCTTCTTGCAGGCGGTGACGGCCAGAGCGGCGACCGAAGCGAGCACCAGCGCGCGCATTGTGTGTTTCATGAAACTCCTCCCTTTGAAAAGCATGTGGTGATGTGACTGCTAGAGAATCAGGCCTGCGCGCGGGACTCGCGCACCTGCCGCAAGGCTTCGACGACCGAAGCCGGAACGAAACCGGACACGTCCCCGCCCAGCCGCGCGATTTCGCGCACAAGCGAGGACGAGATGAAGCTGTATTGCTCGGCCGGGGTGAGGAACAGCGTCTCCACCTCCGGGATCAGATGGCGGTTCATACTGGCCATCTGGAATTCGTATTCGAAGTCGGACACCGCGCGCAGGCCGCGCAACAGCACCCCGGCGCCCATGTCGCGCACGAAGTGGGCCAGCAGCGTGTCGAAGCCGCGCACTTCCACATTGGCGTGCGCGGCCAGTGCTTCCTGAGCCAGCTCCACGCGGCGCTCGAGCGGCAGGGCCGGGCCCTTGGAGGGGCTGTAGGCCACGCCGACCACCACGCGCTCGAACAACGGCGCGGCACGGTTCACCAGATCGATATGCCCGTTGGTGATCGGGTCGAAGGTACCGGGATAGACGGCGGTGCGGCTATTGGCCACGCTCATACGGAAACTACCGGGGTCGGATCGCCGTTCAGTGTAGCAGCGGCCCGGCGGTACAGCGCATAGCGCACCTGCTGGGTGGCGCCTTCGCGGTGCAGATGCCAGCCGGCCGGCACCTGCGGCGGGACCTCGGCCGGGCCTTCCAGGTACAGCCAGGCGTCGGCGCTCAGATGCGCGGGCAGGCGTTCCAGCACGCTGGGCCACAGCCCGGCGGCAAACGGCGGGTCGACGAAGGCGATGCTGGCCTGCGCCACCGGCGCGCGCTCCAGCCAGCGCAAGGCATCCTCCTGCAGCACCTGCACCTGATCGGCCGCACCCAGCCTGGTCACGTGCTGGCGCAAGCGCTGCACCAGGCCAGGGTCGCGTTCGATCAGGGTGGCGTGCGCGGCGCCGCGCGACACCGCCTCCAGGCCCAGCGCACCCGACCCGGCAAACAGGTCCAGCACACGCGCGCCGGGCAGGCGCGGCATCAGCCAGTTGAATACCGTCTCGCGGACGCGGTCGCTGCTCGGGCGCAGGCCTGGCAGGTCCGGCACCGCCAGCTTGGTATTGCGCCAGCGCCCGCCGACGATGCGCACCTGCCCTTCCGCGCCGCGTGGCGCCGGCCGTGCGGGGCGGCTCATCGCCACGCGCCGGGTGCGGGCGAACGGATGCAGGACGGCGGCAGCGCAAATGGCGACATGGCTCAAGGCAGGACGGTTGGCCGGCCATGATACCGCCGCGATCGCCGCAACCACCCTCCCCGATCGCCATGGACGCAGGCCATCTGGCGCACGCCCGCCTTGAAAAATCCCCACACGGCCTCATCCCCCAGGCCATCGGCCGCGTTGCGGCCTGGGCCACCATGGAGCACGACCCCAATGACCGTTGATACCGACAAGCAGACGCTTGGCTTCCAGACCGAGGTCAAGCAGTTGCTGCAGCTGATGATCCACTCGTTGTACTCGAACAAGGAAATCTTCCTGCGCGAGCTGGTCTCCAATGCCGCCGACGCCGCCGACAAGCTGCGTTTCGAGGCACTGGTGAAGCCGGAGCTGCTGGAAGGCGGCGGCGAGCTGCGCATCCGCGTGGACTACGACAAGGACGCGCGCACCGTCACCATCGACGACAACGGCATCGGCATGAGCCGCGAGGATGCGGTCTCGCATCTGGGCACCATCGCCAAGTCCGGCACCGCCGACTTCCTCAAGCACCTCAGCGGCGATCAGAAGAAGGACGCCAACCTGATCGGCCAGTTCGGCGTGGGTTTCTACAGCGCCTTCATTGTTGCGGACCAGGTCGACGTGTACTCGCGTCGCGCCGGCCTGCCCGCCAACGAGGGCGTGCACTGGTCCTCGCGTGGCGAAGGCGAGTTCGAGGTCGCCAGCGTCGACAAGCCCGAGCGCGGCACCCGCATCGTGCTGCACCTGAAGGACGGCGAAGACAGCTTTGCCGACGGCTGGACGCTGCGCGGCATCCTCAAGAAATACTCCGACCATATCGGCCTGCCGATCGAGATGCGCAAGGAGCACCACGGCGAACAGGCCGACGCGCCCGCCGAGCCGGAGTGGGAAGCGGTCAACCGCGCCAGCGCGCTGTGGACGCGGCCCAAGTCCGAGATCAAGGACGAGGAATACCAGGAGTTCTACAAGCACGTCGCGCATGATGCCGGCAACCCGCTGGCGTGGAGCCACAACAAGGTCGAAGGCAAGCTGGAGTACACCTCGCTGCTGTTCGTGCCCGGCCGCGCCCCGTTCGACCTGTATCACCGCGATTCGGCCAAGGGCCTGAAGCTGTACGTGCAGCGCGTTTTCATCATGGACCAGGCCGAGCAGTTCCTGCCGCTGTACCTGCGTTTCATCAAGGGCGTGGTGGATTCGTCCGACCTGTCGCTCAATGTGTCGCGCGAGATCCTGCAGTCCGGCCCGGTGGTCGACTCGATGAAGTCGGCGCTGACCAAGCGCTCGCTGGACATGCTGGAGAAGCTGGCCAAGGACAAGCCGGACGACTATGCAACGTTCTGGCGCAACTTCGGCCAGGCGCTGAAGGAAGGCCCGGCCGAGGATTACGCCAACCGCGAAAAGATCGCCGGCCTGCTGCGCTTCTCCTCCACGCATGACACCACCGGCGCGCAGAGCGTGGGCCTGGCCGATTACGTGGGTCGTCTGGCCGAGGGCCAGGACAAGCTGTACTACCTCACCGGCGAAAGCTACGCGCAGATCAAGGACAGCCCGCACCTGGAAGTCTTCCGCAAGAAAGGCATCGAAGTGCTGCTGCTCACCGACCGCATCGACGAGTGGCTGATGAGCTATCTCACCGAGTTCGACGGCAAGTCGTTCGTGGACGTGGCACGCGGCGACCTGGACCTGGGCAAGCTGGATTCGGAAGAAGACAAGAAGGCGCAGGAAGAAGTCGCCAAATCCAAGGAAGGCCTGGCCTCGCGCATCAAGGCCGCCCTGGGCGACGACGTGGCCGAAGTGCGCGTCTCGCACCGCCTGACCGATTCCCCGGCCATCCTGGCCATCGGCCAGGGCGACCTGGGCCTGCAGATGCGTCAGCTGCTGGAAGCCAGCGGCCAGGCCGTGCCGGAGTCCAAGCCGGTATTCGAATTCAACCCGGCCCACCTGCTGATCGAAAAGCTGGATGCAGAACAGGATATGGACCGCTTCGGTGATCTGAGCCGGGTGCTGTTCGACCAGGCCGCGCTGGCGGCGGGCGACAGCCTCAAGGACCCGGCCGGCTATGTGAAGCGGTTGAACAAGTTGTTGTTGGAGTTGTCGGCGTAAGCCGTGCGAAAACTTTGGTGAGACACCAAGACCGGCGCATGCGCCGGTCTTTTTTTGCGTCTTTCTCCTGTCGGGCACGCCCGGTGCCTGCGCGCATCGTGCGCGCTGCGATCAGGGCGCGGGCAACGTCATCGACGATCTACTGCGACAGCACTCACGCCGACTCCAGCACCCAGCACCCGAACGCCGGCCCTGCCGAATAGCCAGTCTCCGGCTCGATGCGGATTTGCAAGGTGGTACGGCCGGCCACTGCTGCAGGCAAGGCGTAATCCACATCGACGAAGTCCAGGCCGCGGTTGCCGTCCAGGCGTTCGTTGGCGATGAGTTCGCCGTCGGCGAGGATGCGGAAGCGGCGGCGGGTTTCGTCGCCCCAGTAGCGCAGGCGCAGGATGCGGGCCTTCGCGGTGTTGCGCAGGGTGAAGGCGATGAAGCCGCCGGTGCGGGCGTCACGACCGGCGCGGCGGCGGTAGCTCAGTGCGTAGGAGCTTTCGCTGTGCAGGCCGTGGGCTTTTTCAGAGGCTTCATCGCCCAGGGCAATGCGGTCCAGTGCGCGCGTGTCCAGCGCCTGTTGTTTCGCGTCTGCTGCGGCCTGCTCGGCTTGATGCTGCTGCCATGCAGCGGCGTCGCGATGCTCCAGGTAGGGCGCGCTGCGGCGATCGAACTGCGCGTAGAACGGCGAGAAGCGCCACAGCTGGTCGCCGTGGCGGTAGTCGAATGCGGTCTGGCCCGCCACCGGCTGCAGGCGCTGCAAGACCTCATCGCCGCCGATCAACGCCAGGGTCTTGCCCGACCAGGGCTTTGCCGCATCGCCTAGGTCAGCAGCCAAGACCAGCGGCCCGCGCAGCACCGAGACCCAGGCCGGGTCGTCCGGCGTGGCTTCCAGGCGCAGCGGCATCTCGAACGACAGCGTGAGCGTGTCGCCGGCGCGCCAGACGCGGGCGACGCGCAGGTAGCCCTCGTTGACGGTGGCATCGACCGGTTGGCCATTGAGCTGCAGCCTCGGCGACCGCGCCCAACCGGGCACGCGCAGTGCGAGCGTGCGTTGCTCGGCCGGCGCGGCGTCGATGCGTAGCGAGGCGCTGCCCTGCTCCGGCATCGTGCTGCGCAGGGTCATGTCCAGCCCGGCAGCATCGCGCACGCTGGAGGGCACATACAGATTGACGTAGACGCCCTGCCCGTCCTGCCAGTAAATGGAATCGCCGAACTGGGCATGCGCTTCCATGCCGCTGCCGACGCAGCACCAGAAATCGTCGAACGGGGACGACCAGGCGCGCGCTTCGCCGGCCAGCATCGGTGTCATGTAGGTGAACATACCGGTGCGCGGATGCTGCTGCGCCATCACGTGGTTGAGCAGCGTGCGCTCGTAGTAATCGAAGAACTCGGCCTGCGGGCCCCACTGGTACAGATGCCGGGTGAGCTTGAGCATGTTGTAGCTGGCGCAGTGCTCGCAGGTCTGCTCGGTGACAAACTTCGAAATGCTGTCCGGCTGCTGGAAGTACTCGCGGTCGCCATTGCCGCCGATCACGTAGGTGTGGTGGTCGGTGACGGTGTGCCAGAAGAAGCGCGCGGCCGCGCCCGACGCGGCATCGCCGGTGACTTCGTACTCGCGTGCCAGGCCGATCAGCTTGGGGATGTTGGTGTTGGAATGCTGATGGACCAGCTCGTCGCGTTGGGCGATAAGCGGATCCAGCACGGCGTGATGGTGCAGGCGCTGCGCCAGTGCCAGCCATTGCGCATCGCCGGTCCGCACATGCAGCTCGACGAAGGACTCGTTGAGGCCACCGAATTCGCAGGACAGCACCTTCTGCAGCTGCGCATCGTCCAGCGCCGCGAAGATGCCCTGCAGATAACCGGCCAGGCCCACCGCCACCTGCAGCGCCTGCGCATTGTCGCAATGCGCGTGCACGTCGAGCAGGCCGGCAAACAACTTGTGCCAGGTGTAAAGCGGTGCCCAGCTGCCGTTGAGGTAGAACGGCGCCGGGTCGATCTTGCCGCGCCTGAGTTCATCGAACACCACGCGGCCGCTTTCGATCTTCCCTGCGGCGGTCTTGCGGGTGAACCCGGCGACGTAGCCATCGCCTGCATGCGCCTGGCAGCGTGCCAGCTCTGCGACCAGGTACCCGGCGCGCGTGCGGCATTGCGCATCGCCGGTCTGCGCATGCATCAGTGCCAATGCGCTGAGATAGTGACCGAGCGTATGCCCGGCGATGGTGTCCGCCTCCCAGCCGCCGTATGCAGGCGCCTTGGGATCGAGGCCGGCGTACAGCACGAAGTTGTGCAACAGCCGGTCCGGCTCCAGCCGCATCAGGTAACGACGGTTGGTGTGCAGCGCGTCCAGGAACAACGACGGCGTGAGCCGCACCTGCGCCAGCGGCACTGCACGGACGCTGCCGGGTTGTGCGGCGCTGGCCTGCGCCGGAAAGCGCAGCAAACCCGCCGCAACCGCCAGGCTGCTCCAGGCCAGAAAGCGCCGCCGCGACAGGCTCGGCGCGTGGTCGTTGGGCAACTCGCTCGGATACGTCTCGGTCATGGGCTCAGCTTAGCTCCTGTCGGCGCGCACAGACCGCGCGCGCCGTTGCAACAACCGCCTATGCAATCGCGACAACACGCGCGTGCATACGCATGACGCCCACGACCGATGGCATCTGGCCGCACGCCACCGCGACACACCGGCCCGATCAGAACTTCACCGTGGCACGCGCCCAATAGAACCGACCGAGCAGATCGTAGGTGGCCACATCGGTATTGGCGTTGCCGACGTTGTTGGAGTAATACAACTGCGGCTGTTTGTTGGCGATATTGTCCACGCCCACTTCGAAGCGCGTGTGCCACGGTTCGACGTTGTAGCCCAGCTGCAGGTTGTTGTAGACGTAGGCGCCGATCTTGCGCACCACCATCGGCTCGCTGGAATCGGCCGACAGGCTCTGGTCCGGATCCGAATTGCCGATGGCGGTGTGCCCCACGTAGCGGATGCGCCAGGTGGCGCTCCAGTCGTCCAACGCCCAGTTCACCGTGCCCAGCGCACGCCAGCGCGGGAAGTTGCCGTAGGCCTGGGTGTAGCGGCCGACGTTGTGGATGGTGACCGAGTTGGGGTCGGTGGTATCGGGCAGCACGTCGTAACGGGTGAGATAGGTGCCGTTGAGCCCGGCGCTGAGATTGCCCCACGCGGTGGGCGGCGCGCGGTAGGTCAGGTTGAAGTCCATGCCCTTGGCCCACAGCTTGCCCAGGTTGACGGTGGGTTCGGCGATGTAATTGATGGTGCCGTTGCCGTTGCGATGGATCAACGCGCAGAAGGAGCTGGCCGGGTTGGCGAAGCATTGATTGAGCACGGTCTGCGCCGACACCGTGGTGATGGTGTCTTCCAGATCGATGCGCCACCAGTCCGCGCTCAGCGACAGCCCATCGATCCACTGCGGGTCGTACACCAGCCCCACGTCGTAGGACTTGCCGGTTTCCGGCTTGAGCTGGTACCCGGCCACCGCTGCGCCGGACACCTTGCCCGACACCTGGCCATCGGATTGCTGGTAGCTGCCATCGGTGGGCACATTGGCGCAGGCCACGCTATTGCCACCGGTGTAGCCATTGCATGGGTCGTTGACGGTGGCCGCATCACCGGCCACGCCGGCGTACAGTTCGTTGATGTTGGGCGCGCGGAACACCTCCGACACCGTGCCGCGGATCAGCAGGTTCTCGATCGGGCGATATTCCAGCGAGATCTTGCTGTTGGTCTTGCTGCCGACCGAGCTGAAGTCGGAAAAGCGCGTGCCCAGCGTGATGTTCAAGGCGTTGATGCCGGGCAGGTCCTTCAGCAGCGGAAACAACGCTTCGGCATAGGCCTCCTTGACGTCGAAACTGCCGGCCAGGGTGGACGAACAGAATTCGATCACCCCGCACAGGCCGTCTTCATCGCCGGTCCATAGCGGGTCGGAGGCGGTGGTGGAGCGCTCCTTGCGATAGGAGACGCCGGTCGCCAGGCTGACCGTGCCGGCCGGCAGTTCGAACAACGAGCCGTTGGCATTGGCCTCGAATTGCTTGACCGTGTAGACGCTGGTCACGATGGGGTTGACCACCATGCCCTGCAGGGTGGACAGGTTGGCGCTGTCGTTGAGGTTGAAGAAGTTCAGCGGTGTGCAGCCGGCGATCGCCGCGCCCGCGCTGCCGCACTTGACCACGCCATCGCTGTCCAGGAACGAGGGGCCGATGGCCTGATTGAATGCGGCATAGTCGAGAAAGCCGTTGTTGATCGACTTCTGTTTGACCTTGCCGTAGTTGAAGGTGGCATCCCACTGCCAGGAACTGTCGCCGAAGCGGCCGCGCAAGCCGGGGCTGATCTGGAAGTTGTAGGTGTTGTATTGATAGCTGCGATTGCCCAGCACGGTGGCGCGCGTGTTGAGGTCGTTGTAGGAGATGCCGGTGCTGCGATCGGTGCCGAAGTTCACCCCGAACGGGTTGTAGTAACTCTGCGACGACACCAGGATGTTGTCGCCGTTGGCGAAGATCGGAATCGGCGCAATGATCGAGGCGGATTCGGTTTTACTGAACCAGGTGTTGACGTAGCCCTCGACGTTGTCGGTGAAGCGATAGGTGCCCAGCAAAAACGCATTGGTGCGCTTTTGCGGGGTCTGCAACAGGTTGAACGGCTGGTAGTTGTATGAGTCGGCGCTGGCGTTGTAACAGTGGAAATCGCCCGGGCCGGCGCGGCCGCTGACGCCGCTGTTGAGGGTGACACGCCCGCAGCCGTTGGCTTGCGCAAGCTGCGTGGACTGATCCGAGCCATCGTTGAAATTCACGGTACCGGTGGGCGTTGCGGACGAACCCTGCTTCACCGGTTGCCCGTTGGTCAACGCAAGCGCGTCCTTGGAATAGTCGCGCGCCGCTGCCGAGACCGGATCGATGTTGTGGTACGACAGGCCGCCGATCAGGCTGCCACGCTCCCAGGTCTTGCCGGTGGTCAGGGTGAAGTTGCGCCGGTTGCCGTCGCCTTCGCTGCTGGTACCGAAGTCGCTGCTGAACTGCACCCCGTCGAACTGGCTGCGCAGGATGAAATTGACCACGCCGCCGATGGCATCGGAGCCATACACCGCGGAGGCTCCGTCGCTGAGCACTTCGATGCGCTCGATCATGCTGGACGGAATGGCGTTGACGTCGTTGTAGGCCAGACGAATACCGTTGACCAGCACCAAGGTGCGCTTGTCGCCCAGACCACGCAGCGAAATGGCCGACGCACCGGTGCCGCCGCCGTTGTTGGTATACGGATTGGTGGCGTTGCCGGCGATCGACGGCAGCTCCTGCAGCAGATCGCCGACCGTGGCCTTGCCGGTCGCGGCGATCTGTTCCTGGCTGACCGTGACCACCGGGTTGGCGGTTTCGGTATCCACGCGGCGCAGACGCGAGCCGGTGACGACCACGCTGTCCAGCGTTTGCGGCGCATCACTACTGCCGCCGGCCTGCTGCGCAGACACCGGTGCGCTGACGCCTGCAGACAGCGCCAGCAGCAATGCGGCGCTGAGCATGCTCGGCGCCGGGCGCGTGGACGTGCCGGAGGTCCGGGAGAAAGGCAACAGCGGCATCGGCATGCAAGGCTCCTGATTCGTATGGCAGACAAACGATGGGCAACACACACCCGTGCCGGCAGACGCCAGCGCAGGGCAAGATGGATGGCAGACGCGCACGCAGCGAAACTTCTCGCCAGCGCTGTGCTGCAGACATGCAGACAACCTGCGACGCGCACGACCACACAGGGTCACGCAGCAGCGCGTGTTGTCAAAAAGGGTGTTGGTTCCGCACCGGAGGCGCCCATGCGCTCCAGTTTCATCAGCTGGTCACAATGTGCCTGTGCGCACGCGCCACGTCTTGTCGCATTTGGCGACAGCGCGTGCGGAAAACTGCATGGTTCGCAAATGAACCAGCCTGCCTTGACGTTGCACTCTGCAGCAACGTCTGCAGCTGGACACCACGCCTAAGGCGATGGACGGGACATCCGAGGCGATGTATCGCTTGCAACCATGTGCGATGACAGTCGATCTAGAAATCGAGCACTGCGCATGCATGCATGCAGCGCGGTGGCGGCAATCAGCATGCACTGCCCTGCCCGCCCTGTTTCAGCGGCCGTGGTCTAGCCACTGCAGTCAAACGGTCGGCCGGCAGACCGGCCTCACGGATCACGGCGCCTGCGTCGTCGCAGGCTGGTCGTGGTTCCAGTCCGGCGTTGGCGCCTGCTGCATCCAGCGCAGGAAGAAATCCAGCAGGCGGCGCTTGCCGTAATCACCACCGGCGCCATGATCGCCGCCGGGCACCACCAGCAGATCGAAATCCTTGCCTGCCTTGATCAGCCGATCGGCCACCTGGAAGGTGCTGGCCGGATCGACATTCATGTCCATGTCGCCGGTGACCAGCAGCAGGTGTCCTTGCAGACGCGCAGCGTTTTCCACGTTCGACGATTCGGCGTACCACGGCCCGACCGGCCAGCCCATCCATTGCTCGTTCCACCAGATCTTGTCCATGCGGTTGTCGTGGCAACCGGAATTGGCCACGCCTGCCACATAGAATTCCGGATGGAACAGCAGCGCACCCAAGGCGTTCTGGCCACCGGCCGAGGTGCCGTACACACCGACGCCGCCGTTGATGGCGTACCACGGGTACCGTGCGGCAGCGGCCTTGTGCCAGGCGATGCGATCCGGCAGGCCCGCATCCTTGAGGTTGCGCCAGGCCACATCGTGGAACGCGCGCGAGCGATTGTTGGTGCCCATGCCATCGATCTGCGCGACCGCAAATCCCAGTGCGGTCAGCGCTGACATGCGGGTGGTGAACGTCTTGGGCACGAAGGACCCCTGCGGCCCTGCGTAGATGTATTCGATCACGCGATAACGCTGCTGTGGCTGCATCTGCGTGGGGCGCTGGATCACGCCCCATATCTCGGTCTTGCCGTCGCGGCCGGTGGTGTGGAACGGCAACGGTGGCTGCCAGCCGGCAGCCTGCAGACGGCTCAGGTCGGTGCGCTCCACCGTGCGTGCCAGGCTGCCGTAGGCGCTGCGCCGCAGCTCCAGCACCGGGCCCAGGTCCACGCGCGAGTACAGGTCCAGATACCATTTGCCGTCCGGCGAATAAATCACCTGGTGATCGGCGGCTGCCGGCGTCAATGCAGTGAGCCCGGTGCCGTCCAGACCGATGCGATAGGCATGGCGGTAATACGGGTCCTCGCCGGGCTGCATGCCGGAGGCGGTGAAATACAGCTGGCCTGCGGCCTCGTCGAGGTAGTCGAGTTTGCGCACCACCCAGTCGCCCTGCGTGACCTGGCGGATCACCGCACCGCTGTGGCCGTCGTACAGATAGACGTGCTCCCAGCCATCGCGCTCGGAGGCCCACAGGATCTGCGCGCCGTCGGCCAGATCACGCCGCGCATGCTTGCCGCCGTCCTCGTGCGTTCCGCTGAGTTCGGAGTATTCGATGAAGGTGGGCGAGGTCTCTTCGATCAGGGTGCGCGCGACAGCCGTGCGTGCGTCCACTTCGATGACCCGATACAGCTGGTGCCCGCGCGCGTTGTATTCGAAGGTGAGCCCGCGGCTGTCCTTCCACCAGACCATCTCGCTCAGGCTGAAGGCATTGGGCAGCAGCGTCATCGCCACCGGATGCGCGGCGCGCGTGGCGATGTCGAACAACACCGGCTGCATCACCGGCAAGGCATCGCCGGGCTTGGGATAGACCTGCTGGTGCAACTTCGGCTGCAGCTGATCGGCCGGCGCCGACTCGATGTAATAGACCATGCGCGGCGGCGGCGCCTTGACCCGATACGCAGCCAGATGCTGCGAGTCCGGCGACCACACCACGCTGTCGAGTGCGTAGTAATCATCGGCACTGCCATCGCGGCTGAGCACGCTGCGCTCGCCACCATCGACCGGCGCGATCACCAGATTGGCCTGCCCCACCCAGGCGCGCCAGCGGCCATCCGGCGATAGCTTGGCCTGCCGCTCGCCCTGCTTGAGCGGCAGGCGCATGTCCATCGACTCGGCCTGCACGTCGCGTTCGGGCACATGCGCGCAGCGATAGCGGGCCAGATCGCACTGCCAGCCCAGCTTCGCCAGCTGAAAGCCCAGGCGCTGCCGGTCCAGGGTGGGTTCCTCCAGCTGCAGTTGCGTGGCGTCGATGGCTTGCGCACCGGCCTGGGTCAGGGCCGCCGCCAGCCGCGCATGATCGAAGGCCAGCGTGTTGCGGCCGCTGGCCGCATCCACCAGGCGGTACTCGATGGCCGGCGCCTGATCGGCACGTGCCACGCCACGCCGATACACGAAATGCCCTGCATCGATCCATACCGGCGCCGTCGGTTGCGTGTCGACCAGCGACGCATAGTGATCGGCCAGACCGATCGCCTGCGCATACTCCGCAGGTGTGGGCGTGGGTTCAGGCGTGGTTGTTACGGGTGCAACGGATGCAGCCGCTGCGCTTGCCGAGAGCGTCCAGAGTGCGATGCTCAGGCACCATGCTGCGACGCTACGCCGCCTGGAGGTCTGGGTGTGATGCAGCAGTGGCTTCATGCGTTTATCCGCGGAGATGGTGGTCGTGGTCGGCACGGTCATCGCGCCAATGGGCCATCACCCGTACCAGGCCTGCACCTTCACCGCTGCTGTGCTGCCGGGCAATGCCACGCGATCGGCATGCGGGCCCTGTGGACGCGCCGGCTTGCCGTCGACGAGCACGCGGGTGAGCTTCTTACCCTTGGGCACGCGCAGGCTCAGCCAGGTGTGCCTGGGTGACCGTTCCGGCAGTTGCACCTCGGCATCGATGCGGCGTGCCGCCACGTCGGCGCGCAAGGTCAGCGTGAGCTTGCCCCAGCGTGTGGGCGCTGCGGTGATGCCGATCGCGGCGCCACTGCCCAGCCATGCGCGCGGCAGCGCACGCGCAAGGAACAACTGCTCGCCTGCGCTGTCGTCGCTGACCAGCATCCAGCGCAGCAGCAACGGGATGGTCATCTGGGCGGGGATGCAGAACAGCGGCATGCCACCGGTGATGCCGCTGACCTCGCCGGCGGTCCAGCTGCCGCGCGTATGCACCTGGTAGCGGTGCGCATAGACGAACAACAGATACTCTTCGATGCGATCCAGCCGCAGCAGCTGTTGCGCATAGCCGTAGGAAATGAAGCCGAGCAGATCGCGGCTGCCCGGCTCCGGCGGCGCGATGTTGGCCACCACGCCGATGCTGGTGCCGCCATGGCCGCGCAGGCAATCGATCACCAGGTTGGCCAGGTCGTCGGGCAGCACATCGGCCTGCAGCAATTCCGCATACGCGCGGTGCGGCCATTGCTGCTCGCTGGGCTTTTCCTGCAGCAGCGACTGGCGAAACGTGAGTTTGGTGCCCGGCAGCGGGCCGATATACGGCGGCGACAGATCGCGGCGCACGTTGGCACGCAGGCTGGCCTCCAGCCTCGCGCGCAACTGCCTGGCGCGATGCTGCCATTGCGTGGCCAGACCGGCATCGCCACCGAGCGTGCTCCAGACCTGGGCGATGTCTTCCCAGCCGCGTATCGTCAGCGCGCTGTTGGCGTAGTACGGTTTCCACCACAGCGACGGGTCGGGGAACAGGCAGGCATCTGATTCGTTCCAGCCGTGCAGCAGGCCATGGCCATGCGCGTTGCGCGGTAATGCCAGCGCCTGGTCGTGCAGCTCGCACAGCAGCTGCGCGGTGGCGGCGATCTTGGGCAGCAGGCGGCGCAGCCGGGCCGCATCGCCGGTATAGCGCAGATAGCGCGCCAGCAGCGACAGGGTCAGCCCGAACTGCCCGACTTCCGGCCCGCGCATGTTCGGCAGGCCATCGTCCTGCACGAAGTCGTCGAAGTAGTTGTCCAGTACCGCAGCGGCCTGCGCAAAGCGGCCCCATTCCAGGTTGGCGTAGAACGAGCTGGTAAAGGTGTCCTGGAAACCGTCGTACTCGTTGCCATAGTAGTCGCGCTCCACCGCGCCGTACTTCGGATAATCGCCACCGGGGCGCACCACCAGCTCGCGTGCGAACGCGAACTGCGCCATGTCGCTCCAGCTGGCATCGGGCAGCTGCGCCTGCACCGTGCCGTCCAGGGCCTGCTGCCAGTACGCGGCGAAATCGATCAACCCCGCGTAGAACTGCTCAGCGGTGGCCGGCTTGCGCGACGGTGCAAACGCGGGATAGCTGTGGGTGTAATGCACGCCGACGATCTCGCCGCCGCGTACGTGCATCGTGCGATGCCAGGTCTGCACCACGAAGCGATCACTGGCACGCACATCGGCGAACACCAGCACGTCGTACCAGCTATCGGCCTCGCCCTCGCGCCGCATCACCTTGCGTACCGCCGGCATCCAGCCACCCAGCAGGCCTTCCTCGCGCCGTTTGATCAACGCCTCTTCGCCCAACTCGGCGAAGGCGTGTTCCGGCCGCGAGGTGCGGCTGCGGCCGTTGGGCAGGATCGGCATGGTATCCAGGCTTTCGCGCGTGCCGACGAAGGTGGTCCACGGCCAGCGGCCACCATTGTCCTTGGGGTCGAGCAGCGAGGCCGGCGGCGGCGCGACATCGCGCACCTGCGCCTCGTCCGGGTCGCCATCGCGCAGCAGGCGGTCGGCGAGCAGATCCGCCTCGGCCATCGCCACCTCGGCCAGCGACATCCCGAAGTACGGCTTGCCCTCGGCCGGGTAGGCCGGCTCGGTACGTTTGTCCAGGCGCAGCATGCCGCTGTCGGTCCACAGCGTCAGCTGGCCCTGCGGGTTGTCGAGATGCTCGTAGACGGTCCACTGCTGCTGCAGGTGTTCAAAACTGCACAGCTTGCTGCCCACATGCGCGGCCGATGGCAGCGCCTCAAGACGCGGCAGCGCCGGTGGTGCCAACGTCGCCGGGGTGTGCGGCATGCCCGGCAGCGCGAGCGCGGCACCCGCGCCCACCGCCGCGGTTGCCGCCATGCCCTGACGCAAAAAGCTTCTGCGGTCCATCGTCGCGCCCTCGGTTGATCTCATCCACATCCTGCGCGACAGCGCGGCTTGCGTCTTGTGGCAGCTGTCTGGCACGTATGCGGAAATCCGCACACAAGCAGCTGTTGCTGCGCTGCCATCGCAGCAACGGCGCAGCGCCCAGTCACCGCCCCCCTGCCATTTAGCCACGTGACTTTCTGGCCACGCCGGCATCTGCGGTGACAGCCACACTGGCTGCACAGACGCAGGCAGCACTGTCGCCAGACCGCCACGCAACCCAAGCCCACCCACAAGGACCGTCATGCAGCCATCCCCATCGCGCATTGCGCACAGTGCCCGCGCCGCAGCGTGGTTTTTCGATGCCGGCAGCGCGTCTGCCAGGCGGCTGAAACGTCCGGCGCATCGCTGGCTGTTGCTGGCCTTGATCGTGCCCTGCATCGCGCAGGCGCAGGTGGATCTATCGCAGGTGGATGCCGAGATGGCCGCCCCACGCACCCAGGTGCTGGTGCTTGGCAGCGTGCATCTGTCGCAGTTGCCCAAGGGCAGCGATATCGGTGCAGCACGCCTGCAACCATTGATGGACCGGCTGGCCGCGTACGCGCCCACCATCATCACCACAGAGGACCTGGCGGGCGAAACCTGCGACCTGATGCGGCGCCATCCGGCGGTGTATCTGCCCGAGGACACCACGACCTATTGCCCCGACACCAGCGAGGCGGCGCGTGCCACCGGGCTGGACGTTCCCACCGCTCTCGGCCAGGTCCGTGCAGCGCTCCGCAGCTTGCCCAGTGCGCCCACACCGGCACAGCGTCGGCACCTGGCTGCGCTGTTTCTGGCCTCGGGCGAGCCACCATCCGCGCTGGTGCAATGGCTGCAGCTTGCGCCAGCCGAACAGCGCAGCGGCGATGGCCTGGATGCGGCGCTGGTGGCGCGACTGCGCAGCATGGAACAGCGCCCCAACGAGAGTTACCAGATCGCCGCACGGTTGGCGGCACGCCTTGGCCTGCAGCGCGTCCATCCGGCCGACGATCACACCGGCGACAACGTGGACCTGGCCGACCCGGCGGCGTACGGCAAGGCGATCCAGGCCGCCTGGGACAAGGCCGCGCCGCGGGCGCGCGCCATGCGTGAGCGCGAGGACCAGCTGGCAAGTCAAGGCAAGTTGCTGGAGCTCTATCGCGCGATCAACCTGCCGGCCAGCCAGCAGCTGGCCATCGCGGTGGATTTTCGCGCCGCACTGAGCGAGGGTTCGCCGCAGCGCTACGGCTATCGCTACGTGTCCGGCTGGGAGATCCGCAACCTGCGCATGGTGTCCAATGTACGCGCCAGCTTTGCCGAACAACCCGGTGCGAAGGTGCTGGCAGTGGTCGGTGCCATGCACAAGCCCTGGTTCGACAACTGGTTGGGACAGCTGCAGGGCGTGGATATCGTGGATGCGGCGCAGGTGTTGGGCAGTGACGGGCCGTGAGTACAACGCCGTCAGCATGACGCTCCAGGCCAAACGCGAGTCAGTCGAAGGCGCGGTGCCCTCGCCGCTCGCCGGACACGCCCGTGGACCCGCCCGTGGGGGCTCGGTGGCGGCCTTGATGCCGCCGCACGGTCCCGCAATCGGCGAGAACACCGCATCAGAGAGTTAGTCGGTGATTCGGCAAAAAATCTGCTTGTTGCTCGGGCTGCATTGGAAGGCTGATCGGAGGCGACGCTATCCAAGCAACACACGTCATGGTTTGCTCGCGACCTTGCACACCGACCATCTCGACTGGTCCTTGCCCGCCTACCGTCGCGGGACCTTACGCGGCATGGATGCCGCGTAAGAGCCTACACGGACGTACTTGCGGCGTGTCCCGCGACGGTGGGCGGGCAAGGACCCCGCAGCCAGGTAACAGATCAGCCGCTCTACGCTGCGGGCTGCCCGCACCCGCAGAAAAGACAACCATAGTTATCGATACCAACATAAGCAGCAGCCATCAATCCCCGACTCAGACACGCAGAACGTGCATTTGCCCGTCGTGTCACCAGGTGGGACTAGCGCGCCGGCCATGTACCCCAAGCACCAGATCGACAACCGGCCTCCGTCCAATCCAGGCTCTCAGCTCAGCACATCCAGCAAGCTACCCAGCATTTCGTCGGAGCGCCGCAGCGCAGTGGCGTTGGCCTGGAAGTCGTTGCGTGCCGAGAGGCCTTCGACCAGATCGGTGGCCGGTGCCGATGGATCGGCGTTGGCGTCGACCACGCTGGCTGCCACTCCACCATTGAGCTGCGTGCTGGCTGCAACGGCCTGACGCCGACTGCCGTCCACCGGCTGACGCGCCACATTGCTGGCGGCCACCTGCTGGCGCAGTGCGGCGACCTGCATTCCGGAACTGGCGATGCTACTGATGCTCATGATGGCTCCGGTGCAGAACAGAGAAATAACCAATGACGTTTGTTTACCAACCAATCAACACAATCGTTGCCGGCAGTCGCGCCGCACTGCTGTCGTTCCTACGCCCACCGAGGCGCGTGGCGAGCGTGTCTCACGAGGTGGAATCAGCTGACAGGAACCGTAATGACGTGTCCCACCCATCGATTCCGATCACGCCCACCTCACGGCTGCCCAGCCGCCTCACGCAGGCTCAATAGGTGCCTACCCGCACACGCAACACCACAGGCACCTCTCCCGCCGCATCCACACGACCGAAGTTGAGCCCGTAGTCGGTCTGGTCGCCGTTGAGCTGTCTTTCGACCTGCCAGCGCCCGTCCACGTACCGCCCCTGCTCCACCCGCAACAGTTGTCCATGACGGGTATCGGCCGCCTCGCGGAAAAATCCAATCCGCGCGGCCATTCCGGTGACCAGGAACTCCTCCGGCCCCAGCTGCGCCACCAGCAGCCGGCCGGCGTGGTCGTCGTTGCCGGGCAGGATCGCCGGCGCATCGCCCCACATCGGCGCACCGAACGACACCTTGGCCTGCCAGTCGCCAAAGCGCAGCGTGCGTTGCGGCGCGCCGGGCTGTTCGGCCACCGCCTGCAGCCGGCCGTCGAAGGCGGCCTGGGCGATCACGCGCTGCAGCGGGGCCAGCAGCTTGAAGTTGGCGGCGTGTGCAGCGATCGCGTCACGGTTGGCCTGGCTGTCCTGGTTGCCATCCATGCCGAACACCGAAAAGCCGATCCCGCCCTGCCCCAGCACATGGAACAGATACGGCGCGGTGGCCGCCTCGAAGCCGGTCTCCGAGACCCAGGCCGGGTTGTCCGGCCGTGCGTACTGGCCGATGACCTTGGTGTACTCGTTGTAGTCGCTGGTGTAGATATCGGTGCCGATGAAGTCGATCGACGGCGTGGCCGCGCGCCACAGCGCGAACACATTCACCGTCGCACCGCCGGACGGATAATCCATGCCCGGGTAACGCTTGCCCTTGTAGCGCAGCCAGGTGTTGACGTAGAGCGGCAGCGGATAGGCGTGCTTGCCGGCCGCGGCCACCTGTTCGATATACGCCGCCGTCGCATGCGCATTGAAGGCTTCGGCCGCTTCGGCACCGAACAGCTGCTGCCAGCTGCCTTGCGGCTTGCCCAGTTTTTGCGCGATCGCGGCGGGCACCGGTTGCGCGAACGCCGCCTCGCCGGCCGGGCCATGGTCGCGCACCGTGCCGATCGCGCCGGGCTCGTTTTCCACCTGTACCAGGATCACCGTGTGGCGGTCGCCATCGACCTTGCGCAGGTGCTGCATCAATGCGGTGAACGCACGCACATCTGCCTGCACGTTGGTGGCCACATGCGGCGACAGCACATCCACAGGCTCGCCATTGGCATCGCGCATGCGCGGGTAGGTGGCGTCGTCGCGCTTGATCCACTCCGGCACGTAATGCATCTGGCCGTTCTTCCAGCTGCCGAACCACAGCAGGGCCACGCGCAGGCCACGCTTGCGCACGCCGGCAATCAGGGCATCCACGTTGGTGGTATCAAAGCGCCCGGGCGCCGGCTCGAACTGCTCCCAGTACACCGGCGCTTCCACCGTGTTGGCGTGCAGCGCGACCACCTCATCCAGCGCCTTGGGCAGCACCGCCGGCCAGGCGCTGGAATTGTGCAGCTGCGCGGCCAGCACGGTGTACGGCGCGCCATCGACGAACAGCGCATGGCGGCCATTCTGGGTAACGAAGCGCGGCAGTTCTTCCGCGCTGGCCAGCAATGGCACGCAACCGGCCAACATCGCCAGCGACCACAGCAGGGCTGCGATGCAGCCGCGCGGTCGCGGCATCTTCAGGGCAAGCAAACGCGTCATCGCGCCTCCGACGGTAGTGAATTCCAATGCGGCGTGGGTTCGTCGCGCAGGTGGCGCACGAAGAAGTCGTACTGGCGACGCTGCACATAGTCGATCGGCCCACTGGAACGGCCTACCGAATGCTCGCCACCAGGCACGTTGAGCAGCTCGAAGTCCTTGCCGGCCTTGATCAGCGCATCGACCACCTGCGCGGTGGAGGCCGGGTCCACATTGCTGTCCTGCTCGCCGACGATCAGCAGCAGGTCGCCCTGCAACTTGGCCGCATTGACCACGCCCGAGGCCTGCGCATAACCGGCATCCACCGGCCAGCCCATCCACTGCTCGTTCCAGCTGATCTTGTCCATGCGGTTGTCGTAGCAACCGGCGAACGCCACGCCCACCTTGTAGAAGTCCGGATGGCGCTCGAGCGCGCCCAGCGTGCTCTGCCCACCGGCCGAGGCGCCATAGATGCCGACCCGGCCGATGTCGTAGGAAGGGTCCCTGGCCGCCAACGCACGGTGCCAGGCAATGCGATCGGCAAAGCCGGAATCGCCCAGGTTCTTCCACGCCACATCATGAAAGGCCTTGGAGCGGTTGGCGGTACCCATGCCGTCGATCATCACCACGATAAAGCCCAGGTCCGCCTGCGCCTGCATGCCGATCTGCTTGTCGCCACCGGAGTGATAGCCAAACGGCCAGAACGTCTTCGGCACGAAGGAATCGTGCGGGCCGGCGTAGATGTTTTCGATTACCGGATACTTCTTGTGCGGGTCGTAATCGCGCGGGCGCACCACCATGCCCCAGATGTCGGTGCGGCCATCGCGGCCCTTGGCCACGAAGGTCTCCGGCGCGCGCCAGCCGGCGGCCAGCAATTTGTCGATCTTGCCCTGTTCCACCTTCTGCAGCAGCCGGCCATCGATGGCGTGCAGCTCCATCACCGGCGGCAGATCCGGGCGCGAATAGACATCGACGTAATGCCGGCCGTCGTCGGCGATCGCCACATCATGATCGGCATCGCTGTGGGTCAGCCGGGTCAACTGGCGGCCGTCGAAATCCACGCTGTACAGCTGCCGGTAGTACGGGTCCTTGCCCGCATCCATGCCGCTGGCGGTGAACCAGATGCGCCGCTGCGCGTCGTCCACGCGCAGCACATCGCGCACGATCCACGGCCCGCGCGTGAGCTGCCGCTTGAACCTGCCGCTGCGGCCATCGACCAGGTAAAGGTGCCGCCAGCCGTCGCGTTCGGAGATCCACAGCAACGCGTCGCCGCGCCCATCCACGTCATGCCGGAAGCTGCGGTCGGCGTAGACGAAGGTGCGCGCATCTTCGCCGACCGCCACGTGCGCGCGACCGCTCTGCGCATCCACCGCGATCACCCGCATGCGCTGAAAGCCGCGCTGCACGTAGTCGAAGCTCACGCTGTGGCCATCGCTGCGCCACTGCAGCGGCGACAGCGCATACGGATTGGCGAACAAGGCGGTGTCCACCTCGCGGCGTGTGCCGTCCACGGCAAACAACACCGGCCGCTCCACATCCACCGCATCGCCGGGCTTGGGATATAACTGGGCATGCACGCGCGGCTGGCCGCCGCCTGCAGGCGCCGCTTCCACGCGGGTGACGCGGCGGGCCAACCCCGGACGCACGCGATACACCGCCAGCCGCTGCGAATCCGGCGACCAGGCGATGCTCTCCGGGTCGAAATAATCGTCTGCGCGGCCATCGTCGCTGAGCCGGGTCAGCTGGCCATCGGCAACACGACGCAGCAGCAGGTTCCAGCCATCGGCGAGCGCTTCCCAACGGCCATCGGGCGAACGGCGCGGCGTGGTGTCGGCTGGCACCGCAGGGTCGCGCACCACACCGAAGCCGCGTGGACGCTGCTGCGTGGCGGCGTCATCGCGGGCGCAGCGGTCGTCCGTCAGGCTGCAACGCCAGGGCGCTTCGCCAAGCGCGAAGCGAATCGCCCCGTCGCTGCGCTCGCCGTCCGGCGCATAGGCAAAGCGCTCGAACGGCAACTGCAACGCGGTGTAGGGTGTGCCGGTCGCTGCACTCAATGCCTGCGCCACGCGCAGCTGGTCGAACGCCGGCGTTTTCTGCAGCGTGGCGACATCCATACGGACGAAGGCGAATCCGCCCGGCACCGTCTTGCGGTAATAGAACGTGCCGTTGTCCTGCCATTGCGCCGGCCAGGCCACGTTCTCGGTCAGCGTGCTCCAGTGCGCGCGCAAGCCCAGCGCGCGTTGGTAGTCGGCCACACTGGGCGCGGCCTGTGCCGCCGTCGACAGCAACACGATGCACGCAGCCACCCCGTTCAAGCAGCCACGCAAGCAGCGCGATGCACCCGCGCCGTGGCGCAGCTCACTCGCCATCGTCCTCCTCCAGCGCCAGCTCATCGCCGCGCAAGCCGCTACGCGCGCCCCAGTGATAGATGAAGAATGCAATCACCGCCACGCTCAAGGTGTCGAACGGATGCGCGATCCAGCCGTGACCGCCGAACGTGCCGGCCCAGGACACTGCCATCACCAGCACGAAGAACACGATCAACCACAGCGATGCGCGCACCTGGCGCAGCAGGCGTGCCCTGCCCTGGCGCGATGGCAGGCGATACAGCACATACAGCACGAACGCGACCACCTGCAGGCCCAGCAACCACGACAAGGTGGGCCAGGTCGACCAGTAGACGATCAAGGCGGCGACGATGAACGACAGCGGCCCCAGCACGGCAAGGCCACGGACGCGGAACGGCCGCGGCAAGTCCGGCGCACTGCGGCGCAACGCCGCCACCGTCACCGGCGCCACCGCGTAGCTCAGCACCAGGGCGGCCGACACCACGCCGATCAGGGTCTCCCACGAGGGGAACGGCAGCGTCCAGAAGATCGACAAGCCCAGGCTCAACCACAATGCCGGACGCGGAATGCCCGATTGCGGATCCACCCGCGTCAGCACCGGCAAGAACCCGCCGCTACGCGCCCAGCCGTACACCACGCGCGGGGTGGCATTCATGTAGATGTTGCCGGTACCGCTGGGCGAGACCATCGCATCGCAGATCACCAGCGCAGCCAGCCACGCCATCCCCAACGCCAGCGCGATGTCGTGATACGGCAGCGCAAACACCTTGTCGATTCCGCTCCAGCCCGGTGCCAGTTGCGTGGCGGGAATGCTGCCCAGAAACGCCAGCTGCAGCAGCACGTAGATCACCGTGGACAAGGCCACCGACAGGATCAGGGCGATCGGGATATTGCGCTGCGGGTCGCGCACCTCGCTGGCCACCGACACGATCGGGGTCAGGCCCAGATAGGCAAAGATGATGCCGCCGGCAGAAATCGCCGCTTCCACCCCGGCCATGCCCGAGGGCGCAAACCCG
This sequence comes from Xanthomonas sp. LMG 8993, assembly GCF_009835065.2. Lineage (NCBI taxonomy): Bacteria > Pseudomonadati > Pseudomonadota > Gammaproteobacteria > Lysobacterales > Lysobacteraceae > Xanthomonas > Xanthomonas sp. LMG 8993. The sequence goes on along the minus strand of NZ_QVIF02000014.1, from coordinate 23,800 downwards.
TGCACGCTCAGGTTGCCCGGATTGAAGTGCTTCATCAGCAGCACGATCACCAGGATCGGCACCAGGAACTTGAAGATGCTGACGATGTTGTTGGCCAACGCAAAGGTCTTGACGCTGAAATAGTTGAGCAGGAAGAACAGCACCAGCAAGGCCAGTTGCACCAACCAGCCCCACACGCTGGGATGGCTGCCGCCGGGTTGGTTGAGCAGCGGAAACCACGCCGCCGCGTACTGCCGCGCTGCCTCCACCTCGATCGCGATCAGGCTGGAAAACGCGATCAGGGTGATGAAGCCGGTCAACGAGCCGAGCAAGGCGCCATGCGAATACTCCGGGTAGCGCACCACGCCACCGGCGCGCGGCAGCGCGGCACCGAGTTCGCAATACACCAAGCCGAGCAGCAACACCGCGATGCCGCCAAGGATCCACGACAGGATGCCGGCCGGCCCGGCAATGGAAGAGACATGGCTGGCCGAGAACAACCAGCCCGAGCCGAAGATCGAACCCAGCCCGATAAAGGTCAGGTCGGTCAGGCTGAGTCGCTTGTGGAACTTGCCTTGCGTGGTCGCACCGTGTGTGGTCATTGGTCGCCCCGAAGCGTGAATAGCGCGGTTGGTGTTGCGAAGAACGTCGGCTGGTGATGTTCCGGATCAGTCGCTGGCAGCGGCCTTGGCCGCTGCTGCCGCCGACCCGGCAGCATCTTCGGCGGCATACGGCGAGACACCACCGTCGGCGATGAAGCGGTCGATGCGCGCCTCCAGCACCGGCAATGGCACCGAGCCGGTCTGCAGCACCGCATCATGGAAATGGCGCAGATCGAATTTTTCGCCCAGGGCGGCTTCGGCCTTGCGCCGCAGCTCCAGGATCTTCAGCTCGCCCAGGTAATACGACAACGCCTGCCCCGGCCAGGCGATGTAGCGGTCCACCTCGGTGGTGACTTCGTGCTCGCTCAAGGCGGTGTTGTCGCGCAGGTAGGCCTGCGCCTGCGCGCGCGTCCAGCCCTTGTGGTGGATGCCGGTATCGATCACCAGGCGGCAGGCGCGCCACATCTGGTAGGTGAGATAGCCGAAGCGGTCATAGGGCGTGTCGTACATGCCCATTTCCTGGCCCAGGTACTCCGAATACAGGGCCCAGCCTTCGCCATAGGCAGAGATGTAGGCGTAGCGGCGAAACTCCGGCAGCCCCTGTGCCTCTGCCGCCAGCGGCATTTGCAGCGCGTGGCCAGGCGAGGACTCGTGCAACGTCAGTGCGGTCAGGTTGTACAGCGGCCGCGACGGCAGATTGTAGGTGTTGACCAGATAGATGCCGGGCCCGCCACGCCCGCCGGTGTAGAACGGCGCCAGCTCCGGCGGTACCGGCTCGATCGCGAAGCGTCGGCGCGGCAGCCGGCCGATGTAATCGCCCACCTTGGCGTCCACGCGCTTGGCGATCCAGGCGGCCTGCTTGAGCAACTGTTCCGGCGTCTTGGCATAGAACTGCGGGTCGCTGCGCAGGAACTGCAGGAAGGCCGGAAACACCGCCTGCCCGGCCGGTGCCTTGAAGCCGCTGGCGGCGATGGTCTGATCCATCTGCGTGCGCAGCTTGGCCACTTCCTGCAGACCGATCTGGTGGATCTGCTCCGGGCTCAACTCCAGCGTGGTGAATTCGCGGATCTGCGCGCGGTAATACGCCTGCCCGTCCGGCAAGGCTTCGCCGGCCAGCGTGGTGCGCGCGCGCGGCTGGTACTCGTTGCGGATGAAGTCCAGCAGCTTCGCGTAGGCCGGCAGCACCTGCGTATCGATCGTCTGCACTGCCTGCTGGCGCAATTGCGCCTGCACATCGGCAGGCAGCGTGGCCGGCATCTGCTTGAACGGTGCGTAGAACGGATTGGCCTCGCCCTTGGCCTGCACCACGTCGGCGATGGACTGGTCGCGCCCGGTCAGGGTCACCCGGGGCTGGCTGAAACCGCGCACCAGGCCGGCACGCATATTGTCGGTGTGCTCGGCGAAATAGCGCGGGATATCGGCCAGCATCTTCAGATAGCGCTGGTAGTCCTCGCGCGTGCGCAGCTTGGCTTCGGCGCTGAAGCCCAGGTCGCTCCAGAACGCCGAGTCGCTGTTGAACGGCATTTCCCAGGCGCGAAAATGCTGCTGATCCAGCAGCACCAGCAGCTGCTGCCGGTACACTTGGTAGCTCACCTGATCTTCGGCCGGCAACTGCGCTGCCGGAATCGCATCCAGCTCCTTCAACGTCTGCTGCCAGTACGCGGTGCGCAGATTTTGCGTGGCCACATCGACCTTGGGCAGATGGTCGGACTGCCTGTCCTGCGTGGCCTGGTTGTCTTCATCCACCGCGCCGGACAGCTGCGCCTGCCGCCAGCGCCATTCGCGCGTGTACAGCGCCTTGAAGCGTGCCGCTGCACTGTCTTGCGTGCTTGCTGCGGGTGCAGGTGCTGCGGCCTGTGCTTGCGACACGGTACCGCCCAGGCTGGCAGCAATCAGCACGCTCAATGCGCTCGCGCGCCAGACGCTGTAGGTGCTCATCCACGTGCCTCCGGCGCCGCCTTGGCCTGCGCGATCCACTGGCGCACGCGCTGCTGCAGCATCGCCAGCGGCATTGCGCCGCCGCCGAGCACCGCATCGTGGAAGGCGCGCACATCGAAGCGATCGCCGAGTTCTTTTTCCGCCTCCGCACGCAGCGCAAGAATCTGCAGCTGCCCCAACTTGTAGCCCAACGCCTGGCCCGGCCAGACGATGTAGCGATCGGTTTCGGACTGGATGCTGGGCTCGTCATCGGACGGATGCGCGTGGAAGAAATCCACCATCTGCTGGCGGTTCCAGCGCTTGTAATGCACGCCGGTGTCGAGCACCAGGCGATTGGCGCGCAACAGCTCGCCGGACAGCCGGCCGTAGTCGTTGTACGGGTCCTTGAAGAAACCGATCTCCTTGCCCAGGCGCTCGGCGTACAGCGCCCAGCCTTCGATATAGGCGTTGTAGCCGGCCTGCTGGCGGAACGGCGGCAATGGCAGCGTCTGCGCAAGCGAGATCTGCAGGTGATGGCCCGGCACGCCCTCGTGATAGGCGGTGGTTTCGATATTGACCAGCGTGCGGCTGGCGAAGTCACTGGTGTTGACCTTGACGATGGCCGGCTTGGTGCCTTCCGGATTGCTCTGCCAGTATTCGGCGCCGGGCGCGCTGCGTCGGAATGCGGGCATCGCCTGCACTTCCAACGGCGTCTTCGGCAAATGGCCGAACAGCTTGGGCAACTCAGGTTCCATCGCGGCGATGTAATCGCGGTACTGCTGCAAGATCTGCTCGCCGGAGCTGGCGAAGTGGCGCTTGTCGGTATCCACCGCCTTGCGGAAGCTGGCCAGGTCGGCAAAGCCCTGCGCCTTGGCGATCACCGTCATCTCGCCTTCGATGCGCGCCACTTCCTTCAGGCCGATCTGATGGATCTCCTCCGGCGCCATGTCGGTGGTGGTCTGGGTGTGGATGGCGTAGCGATAGCGGCGTTCGCCATCGGGCAGCGACCATACCCCTTCCTGCGCACGCCCTCGCGCGGCGTACTCGTCGCGCACGAACGCGGCCAGCTTGGCGTAGGCCGGGCGCACCTGTTGCTCGATCGCGGCCAGCAACTGCGTGCGCAGCGCAGCGCGCTGCTCGGCCGGCACCGCGGCGTCGAGTTTTTTCAGCGGCGAGGCGAACGGGCTCTGCTCGCCGGTCAGCGCGGCGATCTTGTCGATCTGATCGGGCAGGCGCTCCAGCAGATAACGCGGCTGCACCAGCCCCTCCTTGGCGCCCTGCCGCGACACCGCGATCACCTGGTCGATCACCGTCGGAATCGTCTGCAGGCGCTTGATGTAGTCCTGATAATCCTTGGCGTTCTCGAACGGAAACGCATCGCCGTAACCGGCCAGCCCCAGCTGGATGCCACCGATCGGCTCCAGCGGCATCGCATAGGTCTTCAGGTCGATGCCTTCCAGCTTGTCGCGCAACTGGCCAAGCATCATCTGCAGGCTGAGCTGGCGCTGTTCGTCCAGCGTCTTGCTGTCGATCGCTTCGAATTGCGTGAGCAGCTCGGCAGTGGCGGTGCGTTCGGCCTGCACGGCCTGAAGCGAATAGTCGCTCCAACGATCGTTGTACCGCTTGTCGCCGATGATGCTGGCGAACTCCGGGTTGTGCTGCAACTGGTACTGCCATTGCTTGTCCAGCAGCGCATCGAAGGCCTTGGCGGCTTGCTCGCCGGTTGGCGCAGCGGTGGCTGCAGCCGCCGTTTCCGCTGCCGGCGGCGCCGGCTTGCAGGCTGTGAACAAGGCGGCGGCCAGCAGGCCGATGGCGACGGGACGCAGGTGGTTCATGCAGTTACTCCAAGATGCAATGGCGGCTGTAGGAGCGCGCCTGAGCGCGACGGCTTTATCGGGACTGCCCGTCGCGCCCGGGCGCGCTCCTACGCGTGCGTGAGCCTGTAACGGCTCATGCGAACGGTTGGTCGATCGCCGGCGACGGCGGGGTAAACCACTGCGCGCCGGTATCGGTGACGTAAAAGTGGTCTTCCAGGCGCACCCCGAATGCACCGGGCACCACGATCATCGGCTCGTTGCTGGCGCACATGCCCGGCTGCAGCGGCTGCGCATTGCCGCGCACCAGATACGGCGCTTCGTGGATCGCCAGGCCGCAGCCATGGCCGGTGCGGTGCGGCAATCCCGGCAAGCGGTAGTCCGGCCCCAGCCCTGCCGCCTCCAGCACGCTGCGCGCGGCCTGGTCCACCGCTTCGCAGGCGAGCCCGGGGCGGATCGCCGCAAACGCGGCTGCCTGCGCCGCCTGTTCCAGGTCCCAGATGCGCCGTTGCGCGTCGTCAGGCGTGCCGTAGATCCAGGTGCGGGTGATATCGGAGTGATAACCCTGCACGGTGCAGCCGGTGTCGATCAGCACCAGTTCGCCTGCACGCAGGTGCTGCACGCCGGGAATGCCGTGCGGGAACGCGGTGGCATGGCCGAACTGCACGATGCAGAAGGTCGAACCGTTGTCCGCGCCCAGCGCGCGGTGCGCCTCGTCGATGAAGCGCACCAGCTGGTCGGTGCCGATGCCCTCCTGCGCGATGCCGGCGGCCAGCCGCTGCACCAGCAAGGTCATGTCGCAGGCCTGCTGCATCAGCGCCAGCTCGGCCGGCGACTTGCACATGCGGCAGCCGTCGATGATGGCCGCGGCATCGCGGATCGCCGTGCCCAGGTGCGCGCGCAGACCGGTGTGCACGGCAAAGGCGATGCCCGGATCCAGCGCCAGCGCATGCGCGTGACGGTCGTCCATCACCTGCACCACCAGCGCGTACGGGTCCTCGTGTTCTTCCCACAGATGTTTGGCGACCGCGATCTTCAGCACCGCATCCAGCGAGCCTTCTTCGAACGCGGGGCAGATCAGCACCGGGTCGCCGTCCAGCGTGAGCAGCAGCGCGACCAGCCGCTCGCTCGCGCCCCAGGGCACGCCGGTGAAATAACGCAGCGACGTGCCAGCGCCGATCAACAGCGCATCCACGCCGTGCGCGCGCATCAGGCGGCGTGCGCGTTCGATACGCTGTGTGTATTCCTGCGCGGCGATCGGCGCGGCGCGCTGCGTCCACGGCGTCAATTGCGCGCGCGCCTGTTCCAGCGACAGCCCGCCGATCTGGCTGCTCATGCGCCGGCTCCAAGGTCGGCGGTGCTCCATTGCCCATCGACCAGGCGCGCCACGCCACCCGGATTGCGCTGGCGCAAGTCGGCCGGCAGCAAGGCGTCCGGCACCGCGTCGTAGCTGTGCAGGGCGGCGAAGCGGCGGATCGAACCGGGCATGCCCACTGCGGTGAAGCCCGGGTGCCCGGTGCTGGGAAACGGCCCGCCATGGTTCTGCGCCGCGCTCACCGCCACGCCGGTCGGCATCTTGCTGTTGATCAAGCGCCCCACCCGCGCCCGCAGCACCGGGGCGATGGCCTGCCAGGCCGCATCGTCGCTGCCATCGGTTGCGCGGTACAAGGTGCCGGTGAGGTTGCCTTCGAATGCAGCGGCGATCTGCGTCATCTGCGCCACGTCGCGTGCACGCACCAGCAGGCTCACCGGGCCGAAGGCCTCGGTCTGCAACGCATGCGGGCTGGTGAGGAACGCCTGCGCATCCACGCTCAACAAGGTCGGCGCATGGCGATAGCCGTCTTCGCCGGTATGCCCGCCGGCAAGCAGCGCGGCGCCGGCAGCGCGCAGGGCTGCCACACCGTGTTGCACGCCTTCCACGCCTGCGCTGGAAAACAGCACCATCGGCATGGCGGCTTCGAAGTGCGCCGTGGTCGCGGCCACGAACGCATCGCCGGCCTCGCCCTGTGGCACCACCACCACCCCGGGATTGGTGCAGAACTGGCCGCTGCCCAGCGTGCACGAGGAGAAGAATTCCTGCGCCAGCGCCGCGCCGCGTTCGGCCAATGCGCCCGGCAGCAGGAACACCGGGTTGACGCTGGACAGCTCGGCATAGAACGGCACGCCGGCCGCATCGGCTGCGGCCTTCAGCGCCAGCCCGCCCGCACGGCTGCCGGTGAAGCCGATCGCCCCCAGCCGCGCATCGCCGGCCAGCCGCAGGCCGGTGGCGTTGTCGAAGTGATACAGCAACTGCACCGCCGCAGCCGGCAGGCCCGCCGCAAGCAAGGCTGTGTGCGCAAGCTGCGCCATGCGCTGGCTGGTGGCCGGATGCAGCGGATGCGCCTTGGCGATCACCGGGTTGCGCGCGGCAATGGCCGAGGCGAAATCGCTGCCGGCAATCGCATTGAAGGCGAACGGGAAATTGTTCGGGCCAAACACCACCACCGGCTTGCCGAGTGGCGCCAGATGCGAACGCAGATCGGCAGCGGTATCGATGATGGGTTGGGTCCAGCTATAGCTGCGCACCGCCTGGGCGGCCTGACGCAACTGCCCGCTGGTGCGCGGCAGCTCGTTGCCACGCAAGCGTGTAGGCGCCGGCAATGCGGTTTCGGCATGGGCCAGCGCGACCAGGGTGTCGGCATCGGCGTCCAGTGCGTCGGCGTAGGCGTCCAGGAATGCGGCGATCCGTTCGACCGGTGCCGCGGCAAGTTCCGCTGCAACCGCTTGCGCTGCCGCAACCGCGGTTTCGACATCCTCTGCCCCGCTGACCGGAAACTTCGGCCCGATCGCCTCGCCCGTGCTCGGGTCGGCGGCACGGAAGCTGGCGCTCGCCGCGCGGCTGGGTTGCCACCGGCCGGCCAGCAATACCTCGGCCTGCTGTGCGGGAGGGGATTGGAGCGTCTCGTTCATTGCGGCACCTTCGGTTGCATGAGGACAGATTCTGCGCACTGTGCGGCAGCGGCCGACCAAAAAACGACGAGGATGCCGCGCTGATGCGACATCCTCATCGACCCACCTCGCGCTACGCCGGCCACCGCGTCCGCGCGTGCATCCGTGCGCGGCGCTCATCCGGTGGCGTGCAGCGCGAGCTCATCGTCAGGACAGTGTGGGCGCAGTGGCGATGGCGTGGTCGATGACCTTGAGCGCGGCCTCGCGCTCGGCACCATCGACCACCAGGCGCGGCGCACGCACGCGCTCGCTGCCCAGGCCGACCTTTTCCTGCACCAGTTTGATCAACTGCACGAACTTGGGCACGGTATCCAGGCGCAGCAGCGGCAGGAACCAGTCGTAGAGTTCCTTGGCCGCCGGGTAGCCACCGTCGCGCGCGAGTTCGAACAGGCGCACCGATTCCTTCGGGTAGGCGTTGACCAGGCCGGCGATCCAGCCCTTGGCGCCCATGCTCAGGCCTTCGACGATGGCATCGTCCATGCCCACCAGCAGCGCCAGACGATCCCCCAGCAGCTCCTGCAGCGCGGCGAAGCGGCGCACGTCGCCCGAGGACTCCTTCACTGCCTGCAGGTTGGGGAATTCGGCGGCCAGCTCGGCGATCTGCGCGGGGCCGAAATCGGTCTTGTAGGCCACCGGGTTGTTGTACAGGATCACCGGCAGGTCGGTGGCGGCGATCACCGCACGCACATGCGCGCCCATCTCGCGCCAGTCGGTGGAGTAGACGTAGGGCGGCAACACCATCAGCCCGCCGCAACCGAGGTCCTTGGCCGCCTTGGCCAGCGCCACCGCCTCACCGGTCGCCAGGCTGGCGATGCCCGGCACCACCGGCACGCGGCCGTTCAATGCGCCGACCAGCGTCTTGAGCACGGCGATCTTGTCGTCCACGCTCAAGGTGGCCGCTTCGCCCAGCGAGCCCAGCGGCACGATCGCGGTGCAGCCGGCATCCACCAGTTGATTGGCGTGCTTGGCGAGGAAGTCGTGATCGATCTCGCCGGAGGCGGTGAACGGGGTGGTGATGGCCGGCAGCACGCCATGCCAGAACGCAGCAATACTCATGGATGATTCCCTTGCGAGTCGGAAGTGAACGGGTCGGCCAGCGCCGCGAGGCGGACCGGGAACAACGGCGGCCGGCGGCCGGCGTCGGTGGAAAACGCGGGCGGGCAGCGCCCAAGCTCGGCGAGCGCGGTGCCGCAGATGCGGCCCTGGCAGGCGCCCATGCCGCAGCGCGAAGCGAGCTTGGCATCGCGTGCATCGTTGAAGTTGTCCAGCGCGCCCAGCGGCACGTCTTCGCAGCGGCATACCAGCGTGTCGGGCTGCGCCAGCGCGCGGATGCGTGGATCAAGCGCGAACTGCTGTTGCAGCACCCCGGCGAACGCACGCGCGGCACGCCGCCGCGGCTGCAGGCGCAGCGCCGCGTCCGGCGCGTCGGCAGCCATATGCCCGGCCATCGCGCCTTCGATCAGCGCGCAGTCGCGCCCGCCGATGCCGCAGGCCTCGCCCGCTGCAAAGACCTGCCGCACGCTGGTGCGCAGCAGCGCGTCCACATGCACCTGTTGATGCGCGCCGTACGCGTCCAGCCGGCAACCGAGCAGCTGTGCGAGCTCGGTGTTCGGCACCAGGCCATAGCCCACCGCCAACTGGTCGCAGGCAACACGCGTGCGGCCGGTGGGCCCTTCGATCTCGATTTCACGCAGTTGCGTGTCGCCGTGTGCGGCAACGACAAAGCTGCCGGCGCGATAGGCCACCGCGCGCAATTGCAGGCGCAGCGCCACCGCCTGCGCGGCCTTGCCCGGCCAGCGCCACAGCTGCAATGCGAACTGCCGCAACGCAGCTGCAGAGGTCTGTTCGTGGATGCCAAGCACCTGCGCGCCATGCCGTTGCAAGCTGGCCGCACTGGCCAGCAGCAGCGGGCCGCTGCCGGCGACCACCACGCGCTTGCCGGCCAGCGGCCAGCCCTGTTTGGCCAGCGCCTGCGCCGCGCCGGCGCCGGTGACGCCGGGCAAGGTCCAGCCCGGAAACGGCAGCAGCAATTCGCGCGCGCCGGTGGCCAGCACCAGGGCGGCGTAATGCAGTTGCAGGGAACCGTGCGGGCCATCGGCCAGCAGCCAGCCCGGCTGCGCCAGCAGAATCTGCGTTTGCGTCAGCAGCGTGATCGACGCCGCGCCCTGCACCTGCCGCAACAGCGCGCGCGCATCGGCCGGCGCGCCGTGCCGCACATCGTTGCGCCACACCTGCCCGCCGGCACGCGGCTGCAGGTCGACCACGCCCACCCGCACGCCATGACTGGCCGCTGCCTGCGCCGCCGCCAGGCCGGCCGGGCCGGCGCCGATCACCAGCACATCGAAATGCTGCACGCGCTCAACCATCGGTGCGTACCTGCATGCCGTCGCGCGCATCCACCAGGCAGGCGCGTTGCTGACCGATGCCGTCGATGCGCACCCTGCATTCGAAACACACGCCCATGCCGCACAACGGCGCGCGCGGCTGGCCGCTGCACGACTGCCGGAACTGCAGCGTCGCCTGCGCCACCGCAGCGGCCACGCTGGCGCCGGCCGGCACCTCGACCGCTTGCGCATCCACGTGCAGGCGCACCGTCGCGCTCATGCGGCTGCACCATGCACGGCGCGCGCCGGAGCGTATGGGCTGGGGTCGATGGCCGGCGTGCGCCCAAGCAGGCTGTCCACGATCACCCGGGCGCTCCCCAGCGCCGTGGTGACGCCCAGCCCCTCATGACCGGCGGCTACCCACACATCGCGCCGGCCGGGCACCGCCCCGAGGTACGGGCGCCCGTCCGGCGTGGCCGGGCGCAGCCCGGTCCACACCCGGATCGCCTGCAACTCGCGCAGCACCGGCAGATAGGCGAATGCGCGCTGCAGCATCTGCTGCAACACCGGCAGCGACAGCGCGCGGTCGTGCTCGCCGAACTGGCGCGAGGAGCCGATCAGGATCTGCCCGGTCGGCCGCGGCTGCACATTGAAGGCCACGCTGGTGGCGTCGGCGCCATGCGCCGAATCGGCATAGCCCAGTTCCAGTAGCTGATGCCGGATCAAACCAGGATGGCGGTCGGTGATGACCAGATGGCCCTTGCGCGGGCGCAGCGCCAACTCCGGCAGCAACTGCGGCAAGGCCACCCCGCTGGCCACCAGCACCGGGCCGGCCAACAGCTGGCCATCGTCCAGACGCACCCCATGCGCCTGCAACTGCTCCACCTTGCGGCCGGCAAACAGCTGCGCGCCCGCCTTGCAGGCCAGGCTCACCAGATGCCGCGCCACCCGCGGCGGGTACACCACGGCCTCACCCGGCACCAGCATGCCGCCGGCCAGGCCCGCCACCAGTTGCGGCTCCAGTGCATACAACTGGCTGGCATCGATCGCGTCGGCATGCAGGCCGGCCGCCGCCAACCGCGCGATCTTGGCCGGCATTGCCGCCAGTTCGCGCGCATCGCGGGCTACCCACAGCGTGCCGCAGCGGCTGAATTCGGCCTCGCTCAGTTGTGCGAAGCGCTCCCACAGCCGCAGCGAATACGCCGACAACGCCAGCTCGGCCGGGTCGTCGTCCATCGCCACCAAGTGCCCCATCGCCGCCGCGGTGGAACCGCCGCCGATCGGCCCCGGCTCGACGATCGCCACCCGCAGCCCTTCGCACGCGGCCGCCTCGGCGCAGGCCGCGCCGACGATGCCCGCGCCCACCACGATCAGGTCGTAGCTGCGTCGCGTGGACGCTGCCGACGGCCCCGCATCGGCGGCCGGCGCGCTGCCAACTCCCTCCGATGCGGGCCGCACGTCGTCCATCAGGCCACGATGCCCCAGGCAAACGGGTCGGCCGGGTCGATCAGCAGCTGCGCGCGTGCGGTGATGTAGGCATGCCCGCGGATGCGTGGCGCAATGCCGCGCCCGCTCAGGCGATAGCTGCCTTCGAAGGCGCTGCCCAGAATGCCCTGCTGTACCCAGCGCTCGCCTTCGGCCAGCTTGCCGTCGGCGGCCAGGCAGGCCAGCTTGGCGCTGGTGCCGGTGCCGCACGGCGAACGGTCGTAGGCCAGCCCCGGGCACAGCACGAAGTTGCGCGCCACGCCGCTGCCGTCCGGTGCGCTGCCGTTGATTTCGATATGGTCGATCTCGCCGCCGGCCTCGCCGGTGATGCCGGCCGCTTCCAGCGCCAGCCGGATCGCTTCGGTATAGGCGGTCAGCTCGCGCTGATGTGCCAGGTCCAGCGCACACGGCGCCTGCCCGGTGATGAAGAACCAGTTGCCACCCCAGGCCACATCGCCACGCACCGGCCCGTAACCGGGCACGTCCACGTCGACGTCGGTTGCAACGCGATAGCTGTCGACATTGTCGACCGACACCGTGCCGTCTTCGGCCAGTTCCACGCCGACCGTGCCGACCGGCGTCTCGATGCGGTGCTGGCCCGGCGCGATACGCCCCAGCTCGGCCAGCGTACGCACCACGCCGATGGTGCCGTGCCCGCACATGCCCAGGTAGCCAACGTTGTTGAAGAAGATCACCCCGGTGCAGGCGCTGGGGTCGCGGGCCGGCAGCAGCAAGGCGCCGACCATGGTGTCCGAGCCGCGCGGTTCGCAGGCGATCGCGCTGCGCCACTGGTCGAAATCGCGGCCAAACCGTTCGCGGCATTGCGCCAGATCGCCATCGCCCAGATCGGGGAAGCCGGAGAGGACCACGCGGGTAGGTTCGCCGGCCGTATGGGAGTCGATGACGTCGATGGTGTGCATGGCTCATGCTCCCACTGCCGGCTGGCGGACGACTAGCGTCCAATGCGAGTTGCAAATGCGGAAATCCGCACAATCGACAACCCGGTTCACAGCCCCGCGTTTGCGCTAGGATCAATACAGGGCCGCGCCTTTCGTGCAGCCGTCAATCGTGACCGCCACCATGACGCCGATGGACCTCAACCTTCCCGCGCTGGAAATGCAGACGCTATTCGATGCGCTGCCGGACGTGGTGTTCTTCATCAAGGACAGCGAGGGCCGCTACACCCATTGCAACCTGACGCTGGTGCGCCGGCTCGGACGCAAATTGCGCAGCGAAATCATCGGCCGCTCGCCACTGGAAGTGTTCCCGCTGCCGCTGGGCGGCAGCTACATGATGCAGGACCGCCGCGTGCTGTGTGGCGAGCTCATCGACAACCAGCTGGAGGTGCATCTGTATCCCAACCGCCTGCCCGGCTGGTGCCTGACCTTCAAGCGCCCGCTGTGCGAGGCCAATGAAGTGATTGGCGTGGTCGGCATTTCGCGCGATCTGGGCCAGCCCGACAGCCGGCACTCGGCGTACGAGCGCCTGAGCCAGGTGATGGATCACATGCAGGCCAACTTCGGCGACAACCTGCGGGTGCAGAGCCTGGCCGACCTGGCCGGCCTGTCGGTGGCGCAGCTGGAACGGCACTTCCGCCGCGTGTTCCAGGTGACCCCGCAGCAACTGCTGACCAAGCTGCGGATCGAATCGGCGATGCGGTTGCTGTACGGCGACGACAGCATCGCCAGCATCGGGCAACGCTGCGGCTTTGCCGACCAGAGCGCATTCGCGCGTCAGTTCAAGGCAACCGTCGGCATGACCCCGCGCGATTACCGTGCGCTCAAGGGGCAGTTGTAGGCGCGCAAACACACGCTGACACACCGCTGGCACAAATGCCGAATTCGGCAGCATTGGCGATACTGCGGCGATGCGGTTTGCGCAGGTCGTTGCACCGCTGTCGCGACGCGCAGGAGGTGGCACAGGCAGGGCGCGCTGAAGGTCGCGTCAAGGCGACCCTGGGCCCGGATGGTAGAATTTCGGGTTTCCCCTACCGCGTTGCCAATGGCCAGCTTTTTCCGCCGTAACAAGCCCACCACGCCCGACAGCGCGCGTACCTCGCGCTATAGCCTGGAAGAACTGGCAGCCGCATTCCCCACCGCGCCGTCTGCCGCCACCCCGGCATCGCCGGTCGAGGCAATGCCGACTGCCGAACCTGGCACATCGGCCACACCATCATCACCCGCGCCTGCCGCACCCGCGCGCAGCGATGCGGTAACGCCGACGCCCGCCGCAACGCCGCCTGCCGCGGCACCGGCCGACCAACTTGCCCAGGACATCGCCACGCGCACTGGCCAGGCGCAGAGCGTTGCCGCAGTCCCCAATGCACCCACGCCGCCGGCCACGCCGGCGCCTGCGGCCTTGCAGGCGCTGCCCGATCCGCTTCCGTCTGCCGCGCCGCACGCTCCCACGGTAGTGGTGCCGCCGCCGGTGGTCGTGCAGCCGCACAGCGTACCCGCGCAGCCGGCAGGCACGCCTGCGCCGACGCCTGCACAAGGCGCCGCGCCCGCCGTCGTACCGTCGACTGCCACGCCTGCTGCCACGCCTGCTGTCGTTACACCCGCTGTCGTGACACCTGCCGCCGCAACAGCTGCGCCCGCAGTGCAACCGGCCGTCGCCCCGTTGCCCACCGCCGCGCCCGGCGGCGTCGCCCCGGCCGTGATCAGCGCCCCAGTGCCGGCCAGTTCCGACAACGACAGCATCGTCGGCCAGCGCGATGCGCTACCGGCCGCCCCGGCCGGCAAGCCGGGCTGGCGCGACCGCCTGCGCAACAGCAGCTTTGCGCGCAGCTTCGGCGGTCTGTTCTCGCGTAACCCCAAGCTCGACGACGACCTGCTCGACGAGATCGAAACCGCGCTGATCACCGCCGACGTCGGCATCGGCGCGACCACCGCCCTGGTCGAAGGGCTGCGCAAGCGCATGAAGTCGCGCGAGTTCGCCGATGCGCAGGCGATGTTCAAGGCATTGCGCGCCGATCTGATCGCGCTGCTGCAGCCGGTTTCCAAACCGTTGGTCATCGACCGCTCGGCCAAGCCCTTCGTGGTGCTCACCGTCGGCGTCAACGGCGTCGGCAAGACCACCACCATCGGCAAGCTGGCCAAGCGCTTCAAGGACGACGGCAACAGCCTGATGCTGGCCGCCGGCGACACCTTCCGCGCCGCGGCGGTGGCGCAGCTGCAGGCCTGGGGCGATCGCAACGGCGTGGCCGTGATCGCGCAGGGGCAGAATGCCGACGCCGCCTCGGTGGCGTTCGACGCGCTGCAGGCCGCCAAGGCGCGTGGCACCGAGGTGTTGATCGCCGACACCGCCGGCCGCCTGCACACCCAGACCGGGCTGATGAACGAGCTGGGCAAGATCCGTCGCGTGCTCGGCAAGATCGATGCCGCCGCACCGCACGAGGTGCTGATGGTCATCGACGGCACTACCGGCCAGAACGCCATCTCGCAGCTGCGCCAGTTCCATGCCGCGGTCGGCGTCACCGGCCTGGTCGTCACCAAGCTCGATGGCACCGCCAAGGGCGGCGTGGTGTTCGCACTGGCGCGCGAGTTCAATATCCCGATCCGCTTCGCCGGCATCGGCGAACGCCCGGAAGACCTGCGCGTGTTCGACCCGGTCGCCTTCGTCGACGCCCTGCTGCCGGAAGCACTGGGCAGCTGAGTGACAGAGGCCTGCCCGCATCTGCAAGCGTTGTGCGCGCAGGCGCTGCAGGCAGGCTGCACGCTACGGGGAGTGTCCGGCGACTGGTCGCGCGCCAGACGTGTGCTGGAGTTCGCCCAGCCGTTGCCGGCGGCGTTGCGCAAGCAGGCGCGGCGCCATGCAGAGCTGGTTCATTACCATGCACCGGCCGCACCGCACTGGCCTGGCGATGAAGGCTTCTTCTGCGACCAATGCCGGGTTGGACTTGCGTTTCCGCTGCACTGATCGGCCTACCGCCATACGCGCACAGCCGGGCGTCATCCGCCCGCCGTCATCGCCCTCCTTCGCCAGCAGACCCCATGCCAGCCGATCACGCCACTGCCACCGCTGACGCCTTCGTCAACCGCCTGCTGCACTGGTTCGACGGCCACGGCCGCCACGACCTGCCCTGGCAACATCCGCGCGCGCCCTACCGGGTGTGGTTGTCGGAAATCATGCTGCAGCAGACCCAGGTTGCGGTGGTCATACCGTATTTCCACAAGTTCGTCGCCCGCTTTCCGGCCCTGGCCGACCTGGCCGCAGCCGACAACGACACCGTGATGGCGCACTGGGCCGGGTTGGGCTACTACGCACGCGCACGCAACCTGCATGCCGCAGCCCGGCAATGCGTCGCCCTGCACGATGGCGAGCTGCCACGCGATTTCGATGCCTTGCTGGCGTTGCCCGGCATCGGCCGCAGCACCGCCGGCGCGATCCTCAGCCAGGCCTGGAACGACCGCTTCGCGATCATGGACGGCAACGTCAAACGCGTGCTGACGCGCTTCCACGGCATTGCCGGCTATCCCGGCCTGCCGGCGATCGAAAAGCAGTTATGGCAACTGGCGACGACGCATGTGGCGCAGGTGCCGGCCGGCCGCCTGGCCGACTACACCCAGGCGCAGATGGATTTCGGCGCCACGCTATGCACACGCGCCAAACCGGCCTGCGTGCTGTGCCCGCTGCAGGACGATTGCGTGGCGCGCCGCGATGGCCTGGTGGACGCACTGCCCACGCCCAAGCCCGGCAAGGCGTTGCCCGAGCGCGAAGCCACCGCCTTGCTGCTGGAAAACGCAGACAGGCAGATCCTGCTGCAGCGCCGCCCGCCGACCGGCATCTGGGCCTCGCTATGGACGCTGCCGCAGGCCGAGACCGACAGCGGCATGCGCGCATGGTTCGACAAACACATCGATGGCAACTACGACCGCGCCGACGAACTGCCGCTGATCGTGCACACCTTCAGTCATTACCGCCTGCATCTGCAGCCCTTGCGCATCGGCAAGGTCGCACTACGCCCGGCGGTACGCGACAATGACGACCTGCGCTGGGTCGCCCGCGCCGATCTCGCATCGCTGGGCTTGCCGGCGCCGATCCGCAAACTGCTCGACGCCCTCTAGGCGCGCACTCAAAGGAATCCGCATGTCCCGCACCGTGTTCTGCCAGTACCAGCAATGCGACACCGAAGGCCTGGATTTTGTGCCGTATCCCGGCGAGCTCGGCCAGCGCGTGTTCGCGCAGATCGGCAAGAGCGCATGGCAGGCCTGGCTGGCGCATCAGACCATGCTGATCAACGAAAACCGGCTGTCGCCGCGCGACCCCAAGCACCGCGCATTTCTCGAAGCCGAATTGCAGAAGTTCCTGTTCGAGCGCAACGCCGACAAGCCGGATGGCTATGTCGCGCCGATGAGCGAAGAGTAAGCACGTCAGGATTCAGTGCGTCCAACAGACCACTGCACTCACTGCCGGACAGGCGCGGCCGGTAACCGGGATCGGCATGCATCACGCATGCCCTCCAGATCCTGCGCAACACTTCCTTCGGGCCGGGCATTGCTGGCCGCGGCTTCAGCCGTTCTCAGACAGAACAGAACGAAACGGGCGTAGCGCAGGATAAGCCTGCAGCGCAGCCGCCGCTGCACGATCGCAGCGACCATCTGCAGGCGACATCCGGGCATCGCATCGCCCGGATGCGTGCGCCTCAACCGACGCCGGTCGGCCCGTCCAGCAGCATGCGGATCCGCTTGAGCAGCTCCTTCTGCGTATACGGTTTGTTGACCACGTCGAACTCCGCGCCGCCCACGTCGGTGCGCTGAATGCTGGCATCGGCATAGCCGGTGGTCAGCAGGACTTTGATCCTGGGCAGCATGCGCCGCGCCTCGCGGGCCAGCACCACACCATTCATGCCGCCGGGCATGATCAGATCGGTGAACAGCGCATCCACTTCCGCATGCTGCTCGAGTAACTCGATCGCCTCGCGCCCGCTGGCTGCAGAGAGAATGCGGTAACCGGCGTTTTCCAGGAACATCCTGGCCACCACCGCCACGTCCTGCTTGTCTTCCACCACCAGGATGGTTTCGCTGCCGCCCTTGTCGATGGCACGGCTCTTGACGGCCTGCAGGTCGTTCTCGAATTCGTTGGATGCGGGGAAATACAACCGCACCGTGGTGCCTTCGCCCACTTCGCTGTAGATGCGCACGGTGCCGCCGGACTGCTTGACGAAGCCGTACACCATCGACAGACCCAGGCCTGTGCCCTGCCCCTCGTCCTTGGTGGTAAAGAACGGCTCCATGACGCGGCTGGCCACCTCCGGCGGCATGCCCAAGCCCGTGTCGCTGACGGCAATGCTCACATAGCGACCCGGCGCCAACTGGTGGTGCATGGCCAGATCGTGGCTGGTGATTTCCACGTTCTGGGTCTGCACGGTCACTTCCTTGCGCTCGGACTGCGTCATCGCATCGCGCGCATTGATCAGCACGTTCAACAACGCCACTTCGGCCTGGGTGGTGTCGATCTGGCAGTTCCACAACCCCTCTTCCAGCGACTGCCGCAGGCTGATGCCGCCCCCCAGCGTGCGCTCGGCCATGTTGTTCATGCCCGACACCAGGCCATTGAGATTGACCACCCGCCCCCGCAATTTCTGCTTGCGCGAAAACGCCAGCAATTGCTGGGTCAGGGTGGCCGCCTTGGCCGCGGCGGTTGCGGCATGTTCGGCGCTGAAGGCGATGCGTTCGGCATTCCTGGCGGCATCGCCGGAGACCATCATCTGGATCACTTCCAGATGCCCGGACATCACCTGCAGCAGATTGTTGAAATCGTGCGCGATGCCGCCGGTCAACTGCCCCAGCGCTTCCATCTTCTGCGCCTGGCGCAAGGCGTCCTCGGCATCGCGGCGACGACTCACGTCCAGCTGCGAACCGAAGAAGTAGACCAGGTTGCCTTGCTCGTCGAACACCGGCGAGACGAACAGCGCGTTCCAGAACGAGGAGCCATCCTTGCGGTAATTCAGCACCTCGGTGGCGAATTCGCGGCGTTGCTCGATGGACTCGCGCACGTCCTGCACGCTGGCCGGATCGGTTTCCGGGCCCTGCAGGAAACGGCAGTTGTTGCCGATGATCTCCTCGGACGAATACCCGGTCATTTCCAGGAACGCCCGGTTGGCGAACACGATCGGATTGTCGGGCAGGTGCGGGTCGGTGACCGTCATCGGCATGCGCGTGGTTTCCACCGCGGCAAAAAAGATATCCGAGCGATGCTTCTCCACAGGCAGGCTGCGAGATTCGCTGATATGAGGCGCCCGCAGCTCTCCGTTACCAGGATCGTTCAAGTGCATGTTCTCCGCGGGGCCATTCCCGTGGCGATAGTCTAGTTGGGGCCGGTGAGTTGATTCCTCACATCCATGAGCCTTTCCCGTACGGCCGCGCCCGCCGATGCAACCCGGCGTGCGGCAGGCAGCACGCGCTAATGCGGCGCCACCTTGGAAAACACGTTGATGACCACCGCACCGGCCACGATCAGGCCCATGCCCAGCAGCGCGGGCGCATCCAGCCGTTGTCCGTGCACGGCCCAGGCCACCAGCGAAATCAACACGATGCCCGCGCCCGACCACATGGCGTAGGCGATGCCGACCGGGATCACGCGCAGCGTCAGCGCCAGGAAATAGAACGAAATGCCGTAGCCCAGCACGGTGAGCAGCGATGGCCACATGCGCGTGAAGCCTTCACTCGATTTGAGCGCCGCCGTGGCGGTGACTTCTGCGCAGATCGCGATTGCCAGGAATATCCAGTTCTTCATCGCCGCACCTTGCCCGTGGAATGCGGCGACCATAGCCGCAGGCACCGGCTTGCTTGCAAGCGCGTCGCTGTGCGCCATTGCCTGCGCCGTCGCTTGCTGAAAGCAGGCTAATGAAGGCACGGCGGGCGAGCATTGGCAGGCAGGTGCATCGGTCGTTTTGCCGTAGCATGCGCAGGCAGCAAGCAGCTCTTGCGCTTCATTCGGCCGTTCTGGCGCCGTTGCGCGCGTCTTTCCAGCCAGCGCAGGCTCTGGCAATCATGCGATGCCACCATGCCGGGCTACCAGACCCAGATTCACGAGTTGACCTTCGGGCAACTGACCTACGTCATCCGCGCACTTGCCGACAAACAGCAATACGCCGATCCGGACGAGAGTGCGGCCGATGCCGGCATCTCCTCGGCGCAGTGGAGCCTGTTCGGGCAGGTCTGGCCTGCCGGCCAGCTACTGGCCGAAGCAATGGCCACGCGCCCGATCGAAGGCCGGCGCATTCTCGAACTCGGCTGCGGCCTGGGGCTGGCCAGCCTGGTGTTGCGCCGGCGCGGCGCCGACGTGGTCGCCAGCGATCATCACCCGCTGGCAGAGGTGTTCCTGGCGTACAACGCCGCACTCAACTCCCTGGACTCGGTGCCGTATCGCCGGCTCGACTGGGACGCCGGCGCGCTGAACATGGGCCAGTTCGACATGATCATCGCCAGCGACGTGCTGTACGAAACCCGCCACGCCACCATGTTGGCCAGCCTCATTCCCGCGCTGGCCAGGCCTTCGTGCGAGATCGTCATCAGCGATCCGGGCCGCGGCAACGCCAACGCGCTCTCGCGCATGCTGGCGGACATCGGGTTTTCGTTGGTCGCCGGCGAACGCCAGGCCGCAGCGCAGGTGGCCAAGGCGCCGCGCCTGTTCGTCTACCGGCGCAACATGGACAACTGGTGGCCGGCAGGCGGTTGATCACCCTGCCGCGTCACTCGGGTGCAGGCGTATAGGCAGACAGCGCGATCGGCCTGCACGGATCGGCCTTGCGCTTCTGGCGCCCGCTCATGCGCATCGGCGGAGCCTGGCGCCGCAGAGCGGGCGCGAAGTCGTCAGAGCCGGTATTCCTTCGGGTCCAGAAACTCGGCAAGACAGGAACCCACGCGCAGTGCCTGCTCGCGCGCATCGCCGCGATATTCGCCCTGCCCTGCGCCTTCGATCGTGGCGATCGGCGAAGGATGGTCGCGGTGATACACGAACGCCGTCGACGACCACTGCGTCTGTCCAGGGGCCTGACTTTCCATCGTTTCCACGCGGAACTCACCGCAGTAGCCGTGAATCAACGTGCGTCGAAGTGTTCTGTGCGTCATGCCCGGAAGTATCGCCACGCGCAGTTGAAGACCACGTGGAAAACCACCGCCGCAGGCGCCAGGTCTGCCGGCAAACGCAACAAGTCCATCCGCAGCAGTCGCCGCAACGTGGCATCGACAAAACAAGGAAGAGAGTTTGCACATCCGGCGATTGCCGGGACGCCTTGCGAACGAAGGCGTGGAAATGGTGGCCGAGGACGGAATCGAACCGCCGACACGGGGATTTTCAATCCCCTGCTCTACCAACTGAGCTACTCGGCCACTATCGCAACATGCTGCCTGCGTTGCGAGGACGCGCATCATAGCGAGCAGGCGCAGTTTGAGCAAGCGTTGCGATGAACTTTGTTGCGGGCCGGCGCGGCGACGGCGCTTTCCTGCATCGGTTCACACCGCGCGGAAGGCAGCATGGCCTAGCCTGCGCAGGTCCCGAGGAGAATGTCATGCGCCTGCCCTGCCTGCTGTTGTCGTTCGCCTTGCTGCTGCCGTTGATGGCCGCGGCCCAACAGCCGGTACGCGCAGTGCCGCAACTGGACATCTCCCGCTACGCCGGGCAGTGGCACGAGATCGCGCATCTTCCGGTGTCGTTCCAGAAGAAGTGCCGCAGCGACATCACCGCCAGCTACACCTTGCGCGACGATGGCTTGATCGGCGTGCGCAACGGCTGCCGCAGCGCCGATGGCGAGCTGACCCAGGCCGAGGGAGTGGCACGGCCGGTCGAGGGCCGGCCCGGGCAGCTGCAGGTGCGCTTTGCGCCGGAGTGGCTGAGCTGGTTGCCGCTGGTGTGGGCCGACTATTGGGTGATCGCGCTCGACCCGGACTACCAATGGGCGGTGGTCGGCGAGCCGGATCGCAAATACCTGTGGATCCTGTCGCGCTCGCCACAGATGCCGCGCGCGCAGTTCGAGCAACTCAAGCGTCAGGCCACGCAGATGGGCTACGACCTGTCGCCGCTGATCGTGGCTGCGCCCTTGCGTTGACGCCAGCAGCCTGAACGCAGGCCGTGCCGCGTGATGTGCCGCAACGCCTGCATACGGACACGCCGCAAGGCAGCAAGGCAGCGTCCGTACTGCGTAGTATTCTTGGCGCCGCCTTACACCCGCCAAGGACCTCAGTACATGCGTCGTGCCTACCGTCTCCTGATCGTGTCGCTGGCCTGCGGCCTGCTGCTGAGCGCCTGCGGCGGTGCGGTCCGCCGCGTGTCCGAGCCAGCCGCCAGCATCCAGCAACTGACCGTGCGTGCCGACGGCTCCTGGTCGGTCGATCTGCGGCTGCAGAACTACAGCAGCATCCCGATGCAGTTCGAGCGCGTGGCGCTGGAGATTTCCGCCGGCGATCAGCTGGCCGGCAAGCTCGACCAGAGCGTCGGTATCTCGATCGGCCCGGAAACTGCCGACGTGGTGACCGTCAGCGTGCAGCCGACCTCGCTGGGCCGCCTCACCGTGGCCGATGTGCTCGCCGGCGGCCGCTCGCTGCCTTACTCGCTCAAGGGCACGGTGTGGGCGACGCCGCAGGATAAGAAGCAGCGCGATTTCAGCGTCGAATCACGTAACACGCTCAGCCCGGCCCCCGGCCTCAACGGCGTGCTGCGCTGACGCGCACGCCTTCCCGCACTCGTTTGAAGGATTCCGCATGAGCAGCTACACCGCCCCGCTGACCGATTTCCGCTTCGCCCTGCACGACGTGCTCGGCGCGCAGGCCCTGTTCGCCCGGCTCGGCTATGCCGACGCCAGCACCGACATCATCGACGCCGTGCTCGAGGAAGCCGGCCGCTTCACCGCGCAGGTGCTGGCGCCGCTCAACAGCATCGGCGACGAAATCGGCTGTGCCTTCGACAAGAGCACCCACGCGGTGACCACCCCGCCAGGCTTCCGTGCGGCCTACGACCAGTTCGTGGAAGGCGGCTGGAACGGGCTCACCGCCGAGACGCAGTTCGGTGGCCAGGGCATGCCGCACACGCTGGGCGTACCGTTGAGCGAAATGATCAACGCCGCCAACCTGGCCTGGGGCAACTTCCCGCTGCTGTCGCACGGCGCGATGGAAGCGCTGCGCCAGCACGGCGAAACCTGGCAGCAGGATGTCTTCCTCAAGCCACTGATCGACGGCCGCTGGACCGGCACCATGTGCCTGACCGAGCCACATTGCGGCACCGACCTGGGCCTGCTCAAGACCCGCGCCGAGCCCAACGCCGACGGCAGCTATGCCATCACCGGCACCAAGATCTTCATCACCGCCGGCGAGCACGACCTCACCGACAACATCGTGCATCTGGTGCTGGCCAAGTTGCCGGACGCACCGGCCGGCGCCAAGGGCATCTCGCTGTTCGTCACCCCCAAGTTCAAGGTGGACCGCGACGGCAACGTGGGCGAACGTAATGCGCTGCACTGCGGCTCGATCGAGCACAAGATGGGCATCAAGGGCTCGGTGACCTGCGTGATGAACTTCGAAGGCGCGCAAGGCTATCTGGTCGGCCAGCCGCACAAGGGCCTGCAGGCCATGTTTACGATGATGAATACCGCGCGCCTGAGTGTGGGTCTGCAGGGCATCGGCCTGTCCGAGCGTGCGTATCAGAACGCGCTGCGCTACACCCGCGAGCGCCTGCAGTCGCGCGCGCTCAGCGGTGCCAAATTCCCCGACAAGCCGGCCGACCCGATCATCGTGCACCCGGACGTGCGCCGCATGCTGCTGACCATCAAGTCGCTGACCGAAGGCAGCCGCCTGCTGGCGCTGCACGCGGCCAGCCTGGTCGATGTGGCCCACCGCGGCACCTCCGAGCAGGAACGCGCCGATGCCGAGACCCTGGTGAGCTTCCTCACCCCAATCTCCAAGGCCTGCCAGACCGAGTGGTCGATCGAGAACACCTACCACGCGCTGCAGTGCTTCGGCGGCCACGGCTATATCCGCGAATACGGTATGGAGCAGCTGGCCCGCGACGCGCGCATCACCACCATCTACGAAGGCACCACCGGCATCCAGGCGCTGGATCTGATCGGCCGCAAGACCGCTGCCAGCCAGGCGGCGGGACTCAAGCTGTTCCTGGCCGATGTGGAAACCTTCGCCAATGCGCAGGAAGGCAATGCCGCGCTGGCCGAGTTCATCAAGCCGCTGCGCGACAAGTGCAGCGAGTGGGCGATGCTGACCCGCGACGTGCTCGATCGCGCCGCCCGCAACCCGGACGAACTCGGCGCCGCCAGCTACGACTACCTGTTCTATTCCGGCTACGTGGTGCTGGCGTACTGGTGGGCGCGCAGCGTGGCCGCTGCCGATGCGTCCGCGCACAGCGAGGAGTTCAAGCGCGCCAAGCGCGAAACCGCCCGCTTCTACTTCGCACGCGTGTTGCCGCGCACGCTCACCCATGCCGCCACCATCCGCAGCGGCGCAGCGCCGTTGATGACGCTGGAAGCGGAATTGTTCGGCGAAGCCTGAGCAAGCGTCATCGTCGCGGTGGGCTGCCGCGGTCGTAGCAGCGGACCTGGCCGCGACGAGGTGGTGCCGCTCGGCAAGACGTCGCGCCCGGGTGCGCGCCTACGGCAACACCGCAGAATTCCGCCGCCGTCGTAGGAGCGGACCTGGCCGCGACGAGGCAGTACCGATCGGCAAGACCTCGCGCCCGGGTGCGC
>NZ_QVIF02000013.1:0-157614 GCF_009835065.2 Xanthomonas sp. LMG 8993 | reverse complement strand
TGCGAAGCGAGCCGGCCATATTAGCAGGCTTTTCATCTTCGTCAACCCCTCGTGAAGAGGAAGTTGCCGCCGCTGCACTTCAATCCGCCGTAGCGTCTTTCCGTGTAGCGAGCCGCCCATCATAGCCGGCTTTTCCGTTTCGTCAACACCCTAAATCAGGGAATTTTCGAACCCTTTCCGCTCTGGTTCCGCGTTTGCGGGTCCGTTGCGTCGGGGGAGGCGAACTATAGGCCCAAGCGGAGCATTTGGGAAGGGTTTTGTGAAAAAAATTTCACGATGCTCTTCTCTGCTGCAACGGCACGCCCTTGTAGTGCGCTATGGCAAGCCGCCGATCCGACTCAGGCGTTACGCCCCTCTCTATATAGAGGTCACCGCACAGCGGGGTTGCCGCTATGCAGCAACCTCGCGGCAGCTCAGCCGCCGACCAGCGCCACACGGGCGAAATTGCGTTTACCTACCTGGATGACACCTTCGAAGCCTGGCCCGAACTGGCGTGCCGGATCTTCGACCACTTCGCCATCGACCTTGACCGCTCGCTCCTTGAGCTTACGCATAGCTTCCGAATTACTTGGCGTCAGGCCAGCTGCAGTAAGCAGGCTTGCGATGCGCAGACCTTCGGCCGGTACAGCGACCTCCTGCAGCGGCAACAGACTGGTGTCGCCCTGCCCTGTCACTACCGCGTGCCAGCCGGCAATGGCCTGCTCTGCGGTGGCAGCGTCGTGGAAACGTGCGGTGAGTTCGCGTGCCAGCCGCAATTTGACCTCACGCGGGTGCAGTTCACCCGAGGCGACCTGCGCCTTCAGGCGCTCTGCTTCCGCCACGCTGATGTCGAAAGACAGCAGATCGATCCAGCGCCAGGTCAGCTCGTCGCCGATCTTCATGGTCTTGGTGACGATGTCGATGGCCGGCTCGTTGATGCCGATGTAGTTGCCCAGCGACTTGGACATCTTGGCCACGCCGTCCAGGCCTTCCAGCAGCGGCATCGTCAGCACGACCTGCGGGGCCTGGCCGTAGTGCTCCTGCAGGCCACGGCCCATCAACAGGTTGAACTTCTGGTCGGTACCGCCCAGTTCGACGTCCGCCGTCAGGGCGACCGAGTCGTAGCCCTGCACCAGCGGATACAGGAATTCGTGGATGGCGATCGGCTGCTGGCCAGTGAAGCGCTTGGCGAAGTCGTCGCGCTCGAGCATGCGCGCCACCGTGTGCTGCGCGGACAGCTTGATCATGTCCGCCGCGCTCATCTGGCCGAACCACTCGGAGTTGAAGCGCACCTCGGTGCGTTCGCGGTCCAGGATCTTGAAGACCTGCTCCTCATAGGTACGCGCATTGGCCAGCACATCGTCGCGGCTCAGCGGCTTGCGGGTGACGTTCTTGCCGCTCGGGTCGCCGATCATGCCGGTGAAGTCACCGATCAGGAAGATCACCTGGTGCCCGAGCTGCTGGAACTGCCGCATCTTGTTGAGCAACACGGTGTGGCCCAGATGCAGATCCGGCGCGGTGGGATCGAAACCGGCCTTGACCCGCAGGGGCACACCTGATTTCAGTCGCGCTTCGAGCTGATCGAGCTTGAGGATCTCCTCGGTGCCGCGACCGATGAGTGCGAGGGATTCTTCGATAGTGGCCAACCACAGACTCCAGCGGCGTTTGCCGTCAACAACGTGAACGATGTTAAACGCGGGTTAATTCCGCGCCAAATGAAAATGTTGAACAGGCTCAATGGTTTGACGCGCTGTTACAGGCTGTCTATGGTACCGGCGATTGGGCTCGCACTTCGAGCCAGCGAGGAATTTGAACGATGCAGAATTCAGAGCAGGGCCGTGCACGCAAGCGGCGCTTTCACGAACGCCTCCACGTCCTCCACGACACTGCCCTGCATCGCAAGCTCAAGGCGCATCTCCCGGCGGCGTTCAACGACCGGTGGACACGCCGTCATTGGATCCATGCCAGCCTGTTCGCGACCATCGGTGCGCTGGTGGCCACGATCGTGCCGGGCTTCTCCAATGCCATCGATACCCCGCTGTCCAGCCATTCCACGCTGGCCTTGCCGCTGCCGCCGTTGGTGCCGAGCCGCAAGCAACTGGCGCCGAGCACCGATTGGGAAATTCTGCAGGTCAAGTCCGGGCAGACGCTGAGCACCTTGTTCGGCGAGTTGGGAATCCCGACCGCGGTGATGTACCAGGTGCTGGCGCATCCGGGCACCAAGGAGGCGCTGACCAAGCTGCGTCCGGGCGCCGAGATTGCCTTCGATATGCCGACGCCGGGCGAGTTGCGCGCATTGCGCTTCGACCGCGACGACAGCCACCGCGTGGAGTTGCGCCTGCTGGGCGATAGCGTGCGCGAGAACGTCACCGAGCGGGCGACGACCACGCGCACCGTGGTGGCAAGCGGGGAAATCAGCAGCTCGCTGTACGCCTCGGCCGGCAAGTCGGGGCTGTCGCCGGCGGCGGTGGCGGTCATGACCGACGAGATCTTCAAGTACGACATCGACTTCGACAAGGATCTGCAGCCGGGCGATCGTTTCAGCGTGGTGATGGACGAAACCTGGCGCGAGGGCGAGCGGATCAATACCGGCGACATCCTGGCAGCGACCTTTACCACCGGCGGCAAGACCTACACCGGCTTCCGCTTCGAGCGTGCCGGCAAGCCGGCCGAGTATTTCGACATCACCGGCCGGCCGTTGAAGAAGAGCTTCATCCGCATGCCGGTGGCCTACAGCCGCATCAGCTCGACCTTTGGCGCACGCAAGCATCCGGTGCTGGGCACCATGCGCATGCACAAGGGCGTGGACTACGCGGCAGCCTCGGGCACGCCGATCATGGCTGCCGGCGATGCGCGGGTGGTGTTCGTCGGCACCCAGCGCGGCTACGGCAATGTGGTGATCCTGGACCACGGCAGGAACTTCAGCACGCTGTATGGGCATATGTCGCGCTTCGGCAAGATCAAGGCCGGCCAGCGCATCAACCAGGGCACGGTGATCGGCTATGTCGGCATGACCGGCCTGGCGACCGGCCCGCATCTGCATTACGAATTCCGCGTTGCCGGGCAGCAGCGCAACCCGATGTCGGTGACCATGCCGCCGCCCGAGCCCTTGCAGGGTGCCGAGCTGGCCGCCTTCCGCGCGCAGACGGCGCCGGCGCTGGCGCGTATCGAAGGCATGGAGAAGTTGATCTACGCCGACGCCGGCAAGCCCGCCAAGGGCAAGCCGCGCGGTTGAGTGGCGGCGGCTGACTCCTCAGCCGCCGACATGGCCATCGCCGGTCGGATGGCTGCGCGGCGTTCGCGAAGGAGCTGATAGCTCATGCAACGTTGCGGCCGGCACCGGATCGCTGCCAGCGTCCAGTGGAAACCATGATGCCGACGCGACAGTCGGCGCTGCCGGTGCAGCGCTGACTATCGAGCGTAGAGCCGATTGGCCTCACCGTGAGGCGTGCCGGGGCGGTTGACTCTCCCACCCCGGCTGCACAAGCTGCATGACCACTGTGCAACTGGCTCTGGCATGTCTGCTCCGGAACACCTGGAATCCCCGCTCTACCTGGGCCTGATGTCGGGCACCAGCGCCGATGGCATCGATGCCGCACTGGTGCGCTTTGCCGATGACAGCCATCGCCGCTGCGAACTGGTTGCCGGCACCACCGTGGCCTGGGAGCCGCAACTGCGCGAGACGCTGGTGATGCTGGGCCAGGGCGCCGACGTGATCGCCATCGATACGCTTGGACACCTGGATGCGCAGGTGGGGCTGGCGTTTGCGGCCGCGGCCAATCAACTGATCCGCGACAGCGGCATCGCGCGTGGGCGCGTTCGCGCGATCGGCTCGCATGGGCAGACCATTCGGCATCGACCCAAGGCCGATCCGGCCTTTACCTGGCAGATCGGCGATGCCAGCCGGATTGCCGAGCACACCGGCATCACCACGGTGGCCGATTTCCGCCGTCGCGATGTGGCTGCCGGCGGTCAGGGCGCGCCGCTGATGCCGGCCTTTCATCTGGCCATGCTGGGCACGGGCGATGAAGACCGCGCGGTGCTCAATCTGGGCGGCATCGGTAACCTGACGCTGATCCCGCGCGATGGCGCGGTGCTGGGCTTCGATACCGGGCCGGCCAATGCATTGCTGGACAGCTGGTGCCAGCAGCATCGCGGCACGGCGTTCGATGCCGACGGTGCGTTCGCCGCCAGCGGGCGCGTCGATACCCCACTGCTGCAGGCGTTGCTGGCCGACCCTTGGTTTGCGCTGGCGCCGCCCAAGAGCACCGGGCGCGAACAGTTCCATCTGGACTGGGCGATGCAGGCGATGCGGTCGCTGGGAGACGTGGCGCTGTCTGCGGCCGATGTGCAGGCGACCCTGCTCGAACTGACCGCGGCCAGTGTCGCCGACGCGTTGCTGCGGCTGCAGCCCGATACCCGCCGGGTGCTGGTGTGCGGTGGCGGGGTGCGCAATCCGGTATTGATGGCACGACTGGCGGCGCGACTGCCGGGCGTGGTGGTGGAATCCAGCGCGCGGCATGGGCTGGATCCGGACTATCTGGAGGCGATGGGGTTCGCATGGTTGGCCGCGGAGCTGCTCGCAGGCCGGGCCGCCAATCTGCCGTCGGTGACCGGGGCGGCCGGGCCGCGGTTGCTGGGAGCGATCCATCCGGCGTGACAGGCCTGGATCAGTTGCGAGCGCCCGCAGTCGCAACATCCTCGCGCCGGATGGATTCGCACGCGAGGCAGCGCTGGCTGACCGTTTGCAGCTACGGACTATTCCCCGCCGGCAGCGCCTTGAGCGCGGCAATCGCTTCGGCCAGGGCATCGACTTCCGGGTGTTGCAGGCCGCCGGTGACTTCGTATTCGCTGGCGAACAGGCCCTGTTCGAGCAGATGCATCACGGTCTGATGCTGGGTCCAGCCGCGAGCGACGGAGATGCGACGAATCCTGTCCACCAGCAATGGATCGATGTCCCGCAACACCAGATCGGTCATGCCCTGCCTCGTGCACTGCGCTGCCCCGCCTGCATCATCGACAACCTGGGCGGCCGTTTCAATCCGGGCGCCCATCGCGGGCATCCAGCCGCGGCCACAGCCAGGCAAGCAGGGCCAGCGTGGGAACCACGGTCAGGGCGCTGAGGATGAAGAAGGTGCTGTAGGAGGTGGCCTCGACCAGGAACCCGGACACACCGCCGGCGAATTTACCCGGCAAATTGGCCAGCGACACCAGCAAGGCGTACTGGGTGGCGGTGAAATTGCGATTTGTCAGCGATGACATGAAGGCCACCAGCACGGTACCGGCGAACCCCTGGAACAGATTGTCGGCACTGAGTGCGGCGTAGAACGCCCACAATTTGCCAGGGTTCTGCGCCATCAACAAAAACGCCAGGTTGGACAGCGCCACGCCCAGGGCGGCCACCAGCAGCATGCGACGGAAGCCGAACGCCGCCACCGCCGCACCGCCGGCGAACGCGCCGACGATGCCCATCCACACGCCGAACAGCTTGGACACCGTGGCGATGTCGGCCTTGGTGTAGCCCGAATCCAGATAGAACGGCCCGGCCATCACGCCGATCACCTGATCCGGAAACTTGAACAGGCCGACAAATGCCAGCAGGACGATGCCCAGCGCCAGCCCATTGCTGGAGAAGAAACTGGAAATGGGCTGCCAGAATGCGCCGGCTACGTCGATGCGACGCACCACCGTGACCAGCGGCCGGTCCGGCTCGCGGCATACCAGGGTGGTGATGATCGGCAGCAGCATCAGCGCCGACATGGCCAGGTACGCCGAAGTCCAGTTGAGGTATTCGGCCAGATACAGCGCCCCGGCGCCACCGAGGATCAGGCCGATCCGATAGCCCAGGGTGTAGGTCGCCGCCAAGGCGGCCTGCGCGGTATCTGGGGCAATTTCGATGCGGTAGGCATCCACCACCGAATCCTGCGTGGCGCCCCAGAACGAGGCGAACAGCACCCAGGCGACCAGGCCGGTGACACTCATGTCCGGGCGCGAAAACGCCAGTGCGAACAGGCCGGCAGTGACGCCGAGTTGCGAGACCAGCAGCCAGGAACGCCGGCGGCCCAGAAACGCGGTGATCGGGAACGCATAGCGGTCGATCAGCGGAGCCCACAGGAACTTGAGCAGGTAGAAGAAGCTGGCCAGGCTGATCAGACCGATGCTGCCCAGATCCAGCCCGACGTCGCGCAGCCGGGTGGACAGGGTCTGCGAGGCGATCAACAGAAACGGCAGACCGCTGCCGAAACCCAGCAGTGCCATGGTTGCCGCCGATGGCGTGGCGAAGGCCTGCCGGATGCCGCGCAGTCCTTTGTAGTTGGGTACAGGCTTGGTCATGCGTGTGGCCGCTGGGAACGGGTGCTGATTGTTGCCGGGCGGGCAGTATCGCTAGCCGCTGCACGGATTGACCTGCCGGAAAGGCATGATTGGCTCCATGAAGGATCAATCACCATCAGGCTGCGGCCAGGCACAGCCTGCACGCACTCGACGTTGATCTGCATGGGGTGGCTGGAAGCACACCGCTGGGGGGCCTGGCCAACCGTTCCCATGCTCGTCGCTGCCAGCCGCGCGCCCTCACTCACTCCGCGTAATCCACGATGTACGGCGCGTGGTCGGAGAAGCGCTGCTCGCGGTAGATGGAGCAGGCCTTCACCTTGTCGCGCAGGCCGGGGGTGACCAGTTGGTAGTCGATGCGCCAACCGACGTTGTTGGTGCGCGCCGCGCCGCGGTTGCTCCACCAGGTGTAGTCCTGGCCCTGGGGATGCAACACGCGGTAGGTATCGACCCAGCCGCGGCCGCTGGCGGCGTTGGCGTCTTCCAGCGCATCGGCACACAGGCCGTTGAGCCAGTCGCGCTCGGGCGGCAGGCAGCCGGAATTCTTCTGGTTGGACTTCCAGTTCTTGATGTCCAGCGCCGAGCGCACGATGTTCCAGTCGCCGCACAGCACGTACTGCCGGCCGCTGGCCAGCCACTGCTCCAGGATCGGCCGCAGCCATTCCATCACATGGAACTTGTAGCCCTGGCGCAACTCGCCCGACGAGCCGGACGGAATATAGAAGGACACCACGCTGAGGTTGCCGAAGCGCGCTTCGACATAGCGGCCTTCTTCGTCGAACTCGGGCCAGCCCAGCGCGGTGCGCACTTCATCGGGCTCGTGCCTGCTGTAGATGGCCACGCCGCTGTAGCCCTTCTTGGTGCTGGCGTCGCGGAACCAGGCCTTGTAGCCGCTGGGCAGGAACTTGGGACCGGCCAGCTGATGCTCCTGGGCCTTGGTCTCCTGCACGCACAGCACGTCGGCGTCCTGGTCGGCGAACCACTCGAAGAAACCCTTGGTGACGGCCGAGCGCAGGCCGTTGGCGTTGAAACTGATGATGCGCATGAATGAAGAGCCGGGATTCGGGAATGGGGATTGGAGATTCGGGAAAGCGTACCGCATCAGCGGATGCCGCAAGGCGCGACCGGCTATGCTTTCCAATCCCGAGTCCCCACTCCCCAATCTCGTCACCATGACCGACCACCGCACCCGTTTCCTGCAGCTGGCCCTGGGCGCCGATGCCCTGCGCTTTGGCGAGTTCACGCTCAAGTCCGGGCGGCTCAGCCCGTATTTCTTCAATGCCGGGCGCTTCGATTCGGGCGCCAAGACTGCGCAGCTGGCGCAGTGCTATGCCGATGCGATCGACGCGGCCGGGGTGGAGTACGACCTGTTGTTCGGGCCGGCCTACAAGGGCATCCCGCTGGCGACCGCACTGGCCTGCGCCTATGCCGGACGCGGGCGCGACCTGCCGCTGGCGTTCAACCGCAAGGAAGCCAAGGACCATGGCGAGGGCGGCAGCCTGATCGGTGCGCCGCTTGAGGGCCGCAAGGTGTTGATCGTCGACGACGTGATCACTGCCGGCACCGCGATCCGCGAGGCGCTGGGCATCATCCGTGGCGCCGGCGGCATTCCGTCCGGGATCGTGGTGGCGCTGGACCGGCAGGAGATCGCCTCCGAGCAGGATCGCCGCTCGGCTGCGCAGGCGGTGGCGGCCGAGGCCGGCATCCCGGTGATCGCGGTGGCCAACCTGGGCGACCTGCTTGCTTTTGCGGCAGGAAACGCCGACCTTGTCGGCTTCCGGGAACCGCTGCTGGCCTATCGTGGCCGCTACGGCACCGACACCACAGGCTGACGGCAGGCGACAGGGGGCTGCGATGATGCCGAGACACACCCGTTTGGCGTTACTCGCCGCCGTTGCGGCAGCCGTGGCCGCCGCGCCTGCCATCGCGCAGGACAAGCCGGCCGCGAAGAAGCTGTATTGCTGGAACCAGAACGGCGCCCGGGTGTGCAGCGATACGCTGCCGCCGGAGGCGGTCAATCAGGCGCGTGACGAATTCAACGCCAAGAGCGGCCTGCGCAGCGCCGAGGTGCAGCGCGCCATGAGCAGCGACGAGCGCGCCGCAGCAGCCGCCAGCGAGCAGCAACGCCAGGCCGACCTGGCCGCCGAGCAGATGCGGCAGCGCACCGACCAGGCGATGTTGATGTCCTACCAGAGCGAGGACGACCTGCGCCGGGTCTTCAACGAGCGCATCGCCATCGTCGACAACAACATCCACACCGCGCGCTTCAACGTGACCAGCCTGCGCGAAGGGCTGGCCAGCATGCTGCGCAGCGCCGGCGACCGCGAACTGGCCGGCCAGGCGGTGGCCGACAAGCTGGCCGCCGACATCCAGCAACGCCATCGCGAACTGATGGCGCAATTGCGTCTGCAGACCAGCTTCGAGCAGCAACGGGTGGCGCTGGACGGCGAGATCGCCGACATCCTGCAGCGCTACCGGGCGATGAAGGAGCCGCCGGCCGGCGCGGCGCCAACCGGCTGACCGGCGCAGCCGTCATTTCCGCCCGTGCAGCGCACTGCGGCGGGCGGCATTTCCCGATCCGACGCCCTGCCCGCATAATGGCCGGTCTTACTCCCTGCCCACGAGGCTCTCCCGCATGGCCCGGATCATCGCCATTGCCAACCAGAAAGGCGGCGTCGGCAAGACCACGACCGCGGTCAATCTGGCGGCCGGCCTGGCGCGCGCGCCCAAGCGTGTGTTGCTGGTGGATCTGGACTCGCAGGGCAACGCGACCATGGGCAGCGGCATCGACAAGCGCGACGTGGCCGCCTCGACCTGCGACCTGTTGCTGGGCGAAAACACCGCCGCCGAAATCCGCGTCACCGCGCCGGAAGGCTTCGACCTGCTGCCGGGCAACATCGACCTGACCGCGGCCGAGATCCAGCTGATGGATCAGGGCGAGCGCGAGCAGCGGCTCAAGCGCGCCCTGGCGCCGATCCGCGACGAGTACGACTTCATCCTGATCGACTGCCCGCCGGCGTTGTCGCTGCTGACGCTCAATGCCCTGACCGCGGCCGATTCGATCATCGTGCCGATGCAGTGCGAGTACTACGCGCTGGAAGGACTGACCGCGCTGCTGGAAACCATTGAGGCGTTGCGCGCCAACCTCAATCCGGCGCTGGAAATCGAAGGCGTGCTGCGCACGATGTTCGACATCCGCAACAACCTTGCCAATGCGGTGTCGGCCGAGCTGACCGAGCATTTCGGCGACAAGGTGTTCCGCACCATCGTGCCGCGCAACGTGCGCCTGGCCGAGGCGCCCAGCCATGGCCAGAGCATCGTCGGTTACGACCGCACCTCGCGCGGTGGCGTGGCCTACCTGGGGCTGGCCGGCGAAATCGTGCGCCGCCAGAACGACCGCAACAAGGCCTATCGGCCCGTGGAGACCGTCTGATGAACAAGCCGATCCCCGCAAAGAAGCGCGGCCTGGGCCGTGGCCTGGAAGCGCTGCTGGGGCCGAAGGGCGCGGCCGCCGCCGCGGCGCCGAGCGTGGCCAGCGAGGAGGCCTTGCAGCCGGGCGACAGCCTGCGCCGGTTGCCGGTCACCCAGTTGCAGCCGGGCAAGTACCAGCCGCGCAAGGAGATGGACGAGGTCAAGCTGGCCGAGCTGGCGGAGTCGATCAAGGCGCAGGGGGTGATCCAGCCGATCGTGGCGCGCGAGCTGGCACCGGGGCAATTCGAGATCGTGGCCGGTGAACGTCGCTGGCGCGCCTCGCAGCTGGCCGGGCTGAGCGAAGTCCCCGTGGTGGTGCGCGAGCTGGACGACCGCACCGTCATCGCGATGGCGCTGATCGAGAACATCCAGCGCGAAGACCTCAACCCGCTGGAAGAAGCGCAGGCGCTGCAGCGCTTGATCGACGAATTTTCGCTGACCCACGCCGAGGCCGCCGGTGCGGTGGGCCGTTCGCGTGCGTCGGTGTCCAACCTGCTGCGGCTGCTGGAATTGCCGGTGGCAATCCGCGTGCTGCTGGAAACCCGCCGCCTGGAAATGGGCCATGCGCGGGCGCTGCTGACCCTGGCGCCGGAGCTGGCCAGCAAACTGGCACAGGAAGCGGCCGACCAGGGCTGGTCGGTGCGCGAGGTCGAACACCGTGCGCAGCAGTTCGCCGCCGGCAAGGTGCCCGGCGCATTGCGCAAGGGCAAGCCGGCCGCTGCTGCACCGCAGGCCGATATCGCCTCGCTGGAGACCGAACTGTCCGAATCGCTGGGCACCAAGGTGGTGTTCAACCACGGCCGCGGCGGCAAGGGCAAGCTGGTGATCCACTACACCGACCTGGACACGCTGGACGGCGTGCTCGAACGCCTGCGCCTGCAGCGCAGCTGAGCCTGTGCACCCGCACCAGGAGCATCCCCGGCAATGAATCCCGCCAAGGTCGATCGCAAGCACCTGCTGCATCTGACCGACCTGCCGAACGTGGGGCCGGCCTGCGAAAAGGATCTGCAGCGGATCGGCATCCGGGTTGCCGCGCAACTGCGCGGTCGCGACGCCTACGACATGTATGCGCAGCTGTGTCTGCGCACCGGCGTGCTGCACGACCCCTGCGTGATCGACGTGTTCCTGTCGATCACGCGCTTCATGCAAGGCGAGGCGCCACGGCCCTGGTGGGCGTTCAGCGCCGAACGCAAGGCAACCCTGGCCAGCGAAGCACCGCTCAGTCTGGGGTGAGTGCGCGCATGCGATCAGGTGCGGCCATCAACCGGAGCAACCCATGAGCACTGAAGACGACCAGATCAGCCCCGGCGGCAGCACGCTGATGCTGCACGCGCAGGAAAAGGCATTCGAGCCGGCACACGGCGGCGACTGCATCGAGCAGATCAGCGCACATATCGAGCAGCACCTGGGGCCGATCTCGGCCGTGCTGCACGAAATCATCTCCGACGCCGTGCATCTGGACGTGCATGTGGTGCCCGCCACTGCGGATGTCCCGTACCTGCGGCTGGTGACCTCGGGCATGAGCGACCGGCCGATGACCCTGCCCGAGGGCGTGGAAGCGCCGCAGTACATGGAGCTGATGCTGAGCCTGCCCGCCGATTGGCCGATGGACCAGCGCGACTTCGAAGACCCGCGCCACTACTGGCCGGTCCGCCTGCTCAAGACCCTGGCCCGGCTGCCACACAAGTTCGAGACCTGGCTGGGCTTCGGCCACACCATTCCCAATGGCCACCCGGCCGAACCCTACGCACCCGGCGTGCGCTTCGACGGCGCCATCGTGCTGCCGCCGGTGAGCACGCCCGAGGGATTTGCGCGCCTGGCCATCGATGCCGACAAGACCATCGTGTTCATGACGGTGGTGCCGCTGTATCCGGAGGAGATGGCGCTGAAACTGAAGGACGGCAGCGATGCGCTGCTGGATCGCTTCGATGCCAAGGGGATTGGGGACATCATTGCGCTCGATCGCGTCAACGTCGCCAAAAAGCGCTTCGGGCTGTTCTGAGCGCCGCCTGCCTGCCCGCCCGCTTCCGATATCTCCAGGACCACTGCAATGACCATTCTCGTCACCGGCGCCGCCGGTTTCATCGGGGCCTACACCTGCCGTGCGCTGGCTGCGCGCGGTGAGTCGGTGGTGGGCCTGGACAACTACAACAACTACTACGACCCGCAGCTCAAGCGCGACCGGGTGGCGGCGCTGTGCCCGGGCATCGACATCCGCACGCTGGACCTGACCGACCGCGACGGCCTGGCCGCGTTGTTCGACCAGATCCGGCCGACGCGCGTGGTGCATCTGGCCGCGCAGGCCGGGGTGCGTTACTCGCTGGAAAACCCGTCCGCCTACGTCGACAGCAACCTGGTCGGCTTCGTCAACATGCTCGAGCTGTGCCGGCATCGGGGCGTGCAGCACCTGGTGTATGCCTCGAGCAGTTCGGTGTACGGCGACTCGGCCACCCCGCCGTTTTCCGAAGACCAGCGCGTGGACCAGCCGCGCTCGCTGTATGCGGCGACAAAGGCCGCCAACGAATTGATGGGCTATACCTATGCGCAGCTGTACGGCCTGCGCGCGACCGGGCTGCGGTTCTTCACCGTGTACGGGCCGTGGGGCCGGCCGGACATGGCGCCGCTGATCTTCAGCCGCGCGGTGCTGGCGGGGCGGCCGATCGAGGTGTTCAACCACGGCAGGATGCAGCGCGACTTCACCTTCGTCGACGACATCGTGGCCGGCGTGCTGGGCGCGCTGGACGCGCCCAGCGGCGAGCCAGTGCCGCACCGGGTGTTCAACCTGGGCAACCACACCCCGGTGGAGCTGGAATACTTCATCGACGTGATCGCCCAGGCCGCCGGGCGCCCGGCCGAGAAGGTCTACCGGCCAATGCAGCCGGGCGACATGATCCGCACCATGGCCGATACGCAGCGCGCGCACGCCGCCTTCGGCTTCGAGCCGGCCACCCCGGTCGAGCACGGCCTGCCGCAGGTGGTGGACTGGTGCCGCAGTTATTTCGGTGAGCGCGCCTAGGGCACAGGTTCGCTTCATGCCTGACTCAGACAGTCAGGGCACAATGCGCGATCTTTTTCGCTCAGCCTTCATCTGGCACCACGAATCCATGAGCCAACCCCAGCTTTCCGTCGTCGTCCCGGTGTTCAACGAGCGCGACAACGTCGCCGCCCTGGTCGGCGAAATCGTCGCCGCCTTGCGCGGGCTGGTGGCGTTCGAGATCGTCTATGTCGACGACCACTCGCGCGACGACACCCTGGCGGTGCTGCAAGGCCTGAAGACCACCACGCCGGAACTGCGCGTGTTGCATCACGTGACCCAGAGCGGCCAGAGCACGGCGGTGCGCAATGGCGTCAAGGCCGCGCGTGCGAGCTGGATCGCCACGCTCGACGGCGACGGCCAGAACGACCCAGCCGACATTCCCAAGCTGCTGACCGCCCGCGCCAGTGCCGAGCCGCAGGTGAAGCTGTTCGCCGGCTGGCGGGTCAACCGCCAGGATTCGGGGTCCAAGCGCTGGGCCAGCAAGTGGGCCAACGCGATCCGTTCGCGCATGCTGCACGACAACACCCCCGATACCGGCTGTGGCATCAAGCTGTTCGAGCGCGAGGCGTTCCTGGACCTGCCCTACTTCGATCATATGCACCGCTATCTGCCGGCATTGATGCAGCGTGCCGGCTGGCGCACGGTGAGCGTACCCGTGCATCACCGCCATCGCACCGCCGGCGTGTCCAAGTACAACAACCTCAATCGCGCGCTGGTCGGCATCCGCGACCTGCGCGGCGTGGCCTGGTTGATCACCCGCAGCAAGCGCACCGTGGTGCAGGAGCGCTGATGGAACTGCATTGGCTGGATCAACCGCTGACCTGGCTGTACTGGACCGGGCTGCATGTCACCGGCTGGAAGCTGATCGGCTATGTGGGCGCACTGATGTTCGGCGGCCGCTGGCTGGTGCAATTCGTCGCTTCCAAGCGCGCCGGCAAGCCGGTGATCCCGCGCATGTTCTGGTACATGAGCGTGGTCGGCAGCCTGATGACGCTGAGCTACTTCGTGTTCTCGGCCAAGCAGGATTCGGTGGGCGTGCTGCAGAACCTGTTCCCGGCGTTCACCGCGTTCTACAGCCTGTATCTGGATGTGAAGCATCGCGGCTGGAGGCGGGATCGGGCGGTGCATTGAGCGGGGATTGGGGAGTGGGGATTGGGGATTCGTAAGTGCGGCACTCCTGCTCCACGTTTCCGGGCTTTGAGGCGATGCTGGTTGCGTAGCTGGGCTGATTGAGCGTGCTGCATTGACTCTGCTTTCGGTGGATAACGTCAGGGGCTCGCTAGCTGCGGTCAACGCGTTTTTTCGTACGTCGCGATGCGCTGGTTACCGACCTGGAATGAGGCGCGTGGCCGATGCCGCAGCTGTTTGCTCATCGGCACGCTGTGCCTATGTCCAGCGCGCTCCTCCATCGTCCGTTGTCCGGGTCGGCGCCGCTTGCGGCGCATTGGCACCTGCGGCTGTACACGCATCAGCAGGTGCCGTTGTTTGCCGACTGGCGTTGCGCGCGCGCGGCCGCGGCCAGCCTTGCGGCGGCCGGTCATTGGCAGGGTGCGCAGTTGCTGTGCTGGGTGCTGCTGCCGGACAGTTGGTGTGCGCTGTTGCAGGCGCCGGGCAAGGCTGCGCTGCTGCAACTGGCTGCGGTCGCACGACAGGCGGCTGCCGAGGCGGTCAATCGCGCGCGCGGCCGTGGCGGGACGGTGTGGCAGCCGCAGATGCAGGCGTCGGCGCTTGCGCCGACTGAGGACCACCGACAGTTCGCGCGCGCGCTGGTGGCGTTGCCAGTACGCGCAGGGCTGGCCGCGCAGATCGGTGGGTATCCGTACTGGGATGCGGTCTGGCTGTTGCATGACCGCGCTGCACACGGCGCCGCGATTGCAGCGCCAGATGATCGCGCACGCATGCCGGGTCCGGGACGCAGGTGACCGTGATCGCGTGCATTCGTCTGGCTTGAGCCGGAAAGACCGACCCGCGTCTTCGCCTGTCAGCCTTGCGGGATATCTGTGCGAGCGACATCTGCTCGATCAACATTTGACGTCCAGCGGCGCCTGCTCGATCAACGTCTGACGTCGAGCGGCGTCTGTTCGGGCGACGCCTGACGTCGACCGCCTACGCCTGTCGGAGCGGGCCGCGCGCTGCGGTGATAGCCTGCATCTGCCAGCGCCGAGCACGGTGTGGTCGGCAGCTGTGGCGACGCGACCTGCCCTGGCGGTAAGCCGGCAGGGCAGTCGCCCGGGACGTACCGGCCGGTCAAAATTCCAGTGGATGATCTGGAAGCAGGGCCTGCAACTGGCTGCGGAACAACCCGTGAATCCGCTGCAGTGCGGCTTCGGTATCGGCCTCGAAGCGCAGCACCAGGATCGGCGTGGTGTTTGAGGCACGCACCAGGCCCCAGCCGTCGGCGAAGTCCGCACGCAGCCCGTCGATCGTCGACAGCCGCGCCGATTCGAACGGAGATTCCTCGCCAGCCTGGGCACGCTCGACAAAGCGCGCGACCAGCGCGTGCGCATCGCCGTCCACCGGCACCTTGATTTCAGGCGTGGACACGCTTTCGGGCAGGGCGTCCAACACCTCCGACGGGGTTTCCTCGCGCTGGGCCAGGATTTCCAGCAGGCGTGCGGCCGCATAGATGCCGTCGTCGAAGCCGTACCAGCGCTCTTTGAAGAAGAAGTGCCCGCTCATCTCGCCGGCCAGTTCGGCGTCGGTCTCGCGCATCTTGGCCTTGATCAACGAATGCCCGGTCTTCCACATCAACGGGCTGCCGCCGTTGCGCAGCACGTGATCGGACAACTTGCCGGTGCACTTGACGTCGTAGATCACCAGCGCGCCGGGATTGCGCTGCAGCACATCGGCGGCGAACAGCATCAGCAGACGGTCCGGGAACACCATGGAACCCTGCTTGGTGACCACGCCCAGACGATCGGCATCGCCATCGAAGGCCACGCCGATATCGGCATCGAAGCGCTGCACCATCTTGACCAGGTCGTCGAGGTTGTGCGGCTCGCTCGGATCGGGATGATGATTGGGGAAGGTGCCGTCGATCTCGCAGTACAGCGGGATGACCTCGGCGCCGATCGCTTCCAGCAGGCGCGGTGCGATATCGCCGGCCACGCCGTTGCCGGCATCCACCACCACCTTGATCGGGCGGTCCAGCTGCACGTCGTCGGCAATGCGCTGGATGTAGGCGTCGCTGATGTCGCGCTGTTCCAGCTCGCCAGGCGTTGCCGCGGTGTGCAGGCGGCCTTCGTTGATGCGCTGGTGCAGTTCGGCGATCGCCGCTCCGGACAGGGTCTCGCCACCGATCACGATCTTGAAGCCGTTGTAGTCGGGCGGATTGTGGCTGCCGGTGACCGCCACGCAGCTGCCGGCGCGCAGTTCGTAGGCGCCGAAATACACCACCGGGGTGGGCGCCAGGCCGATGTCGATCACCTGGCAGCCGGCGCGGCGCAGGCCGTCGATCAGGCCATTGGCGAGCTCCGGGCCCGACAGCCGCCCATCGCGGCCGACCACTACCTCACGCAGGCCCTGCGCCTGCATCACGCTGCCGATGGCCTGGCCGATCAACGCGGCGACGCCGGGATTGAGATCTTTGCCGACCACGCCACGGATGTCGTAAGCGCGGAACATCTCGGTGGCGACCTGCACGGCCGGCACCAGCGCTGGCGGTGAGGGCGGCGCATCTGCGTCCAGCGGGCGCGCCTGGCTGGCGAGGCTGGCGTCGTGCTGCAGGCTCTGGCTGAAGGTGGGTTCGTCGGCGGTCGGTTCGCCGGACACGCGGCGACGCGGCAAGGCGACGCGGCCACGGCTGGCCAGCACCAACAGCACAGCGATGACGAGCAGCAGCGCGGCCACGATCGCGCAGCCCACGGCGCCCAGACCCAGCGGGCCGTCATCGCGTTGTGGTACCGCGGCGGCCACGCGCAGGCCGCTGTTACCCAGTGGCCTGGCCAGGGTTTCGGCAGCATCGGCCAGCACCAGATCGCCCTGCTGGGCAACGTTGTAGCTGCCCTGGCGCAAGGCCAGGTACGCACTGCCGGGCACTACGATCGCATCCAGCGGGCCGGTCAGACGTAACAACGGCAGCCGCGCGTACGCCACCGCCGGTTGCGCGCCCAGGCGCACCGCTGCCGCCACGCCGAGGCGGACCTGCCTGGCATCGCGCACCACGTGCACCTGCGCACGCTCGGCCACCAGTGCCGACTCGAGCAGGCTCAGCCGCGCGTAGCCGAAGTCCTTGGGATTGTCGTAGGCGGCAGCGAGGTCGCCGGACAGGACCTGCACATCCTCGGCGCCCTTGAAGCGCTCGCGGATGCTCGAAGCGGCCGCCAGCGCGTCGCCATTGGCCAACGCGGCGATGACCTGTGGCTGCTTGAGCACGGCATCGAGCTGGCTGGCCTGCTGGGCCATGGCCCGGCTGATGTCCTGTACGGCGCGGTCGCGCGCCTGTTCCAGCTCCTGCGCAACCGCATCCTGGCGCCATTGCGTGTAGCTGCTCCAGCCGAACCAGGCAGCCAGCAGCACCAACACCCCCCCCAACACCGGACCACTCGTACGCACGCTGGACATCGACTGCCTGCGCTCGTTCGCCTTGCTCATGTGACGTCCCCCGTCAGCGCACGCCGGTGTGGCCGAATCCACCCGCTCCCCGCGCGCTGTCGACGAAAGTATCCACCACTTGCAAGCCCACGCGCACGATCGGCAGGATCACCAGCTGTGCGATGCGGTCGCCCGGCTCGATGGTGAAGGCCTCACGGCCGCGATTCCAGGTGCTGATCAGCAGCGGCCCCTGGTAATCGGCATCGATGAGCCCGGTGCCGTTGCCGAGCACGATGCCGTGGCGATGGCCCAGGCCCGAGCGCGGCAGGATCACCGCGCACAGCTGCGGGTCGGCCAGATGGATGGCGATGCCGCTGGGAATCAGCGCCGCATCGCCCGGTTCCAGCGTCATCGGCGCTTCCAGCGCGGCGCGCAGGTCCATGCCGGCGCTGGCGTCGGTGGCGTAGGCCGGCAGCGGCCACAGATCGCCAAAGCGCGGGTCGAGCAGCTTCACCTGCAGGGACTGGGTCGGGGTGCTCATGCCTGCAATCTCTCCGCGATCAGGGCCAACAGCTGGTCGGCCAATTCGGTCTTGCTGCTGCTGGGGAAGGCGCGCTCGCCGCCCTGCCAGTAGGCGGTGGCGGCGTTGTTGTCGCTTTCGAAGCCGCCGCCCTCGATCCCCACCTGGTTGGCGATGATCAGGTCCAGCCGCTTGGCGGCCAGCTTGCCACGCGCGTAATGCTCGACGTCGTGCGTTTCGGCGGCAAAGCCGACCACCAGCTTCAGCGCGCCGGTCTGCGCGGCGACCTCGGCCAGGATGTCCGGGGTGCGCACCAGTTCCAGGGTCAGCGTCTCGCCGGTCTTCTTGATCTTCTGCGCGACCACCCGCTTGGGGGTGTAGTCAGCCACTGCGGCGGCGCCGATGTAGATGTCGGCCGGGAACGCGCCCAGCACCGCATCGCGCATCTGCGCAGCCGAACGCACGTCAATCCGCCGCACCCCGGCCGGGGTGGTCTGGTGCACCGGGCCGCTGACCAGTACCACGTCGGCGCCCTGGCTGGCAGCGGCAGCGGCCAGGGCATAGCCCATCTTGCCGCTGCTGCGGTTGCCCACGTAGCGCACCGGGTCCAGGTCCTCGAAGGTGGGGCCGGCGCTGATCACGATGCGCAGGCCGTCCAGTTGCGCGCTGCTGGGCACGAACGCCGGGGCGGCAGCGGCCTTGGAGGCGAGCGGCGCGGCGCTGCCGGCACCGCCGGCCAGGGCGGCGATGATCGCCGCCGGCTCGGCCAGCCGGCCGGGGCCGGACTCGCCTTCGGCCAGCGGGCCGTCCTCGGGACCGACCACGCGCACGCCGCGCGCGGACAGGGTCGCCACGTTTGCCTGCGTGGCCGGGTGCAGCCACATGCGGTGGTTCATTGCCGGGGCCACGGTCAGCGGCGCGGTGGTGGCCAGGCACAGCGTGCTGACCAGATCGTCGGCCAGGCCGTGCGCCAGCCGCGCCAGCAGGTCGGCGGTAGCCGGGGCGACGATCACCTGATCGGCCCAGCGCGCCAGTTCGATATGTCCCATCGCCTGCTCGGCGGCGCTGTCCCATAACGTGGTGCGGGTGGGCTGCCCGGACAGTGCCTGGAAGCTGAGCGGGGTGACGAATTGTTGCGCGCCGCTGGTCATGGCGACCTGCACCTGCGCACCGGCGTCGCGCAGGCGACGGACCAGTTCGAGCGATTTGTAAGCGGCAATGCCTCCGCCGACGCACAGCAGCAAGCGCTGTCCGTCCAGGGGGCGGGCCTGAGTGGAGCCGATCACGTCGGAGTCGTCCTACGGTTACAAGGACAACTAGATTAGCCGATGCCCCCGTCCGGCCTGATAGGCGTGAGCGATGAGCACCGGCAATCTCGCCATATGCACATTCACGACTGGCCCACCCACGAACGCCCGCGCGAGAAACTGCTGGCGCGCGGGGCGCCTGCCCTGTCCGATGCCGAGCTGCTGGCGATCTTTGTCGGCTCCGGCCTGCGCGGCCAGGACGCCGTCCAGACCGGACGCAATCTGCTGCTGCGCCACGGCCCGCTGCGCGTGCTGCTGGATCACACGGCGCCCGCCCTGGCGCGCCTGCCCGGCCTGGGTCCGGCCTCAGCCTGCAAGCTCAGTGCGGCGCTGGAACTGGCGCACCGTCACCTGCTGAGCGCACTGGAACGCGGCGACGCGCTCAGCGACCCGACCAGCGTCGGCCGCTACTTTTCGCAGCGGCTGCGTGCGCGCCCCTACGAGGTGTTCGCGGTGCTGTACCTGGACACCCGCCATCACGCCATCGCCTTCGAGGAAGTGTTCACCGGCACCATCGACGGGGCCGACATCCACACGCGCGAAGTGGTGCGGCGGGCGCTACTGCACAATGCCGCGGCGGTGATCGTCGGGCACAACCACCCTTCAGGCAATCCGGAGCCGTCCGAGGCCGACCGCGCGGTCACCCGGCGCCTGCTGGATGCATTTGAGCTGGTGGATATCCGCCTGCTGGACCACTTCGTGATCGGCGACGGGCGTCCGGTCTCGCTGGCCGAGCGCGGCTGGCTGGGATGAGCGCGCGGCGGTGACCTGAACCGTCGGCCCGACCCCGGGGCGCGCGGTCGGGTAAAATCGGTGGTTTCGTTCCAAGCAGATCCCACGTGAAAGCCCAACTCCGCGCACTGATCGGCCAAGGCATTGAAGCCTTGCGCGCCAACGGTACCCTGCCTGCCGACACCCTGCCGCCGGATTTTGTGGTCGAGCGGCCCAAGACGCGCGAGCACGGCGACTTCGCCACCAATGCCGCGATGCTGCTGGCCAAGCCGGCGCGCAGCAACCCGCGCGCGCTGGCCCAGGCGCTGGTCGCCGCATTGCCGGCCAGCGACGACGTGGCCAAGGTGGAGATCGCCGGCCCGGGCTTCATCAACTTCCACCTCGCCCCCACCGCCTACCAGCGCGAAGTGGCGCATGTGCTCAAGCAGGGCCACGACTACGGCCGCGGGCT
The DNA here is from genome assembly GCF_009835065.2 of Xanthomonas sp. LMG 8993. NCBI lineage: Bacteria > Pseudomonadati > Pseudomonadota > Gammaproteobacteria > Lysobacterales > Lysobacteraceae > Xanthomonas > Xanthomonas sp. LMG 8993. The sequence continues at coordinate 137,254 of NZ_QVIF02000013.1, read as the reverse complement.
GGCCGGCAACGGCCGCTCGGTGGGCGTGGAATACGTCTCGGCCAACCCGACCGGCCCGCTGCACGTCGGCCACGGCCGCGCCGCGGCGATCGGCGACAGCCTGGCGCGCGTGCTCGATGCCAACGGCTGGAACGTCAAGCGCGAGTTCTACTACAACGATGCCGGCGTGCAGATCGAGAACCTGGCCCTGTCGGTGCAGGCGCGCGCACAGGGGCTCACCCCCGACAGTGACGGCTGGCCGGAGAACGGCTACCGCGGCGACTACATCGCCGATGTGGCCACCGCCTATCTGGCTGGCGACACCGTCGACCTGGAAGGCCACCTGGTCACCGGCGGCAAGGACCCTGCCGATTTCGACGCGATCCGCCGCTTCGCCGTGGCCTACCTGCGTAACGAGCAGAACCACGACCTGGCCGCGTTCCGCGTCGATTTCGATATCTATTTCCTGGAAAGCTCGCTGTATAAGGACGGCAAGGTCGAAGAGGCGGTGCAGAAGCTGATCGCCTCCGGCCATACCTACGAGGAAGGCGGTGCGTTGTGGTTGAAGTCCACCGACTTCGGCGACGACAAGGACCGGGTGATGCGCAAGTCCGACGGCACCTACACCTACTTCGTGCCGGACGTGGCCTATCACCTGACCAAGTGGCAGCGCGGCTACGAGCGCGCGATCACCGAGCTGGGGGCCGATCACCACGGCTCGCTGACGCGCGTGCGCGCCGGCCTGCAGGCGCTGGAACTGGGCATCCCGCAAGGCTGGCCGGAATACGTGCTGCACCAGATGGTCACGGTGATGCGTGGCGGCGAGGAAGTGAAACTGTCCAAGCGTGCCGGCAGCTACGTCACCCTGCGCGATCTGATCGAGGAAACCAGCGCCGATGCGGTGCGCTGGTTCCTGATCGCGCGCAAGCCCGACTCGCAGCTCACCTTCGACATCGACCTGGCCCGTCAGCAGAGCAACGACAACCCGGTGTTCTACGTGCAGTACGCACATGCCCGCGTCTGCAGCGTGCTGCGGCAGGCGCAGGAGAAGGGCTACAAGTACGAGCAGGCGCATGGACTGGCCGAGCTGGCGCGCCTGGACGACGAGCATTCGCTCAACGTCATGGTCGAGCTGTCGCGCTATGCGGAGGTGGTGGACATCGCCGGGCAGACGCTGGAGCCGTACCAGATCGCGCAATACCTGCGTGAATTGGCGCACGCCTTCCACACGTGGTATCACAACACCAAACTGCTGGTGGACGATGCCGCAGAGCGCGACGCCAAGCTCACCCTCGCCGTCGCCACGCAACAGGTGCTCGCCAACGGCCTGGAACTGCTTGGCGTCAGCGCCCCAGAAAAGATGTAAGCCGGGCCGCATGGCCCGCAACGACGTGATTCGGAGAAGTGGTAGATGGCAGCACGACGCGGTAAGAGTCAGGCGCGACGCAACACCAGCAATGGCACCCCCGGTTGGGTGTGGTTGGTGGCGGGCGCTGCGATTGCGGCAGTGATCTTTCTGGCCGCGCCCAACCTGTTCAAGAAGGACGGCGACGGCTTCCTGCGCGTAGGCCCGCGCGCCAACCCCGACGCACAGCCCGAGCCGGTGGCCGATGCCGACGTGGATACGCCGGCCGAGCTGCCCAAGCCCAGCGCGCAACCGCCCAAGCCGCAGGCCAAGCCGGGCGATGCGCAGACCCAGTACGACTTCTATACCTTGCTGCCCGGCAAGGAGGTGCAGATGTCCGATGCCGAGCTGGCGGCCAGCGCGCGCGCCGAGGAAGCTGCACGTGCGCGCGCCGCATTGGAAGGCAAGCCGGTCGCGCCTGCACCGGGTGCGAGTGTGGCGGCAGCCACGCCGGCCGCCAGCGTGCCGGTCCCGTTGACCGAAACGGCCGCCAGCGCGCCGAAGCCATTGGCCGAGACCGCCCCGGCACGCCCGGCCGCCACCCCGGCCCCGGCCAGCACTGCGGCACTGAGCACGCCGGCTGCAACCGCTGCGCCGAAGCCGGCAGCGACGGCAGCAGCTGCCACCCCGGCAGCTGCCTCTGCAGTGACCGACAACACCCGCTACATCCTGCAGGCCGGCTCGTTCGGCGCCTCCGGCGATGCCGAATCGACCAAGGCCAAGCTGGCGATGATGGGCCTGGCCGCACGCGTGGAGTCGGCCGACATCAGCGGCAAGACCGTCTACCGCGTGCGCATGGGGCCGTACGGCAGCGCCAGCGAACTGGCAGAAGCCAAGCAGAAACTGACCGGTAGCGGCTTGCCCGCCATTGCGATCAAGGCGCAGTAGCCGCCGTGCTGCAGCGCACCGCCGGCCTGTGGTTGTGGTGGGGACTGATCGGCGCGGCGCACGCCACCGAGCAGATTCCCGACCGCATCCGGATCGACGGGCAGGACGCGGTGCTGCTGGCCGAGCCATTGGCGCCGGTGCTGGACGACCAGGCCACCTGGCAACGGTTCGTGGCGCATGCGCGGCCGGCGCTGGGCAGTTGCAGTGCAAACTGGCGCGGCTACCAGGCCGATTGGCGCGTGGAGCAGACGCAAGTGCTGCTGGATCGCATCGTCATCGGTGCCTGCGACACCGCGCCGCCGGCGTTACCGCTCGAGGTGTTGTTCCCCGGACGAACCGCCCCGGTCGCCGCGGACTGGATCGACGGTGAGCTGGTGATCGCCCTGCCAACCGCCGCGAGCGCCGGCGACACCGCACCCGGCACCGCAGAAGCACCGTATCTGCTCCTGCAGGTGCAACACGGTCGCGTAGTGACGCGCGAGCCGCTCAGTGAGGCCGAGCTGCGCGCGCGCCGTGCCCAGGCCCACGCACCCGGCGCTGCCACCACCCCCTGATCCCTTTGCCTGACCCCCTCGTTCGCAGGAGTTATCCCCCATGTCCAAGACTGTTCTGATCACCGGTGCCACCTCCGGATTCGGCAGCGCCGCCGTGCGCCGGTTTGCCGCCGCCGGCTGGAAGATCATCGCCACCGGCCGCCGCGCCGAGCGCCTGGATGCGTTGGCGGCCGAGCTGCCCGCCGGCCAGGTGCACACCGCAGCCTTCGACATGCGCGATGCGCAGGCCTTGTCGGCAGCGATCGACGCATTGCCGGCCGAGTTTGCCGACATCGATGTGCTGGTCAACAACGCCGGGCTGGCGCTGGGCACCGCGCCCGCGCAGCAGGCCGACCTGACCCAGTGGCAGCAGATGATCGACACCAATGTGACCGCGCTGGTCACCCTCACCCACCGCCTGCTGCCGGCACTGATCGCACGCCGTGGCGCCATCATCAACATCGCCTCGGTCGCGGCGACCTACCCCTACACCGGCGGCAATGTGTACGGCGGCACCAAGGCGTTCGTGCAGCAGTTCTCGCTGGGCCTGCGCGCGGACCTGCACGGCACCGGCGTGCGCGTGACCTCGATCGAACCGGGCATGGCCGAAACCGAATTCACCCTGGTGCGCACCGGCGGCAACCAGGCCGCCTCGGACACGCTGTACCGCGGCGCCACCCCGATGACCGCCGAGGACATCGCCGAGCAGATCTTCTACGTCGCCAGCCTGCCGGCGCACCTGAACATCAATCGGCTGGAAATCATGCCGGTCACGCAGTCGTTCGCCGGTTTCCAGGTGGCGCGCGACGCGCAGTGACGATGGCCTCCAACGCCAATGCCTCGGTCGCGTCGCGATCCGCTAGTGTGGCGGTCGGCGCGCGAACAGATCACGCCGCATCCAAGCTCAGTGCGGCGCGGCAACCGGCGTACCGCCAGGGATGACGAAAACGCCGCGCATTGCGCGGCGTTTTGCTTTACCCGGTCAGCCGCGATCGGCGGCAGCCAACGGCTGCGCGCTTGGCCGCAGCGTCCTGTCGCGCAGTTGCAGGAACGGGCGCTCCACCGCGTAGTGCAACAGCGCGCCACCCAGCACTGCCACCAGGCCATACACCGCAAATGCCAGCACGCCCCGCCCCTCCAGCGCCGGGCCGAACCAGCTCTGGGTGAGATGGAAGACGGCCTTGTGGGTCAGATACAGGCTGTAGGAGATGGCCGCCAGCCATGCCGCGCCCGGCACGCGCAAACCGCCAAGCACACCGCTGCTGGCGGTGCCGGCGAGCACCAGCAAGGCCAGTCCCAGCGACAGCACCGGCCAGCCCACCGCGTTGCCGAGCAGGCCGGTGCGCTCGCGGAACAGCCACAATGCCAGCGCCAGAATCGCCACGCCGGCACACAGGATGGCGTTGCCGTGTTGCTGCAGCCGTTGCCAGAGCGTGGGGCGAAACACCTTCAGCACCGCCAGCACGACACCGGCCAGCAGACCATCCAGACGATTCCAGGTCGGGTAGTAGATGTCTTCGATGAACCAGTTGCGCTGCAGACCGACGCCAGCGCTGTCCAGGGCGGTGTTGTGCCACCAGATGCCGGCACGCAGCGCGATGCCGGCAACCACGACCAGCACGCAGAGCACGCCAAAGCGTGTAGCCGAGGGCCGACGCAGCAGCAGCGTCGCCAGCAACGGAAACACCAGATAGAAATGTTCCTCCACGCACAGCGACCAGGCGTGCGAGAACGCGGCATCACGGCCGTAGTCGACGAACAGGTTCAGGGTGAAGGTGACGAACATCCACCACGGCGCCAGCCCGGGCGACTCGCGGAAGTCCGGCCACGCCATGTAGATCACCAGCACCAGCAAGAACGCCGGCAGGATGCGAAACGCGCGGCGCAGATAGAACTCCTTGAAGTCCAGGCGTTGCCCGCGCGCCAGCGGCCTCAGCACCTGCGTGCCGATCAGAAAGCCGCTCAGGACGAAGAACAGGTCCACGCCCATCCAGCCGTAGCGCGACAACCACGTCCAGTCCGGCCCCAGACCGCCGACCACGAAGGAATGGAACAGCATCACCCAGACAATGGCGAGGCCACGCAGCAGATCGAGAGCGGGATAGCGCATGCGGGCGATGCAGAGCCGAGGGAGCCCGATTGTGCCGCATCCTACCGATGCGACGATGCCGGCGCTGGCCGCAGTCGCCAGCTCGGATCAGCAACGCAGACGTTGTTTCCACCTCACTCCGTCGTGCAGGCATGGTCCGGTCGACCACCTATCGGCGACAGCAACACGCCAGCGCCACGCCCGTGCAGCAGCCAAGGGGCTTCGGTGAGGCCAGCCGCATTGCCGCAGCCAATCCAATGTTGACGCTGTGGCTCCCCACAGCGTCATCCATCACGCATCGGCCTGTGTCACGCGACGGCCTGCTGCTCGATCCGCACGGCCGGCGCCACCGACAGCGCCGGTTGCAGCAATCCCCAGGCTTTCAGCTGCTCCACCGCACGGCCGATTCCGTCCTCCTCGCGGATGCGCTGGCCCAGCGCGCGTGCCGCTGCGCGCATGCTCGGCGCGCTGGCCTGGCCGATGGCATCGGCCAGGGTCTCCGGCTGCAGCCCGACCCGTGCAAGCGCCGGCGGGGCGACGCCGCGTTGGGCCAGGCAGTGCGCCCAGAACGGCTGGTCGTAGCCGAACGGCAGCACCACCGACGGAATCCCCGCAGCCAGCGCCGCACCGGTGGTGCCGGCACCACCGTGATGCACGGCCACCGACACCCGCGGAAACAGCCAATCGTGCGGTGCCTGCTCCAGCTGGAAGAAGCGCTGGGCATCGTCGGATGCGTCTTCCGCGGCCGCCAGCCCGCCCCAGCCGCTGGCCAGCAACGCGCGTTGACCGGTCAGACGCACCGCCGCCTTGACGGTGGCGGTGAGCTGGGCCGCATCGCTGCTGATCATGCTGCCGAAACCGATATACAGCGGCGGCGGGCCGGCCTGCAGAAACGCCTGCAGCGCGGCCGGTGGCTGCCACTGCGGCTGCGGCAACTGCCAGAAACCGCTGACCTGGGCCCGGTCCGGCCAGTCCGGCGGGCGTGGGCACAGATGCTCGCTGTAGCCATACACCACGCGCTGCGCACTGCGATCGGGGCCACTCCACGGATATGCCGGCAGCCCCAAGGCCGGGCGCACGATGCCGTTGAGCGCCGGGCGCATCAGCTGCCAGCCGGCAAAGCGCACCGCGTGATGCAGCGCCACGCTCACCAGCCCGGGCAGGCGCACGGTGGGCATCACCATCAGCGGCACATGCCGCGAGGCGGTCAGCGGCTGCAATTGCGTGAACACCACCGGCAGGCCGTAGGCCTGGCCCAGGCTGTGCGCCAGCAGGCTGGCGCTGCCGACGCCGAGAATCAGGCCGGCATCGGCACAGGCCGCGCGGCCCTGCTCGGCCCAGTCGCGCGCCCACTCAAGCAGCTGCGCACGCAAGGTGCCCCAGATGCCGCGCCAGCCACCGCGCATCTCGGCAACATCCGGATGGCCCTGCAGCAGTTTCCGGTGATCGCCGCTGAGCGGGAAGAAGTCCAGCCCATTGGCGCGGATCAGCGCTTCGAAGTTGGCACTGGTCAGCACCCGCACCGGGTAACCGCGCGCCTGCAAGCCACGGCCCAGCGCGATGATCGGGCGCACATCGCCATGCGTGCCCAGGGTGGCGATCAGCACCGGGCGCTGGCGTCCCGCGTTGACGGAAGACTCAGGCATATTCGGCCACCCCGTCGCTGGCGGTGGCGATGCTGCCATCGCGTTGTGCGGCTTTCGTGGTGGCCGCGTGCAGCAGTGCGCTGAGCGTGGCCGCATGCGTGGACGACAGCATCGAGTGGTGGTCGCTGTCCAGCACATGCAGCTGCAGGTTGCGCACATACGGGCGCCAGGCCTGCGGCCGGTAATCCACCCACACCGTATCGTCGCCGCCGGAGGTCATGCGCACGCTCGCTTCGACGAACACCACATCCTGGTCCAGCGGCTTGGGACGATGACGCCGCGCCAGATGCAGGTGGTGCTGGGTCATGCCGCCCATGTCGTCCAGCAACGTGGGGCGTTGCTCGAGCAGCTGACGCACTGCGGGCAAGTCGTTCAAGCCGTAGTGATCGCACAGCAGGCTGGCCAGTTCGGCCACCGTGGTGGGCATCGGCTGGCCGGGTGCCAGATGCAGGCCCAGCGCATGCACCGATGCACGCACGTTTTCCGATTCCGGCAGCGACGCGGCCTGCTCCAGGTGCGGGTAGCTGTCGAGCATCGCCAGCAATTCGACTTCTTCGCCCAGCGCATGCAGTTCGGCGGTGATGGCATGGGCGATCAAGCCGCCCAGCGACCAGCCGATCAATCGGTACGGCCCCTGTGGCTGCACCGTGCGCAGCCGCGCCAAGTAATCGCGCGCGATCGCCTCGATGCTTTCCGGGCGATGCTGCGGGTCACTCAAACCCGGCGACTGCAAGGCATACACCGGCCACTGCGGATCGAGCTGACCGAGCAGGGTGAGATACGACCAGCCCAGGCCGACCACCGGGTGGATGCAGAACAGCGGCGGCGTACCCGGGGTGCCCGCACGCAACGGCAACAGCACGCCGAGCGGGTCGTTCGGAGTCTGCGCGTTGCGCTTGATCACCTCGGCCAGGCCGGCAATCGTCGGCGCATGGAACAGGGTGCCCAATGGCAGTTCGACACCGAACGTCTGCGGGAAACGTGCTGCCATTTCTGCCGCGCGCAGCGAGTCGCCGCCGAGCTCGAAGAAGTTGTCTTCGACACCCACCACTTCGATGCCCAGCACGTCCTGCAGCATCGCTGCCAGCTGGTGTTCGAGCGCATCGCGCGGCGCCACATGCGCGCGCTGCGGCAGCGCACCTGGCGAGGGCAAGGCGCGGCGATCCAGCTTGCCATTGGGTGTCAGCGGCAGTGCCTGCAATGGCACCCACAAGGTGGGAATCATCGACGCCGGCAGGCGCTGCTGCAGATGGGCGCGCAACAGCTCGGGTGATGGCGTCGCGCCATGCTTGCCCACCACATACGCTAGCAACTGCAGCGCGTCGTGGTCGCCATCGCGATGACCGACCACCACCGCCTGCGCCACCTGCGAGTGCAGCAGCAAGGCGTTTTCGATTTCGGCCGGCTCCACGCGATGGCCGCGGATCTTCAATTGCGCATCGGCGCGGCCGATGAATTCCAGCATGCCGTCGCGGCGCTGACGCACGCGGTCGCCGGTGCGGTACATGTTGCTGCCGTCGTCGGCGAACGGGTCGCGCACAAAGCGCTCGCTGGTCAGCTGGCGCTTGCCGCGATAGCCCTTGGCCACGCCCGCGCCACCGATGTACAACTCGCCGATCGCGCCGGTCGGCAGCGGTTGCCGCTGCGCATCGAGCACATAGACGCGGGTATTGAGCAGCGGCCTGCCGATCGGCGGGGCGGCAGCGTCGGTGAGCTGCAACGGCATGATGGTCGACCAGATCGTGGTTTCGGTCGGCCCGTACAACTGGGTCAGGCGCCCGACCCGGCTCAGCAACTGGGTCGCCAGTTCCGGCACCAGGGCTTCGCCGCCGACCAGGGCGTGGATACGGTCCAGCGCCAGATCCTGATTGGCCAGCAGGATGCGCCACAGCGACGGGGTCGCCTGCACCATGCTGATCTGCTCCTGCGCGATCAGCCGCGACAGGCTGCGTGGATCGTGGGTGATGCCGGCCGGTGCGATGACCACGCGCGCACCCACCAGCAACGGCAGATACAGCTCCAGCCCGGCGATATCGAAGGTGATGGTGGTGACCGCCAGCACGCGGTCGCGCGGACGCAACGCAAGCTCATGCTCCATCGCATGCAGGAAATTGAACAGGTTGCGATGGCTGATTTCCACACCCTTGGGCGCGCCGGTCGAGCCGGAGGTGTACAGCACATAGGCCGTACCGTCCGGCGTGGCCAGCGGCGCGATCGCCGCCGGCAACACCGCCGGGCGCGGATCCAGCCAGACCATGCCGCCGAGCAGATAGCGCTCGCACAACGCCGGCTCGCAGACCAGCGCGATGGCACCGGAATCGTTGAGCATCTGCCGGTTGCGTGCGGCCGGGCTTTCCGGGTCCAGCGGCAGATACGCCGCCCCGCTCCACATCACCGCCAGCAGGGCCACCAGCAATTGCTCGCTGCGCGGCAGCGCGATGGCGACCACGTCGCCAGGGCGGACACCATCGGCCACCCATTGCGCGGCGATGCGCGAGGCCAGTTCGCACAGCGTGGCGTAGTCCAGGGTGCGGTTGTCGTATTGCACCACCACTGCCGCCGGCATCAGCTCGGCACGCTGCAGCATGCCGTGCAGCAGCGTGGCCGGTTCCGGCAGCGCTGCGGCGGTGGCGTTCCAGGTCTGCAACAGGCGGCGGCGTTCCGCATCGCCCAGCACATCGATCTGGCCCAGCGCGCATTCCGGATCGGCCAGCACCGCATCGGCCAGATGGGTCAGCCGGCGGCAGTGCTCGGCCAGCTCGTCGCTGTCGTACAGCGCCGGATTGGCATCCAGATCGAAGCGCAACGCGGCACCGTCGCCGCGCTCGTAGCAGAAGATGGTCAGATCGTCGGCCGGGCCGTTGGACAGGTTATGCGGCATCGCATAGGCCTGGCCAAAGCGCAGTGCGTAGTCGAAGGCTTCGATGTTCACTGCCAGGCGTGCGAACTTCTGATCGATCCCGAACATGCCCAGATCGCGGCGCACGTCCTCGAAGCGGTATTGCTGGTGGCGCAGCGCATGCCTGACCACCGAGGACACCTGTGCGAACAGCGCATGCACCGGCTGCTGCGGATCCATTTTCAGGCGCAGCGAAATCACATTGGCCACCAGGCCTGCGGTCTGCCGGTAGCGCGCATTGATGCGGCCGGTCACCGGCATGGCCAGCACCAGATCCTCGGCACCGGTGCAACGGTAGTAATACGCGGCGATCAGCGAAATCAGCATCTGCGGCAGGCTGGCGCCATAGTCCTTGCCGAGCGCGCGCAGCCGCACCACCTGCTGCGGCGAGAACTGTCCGGTGCCACGCAACAAGCCGGTCGACAGGTGATTGCCCGGACGCGCCAGGGTCGCCGGCGGCGGCAGGTCGGCCAGCTGCTGCATCCAGTAGCTGCGGTCGCGCTGAAAACGATCGGACTCGCGATACTGCTGTTCCAGCTCGATCAGCGACAGCGCGCTGCCGTACTGTGCAGGCTCCGGCTCGATGTTTTCTGCGTAGGCGTTATACAGCACCGCCATGCGCTGCATCATGATCGAGGCGCAATAGCCATCCATCACCAGATGGCTGACGCATTGCACCCACATATGGTGGTCTTCGCCAAGGCGGAACACCGCGCAATGCCATAACGGCCCGTTCTGCAGATCTTCCGGCTTGCGGATTTCTTCGTCGACCCAATGCTCGGCGGCGTTGCGCGGGGAAGGATCTTCGCTGACGTTGAAATACGGGATCGCGGCGGTGTATTCGGGCAGGACCACCTGATGCGGCACGCCGTCGTGCTCGGCGATGCATAGCCGCAGCGTGTCGAATTCGCGCGTCAGCTGCATGCTGGCGCGGATCAGCAGCTGCGGATCCAGCGGGCCGAACATTTCCAGGGCTTCGGACAACATCAAGGTGTTGTCGGTATGCAACTTGCTGGCCACCCACAGGCCGCGTTGCGCTTTGGTCAGGGGAAACACCGGAGAGTCGTCAGTGTGCATTGCGTGCATCCTTCTTGTGTGGCGCGCAGTCGCCCGGTGCGCCATGTCCGCAATGCGGTCAGTGGGACGCCGGATCAGCACCTGGCCTTGAGAACGTGAGGTAAGAGACACCGACGACCGCCAACGCATGCCGGCGATATACGATGGAAACGCACAATGGGAACGCACCACGAAGCGACGTGCAGCGTCGCTACCACGACGTGCAACGACATTGCTAAAAGCACTTGTTTCCCGACAAGTTAAACAAACACTAACAATTAGCCACCGCGATAAACCGTGCAAAAATCACGAAATCCGCGTCGCCTGCGAAAATTTTTTGCCGAAGTGTGATTTCAACTAATGTTCTGGATGCATACGCCCATAGCGCGCGTTTTCCGGCGGTTGCGCGCTACCGAACCGACGGCCATGCATCGCACCGCAGCCGGTGAAGGCTTTTTTTCCGGGAATTTTGCATCGCCTGCGCCGCGCCCATGGCCGCATGCACTAAGACCATTGTGTGCAACGGCGTTGACGTTATTGCATTACCAGCGCAACCACTTCGCAAAATACAGTGATTTTTTGCAATGCCGTCTGCAACCGTGCGGTCACACCACGGTTACTTGATTGTCATCGCCATGCTGAGGCGATCACGTATGCACAGCTGTTGCTGGTGATTGCCTGGCCCTGGCTGGGCCGATGGCGTTGATCGTGGCACGCCGTCGTTGCAGGCAATGCGTTACCGGGCTCGGCCAGGGCGCATAGAAACCATGGCGTCCAGCGATGGCACCGGATCATGAACATGAGTTACGCCACATGACGGCCGCGCAGCGATGCTGCGGGCCGTCGCGTCAATGCAGTGCGCGCCAGGGTGAAAACAGCATGGCGCGCCACGGCCCCGCAGCGCGCAGTGCCTCAGCCCAACGGTTCGTCGGACAGATAGGTGTAACCGGTCAACCCTGCTTCCAGCGCATCGCTCAATTCCTGTGCGCGCTCGGGCGACAGCTGCGCGGCGGCGATGCGCTCGGCATAGGTCGCACGCAGCGTGTCCAGCTGATAGCCCACGTAGTCCAGCATCACATCGGTGGTATCGCCGCGGCGCTGCTGCGCGATGCGATAGCCATCGCCGTCCACGGCCACTTCCACCGCATCGGTATCGCCGAACAGGTTATGGATATCGCCCAGGATTTCCTGGTAGGCACCGACCAGGAAGAAGCCGATGCGATAACTCTCGCCCGGATTCAGCGTGTGCAGCGGCATCGAGCTGTCCAGGCTTTCGTTCTCGACGTAGGTCTTGACCATGCCGTCCGAGTCGCAGGTCATGTCGGCGATGATGCCGCGCCGCTGCGGCGCTTCGTTCAAGCGCTCGATCGGCACGATCGGGAACACCTGGTCGATCGCCCACACATCCGGAATCGACTCGAACACGCTGAAGTTGACGAAGTACTTGTCCACCAGCCGCTCGTTGAGCTCGTCCAGCACCGGGCGATGGCTCTTCTCGTCGAAGCTCAGGCGTGCACGCACGCCATGCGCAATCGCATAGAACAGGTCGTCGATACGCGCGCGGTGGGTCAGGTCGATCTGGCCCAGTGCATACGCACTCAAGCCTTCGGCATGGAAGTGCTGCGCCTCCTGGAACAGTTCCACCGCCGGGCGCACATCGAGCTCGTCGTGGATCTCGCGCAGGTGGCGGATCGCTGCCGGCTCGTCGTCGTGTGCGTCCGGCACGCGACCTTCCGGCGCCTGCTCCACTTCGGACACGTTGGCGATCAGCACCGCGTGGTGGGCGGTCATCGCGCGGCCACATTCGGTGACGATGCGCGGCGGGGTCAGGCCGTGCTCCTCGCAGGCGCTGGCCAGCGGCTGCACGATGTTGCTGGCGTAGGAATGCAGGCCGTAATTGATCGAGCAATAGCTGCGCGAGCGCGTGCCTTCGTAATCGATGCCCAGGCCGCCGCCAACGTCCACATGGCTGATCCTGGCGCCCAGCCGCGACAGCTCCACGAAGTAGCGCGTGGCCTCGCGCATGCCGTTGGCGATGTCGCGCACATTGGAGATCTGCGAGCCCATGTGGAAATGCAGCAGCTGCAGGCTGTCGGCGTACTCGGTGTCGCGCAGGGTCTTCCACAGGTCCAGCACCTGCCGTGGCGACAGCCCGAACTTGGCCTTGTCGCCACCGCTGTTCTGCCACTTGCCCGCGCCAAGCGAGGCCAGGCGCATGCGCACGCCCAGACCCGGCTTGACGTCCAGCGCGCGCGCCTCCTCCAGCACCAGCTTCAGCTCGGAGGGCTTTTCGATGACGATGAAGGTCTGCAGGCCGAGCTTGCGGCCGATCAACGCCAGGCGGATGTATTCGCGGTCCTTGTAGCCGTTGCAGACGATCAGCCCGCCCGGACGCGACAGCGCCAGCACCGCCATCAGCTCCGGCTTGCTGCCCGCCTCCAGGCCGAAGCCGTCGCCGTGGTGGCTGGCCAGCGTGCCGGCCACGCCGCGATGCTGGTTGACCTTGATCGGGTAGACGGCCGTGTAGCCGCCGGCGTAGTCCCATTCGGATTGCGCCTGCGCGAACGCCGCCTGCAGCTTGCCCAGGCGCTGGCCCAGGATGTCCGGGAAACGCACCAGCAGCGGCAGCTTGGCGCCGGCTGCGCGCGCGGCGTCCACCACCTCGGGCAACGATACCGACGGACCGTCGCTGGTCGGCGTGACCACCACATGTCCGGCGTCGTTCACATCGAAATACCCGTCGGCCCAATGCGGGATCGAATAGGTCTTGCGGGCTTGGTCGAGGGACCAATCGCTCATTTCGCTGACTCGGCTGGGGCAAAAAGGGCGTGAAGTGTAACGCCTGGCACGCGCAGGGTCCGTTACAATCCGCGCCGACTTCACGCCCTGCTCCTGATTGGAGCGGGGTTGGCGGGGGTTCGGGATGGCCGCCAGCAGCTTGCTTGTGCGCGGCTGCGCCCGACCCTCATCCGGCGCTTCGCGCCACCTTTTCCCAAGTGGGAGAAGGAACAGCCCCATCTTTCAGGACCTTGCATGAGCGCCAACGACAACTGGTACATCGAACATTTCCAGCCGACCGGCTCGGCGATCGGCTTCCGCATCAGCGGCAAGCTGGACGAGGTGCAGTCCCCGTTCCAGAAGATCGAGATCTACCAGACCACCGACTGGGGCAAGCTGATGCTGATCGACGGCGCGGTGATGCTGACCAGCCGCGACAATTTCTTCTATCACGAGATGATCAGCCATCCGGCGCTGTTCACCCACGCCGCGCCCAAGCGCGTGGTGATCATCGGCGGCGGCGACTGCGGCACCCTGCGCGAGGTGCTCAAGCACCCGGGCGTGGAAAGCGCCACCCAGTGCGACATCGACGAGCAGGTCACCCGCATGTCGGAGAAGTACTTCCCCGAGCTGTGCGATTCCAACCACGATGCGCGCGCCGAGCTGCTGTTCGACGACGGCGTGGCCTACATGGCCAACTGCCCGGCCGGCAGCGTGGACATCGTGATCGTCGATTCCACCGACCCGGTCGGCCCGGCCGAGGGCCTGTTCAACAAGGCCTTCTACGAGAGCTGCTTCAAGGCATTGAAGGACGACGGCATCCTGGTGCAGCAGTCCGAATCGCCGCTGGCGCTGCTGGAGCTGATCAAGGAAATGCGTACCGAAATGGGCAAGGCCGGCTTCCAATCGTTCAAGACCCTGCCGTTCCCGCAGCCGTGCTACCCCACCGGCTGGTGGAGCGTGACCATGGCCAGCAAGCAGGCCAACGCCGATTTCGCCTTCCGCCAGGACGCTGCGCAGGCCAAGGGCTTCGAGACGCTGTACTACACCGCGCACCTGCATACCGGCGTGCTGGTCGCACCGCCGTTCGTGGCCAAGGCGCTGGGCGAGTAAGCGCGGCTTACGCATCGTAGTGCGCCGCCCGCGGATGCGGGCGGCGCGCCAGTAATCATGGCCAGGCCGTGACTAGGCAACCGTGCCGAGCGCGCTACAACCGCGCCAGCACCTCGGCTTTCTTGGCGTCGAACTCTTCCTGGGTCACCAGTCCCGCATCCAGCAGTTGCTTGAGCTTGCTCAGCACCTGGATCGGATCGTCCGCGGCCGCTGCCGTGCTCTGCGGTGACGAGGATGCGCTGCCCTGCGCGGTGGGTGCGTGCACCACCACGCCACCTGCCGATGCGCGCAACTTGTCGAACTCCAGCTGCTGGCGCTTTTCGTAGGCCGATTCCTCCACCTGCTGCGCATAGGCGTAGACCCGCCGGGCCTGCTTCTTGGGCAGGCTGTCGATGGACAGGTAGCCGCCTTGCGTGGTGCGGCACATGATCGTCGCTCCCAGCATCTGCTCGCTCATGTGCACGTCGAGCACCTCGCGCCAGGGGACATCGCGAAACGTCATCCCGAACAGCGTGGGGTGCACCACGATGAATCTGCGAGTGGTCAGCACCACCGCGGCCGGCGACAGGTTCACCACCATTTTCTTCTGCACTGCGATGTACTCGACCTGCTCGTCCCGCGTCAGCAGCTCGTTCACCTTGGGCAGGATCTTGCCCACGGCCACCGGATCCTGCTCATCGGTCAGGAATTGCGTTAAGACCTCCATACCTTCCTCGTCGTGATCGCCTGCGCCGCAGCGTTGTCTTGTATGACACCACATCCAGCATGCAGGTTGCGGCATCGCACGCGCTGCAGGCCTCGGTTCATCCAAGGATTCAGCGCTCTCCACGCTCCAAACACGACAGGGCGGATGCCACCATCCGCCCTGTCGTTACACACTTTTGATCAAGCAACCGGTCAGAAGCGAACTTCAGCGCCAACGTTCAACACTTCGGCACGATTGATGGTGATGTCTTCGTCGGAGTAGTAATAGTCGTTGGCATAAAGATAGTTGGTATAGAACACGCTCAAACTGGCGTGCCGGCCAATGTCTACGCCAAAGCCGGCACCCGCGTACGCACCTGACACGCGCTCATTCGATTCGCCGTTGGAATTGGCCGACCAATAGCCCAGGCCTACCACAGCGAAAAGTGGACTGTCACCAAAGTTGAAACGCGCAGTGCCGCCCAGACTGCCGAATTCCACGCCGGGTACGTAGGAGTCCTCATGATCGCTGATGCGGGCCAGCTTTCCCACCGCCGCTTCGATGCCGATCAGGGTCACCGGGCCTGCCCGCCAGCGATAGCCGGCATTAAAGCCGAGCATGTCCTGATCGATGCCTTCGTATACTTTCCCCTGACCGCCCTGCACACCAAGAAAGACACCGCTCTTGAGACGTTGCTCTTCCTCGCGTGGCGTCGCCGACCCATACGCGAGAGCCGGCGACGGCGCCACGGCCGTGGATGGAGCAGAAGCGATGGTGGTGGCTTCGGCAGGTCCAGCTGTGGAACTACCATTGGCTGCGGCTGACTGCAGCGCGTCGTCGTTCGTTTGTGCAGTGCTCGATGCCGCTGGCGTCGCCAGCTGCGCTGCGCCGCTCTGTGCAGCGGCCTGTTGCTGCTTTTGCTGTTGCCGATAGGTATCCCAGCCACGCGACAACGACTGCGCGGCCGCGTCGGAAACGCAGCCCAGCGCCGTGCAGGCCAACAGCCATGTTGCGGTCCTTTTCATTGCATTCCCCAATGAGTCGTCCTCCATCGTCCCCGCATCCATGCGCACGCAGGCATGACCTGGCGGCGTCCGGAAGTGGCGCAGTTGCTGTCCCATTCGGGGGCTTTCCCAGCATCACCGGATCGTGCGCGTACTCGGCTTCAGGCATCGTCCGCGTGGACGTGCCGGTACTGACGTGTGATGCAGCCCCCTGACCGCAGCCGGCACAGTGAATCGAGTCTCAGCAGCTGTCAAGAAGGGCTGTGATCGCTGACCATCGGTGCGCACAGTGCGCGGCCATCTGCCCCGAGAAGCGCTGCTGCCGACGGGTACGGGGTGCGCTGCGCTCCACGCACGCTCGCTGCGGGCAGCGCGTCGTAAGGACGTATCGACAAGATTGACTGCAGCTGACGCGGCAAGCTATTGATTCTTCGAACCGTTCCACTCCCGGAACATTTCATTTGTTAAACAAATGTAATTTCAGTACTCGCAAGTTCTAAAATTCACCGGACCGATCCCCCGCGATCATCGTGAACCTGCCAGACGCGTGATTCCTCCGCGCCGCCAAGGTCCGGAGACTTGCCATGCATTACCAGCCGCTGGACACCTCCAGCCTGCAAATCGTCACGCCCGTGCTGCTCAAGCAGGGCACCCGGCTGCTCGAGCCCAACGTCTATCGCACGCATCTGGATGGGCAGCTGGCGGTGGTCAAGGACTACAGCCGCTACCGCCGTACGCTGCTGGCGCCGATCGCGCGGCTGATGGTGCGGCACGAGGCCAAGATGCTGGCCCGCCTGCACGGCTGGCGGCACGCGCCGGCCCTGCTCGGCACGCTGGGCGGGCTGGCGTTGGGCATGGAGTTCATCCCCGGCGACACCCTCAGCGCCAGTGCGGTGGTCGGCCAGGAAGTGTTCCAACAATTGCAGCAGGCGCTGCGCCGCCTGCACGCCGTCGGCATCACCCACAACGATCTGCACGGCACCAATGTGGTGATCAGTGCCGGCGTGCCGGTGCTGATCGATTTCACCTCGGCCTGGCGCTTCCCGCGCTGGTTGCGGCGCGGCACGCTGGCGCGGCAACTGCAGCGCAGCGACCTGGCCAATTTCCAGAAGATGCGCCAGCGCCTGGCCGGGATCGCGCCGACCGCCGACGAGGCCGCACGCAGCGCCGAGCCGCGCTGGGTACGCACCATCCGCGGCAGCTGGAAGCGGCTGTATCGGCACCTGAAGCGCGATGCGCAGCCAACCAGTGCCGACTGAAACCCGCTGACCGGCAGGCCGCAAGCCCGCCACCGAGGCAGCGCGCACGCGCCGTGATGCCTGGCTGGTGACGCGCACCGCGCCCTGCATCCAGCCCCGACACCAGCGCAACAACGCGCATCGATCTGCGTCCCGCATGCTGATCCGGCGACGCGGGCCACACCCGCCGGGCTGCAAGCCTGGCCATCCCGATGCCACGCCAACGGTGCGCCAATCTTCCTGGCGAGCAATCGCCAGGCGGTGCGCAACGGCGCGGGGAAACCACAGTGGACAGGGGGACGCGCCGATGCCGTGCACCGGCGGCGCCCTCCAGGCGGCTAGCCGGTCGTCCGGTCGCCGCCCCGGCTCCTCACTGCGCGCTTTCCGCTTCGCCTGCCGACGGCGCGCGGTAGGCGATCAGTTGCGGCGCGTCGGCGACGAAGCGGTCCAGCACGCCATCGGCGATCTTGACCGGGCCACCGAAGCGCGTGGCGCCGGGGATCGAGGGGATCGCCGCGGCTTCGGCGGCGATCCGCTTGGCATCGGCAAACGCAACTGCCGCCTGCGCGTCACCGCGATTGGCGGCATCCAGCCCGGCTGCGGTCTGCTGCAGCGCGCGGCCCCAGCCTTCCATCGCCTCCAGCCAGGGGCGCGATTGTTCCGCAAAGCCCTTGTCGGCCACGCCTGCGCGAATGCTCTGCGGCGCGGCCGCGAACGCGTCGGCCGTACGCGCCAGCTCGGCGATGGCCTGGCTGCGCGCTGCCGCATCGCCGAGCGCGATCGCCTCGCGCACCTGGTCGAGCACCGCCTTCAGGCGCGGCGCCTGTTCCTGCCACGGCTGGCTGCCGAAGGTCGGCGCCAGATGCTGGGTATCGAAGAAGGTCAGCAGCGCGGCGGTCACCTGCGCGTCGCCACCGGCCAGGTCGCGTGCGGCCGCATGCCAGGTGCGCTGGGCGTCGTAGCCGGTGTCGTTCCAGGCGAAGGCGGTCAGCCCCATCACCGCCACCCGGCTGGGCGCTTCCTGATTCATCGGGTTGGAGACGATGCCGGACAACTCCGCCGACAGGCCGGCCTCGCGCCGCGCATACGGCGCCATCAGCAGGCGCCCGGCCGAGGTTTCGAAATCGTTGACCGGGTAGTTGTCCCACAGCAGCGTCTTGCGGCCGAACGCCTTGGTGGCCGCGCGTGCATCGGGAATGGAAATGGCCGGCGGCACCACATCGGTGCCGGTCCACTGCACCACGATCTTCGGGTCCAGATGCTTGCGCAGCGCTTCCTTGTACGGGCTTTCCTTGGCGTCGTAATACTCGGTCGGCACCATGATCAGCTCCGAGGCTGCATCGTGGCGGGCGACCAGATCGGCCTGCACCAGGTTGAGCAGATGCGACTGCGCGATACCGGCCGCCTGCGCGCCGGACGCGCCGAAGGTGGTCTTGTCGCGCTCGCAGTTCCACTTGGTGTATTCGATATCGTCCAGCGCCACGTAGAAGCTGCGGACGCCCAGCGCACGGAAGGCATCGAACTTGCGCAGCAGCGCCTTGGCATCGGCCGGATCGGAGAAGCACACCGACGGCCCCGGCGAGATCGCATAGACGAAGTCGACATGGTTGCGCCTGGCGGTGGCCGCCAGCTTGCCCAGCGCCTTCAGCGTCGCGGCCGGATATGCCTCGCGCCAGCGATCGCGCGCGTACGGGTCGTCCTTGGGGCTGTAGATGAAGGTATTGGCCTTGCTGCGGGCGAGAAACGCGATGTGCTTGCTGCGGTCGGCCATCGACCATGGCGCGCCGTAGAAACCTTCGATGGTGCCGCGGATCGGCATCGCCGGATGATCCTGGATCGCCAGGGTCGGAATGGCCGGGCGCTCGACCAGCTGGCGCAGCGTCTGCGCCGCATGGAACAGCCCGTCGTTGTCATGGCCGGCCAGCGTGATCAGGCTGCCGGTGCCGAGCGCCACGCTGGCGAGCGTATAGCCCTCCTTGTGGGTGTCCTGCACCGCCTTGCTGCGGGTCAGCGCATCGCGCACCACTGCCGCCTCACCGGTGCCGAGCACGATGTGCGGGCGGTCGAGCGTGGCTGGCAGACGCGCCGCGGTGGCGATCTTGGTGACGCCGGCCGTACCGAGGATGCGGCGTACCAGCGCGACCGATTCCGGATCCGCACCCGGCGCCGCCACCAGCACCACTGACTGACCCAGCGTGACGGTGCCGCCCTGCAGCGTGATCGAAACCGGCGTGGGGAAGATCGCCGGCTGGGTGACCGGCTGTGCCAGTGCGGGGACGGCCGCCGTTGCCAGGCCCGCTGCCAGCCAGAGCGAGAGCGGGCGCAAGCCCGACTTCCTATCGCGTCGCTTCATCCCCGAACTCCGGTATTGAAATGGTATTAGGCCCTAGAGTAGGCAAGTCGTCGCGTGGCGACAAGCGGGCCCGGCCTCACGACATTTCTTGAGAGCAGAAGGGCGGGCTGCGTGACGGCACAACGTTGAGGCCGCTGCTGGCCTCAGGCGCCGGATTTGATCTGCGGTATTGAAATGGTATGAGCACACGCGTGGGCGTGTTACCGCTCGGGTCATGTCGCGGGCCAACTGCCCCGGATGAGGTTGCGCACGGAGCACCGTCTCGCAGACGCGTCGGCCATCGATGCCAGATGCCGCCTACCCACGGCGAACGGTGACCCACGACGCAGTGGTGGACACCGTGGCGCTGTGTCGCGGCAATCGGGCGATGACGGGTGCGGTATCTCAGCAATCGGCCAATCGCCTGAGTACCAACGGCGCAGCAGCGGCCAAAGGCGCTGCCCGCTGACGCCTTACAGCGCGTCGCTGTCCAGCTCGCCGGTGCGGATGCGCACCACGCTGCCCAGGTCGTAGACGAACACCTTGCCGTCGCCGATCTTGCCGGTCCCGGCCGCGGTCACGATGGCTTCGACCACGCGCTCGGCCTGGTCGTCGGTCACCGCCACTTCGATCTTCACCTTGGGCAGGAAATCGACCACGTATTCGGCACCGCGATACAGCTCGGTGTGCCCCTTCTGGCGCCCGAAGCCCTTGACCTCGGTGACCGTGATGCCTGCCACCCCGCAGCCGGCGAGCGCTTCGCGCACATCGTCGAGCTTGAACGGTTTGACGATGGCCATGATCATTTTCATCGGTGCAGATCCAGCGGCATGACAGGGCGCGCAGCATACCGTGGACGGCCGTAACACTCACCCCGTGGCGCGCGGCCGTCACCGCGGCCGACAGTCGAATGGGACTATCCTTACCGCCTGCCGACTGCCTTGCCGATGTCCCGCGTGTCCCGGCCTGCACTAGGCTTCCTACGGACCTGCGGAGAACACCCATGATCGATTTCAACCAGCTCGACGACCTCGCCCGCCGCCTCAGCGACCTGGTGCCGCCGGGCCTGCGCCAATCGCGCGAAGAACTGCAGAGCACCTTCAAGGGCGCGCTGCAGGCCGGCCTGGGCAAGCTGGATCTGGTCACCCGCGAAGAGTTCGACGTGCAGCGCGCGGTGCTGCTGCGCACGCGCGAAAAACTCGACGCGCTGGAGCAAGCCGTGGCCGCGCTGGAAGCCCGCGCACCCGCGACGCCGCCCACAGCGCCACCTGCCGCTCCCTGATCGGGGCCGTCCACCATGAGTCTGGCGCTGGTGCACAGCCGTGCCCGCGTGGGGGTGCATGCACCTGAGGTCCGGGTGGAGGTGCATCTCTCCGGCGGGCTTCCCTCCACCCAGATCGTGGGCCTGCCCGAGGCTGCGGTACGCGAATCGCGCGAACGCGTGCGTGCGGCGCTGCTGTGCGCACAATTCGAATTTCCCGCCCGGCGCATCACCATCAACCTGGCCCCGGCCGACTTACCGAAGGAAGGCGGCCGCTTCGACCTGCCGATCGCCCTCGGCATCCTGGCCGCCAGCGGGCAGATCGATCGTCAAACCCTTGCCGACTACGAGTTTCTCGGCGAGCTGGCGCTGACCGGCGAATTGCGCGGCGTCGATGGCGTGCTGCCGGCCGCCCTGGCTGCCGCGCAGGCCGGGCGACGGCTGATCGTGCCGCTAGTCAATGGTGCCGAAGCGGCTGTCGCCGGGCACGTCGAGGCCTTCACCGCGCGTACGCTGCTGGAAGTCTGCGCCGCGCTCAACGGCAGCCAACGGGCGCCCGCTGCCGAAGTAGCGGTTCCGGCGCTCGGCGCGCGCGCGCTGCCCGACATGGCCGATGTGCGCGGCCAGCCGCACGCGCGTCGCGCGCTGGAGATCGCCGCTGCCGGTGGTCACCATTTATTGCTGGTCGGCAGCCCTGGCTGCGGCAAGACCCTGCTCGCCTCGCGCCTGCCCGGCCTGTTGCCGGAATCCAGCGAGGCCGAGGCACTGGAAACCGCTGCCATTACCTCGGTCAGCGGCCGCGGGCTGGATCTTGCGCGCTGGCGGCAGCGGCCCTACCGGGCTCCGCACCATACCGCCAGCGCGGTCGCATTGGTCGGGGGCGGCACGCATCCGCGCCCGGGCGAGATCTCGCTGGCCCACAACGGCGTGCTGTTTCTGGACGAATTGCCCGAATGGCAACGGCAGACGCTGGAAGTGTTGCGCGAGCCCCTGGAATCCGGCCTGGTGACGATCTCGCGCGCCGCGCGCAGCGTGGATTTCCCGGCACGCTTCCAGCTGGTTGCTGCCATGAACCCATGCCCGTGCGGATGGGCCGGCGATGGCAGCGGGCGCTGCCGCTGCAGCAGCGACAGCATCCGCCGCTATCGCAGCCGCATCTCCGGCCCGTTGCTGGACCGGATCGACCTGCATGTCGAAGTGCCGCGACTGCCCCCGCAGGCCTTGCGCAGCGGCGATCCCGGCGAAGACAGCGCCAGCATGCGTGCCCGCGTGGTCGCCGCACGCCAACGGCAACTCGCGCGTGCCGGCGCACCCAACGCTCACCTGGATCAGGCACAGACCGATGACCACTGCCGCCTGGAAGGCGACGATCAGGTGCTGCTGGAACGCGCCATCGAACACCTGCAGCTCTCCGCACGCTCGATGCATCGCATCCTGCGCGTGGCCCGCACCATTGCCGATCTCGACGACAGTGCGGCCATTGCCACCCGGCATCTGACCGAGGCCATTGGTTACCGCAAACTGGATCGCGCCATCGGCACGGCGAGCGCGGCGTAGCAGCGCCGATCCAAACGCCTCAACGTGGTGGCAGTGGTCCACCGTACGACGATGCCGCGCAGTTTCGTTAGGATGCTAAGGAATTCCAGACGGCAATGCGATCGATCGCTGTCTCCATCGAAGGGTTATCTGCTGCCGGTTCGTCGGCAGGGCGCGTACGCGTGCTTCCATCCGGCGGCACAGCATCCGCCGATACGTCCACACGCTCTCTCCAGCGTCGCAACATCCATTTCATGGCGATGCACGTACAACGTCCGCCTTCCCATTGCGCAGAGGCCGTCATGAGCCGACTTCCCGACCTAGTCACCGTCCCGTCCCTGGATCTGAATCGTTATCTGGGCACCTGGTACGAAATCGCACGGCTGCCGATTCGCTTCGAGGATGCCGATTGCACCGATGTGTCGGCGCACTATTCGTTGCAGGACGATGGCACTGTGCGGGTGCAGAACCGCTGCCTGACCGCCGAGGGCGAGCTGGAAGAAGCGATCGGGCAGGCGCGCGCCATCGACGACAGCAATGCACGACTGGAGGTCACCTTCCTGCCCGAAGGCCTGCGCTGGATTCCGTTCACCAAAGGCGATTACTGGGTGATGCGCATCGATGCGGACTACACCGCCGCGCTGGTCGGCGGACCCGACCGCAAGTACCTGTGGCTGCTGGCAAGGCTGCCGCAACTGGACGAAAACACCACCCAGGCCTATCTGGCGCATGCGCGCGAGCAGGGCTTCGATCTGGCCCCGCTGATCCACACCCCGCACACCGGGCGACTGACGGAGCAGCCACTTCTCTGACAGCTACGCCAAGCTGACAAAGCAGCCTTCAACTTCCTCGCTAGGGCACGCACCACGGGCCAGCGAATGTCTTATGTCTTTGGGGATCGGGGTTGCGGTTAGCTCGACTGTAGAGCCAGGCCAATTCGAGAGCGGCTGATCTGCGGATTGGCTGCAGGGTCGTTGCCCGCCTACCATCGCGGGACACGCCGCAAGTACGTCCCTGTAGGCTCTTACGCGGCATCCATGCCGCGTAAGGTCCCGCGACGGTAGGCAGGCAAGGACCAGTGGAGATGGTCGGTGCGCGCGGGCAAGCAAGGCAAGACATCGGGTGTTCGGATCACGGTGTATGCCACCGGCTTCCCATCCCAAGCCGCGCGGCAGACAGGTTTTCAACGCGCAACCGACAAACGTCTCCTCTGCCCGCCACAAGCTCAGGAACACGCTTTCGAGAAAGCAGCCGACCAACTCGCTAGTGCGGGACCCCCGCCGGTTGCGAGACCCTTGGCGGCATCAATGCCGCCAAGGAGCCTACACGGACGGATTCACGGCGTGTCCCGCAAGCGGTGAGGGCGCCGCACCCTCGACCTACCCCCTCGCCTAGCACCCTCGACCTACCCCCCTCGCCTATCTGATATTGGACGACTGGCGACCGGACTGCAGCCCGACTCAACCGTCGAGCGCACCCAGATCCTTGGCCGCAGCCTGCGCGCCTTCCAGGCTGTCGAAGGCGACGCCGGTGTCGCCGACCACGTACTTGGTCAGTTCGCCATCGCGGGTGGTTTCCTGCATCTTGAAGATCGGCACCGCATCGGTGCCGCCGACGCGTTCTTTCTGCGTTGTCATGGTAATTCCTCCAGGGAGAGTGCCTTGCACGGGGCCGGGTGGCGCCGTGGCTCCCGCTTGGGAGCACAGACACTTCGACCCTAGCGCGCCGCCTGGTGCAGGCGCGTGAATCCGTTGACGAGGCCGATTGCCACACCTGCCGGCATCGTCGTTTGCAGAAAATCACGTCTGCTTCGCTCCGCGGACGCGCGCAACCCGCGCGTCTGTCGTACATTCGCGACGTGCAGCCTCATCAGTCCACCGTCACTGTCTCCAGCGTCCTCGCGCGGCACGTCCGCGTGCGGCGCCGGCATGCTGCGCCAGTGGCGGGGCGATACGCGTCAGCGTCGCTCTGCACGGGCTGTCGTGCGTGAGCACCCCTCCACGCAGATGTGGGTGGTGAGGTGAAGCGTCAACGCATCATCAGTCTGACCGTGCTGCTGGTATTGCTGGGCGCAATGCTTCCGATCAGCCTGTCCTACTATCTGGCATGGCGGCTGGCGCTGGACCGCGAGGAGAGCAAACTCGCGCAGCTCGCGGCGCTGTCGATCCGGCGCACCGACACTGCCTTCGACGAGGCCCATGGCGCGCTCCTGAGTATGGGCGCATCGCAACTGCCGCCCTGCTCGCAGTCGCATCTGGCGCAGATGCGCGCACTGGTACTGGCCAGTCACTACATCGTCGAACTCGGCTACATGCAGCAGGGCCGGTTGCGCTGTACCTCATGGGGGCCATCGCCGCAGGCGGTTGCGCACACCGCTGCCGACTTCGTGGTCAAGCGTGGCATTGCGGTCACCACGCGGCTGCGTCCGCTGGCCAATCCGCAACACCCGCTGATGGCCCTGCAACTGCGCGACTACAACGTCCTGATCAATCCGACCACGCTGACCGACATCAATCTGCCGCCCGGCCTGCAGTTGGCGATCGGCACGCCGGACGGACAGATACTGAGCAGTACCGGCACTGCCGCCGAGCGGCTGCTGATCGCAGCGCCGACCGATGCATCCGGCACCGGCGCAGATGCCCAGGTGTTGTCCGGCCGCGACCGCCGCGGCGACTGGGCCGCGGTCGTCACCGAGCCGGCGGCCTATCTACGGGGGCCGCTGGCAGCCGCACGGCTGCAGGTGGTGCCGGTCGGCATTGCGCTGGCGCTGCTGTTGGTCAGCCTGGTGATCTGGGTGTCGCGGCGGCGGTTGTCGCCGCTGGCACGGCTGGAAATCGCCGTCCAGCGCAACGAGTTCGTCGTGCATTACCAGCCGATCATCGCGCTCGACACCGGCGCCTGCGTCGGTGCCGAGGCGCTGGTACGCTGGCAGCAACCCGATGGCGTGCTGATCCCGCCCGATGCCTTTATCCCGCTGGCCGAAGAAAGCGGCTTGATCCTGCCGATCACCGACCTGGTGGTGGCCGAAGTCATCCGCGACCTCGGCCCCACCCTGGCGGCTGACCCCTCCCTGCACGTGGCCATCAATGTCTCTGCCGAGGACATCAAGAGCGGCCGTGTGCAGACCGTGCTTGCCCAGGCGCTGCATGGCACTAGTGTGGACAGCGGGCAGTTGTGGGTGGAGGCGACCGAACGCAGCCTGATGGACATCGAAGCGGCACGCACCACCATCACCCATTTGCGCGGTGCCGGCCACACGGTGTCGATCGACGACTTCGGCACCGGGTACTCGAGCCTGCAGTACCTGCAGGGATTGCCGCTGGATGCGCTGAAGATCGACAAGTCGTTCGTGGATACCATCGGCACCCATTCGGCCACCAGCGCGGTGACCTCGCACATCATCGACATGGCCAAGACGCTGCAGTTACGCACCATTGCCGAAGGCGTGGAACGGCAGGAGCAGCTGGACTATCTGCGCGCGCACGGCGTGGATCTGGCGCAGGGCTGGCTGTTCTCGCGCGCGCTGCCGGCTACCGGCTTCATCGCCTACCACGCACTAATGCGCGGCGCTGCGCACTGACCGGCGCCGGGACGGCGCCCTGCACTGACCTGGACCGTCAGGACGCGCAATCGACCAACAGCCACGGCGATCCGGGCACCGCAATAAACGGTATGCGCGCACGGCATGCTCGAATCGCAGCGCAGGTGCTGATCTCACCCGCACGCAAGCTCAAATTGCCCGAACGCGTGTTGCCCGAGCTGGCGCTACCGCTTTGCGTCCACCCCTGCCGCAAGCACCGATGCCGAGCCCCCGGCAAGGCGCAATCTCGTGTGGCGATCCGGCAGGGACTGACTGCACCCCAAAAAAAAGGGCCGCCAATGGCGGCCCTTTCGATCAGGCGCTCTGCAAGGCGCCTTCGCGTTGGCGGCGTACCGGCTTGGGCCGGCTCGGGAACGCGTGCCGCACGATCCGCCACATCACCTGGCCGAACTGACGCGGCAGCGAGCCGGTGTTGTAGTGCTGGCCGTAGCGCGCACAGACCTGCTTCACCTCGACCGCAATCTGCGCGTAGCGATTGGCCGGCAGGTCCGGGTAGAAGTGATGCTCGATCTGGTGGCTCAGGTTGCCCGACAGCACGTTCATCAGCTTGCCGCCGGTGAGGTTCGAGGAACCCCGCAGCTGACGCAGATACCAATGGCCGCGCGACTCGTTGCGGATCGACTCCTTCGGGAACACTTCCGCATCGGCGGTGAAGTGGCCGCAGAAGATGATCACGAAGGTCCAGATGCTGCGCAGCACGTTGGCGGCCAGGTTGCCCAGCAGCACGGTCAGGAAGAACGGGCCGGCCAGCAGCGGGAACACGATGTAGTCCTTGAGCATCTGGCGGCCCATCTTGCGGCCGACCGGCAGGAACGAGGCGCGCAATTCGGCCGCCTTCATCTTGCCGGCGAACCAGCGGCCCAGGCGCAGGTCCTGGATGGCCACGCCCCATTCGAACAGCAGCGCAAAGAACACCGCCACGAACGGCTGCAGCAGGTAGAACGGGCGCCAGCGCTGCTCGGGGAAGATGCGCAGCAGGCCGTAGCCGATGTCGTCGTCCATGCCGCGCACGTTGGTATAGGTGTGGTGCTTGAAGTTGTGCGTCTTGCGCCAGTTGTCGCCGGTGGCAACGATGTCCCACTCGTAGGTGTTGCCGTTGAGCTGCGGATCGCCCATCCAGTCGTACTGGCCGTGCATGACGTTGTGGCCCAGCTCCATGTTCTCCAGGATCTTGGACAGGGTCAGCAGCACCACGCCGGCGATCCAGGCCGGGACCAGCACGCTGTGCACGAACGCGCCCAGGAACAGCAGCGCGCGACCGGCCACGCCGGTCCAGCGCACCGCCGCCACGATGCGGCGGATGTAACGCGCATCGGCGACGCCGACCTGGCTCTGCACGCGGGCGCGGATGGCATCGAGCTCGTCGCCGAAGGACTGCAGTTCGGCAGCGGACAGGGCGCGGTTATGGACTCGGCTCATGAAGATTCCTTACAGATCCAGGATCAGGTCAGTGCTCGGGGCACTGATGCACAGGCGGACCTGTGCGGTGGGTTCATTGCTGCGCTCACCGGTCAACAGGTGGCGCGTGGTGCCGGACTGGCGCGCGCAGGCGCAGCTGTTGCAGATGCCCATGCGGCAGCCGTATTTCGGGCGCAGGCCTTGCGCTTCCAGCCCTTCCAGCAGCGACTGGCCGCGCGGCAGGCTGAGCGTACGGCCACTGCGTGACAGCTGGACCTGCACATCACCGGTTTCGCCGTCTTCCAGCGTCGGCACGCTGAAGGCTTCGGCCTGGAACGCGGCCACGCGGCCCTGCAGGCGCGCACGCGCCGCCTGCACGAAACGGCCCGGCCCGCAGACCATGACGTGACGGCTGGAGAGATCTGCGATCTGCTCCAACGGATAGGTATCGATGCGCGCCGCCGGCGTGGCGCCTTCGCGGGTGGTCAGCAGCCGTACGCGCAAGCGCGGATGGGCGGCGGCCATCGCCTCGAATTCGTCGACGAAGCAGGCTTCGTCGCGCTGGCGCACCCAGTACAGCAGGTCCACGTCCATCGGCATGCCGGCCTGCGCGGCGGCCTGCAGCAGCGCGCGCATCGGGGTGATGCCCGAGCCGGCCGCCAGCAGCAACAGCGGCGTCGGGGTGGTCGGCAGCAGCATGTCGCCGAAGGCCGGATCCAGCGACACCACCGTCCCGATCGGCGCAGCGCCGGCCAGGTAGCGGCTGACCAGACCGCCCTCGATCGCCTTGACGGTGATCGCCAGGCGGCCATCGGCCAGCACGGTCGGGCTATAGCTGCGCAGCAGGCGGCGGCCGTCGATCTCCACGCCCAGGCTCACGTGCTGGCCGGCCTGCAGGCCCTGCCAGTGGCCATTGGGCCGCAGCACCAGGGTCACCGCGTCGCGGCTGGCGGCCGTGCGCGCGACCAGGCGGGCCATCGGCCGTTCCAGCGTCCACAGCGGGTTGAGCCGGGTCGCCCAGAAGTCGAACAGCTGCGGCGACACCAGCCGGCGCGCTAGACGCGTCGGCAATGGGGACTTGGACTTGGGAGGAGATGCCAGGTTCATGGATTGCACTATACGCATGCATGCACAGCCGTGTATACAGTTGTATATCGATCAGAGGAGCTATGATTCAGGCCCACGCCTAGCTGCTGCCTCATGACCTCCATCGCCCTGCCTTCCCAAGACGCGCCGCCGTCACGCAAGCCGGCGATTTCACGCGAGGACCTGATCGCCGCGGCGCTGTCGCTGATCGGACCGCATCGCAGCCTGTCCACGCTGAGCCTGCGCGAGGTGGCACGCGAAGCCGGCATCGCGCCGAACAGCTTCTACCGCCAGTTCCGCGACATGGACGAGCTGGCGGTAGCTTTGATCGATCTGGCCGGGCGTTCGTTGCGCACCATCATCGGCCAGGCCCGCCAGCGCGCCACCTCCACCGACCGCAGCGTCATCCGCGTGTCGGTCGAAGCCTTCATGGAGCAGCTGCGCGCCGACGACAAGTTGCTGCATGTGCTGCTGCGCGAAGGCGCGGTGGGCTCGGATGCATTCAAGCAGGCGGTGGAGCGCGAGCTCAGCTATTTCGAAGACGAGCTGCGGGTGGACCTGATCCGCCTGGCCGCCGCCGACAACGCCAAGCTGCATGCACCTGCGTTGGTGTCCAAGGCGATCACCCGGCTGGTGTTTGCGATGGGCGCGGTGGCGATGGACTCGCCGCCGGAAAAAGATCCCGAGCTGATCGAACAGATCTCGCAGATGCTGCGCATGATCTTGACCGGCGCACGTACCTTGGGCACGCACGGCGGGTGAGCGTGGTTTGACGTTGGAAGCGGCGTGCCTGCCCTGCTTTCATCGATGACGCTTGATCGTTGAGCGCTGCAGCCCGGCTGGCTGCGGATGGATTGCATCGCACGTCTGCACTGTCAGTGCGTCAATGACCTTGTGGTCATGCTGGCGTCGTCCACCTGCGTTGCCGCGTCGAGCATCGTTCAAGCGCCCGTGCATCGACATGGCCGCAGGTACTGCGTTTCGCACAGCCAGCCAGAAATAGCGATCGCTGAAACATCTGTAGTGCCTGCTTTCGAAGGCATTTCGATGACCTGCAGGACAATACGGCCGCATCTTCTGAAGGCCATCGCTTTGTGGAAATACGCTTGGCGTTATCGGCTGACGTCTTGGTACAGATGATACGTACACACCAGCCACGTAAGGCCATTCGATAAATCAATACACCTGTAGTGCAAGCTTGCTTGAGCGCGATATTGCAGGCTGGCGTCAGCAACCTCATCCATACCGACAGATGCACAGTTCAGTCTTGTCGCGACGGCACTCACGTCCAAGCACACGCGTTTCACTCCTCGCTGGCCAAGGTGGCGCCACGTTCGCGATCTGCTCGACAGACGCACCTACAGCCACCCCGGAGACGACATGAGCAACCACGATACCCCTCTCGACAAGCAGGAACGCAAGGCCGAAGCGCAGGATTTGAATCGTGATCCGATCTCCGGCGCACCCGGTTCGCATCCGGTAGGCGTGGGTGTGGGCGGCGTTGCAGGCGGCGCTGCCGCAGGCGCGCTGGCCGGTACGGTGTTCGGCCCGCTGGGCACCCTGATCGGCGCTGCGGTGGGCGTGGTGGCCGGCGCTGCAGCCGGCAAGGGTGTGGCCGAGCGCCTGGACCCGACAGTGGAAACCGAATACTGGCGCCAGGAATATCAGAACCGTCCTTACTACAAGGAAGGCACCGATTACGATCGCGATTACGCCACCGTGTACGGCTTCGGCCTGCAGGCGCGTGAAACACGCCCAACCAGCACCTGGGAAGAAACCGAAGCGACCCTGGCCGGCGAGTGGCCGCGCAATCGCGGGGAATCGCGACTGGAATGGGAAGAAGCGCGCCTTGCTGCGCGCGATGCCTGGGAGCGCGCCGATCGCACCCATAGCGTCTATCGCGAGGGCGACACGCATTACGAAGGCCGCTTCGACAGCGTGAGCTATCGCGATGCAGAGTATTCCTATGACGATTATCGTCCGGCCTATCGTTATGGCATGCAGGCGCGTCAGCAACACGCCGGCCGCCAGTGGGACGACCATCTGGAACGCGACCTGGGCGACGGCTGGGACCGGTTCAAGTCCAACTCGCGCCTGAGCTGGGAAAAGGCCAAGCACGCAGTGCGCGAAGCCTTCGATTCCGAGCATCACGGTGATGCGGCACGTCGCAACCCGACCGACCCGCGCGTCTAAGCTCATACGGCCTGGTGCCGAGCCAGGTTGAAGTCTTGGAAAAAGAACGGGCCCCACGGGCCCGTTCTTCGTTGTGGAAAGCACTGCCTGCAAAAGGCGTTCTAGCGAACGCGCGAATCAGCTGGAACTGTTCTCCACCGCACGGATATCGCCACGGAATTCATTCGTGCCCTGCCCCGGCGAGGAGAGCGCATCGCTCTGCTGCTTGAGTCTGTGCTTGCGCGCGGCCACCACTTCCTTGGCCAGGGCGATGCGCCGGCCGACCACCATCTCGGTCAGCCAGTCGATCAGCGTGCGCGTATATTCCTGCTGGTGTTCCTTGACGCTCAATGCGTGATCGGCACCGGCAATCACGCGTGCACTCAGCGAGCGCGCATTGACGAAGGCATTGGCGTAGTTGCGCAACACCGGATGCGGCACGATCACATCGTGTTGCGCCTCCACCAACAGCACATCGCCTTTGTAATCGGCACAGGCGGCCAGGGCGATATTGTCGTCGGGGGTCAGCACGCGTTGCCGGTAGTCCATCAACTCCGGATCGGCGTTGAGGCTCACCTTGGGGTGATCCCAGTGCTCGTCCTTGTAGAGCGCGGGCGAGCGTAACGCCAGCCATTCCACCGGGCGTTCGCGCGTCAGCAATGCCGACAGGTAGCCGCCGTAACTGAGCCCGACCACCGCAATCGACTGCGGATCGACGTACGGCAGGCCAGCGAGCTGATCGTAGGCGGCCTTGATGTCGTCCAGGTTCTGCGCGCGTGTCACGCTCTGGCGCATCGACGCATAGCCTTCGTGACCGCGCAGGTCGAAGGTCATGCAGATGCAGCCCAGGCCGACCGCTTCGCGCGCACGCACCAGGCTGTGATGCTGGCTGCCGCCCCAACCATGGACGAACAACACCGCGGGAATGCCGGTGGGCGTCAGCAAGGTGCCGCTGAGTTCGTCTTGGTCGACCGGGATCTGGATGCTGGAAAGTTTGGCTTCCATTATGCGGTGGATACCCTCCTGTATTTGAAGCGCGGACCCGGCCCGGCGCGCTCTGCGCGGTAGTAGATCTGCGCATCCGCGGGCGGTTCGCCCTGATAGATCTCATGCGTGGATGCGTGCACCCACTGCAAGCTGGCGTCATCCTGGAAGCTGGAGATCGCGGCAAGCTCGGCCGGTGTCGCGCCGCCGACGCGCCAGGATTGCTCCAGCACACCGCAGACCGGCCCGGCCCGCCCATCGTCGCCGCTGACCACGTCGTAGTTGCGCCGCGAGATGTGCAACCCAGGATAGGCGGCGGTGATGAATCGATCGTATCTGCAGGCCTGCTCGACCACCCGCTGTTGCAGCGACGGAAGCGCAGTCGCGGCCAGAGCCTCGAGCGATCCGCGATACACATGCAGTGACGAGCCGCCGTAGACCTCTTCATCCTGCATGTTGCGCACGCTGCATTGCGTGCCGTAATAGGCGATCTGGACACCGGCAAGGCAAAGCTCGCCCACGCTATGCGTCACGGGCTGCAGGATGTTGCGCTCCAGCACCGCGCCATGCGTGCGCAAATAGTGCTCTGGCAGGCTGTCCAGCACCTGCGCGAGGTGTGCTGCACCGGCGATACGCCATTGGCCGTTGCCACCCACGCCGGTCGGCAGCTTCAGTCGCACACCGCCATCCGGAAGCAGCAGCTCCAATGTACGCAGGGCATCGATGCGCGAAAACACCGTATAGCCCGCCAATGTGGCCGGAATCAGTGCAGTGGCCAGCGTCTGGTTCCATCCGGCGATGCTGGCTGCATGGTCGGCAATGAGCGGGTGGCCGATCACTTTGGTCGCCAGGAAGGCATGCGGCACGATGCCGCCCAGCAGGTCCGCCGCGTCATCGATACCGAGTCCATGCGCCTGTTCCGAGGTCAAGGTCTCATCGGGCACATGAAACACGGTCTCAGGGACAGCATGCTTTAAGTCACTGGCGTGCCCTGCGCCGTGCACGCCCAGCAAGCGTGCGATTTCGCCGCAGACCCAGGCGTGCGTGGCACGCTCATGACCGTCCTCGGGCACCGGACGCGTGACATGCCCCACGACCCGGCAGTACTGCCTGTGCGCCATCACGTCTCCCCTCGCAGCGTCGAGCCGCGTGCCGTTGCTGGCTTGTTCAAACAGTTGAGACGCACGCGGGCATTGATGCAGCGCTATGCGATGCCCGGGAGAAACGGCTATTTCAGCGTCAGATAGAACGCAAACACGATCGCAAGGACGACGATCAAGCTGATGGCGACACGTCCCCCTCGTAGCTCCACCAAGGCATGCCACCACACGCGTGCTTCGGAGGTACCGCTGGCGGCTTGCGGCTTACGGCTGCTTTCGCTGTCCTGCATCCTGAGTACTCTCATCTCCCTAAAGTCATCCCACATCCTAAGCATCAGACGTTACACAAGTGTGGAACGATTCAGAATCTTCCGTAAATTGCGGCATTGCGCAGGCGTTTTCTCGCTCATCAATGCAGCCACCAGCCGATACGCGATGGCAAGTCTCACACCTCGATTGCCGACATTTCAGCCAATGCAATCGATTGCTGGCTATTACTCAGCGCGACGCCATCGCCTCGATCGCACTGCACGTCATGCTCGGCATGGCCTGCATACGCAGCGTGTAGAGGCGCAAATGCAAGCTGACCAGTTAAGCACGCAGCGCGGCAGTGCGTTGAATAGTCGGGTTCGATGATCATTCGTTGACACAGCCGCAGTTACCCTGCATGTCAAGTTTGTTTAACCCGGACCACGCGAAGTCATGAGCAGAGACCCATCCGTCATCGATGTACAAGCCGAAATCGCGCATTGGCAGGCGCGGCACGCGCAGGGCAACCTGGGTGCAGGCAAGTTCAGCGAATTGTCCCCGGTGGTGAAGATGGCCTGCGATATCTATCTGCAGGCGCCGCGTTCGAGCGATCAGGAACGTCTGCGCCTGTTTCGCGACCGCCTGGAACATCACTTCATTTCATCCAGCACCCAGTCCAATTACGAGCAATTGG
Organism: Xanthomonas sp. LMG 8993; assembly: GCF_009835065.2. Lineage (NCBI taxonomy): Bacteria > Pseudomonadati > Pseudomonadota > Gammaproteobacteria > Lysobacterales > Lysobacteraceae > Xanthomonas > Xanthomonas sp. LMG 8993. Next base: position 103,528 of record NZ_QVIF02000013.1, on the reverse strand, counting down.
CCACCGACTGCTGGCAGCGGCTGGGTGCACGCAATAGTTGAGCAGCATGTGTTGAGCAAGACCGTTACTCATTGGAGAGCATCATGAAAACCCCGTATCAAGTGCAGCAGGAGCTGGAGCGATTGGAGCGGCTGGTTCCGCACATCGTCAGCGACCAGGGCGACCGCGCGGAGGACATCCTAGGCTTCCATGTCGCCAGCTTGCTGGGCAGTGCCCCGGCCAGCGAACACGCGCTGATTCGTGAGCGCACCGCACGCATGGCGCGCGTGTGCCGCACCGCACAGGACAGCGTGCGTACACCAGCCAGACCGCTGGGCCTTGGCGCAGCCGCCCAGGCGCAGCTGGCCTGACCGGCAGGCGCCGATCCACGCATCACCGGAGCCGCGTAGCGGCTCCTTTGCATTTCACCGTCGGCAGTATTGGCCGCATTCTTTTAGGACCTCCATGAAATCCCTTCTTGTCGCGACATCGCTCCTTGCCGTGCTCTCCCTGACCGCCTGCGATCGCCCCGGCGGCGATGCCTCGCGGACTGCGCCGGCAGTATCGCCCGAGCCGACTGCCGCGCCGGTCAGCGGCACCGGCGCTGCCGAACTGGCCAAGGGCGATCCCGCCGTGCTCGGCGTGCTGGCGGCGCTGGATGAAAACGAAATCGCGCTGGCCAAGCAGGCCATCTCCCAGGATCTGGGTGGTGCGACCGACACCTTCGCCAAGCAGTTGCTGCACGACCACGAAGCCAACCTGGAAAAGAGCAAGGCGCTGGGTGCCACCGACAGCCCGCGTGCCGATGCAATGCGCGCCAAGGGCAAGGCAGCGGTGGATGCACTGGCAAAGACAGCGACCCTGCCCGATGGCAAGGACGCCTACCGCAATGCCTTCCTGCGCACGATGGTCAGCGACCACGGCGACACCATCAAGATCATCGACGCCGAACTGCTGCCCGCCGCCGAAAGCGCGCCGGTCAAGCAGCATCTGGAAGAAAGCCGGCGCGTGGTGTCGGCGCACTTCGAGCGCGCCCACGCGGTGTCATCCTCGCGCTGAGCCTGTTGCAGCGTCTGCAAGCACCCAACGCGCCGGCCTGTCCGGCGCGTTGGCGTTTGGGGCTTGCCGGTCTTTACTGGTGGACGCGCGCTGCGCCCGGCCGCCGTCCTGGTGCCGCACGCGGCCATCGCAGCGGGTGCAGCAGCGACTTCACTTTGCAGCAGGCAGCGCTGGCCTATCGTGCCGCATCGATTCGGCGCAGGAATGTCCCATGCAGTTGCTCATCACCGGCGGCACCGGCTTCATCGGCCAGGCCTTGTGTCCGGCACTCGTGCAGGCCGGGCACCAGGTCAGCGTGCTGACCCGCGACCTGCGGCGCGCAGCGCGTCGCCTGCCCGGCATGACCGTGGTGGACACGCTGGACGGCGTGCAGGCCGATGCGGTCATCAATCTGGCGGGCGAGCCGCTGGCGGCCGGCCGCTGGACCGATGCGCGCAAGCAGCGCTTCCGCGCATCGCGCCTGGGCATCACCGGCCAGCTGCATGCCTGGATCGCGCAGCAGCCGGCCGAACGGCGCCCGGCGGTGCTGATTTCCGGCTCGGCGGTAGGCTATTACGGCGAGCGGGGCGACAGCGTCCTGACCGAGGCGGACCACGCCGGCAACGATTTCTCTGCGCAGCTGTGCCGCGACTGGGAAGCCGAAGCGGCCAGGATCGCCGCACTCGGCCCGCGCGTGAGCTGGGTCCGCACCGGCATCGTGCTCGACCGCGACGGCGGCGCCCTGGCCCGCATGCTGCCGGCGTTCCGCTTCGGCGGCGGCGGCCCGTTCGGCGATGGCCGCCACTGGATGAGCTGGATCCACCGCGCCGACATGGTGGCCTTGCTGCTGTGGTTGCTGGAACACGGCCAGTCCGGCGCCCACAACGCCACCGCACCGACCCCGGTCACCAATGCCGAGTTCGCGCGCACCCTGGCCCACGTGCTGCATCGTCCGGCACTGCTAGCGCTGCCAGCCGGCCTGCTGCGGCTGGGCTTCGGCGAGATGGCCGAGCTGCTGCTGATCAGCCAGCGCGTGCTGCCGCAACGCGCGCTGGATGCCGGCTTCCGCTTCCAGTATGTCCATCTGGAAGCGGCGTTGCGCGCCATCCTGCAGCGCTAGCGCCTGCGTGGCCCTGGGGCCCTGCGCAATGGCAGGGCTGCCGGCCGCCTGTAACGGCCCGGCGGGCCATGCACTAATATTTGCCTAACGACCATCTCCGACAGTGCTGCCGATCTCGGACTGGCCCTGGGCCCGGCGGAACACCTATGCACCTGCTGCTTGTCGAAGACGACACCATGCTGGCCAACGCGATCTGCGATGGCGTCCGCCAGCAGTCCTGGACCATCGACCACGTCGGCAGCGCCAATGCCGCCAAGACCGTGCTGGTGGACCACCGCTACACCGCGGTGCTGCTGGATATCGGCCTGCCGGGCGAGTCCGGGCTGACGGTGATCCGCTTCATGCGCGGCCATTACGACGCCACGCCGGTGATCGCACTGACCGCGCGCGGCCAGCTCACCGACCGCATCCGCGGCCTGGATGCCGGTGCCGACGACTATCTGGTCAAACCGTTCCAGTTCGACGAGCTGATGGCGCGGCTGCGAGCGATCACCCGGCGCAGCCAGGGACGCGTGGTGCCGCTGCTCACGCAGGGCGATGTCTGCGTGGACCCGAGCAGCCGCAAGGTCACCCGCGACGGCAAGTGGGTGGCGCTGAGCGCGCACGAATACCGCCTGCTGCTGGCGCTGATGGAACGCGCCGGGCGCGTGGTCACCAAGGATCAACTGGAAGAAGGCGTCTACGGCGGCCCGTCCGAAGGCGGCAGCAACATGATTGCGGTGTACGTGCACCAGCTGCGCCGCAAGCTGGGCGACGAGCTGATCTCCACGGTGTATGGCCAGGGCTACATGGTCGGCAAGGCACCGGAATGAAATCGCTGCAGGCGCGCATGCTGGCGGCGCTGGCCGCAATCGTGTTGTTGAGCTGGTCCACCTCGTTGTGGATCCTGGTCGCCCTGGTCACCCAGGGCCATCACAGCGTGTTCGAGCAGGAGCTCAACATGTTCGGCGACCAGTTGATCAGCGCCCTGCCCGACGCGCTGGAGCACCGCTTCGATACGCAACCGGAGCCGCCGGCCGCGGTCGATACGCACACCCCGATCGGCAATGCGTCCTCGCGCATGAGCTTCAAGCAGACCTTGATTGCGATGGTGCTCAACACCTTGCAACTGGGGGTATTGGGCGTGCTGGTGTGGTGGGCGGTCCGCACCTCCCTCGCACCGCTGCGCGCCATCTCCGGCGCCATCGCGCAACGCACCGGGCTGGAAACCGAACCGGTGCCGCTGGCGCAGGTGCCGGACGAGATTCGCCCGCTGATCGGCTCCTTCAATTCGCTGCTGGCCCGCGTGGAAAAGACCGTGCAGGCCGAGCGCGATTTCGTGGCAGACGCCGCGCACGAACTGCGCACCCCGCTGTCTGCGCTGCATGCCTACGCCGAGGTCGCGCTGCGCGCACCCACGCTGGAGGCCAAGGACGCGGCGCTGCAGCAGCTGCTGGAAACCGCGCGCCGCAGCAATCGGCTGGCCGAGCAATTGCTGGATCTGGCACGGCTGGATGCAGGCATCAGTTCGGCGGCGTACCAGCAGGTGGACATGGGCGAGCTGATCTCGCATGTGCTGGACGAATTCAGCGTGCAGGCCGAGGCCCGCCACATCAATCTGCAGGTGGAAGCATCGCCGTGCCTGCTGCGTTGCGATGTGGATGCGGTGGGTATCCTGATCCGCAATCTGGTCGACAACGCCATCCGCTATGGCCGGCCTCATGGCATGGTGGAAGTGAGTTGCGGCTACTGCCTGCGCGCCGATGCGCTGCATCCGTTCGTGCAGGTCAGCGATGACGGCCCCGGCGTGCCGGAGAGTGCCCACGCGTCCATCTTCGAACGCTTCTACCGGGTTGCCGGCAGCCAGGTGCAGGGCAGCGGGATCGGGCTGTCGCTGGTGGCCGGCATCGCGCGCCTGCACGAAGCCAGCATCGAAACCTGCGAAGGCCACGAGGGCCGCGGCCTGTGCGTGCGCGTGGTGTTCGCCAGCGAGGGCGTGCGCCGCACCGGCTGAACGCAGGTGGCGCGTGGCGATCGCCCAGCGCCAAACCCAATAAGTTTCCAACACCCGCTGCCTACAGTGCACTCACCGCACGCATCCAGGATGCATGGTGATGTTTCACTCGATCCGTTCCACCCCGCTTTCCCCCGCCGCCATCGCGCTACTGGCACCGCATACGGCTGCCAACGACAGCGTTGCTCCTGCACCTGTCGCCGATGTCCTCCTGCTGGACTTTCGCTGCGGCCGCACCGGCACGCGCAATCGCGACATCTGGAGCGAACTGCCGGATATCCGCAGCGCGCGTCAGGCCCGCCGGCTGCAGCAGTGGGCCAAGAGCGGGGTGTTGTTCACTGCCGCCGCAGTGGTGTTTGCGCTGGCGGTGGCCAGCTATCTGATGCATTGAGCGCGCGGCCCTGCTGGCGCGTGCTTGCCCCTATCTGCTTCCTCTCCAGGTATTTGCCCATGTCGTTGCATTCCCTTGTCCGCTGCTGCGCGCTGCTGGTTGTCGGCGTGACGCTGATCGGTTGTGCCAGTACGCGCCCGATGCCGTACAGCCAGCTGCCGTCTTCAAGCTATCTGCGCCCGCACGATGGCAGCCGTGGTGACCGCATGCCATACGCCTACCAGGGCGAGGTGGATTGGACGCGCTACCGCGCCGCACTGGTCGAGCCGGTCAGCATCTATCGCGGTCCTGACGCGCAATTCGAAGACGTGCCCGAGCAGGACAAACGCATGCTCGCCGATTACATGCAACAGGAGTTCGGCAATGCGATCGGGCAGCGTTGGCAGCGCGCGACGGTGGCCGATCGCGACACCTTGCGCGTGCGCATCAGCCTGACCGGTGCCAAGCCCAGCAAGCGGGTGCTGGGCACCTTCATGAAGGTGGATCTGGGCGGCGGTTCCTATAACGCGGTGCAGGCCGCACGCGGCAAGGAAGGCGCGTTTTCCGGCTCGGTCAGCTACGCGGTGGAAATCTTCGACGCGCAGAGCAACCGCCTGCTCGCCGCCTATGTCGAAAAACAGTATCCGAGCGCAATGAACATCAAGGCCAGCCTGGGCGCCTACGACGCCGCCAAGGCCGGTATTCGCAAGGGCGCCGAGCAGTTGGTCAAGGGAATGGAGTAGCTGGGATTTGGGATTTGGGATTTGGGATTTGGGATTTGGGATTTGGGATTTGGGATTTGGGAATCGGGAGTCGGATTAGCGGAAGCGATGGCTTCCAGTTTTCGTCCCCCATCGGGAGAAGGTGCCCCGCAGGGCGGATGAGGGTACGGGCGAAGCCTCGCGAATGCGGGACGACATGCGGCTTCGTCGGTTTCACGCTACCGCCGCTGCACACCCAACCCATTCTTGCAGCGCAGGCGCTCAAGGACGCGCGCCCATGGCGTGCAAGCCGTACCTTCTCGCTCCGTGAGGAGAGTGGCTTGATGTCCCGCATCTGGCGAGCGGTGCGGACAGATGCCCATCCGGTTCAAATGTCAGATCCAGTCACTTGCCCGATCACATGAGCGCAGCAAGCAAGGGACCGCCTCGTTAACGATCACACCACAGAAAAGGCCGGCGCTGCACAGACAGCGCCGGCCTTTGTCGGTCTGCACGGCCAACGCATCGTCAGCGTGCAATGCCATCTTGGTGCCGCAGCATCAACGCGTCACGCGCTTGGCCACCTTCTTGCCCACCGCCTTGCGGGCGGCGGTGGTCTTGGCCACGGCACGTGTGGCCGGGGTTTTGGTGACCTTGGCGGCCTTCTTCAAGGTGGTCTTGGTCACCGCCTTCTTGAGCGGGGCCTTTTTCACTGCGGCCTGTTTGGTGGCGGTCTGTTTGGCCACCGGTGCCTTCTTGGCGGCGGGCTTGACGATGGTCTTGGCGACCGGCTTCTTGACCGGCGCCGCCTTGGCCGCAGCCTTCTTCGCTGCCGCACGCGCGCCTACCGTGGCCACCGCGCTCTTGCGCGCTGCGCTCTTGGCCGCGGTCTTGGCACTCAGTGCTGCCGCTTCGGCCTTGGCATTGGCCTTGGCGGTTTCCAGCTTCTGCTTGGCGCTGGCCTTGGTGTTGGCCAGTTTCTTCTTGGCAGCATCGGTGGTGCTGCTCAGCTTCTGCTTGGCGGCATCCTTGGTAGATGCAAGCTTCTGCTTGGCAGCGTCCTTGGTGGCGGTCAACTTGTCCTTGGCGGCCTCCTTGCCCGACACCAGCGAGCGCTTGGTCTTGGCCACGCTGCGCTTGACCGCGGTGGCTGCATCGCCAGCCTTTTCGACGACGCGCTGTTCGACCTTGACCACGGCCTTGCGGGCCTTGGCGACGCGGGTCTTGGCCTCTGCCACCGCCGTGCCGGCCGCGTCCTGCACGCTGGCCACCGCGTCGCTGGTGGTGCTGGCGATGGTCTCGCCCAGTTCGGTGGCAGTGCTCTTGACGCTATCGACAGCCTCGGACAGGGTTGCCGTCACACCATTGCCGTTGCTCATAGGACCCTCCTTAAGGGCATCAGTGCTGAAAACGCGGGCGATGCGCAGCGGCATGCGTATGCTGAACAGGCATCGGATCAAGCGGACGCTACGCCGGGCTCAAGCGACTGTCAACGCAGCGCCGGCAAGGGCTCGGCGGCGCTTTCACCAGGCGTTAAATTGCCTGCTGGCACTCTCGTTCAGCTTGATTTACGCAGTCAGACGCCCTATTCCTCTTCCACCGCGTAACCCGGACTCGTTGCATGCGCCCGCTGCCCACCTTGCTGACCCTTTCCCTGGCCGCTGCCTTCGGCGGATTTGCCGCCACCGGCATCAACGCCTGGATGGACAACCGCGCCGAGGCCGCACCGGCCGGTGCCTCCACTACCTTTAGCCTGCCCGCGGCCGCCGCGTTGCCGGCCGCCGTCGCCGGGCAACCGGTGCCGTCGCTGGCGCCGATGCTGCAACAGGCGATGCCGGCGGTGGTGAGCGTCAATACCAAGCAAGTGGTGCGCGTGCGCAACCCGTTCTTCAACGACCCGATCCTGCGCCGGCTGTTTCCGCAGGTGCCGCAGGACCGCATCAACGAGTCGCTGGGTTCTGGCGTGATCATCGATGCGCAAAAAGGCTATGTGCTGACCAATCACCACGTCATCGAAAATGCCGACGATGTGCAGGTGACGCTTGGCGACGGGCGCACGGTCAAGGCCGATTTCATCGGCTCCGATGCCGATACCGATATCGCGCTGATCCGCATCAAGGCCGACAACCTCACCGACATCAAGCTGGCCGACAGCAATGCGCTGCGCGTGGGTGACTTCGTGGTGGCGATCGGCAACCCGTTCGGCTTCACCCAGACGGTGACCTCCGGCATCGTCTCGGCAGTGGGCCGCAGCGGTATTCGCGGGCTGGGCTACCAGAATTTCATCCAGACCGATGCCTCGATCAATCCGGGCAACTCCGGTGGTGCGCTGGTCAACCTGCAGGGCCAGTTGGTGGGCATCAATACCGCCAGCTTCAATCCCCAGGGCAGCATGGCCGGCAATATCGGCCTGGGCCTGGCGATCCCCTCCAACCTGGCGCGCAATGTGGTGGAGCAACTGGTGACCAAGGGCGTGGTGGTGCGTGGCACGCTCGGGCTGGAAACCCAGAACCTCACCCAGCAGATGCTGCAGGGCCTGGGTGTGGATTCGTTGCGGGGTGCGCTGGTGACGCGTGTGTTGCCAGGGTCGGCTGCGGCCGCCGCAGGCGTGCAGCCAGGCGATGTGGTGGTGGCGGCAAACGACCAGCGCGTGGACAGTGCAGAAGCGCTGCACAACTATGAAGGCCTGCAGGCGGTTGGTAGCCCGGTCAGGCTGGAGATTCGCCGCGATGGCAAACCGCTCACCCTCACCGCCAAACTGAAAGAGCAGGACCGCGCAGTCACCGGCGACATGCTCGACCCACGCCTGGGCGGCGCCACCTTCGTGGACCTGCCCGAATCGCTGCGCCAGTCCGGCATTACCGGCGTCATGGTCAGCGAGGTCAAACGCGGCGGTCGTGCCGCAGCCAATGGTCTGGTCAGCGGCGATGTGATCGTGGCCAGCAGCGTGGGCGAGTTTGCCGATCTGGCCAGCTGGCGTGCCAACTTCCAGCGCAACCCGCAGCAACTGGTCGTGCGCATCCTGCGTGGCAACGCGCAGTACGACGCGTTGATGCGTTGACGTGGCGTGCACTGCCATCGGCGCGCACTAACACCTCCTACACCGTAGCGATGCTATTGCTGCACCACGCCCGCACGCTGTCGCGGCTGCCATCAATGACCGAAGGAGATATCGCATGAGCCCCACCAATACCGACCAGCTGAAAGAAAATCTGAGCGAAGCCAGCACCCACCTGAAGTCTGCCGCCAGCGCCGCAGGCGAGGCCGTCAAGGGCGCCACCAGCGCCGCAGGAGATGAGCTCAAGCTCGGTCGCGCCAACGTCAAGGCGGAGCTCTCCGATACCGCACTGGCCGGCATGGCTGCTGCCGAGTTCGGCGGCGCCGCTGCCAAGGAACAGCTCGACGTGCTGGTCAGCAAGGGCAACGACCTGCTGGAAAGCGCCACCGATCTGATTCGTGAGCGCCCGCTGGCTGCGTTCGGCGTTGCGTTTGCGACCGGCTGGATCATTGCCAAGCTGGCACGCAGCAACGACAACTAAGTCGTGAGCGACCAGGCCTCTACAGCTGCCGCCTCCGACGCGCCCAACGCGCGGCCGGAAACGCCAGGACTGGACGAAAGCGTACGTGCGGTCGGCGCAGCCGGCCGCGCCACGCTGGGCTCGGCCAAGGACACCAGCCGCGCGTTGCGCCGGCTGGTATCTGCCGATTTGCAACTTGCACGCAGTGCCTTCGGGCGCGGACTGGCCTGGGCATGCGTTGCCGTGGTCTTTGGCGCGTCGTCGTGGTTATTGTTGGCAGGTGCGATCATCGCGCTGCTGCAACGCGCCGGCCTGTCGTGGTTCCAGGCGATGTTTTTCACCGCGTTGGCCAGCTTGCTGGTCACCGGCATTGCGGCGTGGCGGGTGTTCTTCTACTTCGACCACACCGGCCTGAATGCAACACGTCGTCAGCTGGTCAAGCTGGGCATCTTCGATGACAGCAGCGATGACGACGATGCCAATGCATCGGCTGCCAATGGAGCACGCACATGAAGTTCGGCACCTTGCGTCAGCGCGTGGAACGCGCCGAATTCCTGGTGGAAGGGCGCGCCCAGGAAACACGCCTGCATTGGGGACAATTGCGTGACACCTGGCGTGCCGGGTGGTCTCCGCTGCGAATCATGGTGGTTGGTTTCGGCCTGGGGTTTGTCACCGGCCGCAACGAACCGCAGGCGGCATTGGGCAGCATCGCCAGCAAGCTCGGCGGTATCCCGAAGATTCTGCAGATGATCAGTACGATCTCTGCGCTGTTCACCGCACACCGTGCGCAGGAAGCCTCCGAGCAGGCCGAACGTGCTGCAGACAGTGCCGAAGAAGTCGCCGCCGATCCGCCGGTGACCGTGGTGCAGGCACCGATCGACCGCGCCGCGTAATGAAGCGTTCCCGAGCACCGCTTGGGATCACGCTGCGGGTATCCGCCGCCCGCTGCGCGGCAGAGCCCGCCACCGATGCTGTTAAGGACTGACGTTACGCGCACACCCTCTGTGCGCTGCGTTGACGCGTTCGGCTGATAATGGCCCACCGCTGGCAGCACGCCAGTCTGCTGCCAGGGCGCGCATGACTCTTCCCGTCGATTCTATGGATGCTGCCGCTGCGGCAGATTCACTCCCGCCGCCACCGGCACCACGCCCACGCGCACCGGTCTCGTTGGTGGTGCTGGCCACGCTTGCGGTGGGTTATACGCTGTGGGCTGCACAGACGATCATCCTGCCGGTGATGCTAGCCGCCTTCTTTGCCTTGATCGGCAACCCCATCCTGCGCGGTCTGCGCAAGCTGTACATCCCCCGCTTCCTCGGCGCCTTGATGGTGTTGTGCCTGGGCCTAGCCGGTACCGTGACACTGGCCGCGCAGCTGGCCGGGCCGGCCGCCGAATGGGTGCAGCAGGCGCCCCGGCAGATGCGCCAGATCGCGCGCGACGTGCGCGATTTCACCAAGCCGGTGATGCAGGCCAATCAGGCCGCGGAAAACTTTGCACGCGCGGCCGGCGGCGATGGCCAGCGCAGCGTGCAGATCGTGCGCACGCAGATGGACGACCCCTACAAGGCGCTGGTGCGCACGCCCAAGCTGGCCGCCTCGGTGCTTGCGGTGGTGCTGCTGACGTTCTTCTTCATGGTCTACGGCGAAAGCCTGCAACGGCATGCGATCGCCTTGCTGCCCAACCGACAGCAGCAACGCTTCACCACCGAAATCATGCTGGACATCGAGCGCGAGGTCTCGCGCTACGTGCTCACCATCAGCGTGATCAATACGCTGGTCGGGCTGGTCTTCGCCGGAATTCTGTATGTGCTCAAGATTCCGCTGCCCGAAGCGCTGCTGTGGGGCACGGTGGTGGCGCTGCTCAACTTCGCGCCGTATGTGGGCCCGTTGATCGGCGTGATGCTGATGCTGCTGATGGGCTTTGTGGAATTCCGCACCACCTTGTCGGCGATGCTGCCGGCGATCCTGTACCTGGCACTGCACACCATCGAAGGCCAGGTGGTCACCCCGATCGTGCTTGGCCGCCGCATGGCGATCTCGCCGCTGATGCTGATCCTGGCGCTGATGCTGTTCGGCTGGCTATGGGGCATGGTCGGTTTGCTGCTGGCGGTACCGCTGCTGGTCTGCATCAAGATGGTGCTGAGCCGGGTGGAGGGAATGCAGCGTTGGGCCAGGCTGTTGGAGTAGCCGGGATTGGGGATTCGGCATTGGGGATTGGTAAACGCAACCGCGCAGTTGCCGTTGCCAATCCCCAATCCCGATTCCCCAATCCCAACGCAAGACCGTAAAATCTGGCGATGAGCTTCCACATCAGCGCCATCACCCTCGACCTCGACGATACGTTGTGGCCCTTTGCGCCGATCGGGGCGCGGATCGACCAGGTGTTGTACGACTGGATGCGCGAGCACAGTCCAGTCACCGCCGAGCGGTTTCCGGTAGAGGCAATGCGCGAACTGCGCGAGCGCAGCTTTGCCGACAACCCGCACCTGCATCATGACCTCAGCGCGCTGCGGCGGTTGACGCTGGAAATGGCGCTGCGCGAGAGCGGCGGCGACCTGGCCTTGCTGGAGCCTGCGTACGACGTCTTCTACGCCGCGCGCAACCAGGTGGAGTGCTACCCGGATGCGCTGGACGCGCTGGCGCGTATCGCCGCGCATGTGCCGGTGGCGGCGCTCAGCAATGGCAATGCCGATCTGCAACGCATCGGGCTGATGCATCACTTCGCGTTTCAGCTGGGCTCGCGCGAGCACGGTAGCGCCAAGCCGGATCCGAGCATCTTCCTGGCCGCATGCGCGCGGCTGGATGCACCGCCGGCACAGGTGCTGCATGTGGGCGACCACGTGCGCATGGACGTGCTGGGCGCGCTGGATGCCGGGCTGCGCGCCTGCTGGATCAATCGTGATGGAGCGCAGTGGTCGCACCCGACCCAGCAACCGGATCTGGAGTTCGACTCCATGACCGGGCTGGCCGACTGGCTGGACGCGCAGCAGCCGCACCCCGACCCCGCACACGCCGGCATCCGCCTTCCCGCCTGAGCCACTTTTTGCTCGGCGCATGGCGCCGCCTCCGAGGATTTCCATGTCGCAGCTCACCGGTTTCATCGATCCCAATGCCGCAGCCTTGCCGCTGCATGTGCTCGACCGCGAAGGCTTTGCACGTTGGTGCGCCGAGCAGCCCACGCACGTGCTGTCGTGGGCACAGGCGCAACGGTTCGATGCCGCGCCAGGCAGCGTGCTGTTGTTGCCGGGCGAACAGGGGCTGGCCGGCGCGGTGCTGGGCATCGGCGACCGCGCCGATGCCTACGCCTACGCGCATGCACCGATGGCGCTGCCGCCGGCCAGCCGCTGGACCCTGGCCAACACGCTGAGCGAGAGCGAGCAGGCGCTGCTGCACCTGGGCTGGGGCCTGGGTGCGTACCGCTTCTCGCGCTACCGCAAGGTACCGCGCGCACCGGCCGAACTTGCCGCTACGCCGACACCGCAGACGCGCGCCTTGATCGAGGCCTGCATCCGCGTGCGCGACTGGGTCAATACGCCGACCGAGGACATGGGCCCGCAGCATCTGGAAGAGGCCACGCGCGCACTGGCGCAAACGCATGGCGCCCAGGTCGATGCCATCGTCGGCGAGCAATTGCTGGCGCAGAACTTCCCCACCATCCACGCGGTCGGGCGTGCCTCGCACCGGGCGCCGCGGCTGATCCAGCTGCAATGGGGCGATGCGGCGCATCCGCATCTGGTGCTGGTTGGCAAGGGCGTGTGCTTTGACACCGGCGGGCTGGATCTGAAGCCGGCCGATGGCATGCGCAACATGAAGAAGGATATGGGCGGCGCGGCGCATGCCTTGGCGCTGGCCGGCCTGGTGATGGCGCAGCAGCTGCCGGTACGACTGACCCTGTTGATTGCCGCGGTGGAAAACGCCGTCGGCCCGGATGCGTTCCGCCCGGGCGAAGTCATCACCACCCGCGCCGGCGTCACGGTGGAAGTGGACAACACCGATGCCGAAGGCCGCCTGGTGCTGTGCGATGCGCTGAGCTACGCCACCGAGCAGCGCCCCGATCTGATCCTGGATTTCGCAACGCTCACCGGTGCCGCACGCATCGCCTTGGGGCCGGACCTGCCCGCGCTGTTCGCCAACGACGATGCGCTGGCGCAGGCCTGGCTGCGTGCCGGCGAGCAGACCCGCGACCCGGTCTGGCGCATGCCGCTATGGCGCCCGTATCTGCGTTACCTCAACAGCCATGTCGCCGACATGGCCAACGCCGGCTCGCGCATGGCCGGCGCGGTCACCGCCGCGCTGTACCTGGAGCGCTTTGTCGCGCCGGGCCAGCTGTGGGCGCATCTGGACGTGTATGCCTGGAACGACAGCGACCGCCCCGGCCGCCCGGCGGGCGGCGAGGCGCTGGCGCTGCGCTCGGCCTTTGCGATGCTCCAGCAACGCTACGGCGGCTGAGCTCGCTGAGCTCGCCGCGCACGCAAGCGCGCGGGCCATCAGCACGCAGCTTGAGTCGCGCCGGTCATCCCTGGCTGCGCAGCAACGGTGCGATCGTGCGCATGCGTGTCTGCGTCGCCGGGCCGACCAGCGCAAACGCGGTCTCGCCTTCGGCCCAGTACTGCGCCAGTAGACGGCCATCGCGCCGTTCGCCGGTGGGCATCGGCCCGCTGCGCGGACGCAGATACAGACCGATACGCGCGCCGTCGGCATCGCTGTAGACCAGCATCGCTGCCGCGCCTTCGGGCGTGGAAAGCAGCTGCCCGCCGCGCAGCACATAGCCCTGCGCGCGCAGATCCGGCACCACACCGGCATTGCCGAAATGCGTGCGCAACCACGGCTCCAATTCCGTACGGCGCTGCACCTCCAACGCAACGCCCGGATGCGCGTCGACATCGGCAAACAGGCGGTAGGCGGCCACTGCATCAGCCATCGGCACGCGCTGAATGGCGAGCCGGCTCTCGCGCAACTGCCAGCCCAGCCCGGTGCCCAGGCCCAGCGCCAGCACGCAACTGGCGGCCATGGCCACCAGGGTCCGGCGGCGTTGCTGCAGGCCACGGCGAATCGCTGCAGGCGTCAGCGCCAGCGTGGCCATCTCCGGCTCCAGGCCGGCGTGCGCGGCGCGCAGCGCTTCGGCATCGCGTTTCCAGCCGGCCACGCGCGCGGCCTGCGCCGGGTGCGCCTGCAACCAGGCGGCCACCGCTGCGCGTTGCGCCGGCTCCAGCCGGCCATCGACATAGGCGTGCAGTGCGTGTTCGTCAGGCGGCGGGGTGCTGGTCATTTCAGGATCCTCAATGCAGGTGCGTGGCGCACGTGGCCTTCGTTCAATGCACGCAGGCGTTCGCGCGCGCGCGACAGCCGCGACATCACCGTGCCGATCGGGATGCCGAGGGTGTCGGCCACCTCGCGGTAACTGAAACCCTCCACGCTGACCAGGAGCAGCAAGGCGCGCTGTTCCGGCGGCAGCAACGCCAGGCTGGCCAGCATGGCGCGGCCGTCGTGCACCTGCTCGGCCGATGCGGACTGGCTGGGCTGCTGCGGTGCGAACAGGCCCACCACGCGCTGCCAGCGCGCGGCGCGGCGCTGCCCGTCCAGAAACTGCCGGTACAGGATGGCGAACAGCCACGGCTGCAGGGCCTCGGCGGTATGGCGGGTGCGCCAACGCCGCAGCGCACGTTCCAGCGTGGCCTGCACAAGGTCGTCGGCGCTGGCGGGCTCGCCGCTCAGCGAGCGCGCGAAGCGACGCAGCGCCGGCAGCACGGCACGCAGTTGGTCATCGTCCAGAGCATCCATCGGCAGGTTTGGTGGTGGCATCACACAGTAGACGCGCTGGAGCGTGGACTATTCCCACGTTCGATGCGCGTGCCACAACGCCTGGGCGATCACGGGAATAAGCCGGCCTGCACGTCGTCTCACTGCATCGACCACTCACCGCACCGACCCCTGGAGCCAGCCATGACCTTGCCACCTCCTTCCCCACCGCCACAGCATGGACGCGTTCGCGTGGCGCCCTTGCTGGGGATCGCCGCGATTGCCGGCGGCCTGGCGGTTGCGTTCGCCTGGACCGCCGGCTGGATCGGTGGCGACCGGCTGACCGCCGCGCGCATGACCGACACCATCGAGGCCAGCGGGCCGCCGCATCCGGGCTTTCGCCGCGCACATACCAAGGGCGTGTGTGTGAGCGGGGACTTCAAGTCCAGCGGCAAGGCCACCTGGCTGTCGTCGGCACGCATCTTCAGCCAGGCCAGTACGCCGGTGCTCGGGCGCCTGTCGATCGGCGGCGGCGACCCGCATGGCGCCGATGGTGCGGCACGCGTACGCAGCATGGCATTGCTGTTGCGCAGCGACGACGGGCAGGAATGGCGCACCGCGATGAATAGTTTTCCGTTCTTCGTGGTGGCCACGCCGGCCGGTTTCCAGGCATTGAACGTGGCATCGCGGCCGGACCCGGCTACCGGCAAGCCAGATCCGGCCAAGCTGGCCGCGTTCGGCAAGCAGTATCCGGAAGCGGCCAAGTTCCAGCAGTGGGCCAAGACCGCACCGTGGTCCAACAGCTGGGCCAATACGCAATACAACGGGGTCAATGCGTTCCGCGCGATTGCCGCCGATGGACGCGAGCGCTACATCCGCTGGTCGATGCGTCCGCATACCCCGTTCCAGGAGCTCAGCGCCGAACAGCGCGCGCAGGCCGATGGCGATTTTCTCGCCACCGATCTGGGCACGCGCCTGGCGCAGGGGCCGCTGCGTTGGGACCTGGTGCTGACCGTGGCCGAGCCGGGCGATGCGGTGGACGATCCCTCGCAGCCATGGCCGGAAAGCCGCAAGCAGATCGTCGCCGGCACGGTATCGATCGACCATGCCGAGCCGCAGGCCACCGGCCCGTGCCGCGACCTGAATTACGACCCGCTGATCCTGCCCAAGGGCATTGCCGGATCCAACGACCCGATCCTGGCGGCGCGCTCGTCGGTGTATTCGCAATCGTTCAACCGGCGCGAGCATGAGATCGCCAATGGCACAGGCAGCGCCGCCACCGGCCAGGGAGCACGCCAATGAGCAGCCACACCCACTTCAACTTGCCCGCACGCGTGCTGCATTGGTTGATGGCCGCGATGATCCTGACCATGCTGTTCGTCGGCGTGGGCATGGTGGCTTCGGTGACGCAGCGGCCGTGGTTGATCGATCTGCATCGCCCCTTGGGCATTGCGATCCTGATCCTTGCGGTGCTGCGGCTGATCAATCGCCTGCGCAACCGCCCGCCGCCGCTGCCGGCCGACCTGCCGGCCTGGCAGAAGGCCGCGGCGACCGCTTCGCACTGGTTGTTGTATGCGCTGATGCTGGGCATGCCGTTGATAGGCTGGGCGATGCTGTCGGCCGGCGCTTATCCGATCGTGCTGTGGCCGGGCGCGAACCTGCCGGCGATCGCGCCGCACGATCCAGCGCTGTACGCCTGGTTGCGGAGCGCGCATGGCTGGTTGGCGTATCTGTTGTTCGCCACCGTATTGGGGCATCTGAGCGCGGCGCTGTTCCATGCCTGGGTGCGCCGCGATGGCGTGTTTTCCAGCATGGCGCGTGGCGAGCGGTCTGCGCGTTGATGGACGGGCGTCGGCTCCCTTCTCCCGCCGGGAGAAGGTGCCCCCGCAGGGGCGGATGCGGGTACGGGCGAAGCATCGGGTTGACCGCCATCTGGAGTGGCGTTGCCGCGCACCCTCACCCTCACCCCTCTCCCGGCGGGAGAGGGGCTAGGATTTAATGCTGGCGTTTTGTCTTGGCCGCTGGCGCGGATGCTTGGATGCCCTTGCCGGTGGCGGCCCAGTAAATCCCGCCGTACAGATGCTCCAGGTAGCGCGGGTCGTTGTAGGCCTCGGCCAGGTGGCCGAGCGCGGTGGCGAACACGCGGCCGCCTTCGAAATGGTGGTACCAGGCCACCGGGTGCTGCTTGCCCATGCCCTTGGCGACCTGGCCCGGCCAGATCAGCGTGGGGTCATAGCTGGTTTCGTCCACCGTCATCAGCGTGACCAGGTCGTCGCTGTACGGCGGATCGTATTCGTACCATTCGTCGGTCCACACCCAGCGCGCGGGCAGGCCGGCAGTGGCCGGGAAGTTGGCGTCCACCACGTCGACCATCGCGGTCTGCATGTACGGATGGGTGCGGAACGAGCGGCCGATCAGATGGTCGTACCATTCCCAGTCGCCGCGCTTGATCGCAAACGCCTTGTGCACCGCCACCACGCCGCCGCCGTTGCGCACGTAGGCCTGAAAGTTCGCACGCTGCGTGGGATCCAGATCGGTGGCCGGCGTATTGAGCAGCACGATCGCCGCGTATTGCGATAGATCGCCATCGAAGGCCTTGGCATTCCACGCCCACACCAACTCGACATAATGCTTGCGCGCCATCGCTTCGAATTGCGGCTTGGCGACCGGGATATAGTCGTGGTGATACTGGTTGGGAATCGCCGCCACCAGGATCTTGAATTGCTCGGCAGACGCGTTGAATGCGCACACCATCAGCAGGCCCAACAGCCACAGGGATTTCATGCCGTTCGCTCGCAGGGATCGTTCTGGCCCGGCAGTGTACCCGCGCCTGCGCGGCATGCTTTTCGCGTTATTTGGAATAGCGGCAGGCAGCAATGCACAACGGATACGCGGCGCAGCATGCCATTCATTGCCGCGCTCGCTGACAGCGCAACGCGCCTGCGTCACTGCGTCACAGCCAGCCTTTCTGCCGCGCCAGCCGATACGCTTCGATGCGATTGGCCACGCCCAGCTTGCCGATGCATTCGGACAGGTAATTGCGCACCGTGCCATGCGACAACTGCAATTGCTGCGCGATCTCGCTGGCCGAGCGGCCTTCGCCGGCCAGCCGCAACACCGTGCGCTCGCGTTCGCTCAAGGGATCGGCTTCGACCCAGGCGTCCAGCGCCAGTTGTGGGTCGATCACCCGCCCGCCACGCTGCACCTGACGCAGGGCGCCGACCAGTTGTTCGGCCGGCGCGTCCTTGAGCAGATACGCCGCCACACCGGCATCCAGCGCGCGGCGTAGAAATCCCGGGCGGGCGAAGGTGGTGACGATCATCACCCGTACCGGCAGTGCCTGGCGCTGGATGCGCTGGGCCAGCTCTAAACCGGTCAGGCCAGGCATTTCGATATCGGTGATCAGCACGTCCGGCTGCAGGCGTTGCAGCTCGCGCCAGGCAGTTTCGCCATCGCCTGCGCTGCCGACCACCTCGATATCGTCTTCCAGCCCAAGCAAGGCGACCAACGCGCCACGCAGCAGCGCCTGGTCTTCGGCCAACAACACCCGGATCATCGCGCGCGCTCATATGCAGACAACGGTGGCGCACGATAGCAGCGCTTGGGCCCGCCGTGCATTGCGTGCAATGCGGTG
Source organism: Xanthomonas sp. LMG 8993 (assembly GCF_009835065.2). NCBI lineage: Bacteria > Pseudomonadati > Pseudomonadota > Gammaproteobacteria > Lysobacterales > Lysobacteraceae > Xanthomonas > Xanthomonas sp. LMG 8993. The sequence continues at coordinate 85,439 of NZ_QVIF02000013.1, read as the reverse complement.
GACGTGTGCGCGATCAGCGCGACGGTGGCAGCAGCGGCACCGGCAAGGGCGGCTGCGCCGTCGCCAGCGTGGGCTGCGGCAACGGCACGCTGGCGCGCAGGCGCATGCCGCGCGGCAGCGCTTCCACTTCCAGCGCGCCGCCCAGGCCGTGCAGGCGTGTGCGCATGCCGTCCAGGCCATTGCCGGGCACGATCACCCCGCCACGCCCATCGTCGCTGATGTCCAGCACCGCCTGCTCGCCCTGCGCGCGCAGGCTCACGCGCATCCGCCTGGCCTGCGCATGCCGTTGCACATTGGTGGCCGCTTCGCGCACCACCAGTGCCAGTGCGGTTTCGTGTTCGGGCGGCAAGGCCAGCGTTTCCAGTGCGTGTTCCAGCACGATGCCGTCCATCTCCAGCAGTACCCGCGCCGACGCCAGCTCGGCCACCAGCCCGGCGGCGCGAATGCCGGTGACCGCACGCCGCACCTGCGCCAGGGCATCGCGCGAAATCTGCGCCACCGCATCGATCTCGCCGCGCGCGGCCTGCGGATCGCGCGCGATCAGGCGCGCGGCCAGATCGGACTTGAGTGCCACCAGCGACAAGGTGTGGCCGAGCAGATCGTGCAGGTCGCGGCCGATGCGTTCGCGCTCGGCGGTGGCGGCCAGCCGGCGCACTTCGTCCTGCGACAGGCGCAGCAACGCGTCCTTGCGTTCGTTGATGCTGTACACCGCACCGACACCGGCCATGCCCAGCACCGACACCGGCAGCCACACCAGCGATTGCAGGCGCATTCCCAGCCAGTGCGCCCAGCCCAGGTAGAGCACGTTCATCACCACCAGCATCGCGAAGTGCCGCCACAGGGCCTGCCGTGTGGACGGGGGCAGGCTCAGGCAGGCGAAGACGAAATAGCTGATTCCCGAGGGATACACCGGCAGCAACGCGGCACTGAGCACACCCATCGCCCAGGCATAGCGATATAGGGTGCCGCGCGGCGCCAGCAACATGCGCGCATACAGCAGCAGGAAGACCGGATACGACAGCAGGGTGCACAGCAGCCAGGTGCTGTCGTACCCCCGCGAGGAAAACACCGGCACCACGAACACCCAGCTCGACCACAGCAGATGCACGCCATCCATCCACGGCGACTGGCCCTGCGCCAGCCGCGCGGCAACCTGCGAATTGGCGGCGGGGCGAAGCCAGGCGGGTAACGACACGCGCATCGGGGTGGGTCCATGTGGGTGATCGGATTCTGCCACTGCCGGGCCCGACCGGGCGCCCGATGCTGCAGCCTCGCCCATCCTGAAGGGCGCGGCCAGTTGCCGCTGTCATGCACGGCAGGTGACAGCTGTCACTGGTGGATGCCGCCATCGCGGTCGCATGCTGCGCAGCACCTGGCAGCAGCGTTGGTCGCGCTACCGTTCGTCGCCGCGATCGCATTGGTGACTTCCGGCAGCTTGCGGCGCCGCCTGCGGCCGGTCACATTTCGCGCAGCATCCCGTCCTGGTCATCGATGAATACTTCCGCCGATCTGCTCAAGCAACTCCGCATCGACCGCCAGCGTCCTGCCGCCCCCCAACCTGCACGGCGCGGCGGCTGGGTCATCGCCGCCGTGATCGTCATCGTGCTGCTGGCGGCCGCGGCGTGGTGGTTCACCCGCCGCCCGGTGGCGAAGGTACAGACCGCAGCGGTGGTGGCGATCAGCGCCGGCAGCAGCAGTGCCTCGGTGCTGGACGCATCGGGCTACGTGGTGGCGCGGCGCATGGCCACGGTGTCGGCGCAGGTCACCGGCAAGGTGCGCGAGGTGATGATCGAAGAAGGCATGCGCGTCGAACAAGGCCAGGTGATGGCCACGCTGGACCCGCTGGATGCCGATGCGCAGCGCACGCTGTCGGCATCGCAGCTGTCGGCCGCACGCAGCCAGGTCGACAACATGCAGGCGCAACTGGCAGTGGCCAATGCCGATGCGGCGCGGCTGCAATCGCTGGTCGGTGCGCAACTGGTGTCGCGCTCGCAGTACGAGCAGGCCACCGCACAGCGCGATGCCTTGCGCGCACAGCTGCAGAATGCGCAACGCAATGTGCGCGTGGCATCGGACCAGCTGGCGATCTCGGCAATCCGCTCGGACTTCAACGTGGTGCGTGCGCCGTTTGCCGGCGTGGTCACCGCCAAGGCCGCGCAGCCCGGCGAAATCGTCTCGCCGCTGTCGGCCGGCGGCGGCTTCACCCGCACCGGCATCGGCACCATCGTGGACATGGAATCGCTGGAGATCGAAGTGGAAGTGGGCGAGTCCTACATCGGCCGCGTGCAGCCGAAGATGCCGGTGGAAGCGGTGCTCAACGCGTACCCGGAATGGAAGATTCCCGGCGAGGTGATCGCCATCATTCCCACTGCCGACCGCGGCAAGGCCACGGTGAAGGTGCGCGTGGCGCTCAAGCTCAAGGACCCGCGCATCGTGCCGGAGATGGGCGTGCGGGTGAGCTTTCTGGAACGGGCCAATACGCAGGAGGCCAGCAAGCCGCAAGGCGTGCGCGTGCCGGCTGCGGCACTGGTCGAACGCGACACGCGCACGGTCGCGTTCGTGGTCGGCGAGCGCAACACCGTCAGCATGAAGACGGTCACTCCCGGGATGGTGATGGGCGAGGACCGCCAGGTGGTGTCGGGTTTGAGTGCGGGCGACACTGTGGTGCTGGATCCGCCGCAAGGCCTGAAAGACGGCGACACGGTGGCCGAAGCCGACGCGGCCGCTGCCGAGTAACTGCGCCGGTCACTGCAGTCACCAGCTGGGCAGCGACGCCGCTCCGGGGAGCGCGGCGCCCACGGTGGCGGCAATGGCTGATGCGATCGTGGCACCTGGATGGCCCTGCGATCGCGCAAGGCGATGCAGCCACATAGCAACGATCACAGCGGCGTTGGTGATCCACAGCCAGCGGCGTCATCGGTCAGTGCAGACCTAGCCGCCTGGCTTGTCGCCGCCATGCGTCGTCGCGCATGTCCCAGCAGTTGCGTCTGTCGTCATCCAGCCTCGCACCGTCTTGCCGCCTCACCGTCACCGCATCGCCGTGTTGCCGCCTCATGCAATCGCGGTCGCCATGCCGCATCGCGCTTGCCTCTTTCCATTGCACCGCCAGGAGTCGCCATGACCGCTCTCGTCAGCTTGCGCAACATCACCAAGACCTACCAACGCGGCCCCGAGCAGGTGCAGGTGCTGCACGGCATCGACCTGGAAATCGCCAGTGGCGACTTCGTCGCGCTGATGGGTCCGTCCGGCTCGGGCAAGACCACCTTGCTCAATCTGATCGGCGGGCTGGACAACCCCAGCGGTGGCGAGATCGAGATCCAGGGCGAGCGCATCGACCGCATGAGCGGCGGCCAGCTCGCGACCTGGCGCAGTCACCACGTCGGCTTCGTGTTCCAGTTCTACAACCTGATGCCGATGCTCACCGCGCAAAAGAACGTGGAGCTGCCGTTGCTGCTCACCGCGCTCAACGCCGCGCAACGCAAGCGCAATGCGGAAATCGCCCTGACCCTGGTCGGCCTGCAGGAACGCCGCAACCACAAGCCCAGCGAACTGTCCGGCGGCCAGCAGCAGCGCGTGGCGATTGCACGCGCGATCGTGTCCGACCCCACGTTCCTGATCTGCGACGAACCCACCGGCGATCTGGACCGCCATAACGCCGAGGAGATCCTGCGCCTGCTGCAGGAACTCAACCGCGAACACGGCAAGACCATCGTGATGGTGACCCACGACCCCAAGGCCGCCGAGTACGCCACCCATACCATCCATCTGGACAAGGGCGAGCTGGCCGATGCGCCGCTCGTGCTCTAAGGGAGTGCTGCCATGAAGTATCTCTGGCTGGTGTGGGCGCAGTTGTTCCGCAGCAAGACCCGCACCTTGTTGACCTTGCTGTCGGTGGTGGCGGCGTTCCTGCTGTTCGGCATGCTCGATTCGGTGCGCGTGGCCTTCACCTCCGGCGGCAGCGTCAGCGGCGTGAACCGCCTGGTGGTGGCCTCGCGCCTGTCGATCACCCAATCGCTGCCGATCAGCCTGGAGCCGCAGATCCGCAGCGTGCCGGGCGTGCGCGATGTGACCTCGGCGATGTGGTTCGGCGGCATCTACCGCGACCCGAAGAATTTCTTCCCGAACTTTTCGGTAGCGCCCAATTTTTTCGACGTCTACAGCGAGTACGAGCTGCCCAAGGAGCAGCTCAAGGCGTTCCAGACCACGCGCACCGGCGCCATCGTCGGCGAGACCCTGGCCAAGGCCAATGGCTGGAAGATCGGCGACACCATTCCGCTGCAGGCCACCATCTTCCCGCGTGGCGGCAGCAACGACTGGCCGCTGCAACTGGTCGGCATCTTCCGCATGAAGGACCGCGCGGTGGCGGCCAATCAGGAACGCCAGTTGATGATGAACTGGAAATACTTCGACGAGTCCAACGACTACATCAAGAGCAGGGTCAGCTGGTACACGGTGACGTTGCGCAACGCCGACCAGGCCTCGCGTGTGGCGCAGGCGATCGACGCGTTGTCGGCCAACTCCGATCATGAAACCAAGTCGCAGACCGAATCGGCGTTCCAGCAGGCCTTCATCAAACAGTTCGCCGATATCGGCCTGATCGTCACCTCGATCATGGCCGCGGTGTTCTTCACCTTGCTGCTGCTGACCGGCAACACCATGGCGCAGGCGGTGCGCGAGCGCATACCGGAGCTGGCCACGCTCAAGACACTGGGCTTTCAGGACCGCACCGTGTTGAGTCTGGTGATGGTGGAGTCGGTGCTGTTGATCGGCCTGGGCGGGTTGATCGGCATGGGTCTGGCGTCGCTGGTGATTCCGCTGGTGGCCGCACGCAGCGGCGGGGTGATGCCGGTGCAGGGCGTGCCGCTGCAGACCTGGTTGGTCGGGCTGGGCCTGATGGCCGGCATCGGCATCGTGGTGGGTGTGCTGCCGGCGCGACGCGCGCAGCGCTTGAAGATCGTCGATGCCCTCGCCGGCCGCTGACAGGAGCAGGCAAATGCAAACCCAATGGAAGAACCGTCTGGTCAATCTGCTGTCGGTCGTGTCGCTGGCCGTCGGGTTGGCCGTGTGGATCGCGCTGCCGTGGATCGGCGTGCTGGTCGCCGCCGCCTTGCTGGCGGTGTGGCTGGTTGTCACGCGCAGCGGCCGGCTGTCGTTGGCCGCTGCACGTATCGGCATCGCCACGCTGCCGCAACGCTGGGGTGCCAGCTCGGTGATCGTGGTCGGCATCGCCGGTGTGGTCGGCGTGCTGGTGGCGATGCTGGCGATGGGCCAGGGGTTTCAGGCCACGCTCAACAGCACCGGCGACGACACCACCGCGATTGTTCTGCGCGGCGGCTCGCAGGCCGAAACCAACTCGGTGATCACCCGCGACCTGGTGCCGCTGATCGGCAGCCTGCCCGGCATCGCCGCCGATGCCAGGGGCCGCCCGCTGTTGTCGCCGGAGCTCTCGCAGGTGGTCAACATCGCCTCCAGATCCGATGGCACCGACGTCAACGCGCAACTGCGTGGCGTGGGCGAACAGGCCTGGGCGGTGCACGACAAGGTCAGGCTGGTGCAGGGCCGGCGCTTCACCCCTGGCCTGCGCGAGATCGTGGTCGGCAAGGGCGCGTTGACTCAGTTCCGCGGACTGCAGCTGGGCAAGACGCTCACTCTCGGCAGCCAACAATGGACCGTGGTCGGCGTGTTCGCCTCCGGCGATGCGCACGATTCGGAGCTGTGGACCGATGCGCAGACGCTGGCCACCACCTACAACCGCAGCGCCTACCAGTCGATCAGCGTGCGCACCGCCGGCAAGGCCGGTTTCAGCCAGTTCAAGACCGCCATGGGCGCCGATCCGCGGCTCAAACTGGATGTGGAAACCACCCGTGCCTACTACGGCAAACAGGGCGGTGGCTTGAACAGGTTGATCAGCATCCTGGGCACGGTGATCGGCGCGATCATGGCGGTGGGCGCGGTGTTCGGCGCGCTCAACACCATGTATGCGGCGGTGGCCACGCGCGCGCGCGAGATCGCCACGATGCGCGCGATCGGTTTCCGCGGCACGCCGGTGATCATGGCGCTGATGCTGGAGACCATGTTGCTGGCGCTGCTGGGCGGCTTGCTCGGTGGCCTGATCGCCTGGGCCATCTTCAATGGCTACAGCGTGTCCACGCTGGGCAGCAACTTCAGCCAGATCGTGTTCCAGTTCAAGGTCTCGCCGGAGCTGTTGTGGAGCGGGCTCAAATGGGCGCTGGGCATTGGCCTGGTCGGCGGGCTGTTCCCGGCCTTGCGCGCGGCGCGGTTGCCGATCACCACTGCCTTGCGTGAGGTGTAGCGCGGGCCTTGGCCCGCCGGGAATCGGGAATCGGGAATCGGGAGTGGGGATTGGTGACAGCCAACGCGGAGCAAGTGCGCTGCTGCGGCTGAACGCAGTGCGGGCTGTCATCGTTCTGTCACTGCAGTGCGGTAGATGCGCGGGTCGGGCAGGCCGTAGGCTGCCCGGCCGTTGCATCCATCGATCTTCGCCCATGACGCGCCTGATTCTGCTGGCCTGCGCCTGCCTGTGGCTGGCCGGCTGTTCCTCGTCCTCCACCTCGCTCAGCGAGCGCCTGGTTGCGCCCGGCGGTACCTCGCCATTGCTGGATGAGGAGCGCATTGCCGCCACCATCGCCACGGTGCCCAACCGCAGCGGGCATGTGGTCACGCGCGATCAGGTGCCGATCTTCTGGCGCGCGATCGACCCCGGCCAGTACGCCATGCACTACCGCTATCTCGGCCAGCGCCACGATCCGGCGCATGCGCTGGATGTCGATTTCAGTTTCAAGGTGCCCACCGCGGCCCCACCGACGCCGCGCGGCACCGTGGTGCTGCTGCATGGCTGGATGATGGATGGCGATTCGCTGCTGCCATGGTCGCTGGAGCTGGCGCAGGCCGGCTACCGGGTGATCACCATCGACCTGCGCAACCATGGCCATTCCGGCGGTGGCCCGTCCGGTTACGGCACGCGCGAATCCGACGACGTCATCGACGTGCTCGATGCACTGCAACCGCGTGGCGAGATCCGTGGCCCGCTGTACCTGTTCGGCATTTCCTACGGCGCCGCCACCGCGCTGTTCACCGCCGACAAGCTCGGGCCGCGCGTGACCGGCGTGGTGGCGATGGAATCCTTCGCCAACGCCGGGCGCGGCATTCGCGACATGGTCCCGCACCTGCTCGCCAGCCAACCGAATGGCTGGCGTGGGCAGGCGGTGGCCGCGTATGCGCGCTGGCGCTATGCCGACCAGGATATCGATGCGGTGATCGCCGCCGCCGACCGCCAGCTGCAGCTGGACCTGGACCACGTCGACGTCACGCAGGCCTTGGCCGACACGCGCAGCTGCGTGCTGCTGGTGCACGGCGATGCCGATCAGCACATCCCGGTCGCGCATGGGCGTGCGCTGGCGCTGGCCAGCCCGCGCGCGCACTACGTCGAGCTGCCTGGCGAAACCCATCTGAGCCTGCCGCTGCGGCTGGATCTGCTGGGTGGGCCGATCGACCAGTGGCTGGCGCAGACGCAACAGGATCCAGGCCACTGCCCCGCGCCGCAGGCACTGCCGACCTCCACGCTGGCGGTGGCGACACCGGCGTTGGCGCCGCGCGGCTGAGAGCGGTGGACGAAGGTCGCGAACGGTCGTCAGGCGGGAGCGGACCGCGCGTTCCGAAACGGTGGGTCTGAATGACATGCCGATGACTGCACCCGCACCGCGGTGAACGCAGTCGTCTGTTGCTCGCCCTGAATCCAGGCAGGAGCTGCGCAACGGCAGGCTGTCGAAGCGCGCACCGCGCTGCTGCCCACCGCGCAACGCAGCCGCTGCGCGATTGCCCGGATCGCGCATCGGCCGATGCTTAAGGCGTCACCACCACCGGCCGCCGCTGCCGCCACAGGCTATCGCCGACGAACAGCAGCAGCCCCACCCAGATCGCGGCAAATCCGATCGCGCGCCCCTGATCGAACGGCTCGTGGAAGAACCACACGCCCAGCAGCAACTGCAGGCTCGGCGCGATGTATTGCAGGATGCCCACCAGCGACAGCGGAATCCGCCGCACGCCATACGCAAACCCGATCAGCGGCACCGCGGTCAGCACGCCGCCGACGATCAGCAGCAGATCGGTACGCAGGTCCCAACCGCTCAGGAAGGCGCCGCCATGGCCCTGCTCGCCCCAGCCCGCCAGCAGCAGCGCCGGCACGAACAGGTACACGCTTTCCACGCCCAGCCCGGCCACCGGATCCACCGCCACCAGCTTGCGCAGCAGGCCGTAGGCACCGAACGAGAACGCCAGCCCCAGCGCGATCCACGGCGGCGCACCGGCATCCAGGGTCAGCCACAGCACGCCCACCGCCGCACACACCACCGCCACCCACTGGATGCGCTGCAGGCGTTCCTTCAGCACCAGCACGCCCAGCAACACGCTCAGCAGCGGATTGATGAAATACCCCAGGCTGGCCTCGATCACGTGCCCGGCGTTGATCGCCCAGATATACAGGCCCCAGTTGAACGCAATCGCCACGCTGCTGCCGGCCAGCATCCATAGCGCGCGCGGCTGCGCGGCGATGGCGCGCCACCAGCGCAGGCCCGAGCTGGCCAGCAACCACGCCACCACCAACAGCGCGCTCCAGACGATGCGGTGCGCGATGATCTGCAGCGACGGCACCGCCTTGAGCAGGTGCCAGTACAGCGGCACCAGGCCCCAGATCACGAAGGTCGATGCGGTGATCAACAGCCCGCGACGCGCCTCGGTCGGCGAGACCGCCGTCATCGCCGCGCCTTGGCCAGGGTCACCACCAGCACGCCGGACAGGATCACCGCCATCGCGCCGATGTCGTGCGCGCTGAAACGCTCATGCCCCAGCCAGGCACCCAACGCCACCGCAATCACCGGGTTGACGTAGGCGTAGCTGCCGGCCAACGCCGGGCGCACGTGATGCAGCAGCCACACGTAGGCGGTAAACGCCACGATCGAGCCGAACACGCACAGATAGGCCACGGCCAGCAGCCCCTGCGAGGTCGGCAGGCTCTGTGGGCGCTCGCCGATCAGCAGGCCGGTGCTGACCAGCAACACGCCGCCGCACAACATCTGCCCGGCGGCAGTCATGAACGGCGACGGCAGGTCGCGTCCGCGCGACCACACCGAGCCGAAGGCCCAGCCGATCGGCGCGATCAGCAACAACACCAGCCCGCCCGGCGTGGCGGTCAGGCTGCTGCCGGCGTTGAGCCAGACCACGCCCAGAAAGCCGATCACGATACCCAGCCATTCGCCACGGCTGGCGTGCTGCCCGCGCAAGGCGCCGAACAAGGCCATCCACAGCGGCACCGATGCCACCGAGGTGGCGGCCAGGCCGGACGACACGCTGCGCTCGGCCAGCACCACCATGCCGTTGCCCAGCAGCAACAGGGCCGCGCCCATCATCGCCACGTTCTTCCATTGCGCGCGCGTCGGCGCAGCTACCCCGCGCCAGCGCAGCACCGCATACAGCACCGTGCCGGCCACGATGAAGCGCGCCCCGGACACCATGGTCAGCGGCAGCGCGCCGCCTTCCAACGCAAAGCGGATCGCCAGATAGGTCGAGCCCCAGACCACATAGACCAGCAACAACGCGACAACGACCAGGCCGCTGCGCGCAGGCGCCACAGCATCGTGTGAAGAGGACATCGAAGATTGCCAAATACAGCGGAAGCTTCAATTCTAGATCACCTGCCCACGCCAACGTCGTACGCCTCTCGGGCGCCTGCCGCGGTATGGTGCGCATTGATCCCCGGCCCGGAGTGCATATGCAGCGTCGCGTCCCCTGGTTGATGTTGGCCGCCCTGACCGTGCTATCGGCCAGTGCATTGGCACGCGTGCCCGAACCCTGGGAGCCCAGCGGGCGCAAGCTCCTCGAGGCCGGGCTGGACGGTTCGTTGGCGCCGGAGATCGCGCCCGAACAAACCGAGCTCAAGGTCATGCTCTCGGCGAACCGCGCCGGCGCTTACCTGCTCGGCGTCGCCAGCAGCAGTTACCGCACGCAATGGTGCATGCCGGCCGGCAAGAGCGGCCCGCCGGACATGCAGGCGATCATCAGCGATATCGGCGCGCTACCCGATGCACGCCTGGACGAGGCCGCACCTGCGTTGATCGTGCAGGCGTTGGCCAAGCGCTACCCGTGCCGCAAATAGGCGGCGCGGTCGCCGCAGGCCGGCTCGACCAACCGCCACGCAATGGCCGGATGCACTGACGTTCGCCTCGCCGATCGCCCGACGCCCGGGCTCGAAAGCACCAGGCGTTTGCACACCACCGGCCCTACTTGCGCGCGGCGTCGCTGCTGGCGCGGATCGCCTTGAACTCCGAACCGTCCTGCCAGCTCGGCCACTGCCGGCCGTTGGCCAGCGCCACACCGACGTCGTAGACCAGGGTGGTGTCGGCCGCGTGGCCGCTGGCATCCCATTGCGGGGTCCAGCGATCGCAGGGCTGGTGATAGCACTCGGCAAAATACTTGTCGCGCAGCGCCTTGCCGGCCGCCACGCCGCCGTCGAGCATGTCCAGCCCGGGACCGGCGGTGATCGCCGGCACGCCCATGCGCGCAAAGGCGAAATGGTCGGCGCGGTAGAAGAAGCCCGCTTCCAGATTCGGGTCCGGCGAATAGCTGCGGCCGCGTGCCTTGGCCGCGGTTTCCAGATCGCCTTCCAGCGACACCCGTCCGCGTCCCCACGAGGCGATATCGCGGGTGGGGCCATCGGGGCTGAACATCTCCATGTTGAGTACCGCCACGGTCTTGTCCAGCGGCGCCAGCGGATGCGCGGCGTAATAGTTGGCGCCGAGCAGGCCCTTCTCTTCCGCCGTCAACGCGATGAAATACAGCGTGCGCTGCGGCTTGGGGCCGGCCGCGAACACGCGCGCCAGTTCCAGCACGCTGGCCACGCCGGTGGCGTTGTCCACCGCGCCACGCCGCACCGTGTCGCCGCCGGCATCGGCCTTGCCCACGCCGAAGGCATCCCAGTGCGCGGAGAAGATCACCGTCTCGTCCGGATGCTGGCTGCCGGTGAGCTTGGCCACCACGTTGTGCGTGACCACGCGCTCGCGCTTGAGCTTGAAGTCCACCGACAGCGTCGCATCGCCCAATGCCACCGGGGCGAAGTCGCGCTGCTGCGCGCGCTGCTTGGCCTGCGCAAAATCCAGCCCGGCGCGCTGGAACAGCGACACCGCCAACGCCTGCTGCATCCAGCCACGCACCGGCACATGCTGCGCCTTCGCATCGGCATCGCTGCGTTCGATATCGAACAACGGCGATAGGCCCGAACTCTGCACCGTCGCCCAGCCGTATGCGGCCGGCGCGGTCTCGTGCACGATCAACACGCCGGCGGCACCACGACGCGCGGCCTCTTCGTACTTGTAGGTCCAGCGGCCGTAGTAAGTCACCGCCTTGCCATCGAAGGCGCCAGGCTGGCTGGATTCGAAGTCGGCATCGTTGATCAGCACCACCGCGATCTTGCCGCGCAGGTCCACGCCCTTGTAGTCGTCCCACTGCCGCTCCGGCGCACTGATGCCGTAGCCCACGAACACCAGCGGTGCATGCTTCAAGCGCACCGCGTCCTGTGGACGCAGGCTCTGCAGGGTCACATCGGTGCCATTGACCAGCGTCTGGCTCTTGCCGCCGACACGCAGGCTGGCGCGCACCGGGCCATCGACCTGGGCGCGCACCAACGGCACCGCCTGGGTCCAACCGCCCTGCTCGCCACCCGGCTGCAGGCCGCCAGCCTTGAACTGCTCGACCAGGTAATCGACCGTGCGCTGCTCGCCGGCACTGGCCGGCGCACGGCCCTCGAACTCGTCCGATGCCAGCAGACGCACATGCCGCGACAACGCTTCGGCATCGATGCCGCCACCGGGCAGATCGTTGGCGGCCTGCGCCACGCCCCCCACGAACAGGCAGGCGGACAACAACAGGATGCGCATCGGGTTCACGGCATGGCCTTGCAACTGATAGATGACACACAGTTTACAAGCGCACGGCCGCCACGGGAGCGCTTTGACCAGCGTTGGCAGGCGCGATGTCTTCCTCTCTAGCAGGCCCCTTGGGCTGCATGGATGCTGTCAGGGAGCTCGATGGCGGATTTACCGCGTGTCCTGCAAGCGGCAAAGACACCGCGCGCGCTTCTCCGTGAAAGGAGGGCGGGAGACTGAAGCCTCCGCTCACAGAGCTCTTGGTTCACGCCTCTGATCGCGCCTAAACATGACTACGGTTCGAAGTCTCGATTGCTTTGGCGTTGTGCTTCGAGAGCCTGGACAGTGCGGATAGATCAGCTGCAGAGCTGATGATTTGCAGCTTGGCTGCAAGGCCCTTGCCCGCCCACCATCGCGGGACACGCCGCAAGTACGTCCATGTAGGCTCTTACGCGGCATCCATGCCGCGTAAGGTCCCGCGACGGTGAGCGGACAAGGACCCGTCGGGATGGTCGGTGTGCATGGTTAAAAGCGGTGCATGACCTGCGCCGGTCGGATCACTTGTGCGTTCGATTAGCGCCTCACCATCTTCCCATCGCGAGCCGAGCGGCAGGCAGGCTTCAACACGCAACTTAAAACGTCTCAGCTACTACCGCTAGCCGAGCAACAAGCTTTCAAAAGCAGCCGACCAACTCTCTGGTGCGGTGTCCTCGCCGATTGCGGGGACCGTGTGGCGGCGTGGATGCCGCCACCGCGCCTCCACGCACGGATTCAAGGCGTGTCCCGCAAGCGGTGAGGACACCGCGCGCTCGACTGACGCGGCTTTTGACTGTCGCCGAACGATGCGACGACTCGCTGCAGCGTTCGAGTGGGTGGATGTTACCCACTCCAGCGGCGCTAATTGGTGCGCGTCGCGCGATCCAGCCAGCACGCCAGGCCCTGCGCGTTGAGTTCGATATCGGTGCCCAGTAGCTGCGCCACGCGTGCATCATCCAGCCGGCAGCCGTGCAGGCGGGCGCGCTGCAGATACAGGTCGGTCAGCGCCGCCACCATGCAGCGATGGCGGTCCGCACGCTGCGCGCAGTCCAGCGCGATGGCGGTCATCGCATGGATCTGCTCGACCAGCGCCTGCGCCAGCGGTGCCGGCGATTCGACCCGGCCGTAGTGGGTGAGATACATCGCCTGCGGCGCGGCCTCCATCAGCCGCGCGATCGAGTGCAGCATCGCCTCCGGTTCGAATTGCACCGGCGAGGAGGTCGGCAGGATGAAGGCGCCTTGCGCGCTATCGAGCTGGCGATACGACAGGCCGAAGGTGTCGCCAGTGAACCAGCTGCGGCTGCGCGCATCCCACACGCACAGATGATGGCGTGCGTGGCCCGGCGTCTCGATGGTGCGCAGCGCGCGCTCGCCCAGCATCACGGTTTGTCCGTCGACCGCTTCCACCACGCGCTCGGCTGGCACCGGCACGATCGCGCCGTAACTGCGCGCCATTTCCGCCGCGCCGTACACCGCCGTGGCACCGGCGATCAGTCGGGCGGGGTCGATCATGTGCGGCGCGCCGCGCGGATGCACCAGCACCCGCGCATTGGGCAGATGCTGCAGCAAGGCTCCCGCCCCGCCGGCGTGATCCAGATGCACGTGGGTCAGGATCAGCCAGTCCACCTGCGCCGGCGTCAGCCCGGCCGACTGCAATGCGGCCAGCATTTGCGGCACCGACAGCGAAGTGCCGCAATCGACGAAGGCGCCGCGTTGCGCCTCGACGATCAGGTACGCCGCATCGAACTGCACACCGCCAAAGCCGGTGTCGATGGTGTGGATGCTGGAATCGGCGGTCGCTGTCATTGCTCCCCCACGGCTATGCGAGAGGCCACAGTCTAGCCACCGGCTCCACAGGTGTCGTTACGCCTCGCGCAACACGCGCAGCGCCGCCAGGATCACCTCCGCCTCCACCTGCGCATGCACGCCCGGCAATTGCAGGTCGCTGCCCTGCCCGGCCTGCTTCAGCCGCGCAATCAGCTGGCCCGCATCGCGTGGCGAGGCGAAGCCATCGCTCTGCAGCAGCAACGCACCGGCGCCGTCGGTCAACTTGAAATAGAACTGCCCGTCGCTCTCGCGGTATTGCTTGAACACCGGTGGCGCGCTCTTCTCGCCCACCGGGGTCGCAGCCGCATCGCCCTGGCTGGACAGATCGCGCAGACCCACCGCAGCACGCAGCTCGGCCAAAAACGGCGTGGCGTAGCGCGCGCGCAGACGTGCGCCACCAGCGCGCAGAATCGCCTCGATCTTGGCCGGCTCGGCCATCAGCGCCTCATAGCGCGTGCGCAGCGGTGCGATCTCCTGGTCGATACGCTCGAACAGCTGTTGCTTGGCATCGCCCCAGCCGATGCCATCGGCAAAGGCCTGCGCAAAGGCCGCCGTTTCCTGCGGCGTGGCAAAGGCCTGGTACAGCTGGAACAATGCCGACCCCTGCGTGTCCTTGGCTTCGCCGGGCGCGCGCGAATCGGTGAGGATGGAGAACACCAGCTTGCGCAGTTCCTCGCGCGGGGCGAACAGCGGAATCGTGTTGCCGTAACTCTTGCTCATCTTGCGGCCGTCCAGACCCGGCAAGGTCGAGACCTGTTCGTCGATCACCACCTCGGGCAGGGTGAAAAAGTCGCGGCCGTACACGTGGTTGAAGCGCTGGGCGAAATCGCGCGCCATCTCGATATGCTGGATCTGGTCGCGCCCCACCGGCACCTTGTGCGCGTTGAAGATCAGGATGTCTGCAGCCATCAGCACCGGGTACATGAACAGGCCGGCGGTCACGCCCGCATCGTCGTCTTCGCCGTCGGCGCGATTCTTGTCCACCGCCGCCTTGTAGGCATGCGCACGGTTGAGGATGCCCTTGCCGGCCACGCAGGTCAGCAGCCACAGCAACTCGGTGGTCTCCGGCACATCGGACTGGCGATAGAACCACACCGTTTCCGGGTCCAGGCCGCAGGCCAACCAGCTGGCGGCGATCTCCAATGTGGAGCGCTGCGTCCGCGCCGGGTCCTGCGCCTTGATCAGGCTGTGCAGGTCGGCCAGGAAGTAGAAGCTTTCCGTATCGGCAGCCGTACTGGCCTGGATGGCCGGGCGGATCGCGCCGACGTAATTGCCCAGATGCGGGGTGCCGGAAGTGGTGATGCCGGTAAGGACGCGAGTGGTCATCTGCGTAAGGCCAGGGAGTCAGCACGCAAGTTTAGCGGTTCCGTGCCCCTGACATGAACGAGACGGTGCCTTGTACCTGCCGCTACCGGCAGCGGCGGCAAACGCAAGACGCGCCGCATCGAGCGGCCCGTCCTGTGCAGTTGCGCTCACCACGGAAGGTGGGCGCGGTTGCGCGGCACCGTCAGGTGTCGTCGCGCAACGATTTTTCGAAGGCGCGCACCTCGGTCTGGGCACGGTCGCGATCCCAGCCGTAGCGCTCCTGCAACTTACCCTGCAAATATTCGGCGTTGCCCTCGGCAACCTTGAAATCGTCGTCGGTGAGGTCGCCCCACTTGGCCTGCGCCTTGCCCTTGAGCTGGGTCCACTTGCCGGAAATGATGTCAGTGTTCATTGCGTCGACTCCGCTGATGCGGCCGCGATTGACCGTCTACGCAGGTTGCCCATGGCGCCGTTCGCCGCAGATCAAAAGCCGTCAAATCCGCACTCACCGCACTGAACGGTTGCCGACGCTTGCGGCGCAGTTCTATGTATGGCCGCGCCGTCGCATGCCCAGATGCGTCGCCGCGCTGCCCTGCCTGCGCAAGGCATCAGGCAAAAAAAACGGGCCTTGCGGCCCGTTTTTTCTGCATGCAGCGCTAGATTACTTGCGCGCAGCGTCTTCCACCTTCTCGCCAGCGCCCTGCACGTCCTTGCCGGCACCTGCGACGGTGTTGCAACCCGACAGCATACCGACCGACAACACCGACAGCACCAGCAGCACAATTGCACGCTTCATAACAGACTCCTTCGTGGGTAAAGCGGCGGCTTGCCGCAGATCAATCAAATCAAACAACTAGGGTTCAAAACGCAAGGATCAGCACTTACCGTCGCTGCAGTTGTCGGCCTTCTTTTCGACCTTCTCGCCTGCACCCTGCATGTCCTTGCCGGCGCCGGCCATGGTGTTGCAGCCAGTCATCACGCCGGCCGAAAACAGGCCCAGTACCATCAGTGTCAGCAGTCGCTTCATCGGTCTTCCTCAGTTCTGCGTTCGGTGCAGACGCACCGTGTCTGGCGACAAATCTGACTGCGCGGCCGTGGATTTGATGTGAACGCGGCGTGCTGCGTTCAGCGATCGATCAATCTCGCATCAGTGTTGACTTGCCGAACAGGCTCTCGACCAGATCCACCGCCAGCTCGGCGGTGGCGTTGCGGTTGTCCAGGACCGGATTGAGCTCGACGATGTCCAGCGACCCCATGCGCCCGGTGTCGGCGATCATCTCCATCACCAGCTGCGCCTCGCGGTAGTTGGGCCCACCCGGCACGGTGGTGCCCACGCCCGGTGCGATGCTCGGGTCCAGGAAATCCACGTCGAAGCTCACATGCAGATGGGTGTCATCACTCATGCCCTGCAGGGCGGTTTCCATGGTGCGCTTCATGCCGGCCTCGTCGATGTAGCGCATGTCGTAGACATCGATGCGGTGCTGCTTGATCAGGCGCTTCTCCTCCGGGTCCACCGAGCGGATGCCGATCTGCCGCACCTGCTCGGGCAGCAACGCCGGTGCGCTGCCGCCCAGATGCGTCAACGCCTGCGGGCCCAGCCCGCACAGGCAGGCCACCGGCATGCCGTGCACATTGCCCGACGGCGTCACCTCGCTGGTATTGAAGTCCGAGTGCGCATCCAGCCACAGCACCCGCAGCGGGCGTTGCTGCTCGCGGCAGTACTTGGCCACCGCGGTGATCGAACCGATGCCCAGGCAGTGGTCGCCACCGAGCATGACCGGCATGCGGCCGGCGCGCAGCTGCGCATAGCTGGCCTCCATCAGCGCCTGGTTCCAGGCCACCACCTCGTCCAGATGCCGGTAGCCGGCCTGCGGGGCCTGCCAGGGATTGCGCGGGCCATCCAGGTTGCCCAGGTCGTGCACCTCCACGCCGCGGCCGATCAAAGCCTCCTGCAGCCCGGCGATGCGCAACGCCTCCGGCCCCATCCGCGCACCACGGTGGCCGGCACCGATGTCGGTGGGAACGCCAATCAGGGAAACCGGCAGGTACTGCGTCGCCATGCATTGCTCCAGCATCGAGAAAGCGCTGCAGTCTAGTCGCCGGCTCGTGCGCTGACGCGCGGCAGCGCAGCACGACGTCCGGCCTGCGTCACCGATCACGCAATCGCATTTGCCACTGCAGCAATCGAAAGTGCGGCCGATAGTGCGTAGCGGGCAATGGTCGGACCGGTACGGATGGCAGGCGCAACACCGCGGTACAGGCGCGTTGCAGTCAGGCCGGAGCACTGGCAGTGCATCGGCCGCGCCCGCTTGGCGGCGGCGACCGCGGTCTGATGGCTGCTTGAAGTGACGTGGTTGGGCAGTTTGTGGCGTATCTGCGCTTTGCGGACTGTGCTTGTCTGACCGCACAGTTAAGAGATTGAGGGTGCTATGACGATGACGGAAGGTGCCGATGCTACTGTTCGCCCGCCAGCGCGGGACCCGGTGTCATCGACAAGGTCTTTCATCGCGCAGCGGGTTTCGTACAGGGGAGGATTTCATGCCGCATAACGCCGTCAACCAGGTCGTCAAGGCTGCCGTGGGCGAGGTCGCGCGGGCGTCGCACCAATACGATCTGCAGCGCATCGGGCGCGAGTTCGCGCAGACCATCGAGCGCGAGCCGGGCATCCGTCTGCTGATGCTGTCCACTGCCGACGGGCGCGCCATCGCCGAACAATCCAGCCTGGATGTGGACGGTCGCCGGCTGGCAGCGATGGCCAATTCGTTCCTGACCCTGGGCGAGACCCTGGCACGCGAATCCAGTCTGAGCGAAGCCGACTACGCCACCATCAGTACGCGCGGCGGGCAGCTGGTGCTGATCCGCATTCGCGCCGACAAACCGCTGACGCTCACCGCGGTGGGCAGCAGCGATCTCAATGCCGCAGCGCTGCTGTTCAACGCACGCGACTGCGCCGGCCGACTGGCGACAGCGCTGGCGCAGCCGGCCGACTGAGCGTTTGGCACTGTTCGTGCTTGTGCCAGTGCACTGAATTTCTCACCGCTCGTAAGGACGACCCGTGTCAAAACTCAATCTGGAACACCTGCATTCGATCGCCGGCTTCGTCGGCGCTGCCCTGGTCGATAGCGACAGCGGCATGGCGCTGGGCATGACCGGCGGCACCGATCTCAACCTGGAACTTGCCGCAGCCGGCAACACCGAGGTGGTGCGTGCCAAGCGCCGTATCGCCGAGCAGCTCGGCCTCAACGACACCATCGAAGACATCCTGATCACCCTGGCGCGTCAATACCACCTGCTGCGCCCGCTGGAGAGCAACGGCACCTTGTTCCTGTACGTCGTGCTGGATCGCGCCAAGGCCAATCTGGCCATGGCCCGTCATGAGCTCAAGGCGTTCGAGAAGACCCTGGACTTCGGTTGATGCCAACCAGGCGGCGCGCACGCGTCGCCTGCCCGGCCTGCCGGTCCGTACCGGCAGCCACCGTACTTGCTACGCGCCGACGCGGCGCCCTGTCATGACCTCACCCATTCACACCATGCGGGTCGCCACGGCCGGCCTGGACCTGCTGCACACCACGCGCCTGAAACTGGCGTGCTCGTTGCTGCTGGCCGAGCGCATCGACGTGCAATTGGGACAATGGCCGCAACACGCCGCCGAGGTGGTGGTGCTGGGGCTGGAAAGCCCCGATGGCCTGGCCGCCTGGCAGGCCTTGCAGGGGCAACCGGTGCGCGTGCTGGTGGTGTCGCGGACACCGGTCGGCGGCGCATGGCTCAAGCACGGCGCCACCGTGCGCGAACTCAACGAGCAGATGCGCCTGTTGCTGTCGTCCTCCGATCATGCGCAGGTCGCCGAGCCGGCCTTGCTGGTCCGCCATTGCCGCGGCGAATTCGGCACCGCTGCGGTGCTGCTGCGCAACGGGCATTTGCAGGTGCGCGTGGACCCGGCCGACAGCTGCGTGCAGCTTCCCGCCGGCATCGCCTTGACCGAGCTGCTGGCGGCCCTGGATCGCCCCGGCTGGCAGGTTGCGCCGGACACCGCCGACAGCGTACTGAGCCAACGTATTTCCTTCGAGGCGCTGTACTTCGCCCTGCCCGAGCACCTGCGCCCCGCGCTGCCGGCGGTCGAACCCAGCCATGCGCTGCGGTTGCGGCAATGGCCGGAGCTGAGTGCCGAGACCAGTTCGCCGGCGCAGCTGCTTGCCATTGCCCACCTGCATGCGCGCCCGTGGCGCCCGCAGGCGCTGGCCAATGCTTGCAAGCTGCCGCTGCAAACGGTGGAATGCCTGTTCGCCGCTGCACTCGCCAGCGGCCTTGCCCAGACTGCGGAGATTCCCGTGCCTGCAACGCAGCCCCGTCCGGACAGCAGCAACTCCCGGTTTTTCTCCTGGGTCGCACGTCGCTTTGGCCTCTCTCTCTTTCAGGCGCAGTCATGAGTCTTCCGGCCAACAAACTGGTGTTCGTTGGCGGCATGGGCGCCGGCAAGACCACCGCCGTGCGCGCCATCTCCGACGTGGAGCCGGTCAGCACCGAGATGCCGCTCAGCCAGGATGCCTACGGCGACAAGACCTACACCACGGTCGCACTGGACTACAGCTCGATCGAACTGGAAGACGGCGAGTTGCTGCACGTCTACGGCGTGCCCGGGCAGAAGTACCTGGATTTCATGTGGCCGCTGGTGTGCGACGGCGCGTTGGGCGTGATCGTGCTGGTCAGCGCGCGCGATCCGCAGATGCGCGATGCCACCGTGGCCTTGCTGCGCGAGTTTTCGCAGATCGCACCTGCGGCAAGCCTGGCGGTGGGCATCACCATGACCGACGAAATGCAGGACTTTTTGCTGCCGCCGTTTCGCGATGCGCTGGTGGCCGAAGGCTTCCGCATCCCGGTCATGCGCGTGGACGCACGCTCGGCCACCCAGATCACGTTCCTGGTGAAGTCGCTGCTGTCCTATCGTTACACCTCGGCGACCAGCTGAGCGGGCGCGTACGTGGCATTGCCGACGTGGTCGGCGCGCGAGAAAAACAAGGAATCCGGTCACGACGGTGCCTGAGAGGGCGTCACGCGGGGGATGCCGCCTCTAGGGTGACGGCGACGCGTCCATCTTCCTTGTTGCCAGGCACGCGACGCGGACGTCATACATTCGGGTGCTTTGCCTGACTTGTTCAGTATGCCGCGCAGCCAGAAATCAGGGCATCGGGACGTTCCCGACATCGCGCAGGACATACCGGTCATACGGCATATGCAATAACGCCAGCAGCCGGCAGCGCCTGCAATCGGCGGTCGTGATGCGGTTGTTGTGCGCGCCCGGCGCTGCGTTGCACAGACCGTCGTCAAGCCATCTCGCACAGGCATCGACGCGCGGCAGCGGCGGTGCCATCGGTAACGCGCAGCGCAGACCCGATGCGCCGGGATCGGCCGCTGCAGGGCGACGTCCGCGCCAATGCCAGGTGCTGATCCAGCACCACGATCGGATAAAGTAGCGCGATGACAATCGAACTGAAGCCCGGCGGTCTACTGATCGCGATCGAAGGCATCGACGGCGCCGGCAAGACCACCCTCGCCCGCAGCCTGGCCACCACGCTGGAAGCGGCCGGCGCGCGCGTGGTGCTCAGCAAGGAACCGACCAATGGCCCCTGGGGCACCCAGCTGCGCCAGTCCGCCGCCACCGGCCGCCTCAGCGCCGACGAAGAAGCCGAGCTGCTGATCCGCGACCGCCACGAACACGTGGACACCCTGATCGTGCCGGCGCTGGCACGCGGCGACATCGTGATCCTGGACCGCTATTTCCCCTCGATGGTCGCCTACCAAGGCGCCGCCGGCCTGCCGCTGGACGACCTGCTGGACCGCAACGCCTTTGCGCCGCGCCCGGACGTGCTGCTGCTGCTCGACCTGCCCCCGCCTACCGGCCTGGCGCGTATCCGCGCCCGCGGCGATGCACCCAATCACTTCGAAACCCAGGACAACCTGGAACGCTGCCGCAGCATCTTTGCCCAGCTGCAGTTGCCGGGGAAGCACGTCGTGGACGCCAGCGCCGATGCGGACAGCGTGCTCCGCCAGGCCCACGCCATCGTCGTTGCCGCACTGGCCGAACGCCTGCGCGTCGACGCCACCGATGCCGACCAGGCCACGCTGGAACTGCTGTCGGCCGGTCGCCCGGCCTGAGTCGCTGCGCGTCTTGCGCGCAGGCAACAGCAACTGGCGCGTTGTGATTGGCGGGCCGCGGGCAGATAGCTGTTTCGGCCGATCACACCGGACAAGGCGCGGCCCGGAGACGCTGACCCAACAGCGCAGTCAGCCCCGAGCTACATGGACATTTCGGGATAGGACGAGAGAACCTTCGTGGTGCCGGCACCCGGATTCGAACTGGGGACCTACCGCTTACAAGGCGGTTGCTCTACCAACTGAGCTATGCCGGCAAAGGCAGGCGCGTTGCGCGCCGGTGCGCATTCTAGCGCAGCGCGGCGCAATCTAGCGACCGCTGACGCGTTGCACCTGCGGTGCCTTGCAATGTGCCGATCGCAGCCGTGCTGCGCACATCGATCCACCAGCGCGATTGCCCGGTGCCGCTGGGCAGCAACTGCGCCGGAAACCCTGCACCGACCAGGCTGGCCTGCCGTCGCTCTGCACGCTCGCGACTCTGGTACTGCCCCAGCGCGATGGTGTTGTTCTCGCCCTGGGCAATCACGTAATAGTCGCCCATGCCGGCGGCGGCGATGCGCTTGACCAAGGCTTGCGCCGCTGCACGATCGCCGACATTGGGCAGCATCACCCGGAACGTACTGACCCCGGCGTCCTTGTCCTCGCGCACGCGGGTGCGCGTGGCCTGGCCACGCAGGCGTGCCAGCGCGGCATCGGCATCGGCGCGCGCCGCATACGGCCCCAGGCTGGCGCAACGCTCCGGCGCAGCGGCGGGAGTAGGTACCGCTGGCGATGGTTTGATCGCCACTGCCGCAACCTCGTTCGGTGTTGGAGCGACCTTGGTTGGTGGTGGAACCTGTGCCGACGTCTGCGACGGTGCGGCCACCTTCGCGGCGGCCGCATCTATCGAAGAAGACGCTGCCGCTGCTGCCGTCTGTGTCTGTGTCTGTGTCGATGCAGGTGCAGGTGCAGGTGCAGGTGCATCCGATGGTGCGGTGACCGCAGCTGCCGGGCCCATGCCTGCCTCGCTCGCCTCGCCTGGCGATGCTGCCGCAGTGCTCGGCAGCACTTCCAGGCGCGCCACACCGGCCGGCTGCGGCGGTGCCGCCACCGCTGCCGGTGCCGGCTGCAACGCCCACCACAAGGCCACACCGGCATTGAGGACGATCAGGACGACGATGAGTGCGCGTACATACATGCGATGGATTCTAAGCGCGGGCAGTCACAACCGGCGAGCGCTGGTCGGCTTGCTGCCCATGCCAGGTAGTGGGGGCGCAGTGTACGAGCGCTGCCGACCGATTCCGTCTCCCGGCCGCGCCCGCCGCGTGGCCGCACGATCGCATGGCCCGCCGTTCAAGGCGCCGACGCAGACCTCGCCCAGGTCGCCAGCCCGTCCAGCACCAGCGCGGCGCGGAAGCTGGCATCGGGCAACAACGGCAGCAGCGGCGGCGCGCCCCCCCCGTGCACCAGCAGCCGCACCGGTACGCCCAGACTACGTTGCGCGTGCTGCAGGCTGCGCTCGATCAGCGCCACCGCCGCGCCATCGCAGCCGGAGGTCAGCGCATCGTCGGTGTCGTCGGCCAGCTCGACATAGGTCCCGCCACTGGCCGGCAACTGCACCGCGCGCGCATGCAGCGCCTCGCGCATGGTGGTCGGCGAGGCGGCGATACGGCCGCCGTGGTGCTGCCCATCGGCGCCGAGCACATCGATGGTCAGCGCGGTGCCCACGCCGGCCACCAGCACCGGTGCGTCGCCGCGTGCGCCCAGCAGAGCCAGGAAGCGATCGACCCCGAAGCGGCCCGGGTCTGCATAGGCGATGCGGATGCCGGCGCACTCGGCCGCGGTCCGCACGATGCGCACCTGTTCGAAACGCTCGCGCAGGCAGCCGAGCATGCGCTGCGTCAACGCCGGCGCAGCCACGCTGGCCACGTGCGCGATGCGTCCGGTGGGCAAGGCCGACAACGCGGCCGCGTCCATCGCCTCGGCACCATGCGGCCAGGCCTGCACGTCGCCGGCGCGGTCGCCCTGCAGCGGTGCGTACTTGAACCGCGAATTTCCCAGGTCGAACAACCACTCGCTCATGCAGGTCTCACGCTCACTTCTCCGGAGTGGAACAGCCGCACCGTCTCGCCCAGTTGCACCCGCAACGCGCCGTCGGCTGCCAGGCCAAGCGCAATGCCGTGATGCCGGGTGCCGGCTTCCTCGACCTGCACCGCGCGGCCGCTCAGGACGTCCAGGTCCGCATAGCGGCCCAGGAACGGGGCCAGCCCCTGCGCCTCGAACAGCTCCAGCGCCGGCAGCAGCGCCGACAACACTGCAGCCACCACGGTATCGCGCGACACCGCGTGGCCGGCCAGCGTATCCAGATCCACCCACGGTTGGTCGATCGCAGCGGCCGCTGCCGCCGGCATATGCACGTTCAAACCCAACCCGATCACCGCGCGGGCGTTGCCGGCCATTTCGCCGCCGCCTTCGATCAGCAGGCCGCCCAGCTTGCGCTCGCGCGCCAGCAGATCGTTGGGCCACTTCAACCCGACATCGGCAAAGCCACAACCGCGCAGGGCCTCGGCCACCGCCACGCCCACGGCCAGGCTGAGCCCGGCCAGCTGGCCCAATCCGCCGCTGAAACGGCGCGAGGCCGACAGATAGATGTGCGCACCCAGTGGCGAGGTCCATTGACGCCCACGCCGGCCGCGCCCGCCGGTCTGCCGCTCGGCCAGCAGCACCGCCACGCCCTGCTCCGGCGCCGGGCGCGCCAGCAAGCTGGTGTTGGTGGATTCCAGGGTCCAGGCAATCTCCAGCGCAGCCAGGCCTGCCAGCGCTTCGGCCGCCATCGCCGCACGAATGCGCGCGTCGTCCAGCAGGTCCAGCGGCGCCGCCAGGCGGTAGCCGTCCCCGGCCCGCCCTTCGATCTCGACCCCGGCCGCGCGCAGGTTCTGAATCCGCTTCCACACCGCCGCACGGGTCAACCCGGCATCGCGCGCCAACGCATCGCCGGATAGCCGGCCGCTCGCAAGTTTGGCCAGCAAGGCGCGGTCATCCACGGCAAGTCCCCAAATCGATCCGTGAAAGTATGCGCCAAGCGTCCGCACCCGCCCAGCCTGGCTTGCGTGAGGGAGTGAAAAGCACGTTATGATCGGCGACTCACGCCGCTTGCCCTGGATGTGGACGATGCGCCGAATCACGGTTTGCCTGCTCCTGTTGTTGGCTCCGCTTGCCGCACTGGCATCGGACCAGCTGGCCGATGGCGATCATGAGAGCTGCGTCAGCAGCAACTCGGCGGCACGCGGCAGAACCCCCAACGGCGAGCCGGCAACCCCGGCACGTGCTCCCGCGCACAAGCCCGCACCGGCCACCGGCGGTGGTGGTGGCGACGGCGACGGACTGTTCCCCCGTATGCGCACGATGCCGCGCTGGCATAGCTTCCTGCCGGGCATGTTCCGCTGATCCAGTGGTTGTTGCGCCGGCTGCGCCGGCCGCCGGCCGATATTCCCGATGCCTTATGGCTGCCGGTCAGCCGCCGCTGCGCCTGGGTCGCTGCGCTCGATCCGCCCCGCCAGCACCGTCTGCGTGCACTGACCGCGCAGTTCCTGCAGCAAAAAACCATTTCCCCGCTCGACGGGCTGCAGCTGCAACCGCACGATCACGTTTTGCTGGCTGCCATGTGTTGCCTGCCGCTGCTGAACATCGGCGCGGCCGGCTGGCGTGGCTGGTCGCAGCTGATCGTTTACCCGGACGCATTCCGCGTGCAACGCACGCATGTGGATGCGGCCGGAGTGATGCATGCCTGGGACGACACCCTGATTGGCGAGGCCTGGGAGCAAGGGCCGCTGATCGTCAGCTGGGCCGACGTACAGGCCGACTTGGACGACCCGCAGGCCGGCTTCAACGTGATCGTGCATGAGATGGCGCACAAGCTCGATGCACTCGATGGCGCGCTCGACGGCACCCCGCCGCTGCCGCACGCTGCGCAGCGTGCCTGGGCACGCGATTTCCAGCGCGCCTTCGATACGTTTTGCCAACGCGTCGATGCGGGCGAAGACACCGAGATCGACCCGTATGCCGCCGAGGCACCGGAAGAATTCTTCGCGGTCGTAAGCGAATACCACTTCTCCGCGCCACAGCTGCTGGCGCGCCTCATGCCGGATGTCGCTGCACAGCTGACGCGTTTTTATGGACCATCGCCGTTTGCGGCGTCAGCGCAGCGCTGATGGTGCGCTGACATGCCTGCATGCGTTGGGCTGTCGTCTCATGCAACGCTGTCGCGCGCATCAATCGCAGGCGTTTCAAGCGACTGAGCACACCAATGCGCGATGCCGCACGCGGCCACACGCGGGACGGATCGACATCGCTCGCGCATTGCCAGGCATTCACACCAACCCAAGATCGCGCGGCCTGGCACCGGGAAACACCCGTTCCAGCTGCGCAGCCGACAATCCCCACAACCGGCTCAGTACACCGCCGAACAGGCTGCGGTAATTGGTGAGCACCGGATAATCGCGGTTCTGCAGCAGCTGCGCCTGCGCAACTTCTACCTGCTCGCCGGCGATCCGGCCGCCACGCACGCTGCCACCCAGCACCCAATAGGTGGTGCCGTGCCCGTGATCGGTGCCCCTGCTGCCGTTCTCGCGGAAGGTGCGGCCGAACTCGGACAGCACCACCACCACGGTATCCTTCCATGCCGGCCCGAGGGCGTCGGCGTATGCCGCCAGCCCTTCGCCCAGATTGCGCAGATTGTTCGCCAGCCCACCTTCGACACTGCCCTGATTGGCGTGCGTGTCCCAACCGCCGACATCGACAAAGCCCAGCCGATAACGCTCGCGCATCAGGCTTGCCATGCGCCGGGTTTCGTCGGCGAAGGTGCGCGCACTGGCGGCGCCGCGACCGGCCTGCTCCATCTCTTCGCGCAGCTGCGCGGTGACCTGCTGACGCAGTGCCAGTCCCTCGCGCGCAGCGGCCGCCAGCGGGGTTGCGTCGTACATTTGCGACAGGATCTGTGCCTGACGCGCATCCAGACCGCCCTTGCCGATGCCCCGCAACGACACGTTGGGCAAGTCGCCGCCGCCCTGGAAGGTCAGCGGTAAGGAATCGGTGAAGGCAATCGCCGGCACTCCGCTGAGCACACCCGACAGGCGCGCCATGAAGCCGGAACGATAATCGCGGCGCTGTCGGCCGGATTGCCCGGATTCGATATCGTCCTGGGTTTCGAAGTGACTGCGCGACAGATCGTCGGTACCGGCAAACGGCACGAACGCCAGTTGCCGGCGTTGCCACAGCGGCAGCAGCGCATCGCACATCACCGGGTTGAGACCCCATTGCGTATCCAGCGCAACGGCACTGTTCGGGTTGGCCGCATCCGGCCGCGCGATCGCCAGGGTCGGACGCGCCTGATAATAAAAATCGCTGGCATGCGGTACCAGCAGATTATTGCTGTCGTAGCCGCCGCGCAGGAACACCACCAGCATGCGCGCACTGTCGCGTGGCGCAGCAAACAGGCGACCGCTCCAGGGCAGACTTGCGGCCGCTGCAGAGGCAAGCAGAAATTGACGTCGTTGCATGGCGCGCTCCCGTGGCGGTGATCGCTGGTCGAACGTTGAACAGCGGGTTTGAATCGGCAACCGTCGAATCGGCGACCCTCGAATCAGCGATAGTTGAAGTCCGGCGATGACAGCAGGAATCCGTTCCATTCCGCAGGCGAACGCGCCTGCGCCAAGGCATCGCGCGTGCCGCTGGAGAGCGACGGCGCCACCCAGCGATACGATGGGCGCGTATCGATCTGCGTCAGCGCCGGCAGTGGCGTGTCGTTATCGCCATCGAAGCGGAACAGTTGCTTGGGTCCGCTACCCAGCGAACGTGCCACCTCGAAGCGTCGCGCCAGTTGCCCGGAGCTGGTCCATGCCTGCGATTGCAGCGACCAGCCATCGGGGGTGATGCGCCCGAACAGCGGCTCGCCGAGTTGCTGCAGCCAGCTCGCCATCGGCGCGGCATTGACCACCGGCTGGCCCTCGTACGCCAGCCGCATGGCCGAAACCACGAACCGATTCGGATCCTTGAACTTGCGCGGTTGCGCCTGCGCAAATTCCGGCGCGTCCAGCATGGCCTGCATCACCTTGGCGATGTCGCCATCGCTGCGTTGAAACGTGTTCGCCATGCGCTCGACCAGCGCGGCCGGCGGCTTGTCGCTGACAAAGTACTCGGCCAAACGCTGCGAAATGAAATGTGCGCATGCCGGCTGCCGTACCAACAGCTGCACCGCGCGCTCGATCTCATCCAGGCCGCCCGCAGCGATGCGCTTGCCCAGCAAGGTCTTGTCGCCGGGTTGATGGCGTGCGGGATTGAATTCGAACAGCCCCTTGCGCACCACCTGCGGTTGCCCCGGCACGGCAGTCGGCAAGGGCGGAGCGCCCTCGGCCTTGACCGGCACCAGGCCGGCGCCGGTCAGTATCAGCGCCAGTTGCTGCACATCCTGCTGGCTGTAACCGCCATGCACACCCAGCGTATGCAGTTCCATCAGTTCGCGCGCGTAATTTTCGTTGACCTTGCCCTTGGCGTTCTTGGCGTTGTCCAGATATTCCAGCATCGCCGGACTTTCCAGCGTCGCCATCACCAGGTCGGCGAACTTGCCGGTGGCATGCGGGCGGATCGCGTTTTCCATGTAATCGGCCGCCATCCATTTCACCCGCCCCTTGTCGGCGTACACGCTGAAATGATTGAGCCAGAACCACACCAGCTGCTCGCGCGTCTGCTCCGGCGCATACACCGCACGCAACAGCTGCGCCTGACGCGCCTGGGTCAGCATCTGCCCACCACGCGCCTGCCATGCCTTGCGCAAGGCGGTCTTTTCCTCACCATCGGGCATGTCTTGCAGGTGGATCTTGTCGGCCTCGTACTGCGTGAGCAATGTCAGCAACGGCGTGTGCAGCGCATCGAAGTGCTGCAGCTGTGCACGGATCGGCGCTGGCAACGCCGCATCGTCGCTGGCCTGCAACAGCGACCTGCCATAGCGCTTGGGGCCGAGCCGCTGCAGTTGCGCGGCGCTGTCGGCATCCACGCCGTAGGTCGCACGCTGCAGCCAGCGCGTCTGCGCCGGCGTCAGTGCTGGATTGCCAGCACTGCACGGCATGGCCAAAGCGCAGCCCGCCAACAGCCATGCCAGCTGCCACCGGTGATGGCGGGGCGCGCCCGCTGGACGTGCGCTCAGCCAGCGCGTCTGTGCATTGCGCTCGAACATGCAGCTCTCCATCGCAACGGCCTGCAACCGGCCCAGTATGGTCAAGCCAACGCGCGGGGCGTTAAACGGTTGTCGGAGCGCGCCGCAGCGTTGACCACGGGTTCATTCCGCACCCCCCCATGCCGGTCACAGTCCCGGTGGCAGGGTCACGTCGAAGCGGGCGCCGCCCAGTTCCTGCGAGCGCACCACCTGCAGCTCGCCGCGGTAAGCCTTGATCAGATCCTGCACGATCGACATGCCGATGCCGTGGCCTTGCACGCGCTCGTCGCCACGTACGCCACGCTGCAGGATCTTGGCTACGTCTTCCGGCGCGATGCCGGGGCCGTCGTCTTCCACCGACAGGATCAATCCGGCACGACGGCTGCCGGTGGTGGGACCGGGCTGTGCGGTCAGCAGCACGCGGCTGCGCGCCCACTTGAAGCCGTTTTCCAGCAGGTTGCCCAGCAATTCCTGCAGATCGCCCGGCTCGCCATGAAAGCGCGCATCGGGCGAAATATCGAATTCGCACAACACGCCCTTGACCGAATAGACCTTCTCCAGCCCGCGCACGATCTCCTCGGCGGTCGACTCGATCGGCAGCGGTGCGGCGAACAGCTTGTGTCCACTGGAGGCCGCGCGTGCGAGCTGGTAGGACACCAGATCGTTCATGCGGCGCAACTGCACATCCATTTCCTCGTGCAGGTCGCGCTCGGACTGGCCGCTATCGAGCTGGGTGCGCAACACCGCGATCGGCGTCTTGAGGCTGTGCGCAAGATCGGCCAGCGTATTGCGCTGGCGGTCCAGATTGTCGCGCTCGCTCTCGATGAAGGCGTTGATGCTTTCGGTCAGCGGCTCCAGTTCGCGCGGATGCTGCTCGCTCATGCGCTGGATCTCGCCGCGCTGCACCTTGGTCAACTCGTTGATGACCCGCCGCAGCGGACGCAGACTCCACTGCAGGATGAAGGCCTGCAGCACCAGCAGCACCACACCGGCACTGCCGAGGTAGAACCACACTGCGCCACGGAACACGCGCAGCTGCGCGCCCATCGAGCGCGCATCTTCCATCACGTAGATGGTGTATGGAATCTCACCGCCGTGTTCGCGCTCGACGTAACTCACGCCCAGGCCGTAGCGGTACAACTGGCCCACGCTGCCGTCGATCTGGGTCATCTCCAGCGGGCCGATGAATTCTTCCTGGCGCGGCTCGAGCATGCGCCCGTGCGGAATGTTCGGGCCTTCGGCCGACATCGAGGTCCAGCTTTCGTCCGGGCGCACGACTTCCACGTACAGCCCGCCGCCGGGCACATCGAAACGTGGATCCGGCGGCTGGCCGCCGATGTACAGCGAGCCGTCGCGGACGAAATCGATATTGGCGGCGTACGCAGAGGCGTAGTTCTTCAACCGCTCGCGCAGATTTTTTTCGGCCGTGTCGGCGAACGCCACATCCAGCGCGTAACCCGCCAGCGCCAGGAAGGCCACCAGACTGAGGCTGGCGGCCAGCAGCTGGCGGGCCTGCAGCGAGCGCGGCCGCCAGCGTCTATACCACTTGGAGCGGCCCGGCACCTGATCTTCCTGCTTGCCGATGCGCGGACTCAGCCTTCGGTACGCGGAATGGCGAAACGGTAGCCGCGACCGCGTACGGTCTCGATCGGCTTGAGCTCACCATCGGGATCGAGCTTCTTGCGCAGGCGGCCGATGAACACTTCCAGCACGTTCGAATCGCGATCGAAATCCTGCTGGTAGATGTGCTCGGTCAGATCGGCCTTGGAGACCAGTTCGCCGGCATGCATCATCAGGTATTCGAGCACCTTGTACTCGTAGCTGGTCAGATCCACGTTGGCGCCATTGACGCTGACCGTCTGCGCGGCCAGATCCAGCGCGACCGGGCCGCATTCCAGCGTCGGCTTGCTCCAGCCCGCCGCGCGCCGCAGCAGCGCATTGACGCGCGCCAGCAGCTCTTCGACATGGAACGGCTTGACCAGGTAATCGTCGGCACCCTGCTTGAGGCCCTCGACCTTGTCCTGCCAGCTCGAACGCGCGGTCAGGATCAGCACCGGGAATTTCTTGCCTTCGTCGCGCAGCGCCTTAATCAGCTCCATGCCCGACATCTTGGGCAAGCCGAGGTCGATGATGCCGACATCGAACGGGACTTCACGGCCCATGTACAGGCCTTCTTCGCCGTCTTGTGCAGCGTCGACAGCAAAGCCCTCACGCTTCAGGCGCGCGGCAAGGGTCTCGCGCAGCGGAGCTTCGTCTTCGACCAAAAGGATACGCATGCACTCTCCCTAGTTACGTTGTCGGCCAATGGCCGGGGAATTTATGAGACTGAACGCAGAACTATCTACGTCTAGTGGTTATCGTCGCGTGGTGGCGCATCCGGCGGCGCCTGGCTGCGCGGCGGCGCGGCCTGCATCTGCTCCGACTCGTACACGGTATGCACGCGGCCGTCCTTCATGTACTTGACGCGGTTGAGATTGCCCCCGTCAAACGGCACGCGTTCGGCGCTGAGGATCTGTCCACCGGTGGACCGCTGCACCTGTCGGATGGTGTCCGAGAGCGTGCGCCCATTACCGCGCGCGGAAGGCGGCAATGGATCGCGTCCCGCGTGCGACATCGGATATGCCTGCCCCCACGCCAATGGCGCTGCCATGGCTAGCCCGAGGGCAACCAGGACGACATAGCAAGCGCGGCAGGAGGGCTGGGTCACAATGAATCCTAGCGGGTTGTTCAGGAACATTCAAAATTCGTGAAACCGGCCACCGGTGACAGCATGGTCGAGCCCGAGAATGGTCCAAATTCTTGATTTTTCGGGGTGAATCCCATCTGAACTTTTTAGCTTTGTGTTAACGCTGTTCAGTGAAATGAATCCCTGGACGCCTGGAACGGCACTTTTCTGGAACTCGTACCCGTGCCCGGCAGTTGGCATCCCGGTCAGAAGCAGACAGCGGAAATGCCTGTTCAGGTAATGCAAGCGGCAGGCCAGTTCAGGCCACAACGCGCCAGCCCTGGGTGTCGGTGCGCTGCAAGGCCTGCTCGACCAGCTCCCAGCCGGCACCTGGCCGGTGTGCGCCCTCGCTCAGGACCTGCCGGAACGCGCGTCCGCCCGGCTGGCCATGGAACAACCCCAACACGTGTCGGGTCATGTGTTTCAAGGCCAGGCCTTGCTCCAGTTGGGACTCGACGTAGGGCCGCAAGGCGCGCAGTAATTGGTCGCGCGGCTGTTCCGCACGATGCGTCAGGGCTGCATCCAGGCGATGCAGTACGTAGGGGTCGTGGTAGGCGGCGCGGCCGAGCATGACGCCGTCGGTCTGGTGCAGATGCTCCATCGCGGTCTCCACCGCCGCGATGCCGCCATTGAGCACCACTGGCAGCGCGGGGCGCTCCTGCTTGAGGCGATACGCCCAGTCGTAACGCAGCGGCGGCACTTCGCGGTTTTCCTTGGGCGACAGGCCCTTGAGCCACGCGTTGCGGGCATGCACCACCACCATGGCGGCACCGGCTGCGACTACCTGATCGACGAAGCTGGCGAACACGGCGTAGTCGTCATCGTCGTCCACGCCGAGGCGGCACTTGACCGTGATCGGCAGCGTGGTCGCCGCACACATGGCGGCAACACAGTCGGCCACCAGGTCCGGCTCGCGCATCAGGCAGGCACCGAAGCGCCCGGCCTGCACGCGATCAGACGGGCAGCCGCAATTGAGGTTGATCTCGTCGTAGCCCCACTCCTGCGCGATCGCCGCCGCCTGCGCAAGCAGCGCCGGCTCGCTGCCGCCCAATTGCAGCGCCAGCGGGTGTTCGACCGGATCGAACCCGATCAGCCGCGTGCGATCGCCATGGATCACCGCATTGGCGTGCACCATCTCGGTGTACAGACGTGCCGAGGGTGCCAGCAGGCGATGGAAGACCCGGCAATGGCGGTCGGTCCAATCCATCATCGGGGCGACGGACAGGCGCAGGGAGGCGGCGTAGCGATCTGTGGAAGCGGTCATCGACATGTGGCCGCAGCGGGCAGCCATCGGAATGCGGAGCAGGATCAACAGCTTACACGGGTGTCGATGAATCTGCCGCAGCGCGGCATGGCATCCTGTGAGGCTGTCCTGCTGGAGCCCGCTGATCGATCGCCGGTTTACTGCGCCATGTGATCGACCCGTAGGGGCTGGCGAAGGTCGGCGTGCCGCGCGTTGATGGAACCCGCTGGCGGCGCGCCTCGGCGTCCAGTATCGCGGCTATCACTGCCACCGAAAGAGACGAACGACACCGCGCTGGCGCTGCTGTCGTTGCCCTCGCTCGCCAGGTGCGCGCGTTAACGGGCGGCATCGCTGCAGGATGCGCAGTGCCTGGGCGTTCGCCCATGTCGAGCGAACGCGGTGCATCGTCAATGACGAGCGGAGCTTGTGTCGTCCAGTGCTGGCGTCGTGCACTGCGCCTGGACAGGATCTGCAGTTACGGGTTGCGGAAGCCCACACGCTCTTCGGCGCTCAGCGGCTTGCCGAGCGCATGGTACGAGGCGACCAGGGTGATCAGGGCGGTACCCAGCACGGTGTAGAAGCTCCACGACGTGGCCAGCACGTGTACCTGACCGAACACCAGCGCGACCACGGCGGTAGCGGTGCACAGCACCATCGCCAGCAGGGACATCAGGAAAGGGATGGAGGGATCGAGCTTCATGGTCCGGGGGTTCCAGTGTGCGATAGCGGAAGCATCGGCGTTCGCAGCGCTTTCTTGAACTGTTTTTTGCGATTTTTCCGAACAAATTTCAGGCAAGTCAGCGCGCACTCAGACTTATGTCAAACCCTTGGCGCACAAAGGTTTCCATGTCAGGGGACTCCTGACGCAGTGGCACAAAAATCACCACCGCCGCCAAAGATCCAACGCGCCTGCGGCGGAAAACCGGCGGAGGCGGTGGCTGCGTTTTCCAGCGGGTCGTGGAGACAAATCGAGCAGGTCGGCGAGCCACTGGCCGACCCGGGAGCGAGGATTCACTGCGCTCGGTGCACAGTGGTTGACCTCCGAACCGGGCCGAGGCGGTGGTTGCGCCTCTCGGCAGGTGATGAAGGCAGATTGAGTAAGTCACCGCGCGGCCAGCCGATCTAAGAGCGAGCATGCGGTGCGCTCGGTACGCAACGGCTACCTCCCGAACCACGTCGGTGGTCATAACTGAGCGGGTGTCGCCGGTACGCGCGGTGGAGTGCTGCAGGCGAGGCCGTCGAGGCTCCGGGTATCGAGGTGCAGGACTCGGGCGATACCGATCAGCGACTCATCCGACGGCCACCGGGATGGAGCTGCCGTCGCAACCACCTACAGCGCTTCGAAGACGGCCGAGCGCTATGCGTGCAATCCGCCAGGATGCGGGCTGCAGGCGATTGGCCTGTGCATCAGGTGCATCGTGGTACGGCACGCTGCAGCACGCATCGCCGTCGGCTCACGCCGGTATCGGCCGCATGGCGCCGGTGCGAGCCTGCTGACGCCTGGCGTCACGCATACCTGCCCCGCCACGCATGACAGGCGCGCTCAGCGCGCCGGGGTCGTCGCAAACTCGCCGCGCTGCAGCTTGGTCACATCGTTGCCCTGCCCATCCTTGAGGCTGAGGTCTGCGCCCTTGGCGGCCAGATCCTTGAGCACGTCGGTGCGCTGGAACAGCGCTGCGTACATCGCGGCGGTCTGACCGGCATTGTTGCGCTGGTCCGGCGCGCAGTCGGCCTGCATCAGCCGCTTGGCGATACCCAGCTCGCCCTTGAAGATCGCGCCCATCAGCGCAGTGTTGCCGCGCTTGTCCTGCGCGCAGGGGTCGGCACCGGCGCTGAGCAACTGCTCCACTGCCGGGCGCTGGCCGTGATAGGCCGCCAGGATCAGGGCCGTGTAGCCCTTCTCGTCACGGGTATTGAGGTCGTAGTGCGAGCGGATGAACTCGGCCAGCATGTCCTGCCGCCCTTCGCGTGCCGCGTCGAAGAAGTACTCGCGCAACTGCAGCTTGATCTGCGCCGGGTCGGCGGCGGCAGCGGTGGCGCTGGCGGACATCGGCGCGGGTGAGGCAGCATTGGCAGCTGCAGACAGGGTGCCAAGCATCAGAAACAGCAGGGTGCGCATATGGCTCTCCCGATAGCGAAAACGGCACCGCGGCACAGGCCGCGATGCCGTGGGTGGGTCAGTCCTGCAGGCTGGAGGCCAGCTGCTTGACCCGGGCCAAGTCGCCCTTGGCGACACGCGTCACGCCAGTGCCGTACTCGGGGTCGGCTTTGTACAGGAACGACAACAGGAGATGCTTGCTCTCGGTGTCGGTGGTGGCCAGCGACTCGCCGAAACTCTGCACCAGATCGGCGCGATCCTTCTTGCTGTAGGACCGATACAACTCACCGGCCTGCTTGAAGTTCTGCTCGCGGGTGATCTTGGCCTGCTGGGTGGTGCCCGACAGCGGCAACGCGCTGTAACGCGCAGCGGTGTCCTGCGGCCGCGGCTCCAGCCGGCTCGGCTCGTAGTTCACGCCGCTGGTGGTGTGGCCGTTATTTCCTTCGCCATCCTGGTTGCCGTTGTTGACGGCCACACGCGGACGGTTGACCGGCAGGTTCAGGCCATTGGCACCGATGCGATACAGCTGGGTGTCGGCGTAGGAGAAGATGCGCCCCTGCAGCAGGCGGTCTTCCGACGGCTCGATGCCCGGCACCAGGTTGGCCGGCGCCATCGCGACCTGCTCGGTTTCCTGAAAGAAGTTGTCGACGTTCTTGTTCAACACCATCTGGCCGACCTTCTGCTCCGGCACGTCGGGCCAGATCTTGGTGGCGTCCAGCGGATCGAAATCGAACTTGGCCAGGTCCTCCGGCTTGAGCACCTGTACGTACAGGTCCCACTTCGGGAAGTCGCCCTTCTTGATCGCACCGACCAGATCGTTGGTCAGGTGGCTGTAGTCCTTGGCCTGGACGGCAGCGACCTGCTTGGGGTCGAGGTTCTTGATGCCCTGCAGCGTCTTCCAGTGGAACTTGACGTAATGCACTTCGCCCTGCGCATTGACCAGCTTGTAGGCATGCACGCCGTTGCCATCCATGAAGCGATAGCCCGCAGGGGTACCTTCGTTGGAGTACAGCAGGGTCAGCGTGCGGGTGGCCTCGGGCACGTGCGAGAAGAAATCGAAGCGGCGCGAATCGTCGTCCAGATTGGTGCGCGGGTCCGGCTTGAACGCGTGGACCATGTCGGGAAACTTGATCGCATCGCGGATGAAGAAGGTCGGGAAGTTGTTGCCGACCAGATCCCAGTTGCCTTCGCTGGTGTAGAACTTGGTGGCGAAGCCATGCGGGTCGCGCAAGGTTTCCGGCGAGTGGTTGCCGTGCACCACCGAGGAAAAGCGCACGAAGACCGGGGTCTTTTCGCCGGCGCTGAACACCTTGGCCTTGGTCAGGCTGGACAGATCGGCGGTGGCGGTGAACTCGCCTTTGACGCCGGTGCCGCGTGCATGCACCACGCGCTCGGGGATGCGCTCGCGATCGAAACGCTGCAGCTTCTGGATCAGCTGCACATCCTGCAGCAGGGTCGGGCCATTGGCTCCGGCGGTCTGCGAATTCTGGTTGTCACCGACCTTGGCGCCGTTGTCGCGGGTCAGGACAGATTGGGCGAAGACCGGCGGTGCGATCAGCGTCGGGGCTAGCAGGGCTAGCACCATGAGGGATCCAGGGCGCATGGCGTCAGCTCGTTTGAGGGAGCTGAATCATGGCCAGCGGACCGAAGCGTGAGAAGTCGTTAGTTATGATCGCTGCGATAGGCGAACATGATGATGACTACAGAGCGTGATATGCATCGCGTTACAAAGCGGCGACACGTTGAAGATCATGCCGCTTATGCCGCGGATGCGGTGGTCAAGCTGATTCACTGCGACGCATGCAGCGCGTTGGGGACTGCAAGAATACTGCAGTGCGGAAGATCCGCACACTCAGCAACCAGCGACAGCATGCGGTGAAAAATACCCACAGGGCCGGGTGTCATCGCCTGGTGGAAACCAAAGCACCAACACCTTGCAACGTCTTCTTGATCCAGGTGTGCACGCGCGACCCATGCGTTAAACAGTAGTCATCGCCTCGCACCTGGATCGCTCACGGTTCAAAGACCACCAGAACCGCTCTGTTCGTCAGGCAAACCGACGTCTGCCCGTCTGCGTGCCAACTGGGCAGGATCCTCCAGCTCGAACAGGCTGCCGTCCGCCTTGCGCTGGGTGCCGTAGCGCTGCGGCTTGCCCGACATGATCAGATTACGATCCACGAACAATGCCATGTCTGCGGCGCTGTAAGACCCGCGCGCCACCGCAACCTCGATGTTCTTCAGGAAGCCATCGCGAAACGTGCGGTCAGTGGAGTGCTGCGCGACCAGGAAACCGGCATGCGCCCCGTCCTCGCCGACCGACGCGACATCGGGGAAGCCGAATTTGTCGATCAGTGCAGACAGCGCAGCCTGGTTTTCCCGTTGCGACGCAACCAGACGCATGGCCATGTCTTTCGCTGCACCTTGATTGGCCTGCAGCTGTTGCGCCGTGAAAGCACCACGAATCTGCTCACGGATCTTCTGATCGGCATCGGCCAGTGCCAGCAGCTGTTCGCGATAAGAGGCGTTCATGCCTGGACGACCTTGCTGCAAAGTGCGATCGGCTTCGGCAATCGCCCATCCCGCCGTTGTCAGCTGCCATAGCAGTACACCGAGCATCACTGTCTTCATCCGCAATCCTCCCGGATCTCAAAAGGTCACGACATCGCGTCGATAAGCACGGCAGGGAAAGATACCGCTGCCATCGACACCACACGCGCAGCGACGGGCACGGTCATGCACCGCAAATGTGTGACAGCGGCACTCTGCGAGACGGATGTTCCATCCTCCGCACGGGACTGGCGCAGGGCTGCCCTGGACTAGCCGATCACCCGCTTGAACGGCGGCAACGCGTCGATGATGCGTTTGCCGTAGCGACGTGTCAGCAGGCGCGAGTCGAGGATGATCACGCGGCCGTGGTCGCTGGAACTGCGGATCAAGCGGCCCGCGAACTGCGTGAGCGTGCGCAGCGCGTGCGGGATGGCGATCAGGTTGAAGGCGTTATGGCCGCGACTTTCCAGCCATTCGCTCAGGGTCGAGGTCTGCGGGTCGGTCGGCACCGCGAATGGCACCTGGGTGATGACCACCGTGGTGCAGGCATCGCCGGGCAGATCCAGGCCTTCGCCGAAGGAGTTCAGGCCAAACAGCACCGAGCCTTCGCCGGCGGCGATACGGCGCAGGTGTTCGGTGATCAGTTGCGACTTGTTGCCCTCGCCCTGCACCAATACGCGGTTGCGCTGCGCCAGCGGCATAAGGTCGGCGACCTTTTCCATCTTCCAGCGCGAGGTGAACAGCACGATGCTGCCCTTGCCGGTCCAGTCGAGTTCGCGCACCAGGTAACGCGCAACTTCCTTCGGGTGGCCTTCGCGATCGTCTGGGGTGACCGGGAAATTGGGCACGATCAATTCGGCCTGATTGGGCAGGTCGAACGGTGAGGCCAGCGAGGCCATTTCGGCGTGATCGGGCAGGCCGTTGTCGATCGCGAACGCTTGGAAATCGCCGCCGCCGGTGAGTGTGGCCGAGGTCATCACCACCGAATCCACTTCGTTCCAGATCATCGTGCGCAGCACCTGCGCGGCCGACACCGGCGAGCAATGGCAGATCAAATCGCCGTCGCGCGAGAGGGTGATCCAGCGCGCCATCGGCGGCTGGCCTTCCTTGTCTTCGCGCCGCCAGCCGCTCCACAGATTGTGTTGCTGCTCGGCCATTTCCAGAGCCAGGCCGAGGCTGCGCTGCAGGCGTTCGCGCGCCGAGTCGTCCTGCTTGCCCTTGGCGATCGCGCTGTGCGCGGCATGCACCCAGTTGAACAACACGCGGGTTTCTTCGCCAAGCTCTTCGATGGCCGGGCCCCATTGCGGCGGCAGCTTGCCGTTGGCCGCACGCCACAAGGGATCGCGCTCGCCGGGCTCGGGCTTCCACACGCGTTCGACCTCGGCGTGGAAGGCCTTGAGCAGCTTGGACACGCGCGCGGCCACCTCGATGGCCTCGTTGGGCAGCAGATTGCCGAGCTTGTCCTTGTCCACCGCGCGGTAGGCGGCGGCGATGAGGATCTGCAGCCGACCGGTGCGCTTGGCCATCTCGTCCAATGGCAGGCTGGCGGCGCCCTGGTCGATCGCCACGCCGGCGATGTGATGGCCTTCGTCGAGCACCAGCAGCATGTCGGCGGGCGGGGCGATCAAGGGCTGGCCATTCTCGGCATCGCCCAGCGACAGCGACGACAACAGCAATGCATGGTTGGTGACCACGATCTGCGCTTCGCGCACGTCGGTGCGCGCCTTCAGCACCGGGCATTGCGCGGCGTAGCTGCAGCGGCGGCCGGCACAGCCGGAGGCCGGCGTGGTGATGCGCAGGCGCAGCGGCACCGAGACCTGCTCGGGCGCATCGTCCAGATCGCCGTTCCAGCTGCGCTCGGCGTAGGCCGTGGCCAGGCGCTTGGCCAGATCCGCGTCGGCCGGGCTGAGCGGGCGGTCGTAGAGCACCTGTTCGTCGTCGAACATCCCTTCCTGGCTGGTCTCGCCCTGCAGCTCGGCGGCGTTGCGCGTGCACAGGTAGCGGGTGCGGCCCTTGGCCAGTGCGACCGTGGCTTCCAGCCCGGTGGCCTTGAGGAAAGCCGGAATATCGCGCTCCACCAACTGCGACTGCAGCGCCACGGTGCCGGTGCTGATCACCAGCTTCTTCTTGGTGGCCAGGGCGATCGGCACGCCGGCGGTGAGATAGCCCAGGCTCTTGCCGACCCCGGTGGGGGCCTCGGCAATGCCGATGCCGCCGGAGGTGGCCAGCGCGCGTGAGACCAGGCCGATCATCTGGCTCTGCGCCCGTCGTGTGGCAAAGCCGGGCGTGTTGGCCTGCAGCTTGGCGTAGGCCTCGCGGATGCCGGCCTTGATCGGATCGGTCAGAACGCGCTGGGTGGGAACCGGCGCCGACGGCGCGGCCGGTGGGGCGACTTCATTCATCGCGCTATTTTCGCACGGACCGGCGCAGCGCCTGCGACCGGCGTGGCACTCGGCTGAACGTGTTTGCTGGCGCGGGGCGGCGCCACCGCCATCTTGGTCCCGGGTACGCACGCTGCACGGCCACTGCATGCGTCGGATCCGATCATCGCTGGCGGGCACTGCCCGCAAGTTCTGACCCGAAGGGGCGCGCAACGGATGCCGCCCCAATCACCCTGCGCTGCCTGCAACGAGCAGGCAGCGTCGCTCCACGTTGTCAGCGGCCTTGCGTCCGCGGCGGCCATGCATAGCGTGCCCAGACCAGCCCGATGACCACCATTGCGACGCCCATCAGCAACATGCCGGCACCCACGCCAGTGGGCCCGAAGCGCTCATACAGCAGGCCGCCGCGATTGACCGCAGCCAGCGCCTGCGGATGCAGCAGCGTCCACCCGCCCTGCCCGGCACTG
Source organism: Xanthomonas sp. LMG 8993 (assembly GCF_009835065.2). Lineage (NCBI taxonomy): Bacteria > Pseudomonadati > Pseudomonadota > Gammaproteobacteria > Lysobacterales > Lysobacteraceae > Xanthomonas > Xanthomonas sp. LMG 8993. The sequence goes on along the minus strand of NZ_QVIF02000013.1, from coordinate 45,535 downwards.
ACCAGCCCGACCACCACCAGCGCGATGGCTTTGAGCGGAATCATGGGCGCGGGCCGGCGGCGGGCGGCACGCGTTGCAGGCTGCCTGCCAGCGTCCACACCAGCACGCCGATGCCCACGCCTTGCATCGCCATCAGCACGAAGTGGGCGATGCTGGTCACCATGCTGATCTGACGCACATTGCCTTGCTGCAGCAACAGCATCGGAATCGCCTGGAAGGCAACCTCGGCAAACAAGCAGCCCAGCAGCAACCAGAGCGCGGCCAGCCCGGCACGCCGCAACGGGCTTTGCGAGGCACGCCACAGCAGAACCAGCCCGAGCAGCAACGCGATCAGCATCGGCACGCGCGACAGCAGGCTGGTGACCAGGGTCAGCAGGATATCGGTGGCGGTGACGCTGCCCACCTCAGTCGGCACTGACCAGAACGGCCTCGCGCGCGCGCAGCGCGGCGTAGACCGGGTCGGTGTCCGGGCGCACGCCGTGCCACAGCGCGAAGCTCTCGGCGGCCTGTTCCACCAGCATGCCCAGGCCATCGACGGCGTAGCGGCATTGCGCCGCGCGTGCCCAGGCCAGGAAGGCGATGGCGGTGGGGCCATAATTGAGATCGACCGCCGCGGTGAGGCTGTTGACCAGGCCCAGCGGCATGGCGAACGCACCGGCGTCGCGATCGCGCCCAGCCGCAGTGGCATTGACGATCAGTTCGAAGTCGCCCAGATCGCGCAGGTCTTCGATGTAGCGCGAGACCACCCGCCCCGGCTCGCCGAGCGCATCGCACAAGGCATCGGCACGCTCGGGCGAGCGGTTCACCACCACCATTTCGGTGATGCCCGCTTCCAGCAGCGCCGGCGCCACGCCGCGCGCGGCACCACCGGCGCCGAGCAGCAGCACACGGCGACCGCGCAGATCCAGCCCGTGGCGGTCGGTGAGGTCACGTACCAGACCGGCGCCATCGGTGTTGTCGCCCTGCCACTGGCCGTCGTTGCGCACCAGCGTGTTGACCGCACCGGCCAGACGCGCGCGATCGCTCAGGCTGGCCGACAACGCACAGGCGGCTTCCTTCAGCGGCAGGGTGACGTTTGCGCCCTTGCCGCCTTCGTCGGCGAAGCGCTCCAGCGCGGCAGCGAACTCTTCTGGCGGTGCGTCGATGGCGGTGTAGTCCAGCGCGATGCCGGTCTGCTTCCCGAAGTCGGCATGGATGGCCGGCGACAGCGAATGGGCGACGGGGTGACCGAACACGGCATAACGGGATACGGGCATGAAACGCTCTCTGGTTGACTAGACTGTGCGCGACTTGAGGCAGGAACCCCGCATGCAACTTCGATGGACACTGCTCGCGCTGGCGGCAAGTTTACTCTGCGTCCCGGTCGCGTCGGGGCTTGCCGAATTCGGCATCGAAGGCATGGGCGTGGTCTCCACGCCGGCCAACGAAGCGCGCGCCACGCTGAGTCCGGACGGGCAACGCATCGTCTGGGCCAGCGACCGCGCCGGCGGCACCGGGGGCTGGGATCTGTGGCAGGCCCGGTTGAACGGCGGGCGCTGGCAGGACGCAGAAGTGCTGCCGATCAACACGGCGCAGGACGAGACCTCCCCGCTGTTCAGTGCCGATGGCCGCTGGCTGCTGTTCGCCTCCAGCCGCCCTGGCGGTGCCGGCGGCGCCGACCTGTATCGCGCGCCGGTGGATGCGCAGGGCCGGATCGGTGCGGTGGAATCCCTGGGTGCGGCGATCAACAGCCGCGGCGACGAGCGCTCCCCGACACTGTCGCTGGACGGCACCCGCCTGCTGTTCGCCAGCAACGGCCACGGTGGCGCCGGCGGCATGGACATGTTCGTGGCGCGCTGGGATGGGCAGGCGTTCATCGCGCCGGTGGCGTTGAGCGATATCAACAGCGCCGACGACGAGCTGGATGCGGCCTGGCTTGGCGATGGACGGGGGCTGGTATGGGCACGCGGCCGGCAGGATGGTCCCAGCCAGTTATTGCTGGCGACCTGCAACAACGGCCATTACACCGTGGGCCAGGCAGTGCCGCTGTCGTTCAACGGGCCGCAGGAACGCACCTTCGGTGCGGTGGTGGATGCGGCCAAGCCAGGCGAGTTGCTGGTGACCGGCAGTGCGCGCGCACCGCGTGCGGGGCAGTTGGACATCTATCGGATGAAGGCGCCGGCGGTGGATGGAGATACGAGCTGCCGTTGAGGATGGGTGGATGCGCAGACCCTTGCCAAGGGGCTGCTGGGGATACGACTTCACGCCAAGCTGTTGCAGAGCGGATGATCTGGGTCACGCTGCAGAGCGCTGGTTTGCGGTTTGGCCGTACTAAGGCTCGGCTGTAGGGCTTCTGATCTGAGGCTTGGTCGCAGGGCCCTTGCCCGCCCACCATCGCAGGACACGCCGCAAGTACGTCCTTGTAGGCTCTTACGCGGCATCCATGCCGCGTAAGGTCCCGCGACGGTGAGCGGGCAAGGACCTGTCGGGATGATCGGTGTGCATGGTCAGCAGCAGGAGCAGCGGCCGGTGGGTCAGACGCAGCGGTGGTTACGTGCTCCTTTTGATCTGGCCGACGTAGTCTGATTTCCTGATCTTTCCGCCGAAGGCGGGCAGCAAGTAGATTGGGTTTGCCCCCTATCGCTAATAGTCATCCACACATGCATACAAGCAGCCAGGCCGCTGCGTTAAGTCGTCTCGCTTGAGTCATCTCGCTTTTTGCAGTTCCATCAGCGCACGACCATCTTGGCAGGCGTGATGTCCTTACCGGTTCCGGGACCCTTGGCGGCATGGATGCCGCCACGGAGCCTCCATGGACGGATTCACGGCGTGTCCCGGACGTGGTGAGGGCATCGCGTCCTCGACCAACCGGGCTTTTGATTCAAGCATCGGACCGCGCTTAGACGCCATGGTTGCAGCTAACAGAACCACCGTACACGCTGCAAGGAGGGCGCGGTCGATGCTAGCTAGGACGCAGCATGTCTCCGTCGTTCACCGGGATTTTCCCAAACCGTTCGCATCCGCTTGACGACCGCACGCCACGTTTTACTAGCCGCTCCAACCCAGCGATGTAGTGGCCATGACCGCGCTCAATACACATCGCGCCGATAACGTCCCGCTGCGGTCAGCGACTCCAGCCGCGTCTCGCCCAGCAATTCGCGCAGCGTGACATCGACCTCACGCGCCATGCTGTCCAGGCTGCCGCAGACATGGATTACCGCACCGCGATCGATCCAGTGGCGCAAGGTGTCGCCGGTCTCGCGCAAGTGATGCTGCACGTAGCGTTTGTGCGCCTGGTCGCGCGAGAACACCCGGTCCAGCTGCTGCAGATGGCCACGCGCGTGCCAGGCCTGAAGTTCGTCGGCAAACAGACCATCGTGCGCGGCCTGCCGTTCGCCGAACAGCAGCCAATGTCCGTGCACGCCGGCCAGCTCGGCCTCGCGTAGCAGACTGCGCAAACCGGCGATACCGGTGCCGTTGCCGATCAACACCATCGGCGCCTGTTCGATGCGATGGAATCCGGGATTGGTGCGCAACCGCGCGCGTATCTGCCCACCGATGGGTGCGTGGCAGATCAGCCAGCCCGAACCGAGGCCGGGGCTGCCGTCGGCGCCTGTGGTCAGGCGCACCACCGCGGTCGCAACGCCATCGGGCGGCACGCTGGCCAGCGAGTAGTCGCGGGTCGGCAGCCAGGCGCAGGCGTCCAGCCAGGTCTGCGGATCCGGATGCGGCGTGGGCGGGCGCGTGGGCGGCTCCGGCAGCACGCGCTCGGCGACGGCCTGCTGCAGCGGCAGCAACTGCGCATCGACATGCACCAGCGCGTCGGGCGGCAGGCCCCAGGCGGCCAGACACGCGCGCACGTGCGTGTAGGCGTGCGCCGGCTGCACTTCAAGGATGTCGCCGGCCTGCCAGTGCGTGTCGGGCGGTGGCAGCAGATCGATCTGCCAGATCGGTGCTCCCTCGCTGCCCGGGTTGAGATGCGTGCGCGCCGCCAACGTCCAGTGCAGCAGCGTCGGGCGGGCCAGCGGCACGACGGCCACCGGCGCACCGGCAATCTGCGCCAGTTGCGCATGCCATTGCGCCAGGGCCTGCGGATCGGTGTTGTCCATCTCCACTGCCGGAAACAACGGCTGCGCGCCCTGCGCCTGCAGCCACTGCTCGATGCGTCGGGAAAACCCGCAGAATTGCGCGTACTGGCGGTCGCCCAGGGCGAGCACGGCATAGGTCAGCTGCGACAGCGTCATGCGCTGACGCAACAGTTCGCGCTCGAAGCTGCGGGCGGTATCGGGCGGCTCGCCATCGCCAAAGGTGCTGACCACGAACAAGGCATGCCGGGTGCCCTGCAGATGCTGCGCGGTGAGCTGTGCCAGCGAGCGCACCTGCACCGGCAGACCGGCCGCCTGCAGATGCCCGGCCGCCTGCCAGGCCAGCCGTTCGGCAAACCCGCTCTGGCTGGCGAACCCGATCAACCACGGCTCGGCCTGCGAGGCCGCCGGGGCACCGTGCAGGACATCGCGCGCGGCACGCAGCGCGCGCTTCTTGCGGCGGCGATCCAGGTACAACATCCAGCCGGTCACGAAGAACACCGACATGCCGACACTGGCCAGCATCACCACGATGCGGCCCGGCAGCCCGAAGAAGCTGCCCGAATGCAGCGGAAACATGCTGACCAGCAACTGCTGCCCGCGCGGCAGCAGTGCATAGTCCTGGCGACGCAGCAACGCACCGCTGCCCGGCTCGATCTCCAGATTGTCGTAGGCGCGATCGTGATCGGGATGGTCGGGCAGGAACCGCACGCTCAGCGGTTGCCCCGCACGCGGCGGGATACGCAGGTCCAGTGCCGCGCTGTGTGTGGCCGGGATGGCATCCAGGGTGCGTTGCACGGCTGCAAAATCCACCGTGGCCGGGCGGTGATCGCGCCCGTCGCCACGCATCGCCGGCTCGGTGCCGAGCAAGGCCACCATGCCGTCGCGGTACCAGTTGTAGGACCAGGTCAGCCCGGTCAGCGCCACCAGCAGGTACACCAGCAGACACCAGGTGCCGAACACCGCGTGCAGGCTCCACAGAAAACTGCGCCCCTGCCGCCGCCATTCCACTGCCCACCAGGTGCGCAGACTCCACCAGCGTCGCGGCCAACGCAGATACAGGCCGGAAGCGCAGAAGAACAGCAGGATCAGGGTGCTCGCACCGGTCACCGCCTGGCCACGCTTGCCGGCGGTCAGATGGCGATGCAGGTCCTCGATGAAGGCAAACGCGCCGCTCAGCCGCGGGGCGGCGACCTTGTCGCCGGTATACGGATCGAAATACACCCGGCCGCCGCCCTTGCCGGCCAGTCGTGCATTGGACGGACGCTTGCCAGTCGGATCGATCAGCATACGGGTGACCGCCTGTTGCTGATCCAGGTCCAGCCGGCGCAGCAGCACATCCACCGGCAATGGCCGCTCGCCTGCGGCATGCCGCTGTGCCAGCTGCGCGATGGCCGGATTGGCCAACCGCACGATCTCGTTTTCGAAGGACATCAACGCGCCGGTCAGCCCCATCACCGACAGCACCAGCCCGGCCGTGATGCCGAACAGCCAGTGCAATTGGAACAGGACGGTCTTGAGCACGCGCGAGCAGCCGCAAACAGTGGGCTCGCCATTGTAGATGAGAATCGTTATCGCAGTTTGCGTGGGATTGCGAGGCTCATGCCACTGCCGCAGCGCCGTCAGTCAGCGACTGCAATGTCACTCGATCGTTGCAGCAACGCCGGTACCCATTGATCTGCGGGAAGCAGATTGATCAAGCTGCCTGCGCCACACTTTCCCTCCCCATCCGGAAGGATGGCGCGCGCCGCACGCAGCGCAGGCCGCGAGAGAACGCGGCCTGCGAGATCGTTGGGTTTTCGAATCGGGCTAAGCCTGCAGGCGCCAATTGCGGCCTGGAGGGCGTCACAGCGCCGCCTCGGCGCACTCAGCCTTCCCGCAACCAACGCGCCACCTGCGGTGCGAAATAGGTCAGCACGCCATCGGCGCCGGCGCGCTTGAACGCCATCAGCGCTTCCAGCACGCACTTGCGTTCGTCCAGCCAGCCATTGGCGGCGGCGGCCTTGAGCATCGCGTACTCGCCGCTGACCTGATAGGCGAAGGTGGGCACGCGGAATTCCTGCTTCACCCGCCGCACCACGTCCAGATACGGCATGCCCGGCTTGACCATCACCATGTCCGCGCCCTCTTCCAGGTCCAGCGCGATCTCGCGCATGGCCTCGTCGCTGTTGGCCGGGTCCATCTGATAGGTGGTCTTGTCAGCCTTGCCCAGATTGCCGGCGCTGCCGACCGCATCGCGGAACGGGCCGTAGAACGCCGAGGCGTACTTGGCCGAATAAGCCATGATGCGCACATTGAGATGGTCCTGCGCATCCAGCGCGCGGCGGATCGCACCGATGCGGCCATCCATCATGTCCGACGGCGAGATGATGTCCACACCGGCTTCGGCATGCGACAGCGACTGCCTGACCAACGCCTCGACGGTGATCTCGTTGAGCACATAGCCCTTGGCATCGATGATGCCGTCCTGGCCGTGCGTGGTGTACGGGTCCAGCGCCACGTCGGTCATGATGCCGAGTTCGGGAAACCGCGCTTTCAGCGCGCGTACCGCACGCTGCGCCAGGCCGTCCGGATTCCATGCCTCGGCCGCGTCCAGGCTCTTGCCGACCGGGTCGATCACCGGGAACAGGTCGATCACCGGAATGCCCAGCTCCAGGGCCGCTTCGGCTTCGCGCAGCAATTCGTCCAGCGACAGGCGCTCGACGCCGGGCATGGACGCGATCGGCGCGCGGCCGGACAACTCATGCACGAACACCGGCCAGATCAGGTCATCGGTGGTCAACGTGTTTTCGCGCATCAAACGGCGCGAAAACGCATCGTGGCGCATGCGGCGGGGACGGTAATGGGGATGGGCCATCGTGGGCTCCTGTCAGCAGCCCGCAAGTTTACGCCCGCGACCCGCCGCCGGACGCGCTGCGACGCTGTGTCGCAGCGGTGCAACGGGCCGGATCACGCCGTGATCAATGCAAATGCAAGCGTGATCCGCTTGGACCACGCGGTCAGCTCACCCCACAGGGAACGCGCCCGGCTGGCGGCGGTGCCACGCGTCGATCTTCTCCGTCCCCAGCCGGTGCACGGCCCTTCAGAGCTCGCGCGACCTGCCTGGAAGGCGACGCCGCGTGCTAGATCACGCCGCCGCCCAGGCTCAGGCGGATCACCCCGACCACGATCACCAGGCCGTTGAGCAGCAGACCGGTCTTGGCACGTCCGCGATTGCCGGCCGAGGTGAACAGCAGCGCGATCGCCGCGATCAGCGCGCCCAACGCCGCAAACGGGATCAGGAACCAGTTGCCCCAGCCCAGCAACGGGATGAAGGCCAGCACCATCCACAGCAGCGCCACAATGCCCCACAGCAGGCTGATCAATCCCACGTGCCACCTCGCCATTCAAAGAAGCCACGAGCTTAGCGCCGCGCCCGCCAAGGCGCTGTGGGCAGATGGTCACCCTGACCAATGGCGGCTTGGCGGTAGCCTCACGTGGGCATGGCTAGGGTGCGGCAAAGTCCAGAGCGATTCAGTCCGGGCGCCGGATCATCGTTGCCATTACCCACAGGGGGTTCCACCATGTACATGCAATCGCTGATCAGGAATGCCGCCATCGCGGCAGCCACCGTTGCCTTGCTGGCCGGTTGCGCCAGCAGTTCCAAGGTGATGCTGGGCCAGGCGCGCGCGCCGATCGACCCGTCACTGGTGCAGGTGTACTCCAATGCACCGGTCGGCTCGGTGGAAATCGCCCAGCTCGAATCCACCAGTGCTGCCGGTTTCGGCACCCAGGGCCAGACCGACGCGGCCGTGCAGCGGCTCAAGCGCGAAGCCGCCAAGCTGGGCGCCAACGGCGTGGTCATCGTCGGCGTGGGCTCGGAACGCTCCGGCGGCGGCCTGTCGGTCGGCGGCGGCAGCTACGGCGGCCGGGTCGGCGGTGGCCTGGGCATCGGCATCCCGACCACCCAGAAGCGTGCGGCCGGCATGGCGATCTGGGTGCCGGCGGGGGCCAGGGATACATCTACGAAAGAACTCTGAGATCCGGCTCAAGACAGTTGCTCCGGAGGTGCAAAGCGAGAAGGAGCCGTTAGGGCGCACGTCAATCGAGAGGCTGCCTCCGAGAATCTGAAGGCATTCATCAAGTTGGCGCGCTTTAAAAGTATGGAAATGCGGTGTGCTCTGTGGCACCTTACGGCAGACCTGCGTTTAACCGCACACAAGGAAGATGGCCGTGGCAGGCACTCAAATGAACAATTCCAGCGCTAACGGTAGCGCCAGCGCGGGCGCCTATGGCTGTATCGGCCGCGTTGCGCCGCTCCCAGGCAAGCCGCCAACAGGACCCGTTGGTGCTTCCGCCTGTCTTTTTTCCGTATCAAGCCAATTCAGTGAGACTTGCCATGACTGACCATGTCCGTCGTTCACGCGTGCCATTTTCACGCTTTGCAGCAGGCCTGCTCCTCTCCGTGGGGCTTTGCGCTGGTCAAGCAAATGCACAAGTGATTACCCACGACCCGGTAACGCTGGAAAGCATGATTGCTGAATACGGAAAGGACTTCGAACGTTGGAAGGAAACATTGTCGCAATACCAGAAAGAATATGCGCACTACCAGCAACAGTTGATCAAGCTGCAGAGCCTCAATTTGGGCATTACCAACATGGAAGACAATTTCACCGAGCGTGACCCCAACTACGGGATGGCCGAAGCATGCCCGGGTACCGGTGGCGGCTTGGGAAGCATTATGACTAGCATCAAAAATATGCTGCCCAACATGAACGGAAATCTGGTGACTGAGCAGACTAAAATTTGCCAGTTGATGGTGATGACGGACAACGCGCGCTACAACGAATCTGTCCGCATGCTCAAGCGACTGATTCAGCGGAACAAGGATTTTGAGCAAAAGATTCAGTCGCAGCGTAAAAGCGTGGGAACCAGTCAGGGCGCGCTTGCCGCAAACGACAACGAGGTCTCACGCTTCATGGCGCAGAATTCGATGGATCTCGATTACTGGCAGGCAAAGCTGAAGGCGTACGACTACTACGAGGCTTCCTTGAAAAGTGACCAGCGCAAGCTGACCAAGCGCGCCCTGAACGGCAACAAAGAGGGCGGCATTCCGTTGGTTGGCCAGCTGGTACAGGCTGCTGCCTTGAAGGCGGCACTATCAGTTGATTAAGTGCACTTGCACATTCGACATGCACGACAGGTAGTTTTAGTAGCATCAAATCGGGGCAGATATGGACAGCGTTTTTCAGGGTGCATTGAGTTGGCTTAGGCCGATGGCCGATACAGGCATCGGCGACTATGTGTTTTTCAAGCTGATCAATGATTACCTGAATAAGGAAATCGACACGTTCGGCATGGAGCTAATCGGCCGTGCCATGACGTGGGTGAGCGTGATCGCCATGATTCTGGTCACGCTGTGGGTGATGATCGTTGGCTATCGGCTAGCGACCGGGCAGTCTCGCAATTCTGCGATGGAGACCATGGGTAAGGCGGCGAAAATCGTCTTTATCCTGTGTATCGCTACGGCAGTGGGAAGCAATGGCGCGATGCTGCACAAGACGATGACGCAGAACTTGGATAAGGAGATCCACGAACTGTTCACCGGTGACAGCGATACGTCAGCAGCCGATGCAATCGACGAGAACCTGGGCTACACGCAACTGGCGATGGCCGCCGTGGATGTGGTGAACATCGACTCTGAAGATCCGGAAGCTCTTCAGAAGAAGGGCAACGCCATGCTGCTTGCCGGATTTGGCGCGGCGAGTCCCGCCATGGCGGCAGGCGCCATGCTACTGCTATTCAAGTTCACAATGGCGTTCCTGGTCGGCATCGGCCCCATTTTCATCCTGGCACTGATGTTTGATGCCACCAAGGATCTATTCAAGAAGTGGCTGTTCTACGTGATCGGCACCTTGTTCTCGATGTCCATGCTTTCGGTGGTGTCGGCCATCGTGCTCAAGCTCTCGGCCAAGGTCGCCGTCGCCCTATGGGTTGCAAAGGGCATCAACGGATTGATGGGCAACGATGTGGAAGGCCTGAGCTCCCAGGCCTTGCAGCAGGGCGGTATCGGGATGCTGCTGACTGTGGTGATCATCACCATGCCCACCGTTGCGGCGGCGCTGTGGCAAGGAAGCATGAGCAGCTTCATGCACTTCTCAGCATTTGGCGGAGGTGGAGCTTCGTCACCTGGTCCACAAGGGCAACCCGCAGGGTCTTATATTCCTCACCAACGAGGAAATGATGGGCCAAGAAACAATGATCAAACAGAAATGCGCGATTTAAGTGCCGTACGAACATCGGGAGTTTCTGGCAGCACTCCAGCATTAGCTGCGCCCGGATCGCGCGGAGCAGCAAATGCTACCGATAATAGTCGAGTCGTTTAAGCGCACTTCAAAGAAAATATATGATCATACGGACGATAACGTTACTTCTCAGCCTACTGGCAGCCACCTCAGCAATGGCAGAGGAGGGCTGTCCAGCCGGACAAATTCCCGCACAAGCTGGGGCAGGAGTTACCTCTTGCGGGCCTATTCCTCAAGGATATTATCAACAAAACAAAAAACAGCCTCCACGCCCAGCAGGAAAGTGGCTAAAAACCTGGGGTGCGGTTGCTGTTGGTATATTGAACGACAAACCCCTGTATGCCGTACCGGTTGGTCTCGCCTCAGAAGACGCAGCAAAAAAAGAAGCTTTGGATAGATGCAATAAGTCAGGCGCCAAGGGCTGCCGGCCCTCGACGACTTTTCGCAATCAATGCATGTCCATAGGTGAACCTCAAATCGAAGGGTCGCCAAAACCTGATGGTATTATTGAGTTTTCAAGGCAGCCTACCGAACAGCTTGCAAAAGGCGCAGCCCTTCGTGGATGTAGCGAGGAAAATCCAGGCGCTGAGTGCAAAATAATTCACACCGCTTGTTCTGAGCAAATTTTTGAGAAGTTTTGAATTAGTTTAAATAGAACACAGACTCACAGAACGGTCGGAGTGGCTGTGAAATAGTATGCGTTTAGCCATCCTCCTTTTGTCTCCGCTTATATTTCAGGTAAAATCACGATAATTGCAAATTCCCCATAGCCTTTCGGCGTCTAGCCAAGGGATTCCTCGGGAACGTTTTACAGCCTAGACTGATCACAGTACGTATGCATTAGTGTGACTTCGGCCATCATGCTCAAGTTTTCCACCAAGGTCGCCATCGCGCTCTGGGTTGCCAAAGGCATCACCGGGCTGATGGGTAACAATACCGAAGGCCTGAGCTCGCAAGCCTTGCAGCAAGGCGGTATCGGCTTGCTGCTGACCACCCTCATCATCACCACATACCGTCGCGGCATCGCTGTGGCAGGGAAGCATGGGAACGTTTATGGCGTACTCGGCATTTGGTGTCGCTGGCGCGATCAGCGCATCCCCTGGGCCACAGGGGCAGCCGCCAGGGTCATATGTTCCACAGCAGAGGGGTGCTAATTCATCTGTGCCACCCAGCTCTTATGAGGCGCCTACAGTCACCGGTCAGCGAATCACTGGAGGACAGCCTCAAGCAACACAAACGCCCGCCCCGGGAGCTAGAGGTGTCGCATCCCAGAGCAATAACCAAGTCATCTAAATTTTGGGCTGAGGCATTATGAAAATTTATAAATTTTTTATTATTATCTTAGCTTTCTCTATTAGCTCAGCACACGGAGAGGGAGGTTGCCCCCCGGGGCAGTATCCTGTTGGCGGACAGGGGGCAGTTGCATGCGTACCAATCCCACAAAACAGTTCACAGTCACGGCCTCGACCAAGTGGAAAATGGATCAAAACGTGGGGTGCAATCGCAATGGGCTCTGTAAATTCAGTCATAAACTACGGAGTTTCGACGGGCAAGTTCTCTAAAGACGATGCGCAGCGTGAAGCAATGCAAAAATGCGCATCCCACGGCGAACAGGATTGCAAGATCACGCTTACCTATCAAAATCAATGCGCAGCAATATCAACGCCGGAAATAGGGGGCAAACCATCAGGAGGTACGGTTCACTTTTCTGGCGGCGAAACAATCGCTAAAGCATCGACTGAGGCGTCAGCTCGATGCAAAAAAAGCAACCCAACTCCTGCCCAGTGCAGCGTTATCTATAGCGACTGCACAGAGCAGGTATTCGAAGAATATTGATTTAATTTATTTATTCAATTATCAGAATTAATCAGCAGCAGCCAAATAAGGCCGCCAGCTGACAAGAAAATATAAATTTTATACTTGTTGTAGAATGCTTGAGCTACCAAGCATCGCAACGAAGCGTCAGTGGGCTATTGCTTACCACTGTCATCATCACTATGCCTGCCGTTGCTGCAGCGCTGTGGCAAGGAAGCATGGGAACCTTTATGGCGTGCGCGGCGTTTGGTACCGCTGGCGCAAGCAACGCATCCCTTGGTTACAGGGGCAGCCGCCAGGTCATATGCTCCACAGCAGAGGGGGTGCTAATTCATCTGTACCGGCCAGCTTTTATGCAGCGCCTACAGCCACCGGTCAGCGAGTCATTAGAGGACAGCTTCAAACAACACAAACGCTCACCCCGAGATCTAGATAAGTCGCATCCCAGAGCTTTGGAGGACTCAACCCGCAAGCGGACTGGCCTTGACTGGCGAGCCGCACACGACTTTTGGCGAATACTTCACCAGCACAACGCTAAGCCAGATCGTGCGTTTCAGCGCGCGACCTGGCCAAGCAGTTATCCATAAGAGCGGCTATCCGGTACCACGGATACCGCAGTTACTTTCGCTGCGCCGGAATGAACTGCGTTTCCACCGCCTTGGCCAGTTGGTCTGGCGGCAGCAGGCCCTGGTCGAGCAGGAAGTTGTTGAAGGCAAGACGGTCGAACTTCTTGCCTAGGACCAGCTCGGTGCGCATGCGCAATTCGAGGATGCGGGTGTAGCCGTAGAAGTAGCTGCCGGCCTGGCCGGGCGCGCGGACGGTGTAGCGGTCCAGTTCCTGGCGGGTCATCGCTGGCGAGAGGCCGACGTCGTCTTCGAGCACCTGGCGTGCGCGTTCACGGTCGATCAGGCCGAGGTTGAGCATCGGGTCGAGCATGGCGCGGGCGGCGCGCAGCAGGCGGAACTGCAGGGCGATCAGCTGACCGTCGAGCGGTTCGTACGGGACCATTTCGGCTTCGGCATACAGCGCCCAGCCTTCGACGTTGACCGAGTTGAACGCGAACAGGCTGCGCGCCAGCGACACGCCGCGTTCGACCATGGCGGTGAACTGCAGTTCGTGGCCGGGGCGGCCTTCGTGCGCACTGAGCGTCCAGGCGGCCGAGCCGAAGTTGAAGTCGTCGTACTGTTCCTTCTTGGCGCCGTCGGCGGTCGGATTGCCCAGCGGCAGCACGAACTGGCCCTGCTGGCCGGTATTGCCGATCAGCGGTGCCGGCAGGAAGTGCGGTGCCGGTTGCGCAGCGCTTTCGGCGGCACTGCCCAGGCGCATCTGCATCGGGCGATTGGGCACATCGACGATGCGCTGCTGACGGATGATCGGGTCGATCTGGTCGATCACGCCGCGGTAGTGGGTTTCCAGCTGGTCGTCGGCGATCTTGTTGCCCTTGAGCGCACGGATCACCTGTACATAATCGCTGCCCTGCACGCCCTTGGCCTTGGCCACCAGCGGCGCGAGCTGACGCATCGCCGAGCGGGTTTCCATGAATTCCAGCTGCGCGCGCTGAATCAGCTGCTGCGGGGCGATATCGATGCCGACCTGCTTGAGCTGGAAGGCATACAGCGGTTCGGGCAGGCGGGTGTCCTTGCGTGCCTTCGGCAATACTGTGGTGCGGGTCCAGTTGGCGTAATCCTTCAACTGGGTGGACATCACCTTGAGCGCTTCGTCACCGCCGGCGATCTTGTACTTGGCGAACAACTCGCCGATGCCGGCGACGTAGGTGTCCACGTTCGCCAGCGCCTGCTCCACTTCGCGCTGGGTGGGCTGCAGCAAGGTGGTGTTGCCAAGCTGCTCTTCGTAGCGCTGGCGGGCCAGTGTGGTGGTCGGCGTGCTGCCCGGCACCAGGCCGACGTAACGCTTGAGGCGGTCCAGCGCCTTGGCGCGGCGCTCGGGCACGGTCTGGTCAGACAACAATCCGTTGAGGCCGCTGAAGACCAGCTGCGGGGCATCGTTCCATGGCAACAGATAGCGCTCGTTGAGTTCGCTGCCTTCGATGTTCTGCTCGGCCGCAGCGATCATGATCTGCAGGTCCTGGCGCACATTGACGTCGCGCTCGGTGGCCAGCTTGGCCTGCAACGCGGCGCGTGCCTTGTTCATCGCATCGCGGTAGCGCGCGGCGTTGTTTGGCCCCAGGTCGATGACCTGGTCGTCGTAGCCGGGCACGCCGAAGAAGCTGGCGTATTCGGGCTGGAATGGCGCCTGCGCGTTCAGCAGGATCTGTGCATAGCCATTGCTGGTCTGCACCCAGGCCGGCGTGGCAGGTTGGGCCTGCGCGGCCTTACCGGTCTGTGCCTGCAATGGCAGCGAAGCACCGAGCGCCAGCGCAACGGCGAGAACAAGTGGTTTCATGGGGCGGATCCGCAAGTTGAGTAGCGCGACCCTACCCATCCGCAGCGGCTGCGGCAATGCGTCTTAGGTCATGGTCGGCAGGAGTGCGGCGGCGCTTGCGGGCCGGCTACCAGGTTGATTGGATCGGCGGTCTGCTGGCGAATGTCAGCATTTGCTAGCGCCATCGCCCGTGCTTGCGGCTGGCGTCCACCTGGCGCCGGCTTCCCTCGCCGCGCGGCCCGTGCAGATCCACGCTGCGACGGGCATCTCCTGCCCGGCCGGTCTTGTGAATGTCGCCGATGCCAGGCATCGGCAACCGTTTACCACTGCAGTTCCGTCTCCCCGGCACCCGATTGCCGGCCGCTCAGGGCATCAGGCAGCGCTGGATAAATGCCTCCGCGGTCTTGTAGCGATGCAGGGCGGTGCTGCCGGACAAGCCGTGCTTGGCGCCGGGATAGGTCATCAATTCGAAGGCAGTGCCGCGCGCCTGCAACGCGCTCATCAGTGCGGTGGAGTTGGTGAACAGCACATTGTCGTCGGCCATGCCGTGGATCAGCAGCAACTTGGCGCGCAGGCCGTCCAGATGGGTGGCGATGCGTGCGTCGCGGTAGCCGTCGGCGTTGCCGGCCGGCAGGTCCATGTACCGCTCGGTGTAATGGGTGTCGTACAGGCCCCAGTCGGTGACCGGTGCACCGGCCACGCCGCAGGCATAGGCGTCGCTGTGTTTGGCCAGCAGCATGAGCGTCATGTAGCCGCCATTGGACCAGCCCTGCACGCCGATGCGGGTGGGATCGACCCAGCGCTGCGCCTTGAGCCAGGCCACGCCTTGCAGCTGGTCGTCCACTTCCACCGTGCCCTGCTTGCCGTACAGCGCGCCACCGAAGGCACGGCCACGCCGCGGGGTGCCGCGGTTGTCCAGCGAGAACACCACGTAACCACGTTGCGCAAGATATTGATCGAACAGCGCATCGCCACGGCTTGGCCAGGCGTCGAGCACGGTCTGCGCGGCGGGGCCGCCATACACGTACACCATCACCGGATAGCGCTTGGCCGGGTCGAAGTCGTCCGGTTTGATCAGGCGATACTGCAGCGGCGTGGTGCCGTCGGCAGCGGTGAGCGTGCCGAATTCCACCGGGCGCTGCGCGTCACGGTATCTGGCATACGGGTGCTGCGGATCGGCCAGATCGTTCTTCAACAGTGTGGCGATTTTTTCGCCATTGGCGCGAAACAGCTCGATCTGCGGCGGTGTGGAGGTGTTGGACCAGCTGTCGACATACACGCTGGCGTTGTTGGCGAAGCTGGCGGCGTGCGTGCCGTGGGGTGTCGAACGTTGTTCGATCGCACCGCCGGCCAGCGGCACGGCGTAGATGTGGGCCTGGGTCGGCGACTCCTTGCTGGCGGAAAAATACACCGTGCCGGCTTGCTCATCGACGGCGAGCAGTGCATCAACCACCCAGGCGCCGGAAGTCAGCGGCGTGAGCGTGCGGCCGTCTTCGGATGCCACGTACAGATGTTCGTAGCCGCTGCGCTCGGAATTCCAGATGAAGCGGCCGTCCTTGAGAAAACGCAGATCGTTGTGGAGCGGTACCCAGGTCGGCGAGGT
Source organism: Xanthomonas sp. LMG 8993 (assembly GCF_009835065.2). Lineage (NCBI taxonomy): Bacteria > Pseudomonadati > Pseudomonadota > Gammaproteobacteria > Lysobacterales > Lysobacteraceae > Xanthomonas > Xanthomonas sp. LMG 8993. The sequence continues at coordinate 29,387 of NZ_QVIF02000013.1, read as the reverse complement.
CTCGGTGATCAGCACGCGTTGCTTGCCGCTGGCCAGCGTGGCTTCGATCAACTCGAGGGTTTTCTGGTCGCGCGACTGGCGCTGGAAGGTCAGCCGCTGCGCATCGCGCCAATCCACCCGTGCGAGATAGATATCGGGGTTGCTGCCCAGCTCGATCCAGCGCGGGGCGGCGTTGGCGCGCGGTGCGATCACACCCAGTCGCACGGCCACGTTGGGCTGGCCAGCCTGCGGATAGCGCTGGCTGATGACTTCGGTGTGGTCCGCATAGACTTCGGGGCGCTTTTGCACCGGCACGCCGGATTCGTCGATACGCGCGAAGGCGATCGCCGAATCGTCCGGCGCCCACCAGTAGCCGGTGTGGCGATCCATTTCCTCGTCGGCGACGAACTCGGCCACGCCGTTGCCGATGGTCTCGCTGCCGTCGCTGGTGAGCTGCAGCTGCTTGCCGCTGGCCAGGTCGATCACCCACAGGTTGCGCTCGCGCACGAAGCTGACGAAGCCGCCCTTGGGCGAGAGCTTGGCGTCGGTGGCGAAGCCTTCGCCGTGGGTGAGCTTGCGTACTGCCGCCGCGCCGGTCTTGCGCAGGTCGTACAGATACAGTTCGCCACCGAGCGGGAACAACAGTGCATGTGCGTCCGGCGCCCATTGGTAATCGACGATGCCGGCGAAGGCAGCGATGCGTTGGCGCTCGCGGCGGGCCTTTTCGACATCGCTGAGCGTTTCGGTGCCGGGCAGCACGATTTTGGAATCCACCAGCAGCCGGGTCTGACCGCTGGCGATGTCGTACTCCCACAGATCCAGCTGATTGCGGTCGCTGTCCTTGCCGCGCAGGAAGCTCACGCGCGAGCCGTCGGGGGCGACCTTGGGTTTCATCAGCGTCGGGCCGGACAACGGCAATGGGCCGGTGATGGCGTCGAGGGTGAGTCTTTCGGCGTGGGCGGTGGTGATCGTGCTGAGCATGAGGGCAAGGGCGGCGAACAGGGCGCGCATCGAAGATCCTGTCTTGAGATAGCACACAGGATGCGGGCACGTGGGGTGTTTGAGAAGCGCGGCGGGTGATGGCGCGCGTGGACGTCCTGCCACTTTGTGCGCGCGGTAAAGGCGCGCGGACCGTACCGTCACCCCAACCCCTTCCCGGGGGGAGGGGGCTCAGCCGCCGTGCGGAACTGCCTTGCGTGCCGCGCTGTTGTTACTGCGCCTTCAGCGTTTACCGAACAGATGCTTGCGCTCTTCCTCGCTCAGCGGCTTGCCGGCGTTGGGGTTGACCTGCTCCTTGAGCGCATACGCACGCTGCGTGGCCGGGCGCGCGGCGATGGCGTCGTGCCAGCGCTTCAGATGCGGGAACTCGGCGTAATCGGGGCGGATGTCGGCGTAGACCTCGATCCACGGATAGCTGGCCATGTCGGCAATGCCGTACTCGGGGCCGGCCAGGAATGCCTGCTCGGCCAGGCGCTTGTCGAGCACGCCATGCAGGCGACGCACCTCGGCGTTGTAGCGTTCGATCGCGTAAGGAATCTTGTCCGGCGCGTAGACGTTGAAGTGACCCATCTGGCCGCTCATCGGCCCCAGCCCACCCATCTGCCAGAACAGCCACTCCAGCGCGGCAATGCGGCCACGCGCATCGCGCGGCAGGAAACGGCTGGTCTTCTCGGCCAGGTACAGCAGGATGGCGCCGGATTCGAACACGCTCTGCGCCGGGCCGCCGTCGGCCGGTGCGTGGTCGACGATCGCGGGCATCTTGTTGTTGGGCGAAATCTGCAGGAAGGCCGGCTCGAACTGCTCACCCTTGCCGATGTTGACCGGCTTGAGCGTGTAGTCCAGCCCGGCCTCTTCCAGGAACAAGGTGACCTTGTGGCCGTTGGGGGTGGGCCAGTAGTACAGGTCGATCATCGTGCGCTCCAGTTCGGCAGGGGGTGGCACGCAGTGCGCGCCTGGGCGATCGATGGTACGACCAAGCCCGCGACCGGCGCGTGCGCGTGCGGTGATGCTGGCTGGAACGATGTGTGACGCGATTGGCTCGTGGCCGATGCTGCAGTGCAAATTGACTTGGTTAAGCCTGCGCTCACAAATGCACGATTGTGTCATCGACCTTTGCCTGCCCTCTGGGGCCGGCTATCTTCATTTGGGGAAGAAATCATTGTGAGAGAGCCACGCACCCTGCCGCGCACGCGGCGTCTGACGTCTGCCCTACTGTTTGCCCTGTCGACGCCGCTGGCCGCGCAGACCGCGCCGGCACCGCAGTCCGCATCCACCGTTCCCGGCGCGAGCCAGGCCGATCCCGCCACGCTCGATGCTGTGCAGGTCACCGGCATCCGCGGCAGCCTGACCTCGTCGATGAACGTCAAGCGCGATGCGCAAGGCATCGTTGACGGCATCGTGGCCGAAGACATCGGCAAGTTCCCCGATACCAATCTGGCCGAGTCGCTGCAACGTATCAGCGGCGTGTCGATCGACCGTTCGCTGGGCGAAGGCTCGCGCGTCACCGTGCGCGGCGTCGGCCCGGACTTCAACCTGGTGCTGTTGAACGGCCGGCAGATGCCGGGCGCCAGCATCGAGGAATCCAACGCCTCCAATTCGCGCGCGTTCGACTTCGCCAACCTGGCGTCGGAGTCGATCTCCGGCATCGAGGTGTTCAAGACCAGCCGCGCCAGCACGCCCACTGGCGGCATCGGTGCGACCATCAACATCAAGACCAGCCGGCCGCTGGACAACCCGGGCCTGCATGCCAACGTCGGCCTCAAGGGCGTGCACGACAGCTCCAACGAGAATCTGCCCGGACGCCTGCAGGGCGATGCGCTGACCCCGGAAATCTCCGGCATCTTCAGCAACACCTCGGCCGATGGACGCTTCGGTGTATCGCTGAGCGGCAGCTACCAGGAACGTGACTTCGGCTATAGCCAGGTCGGCGTGCCCAACGGCTGGCGTTCGTTCCGCGGCGATTCCACCGCTTACGGCACCATTCCGCAGCCGGGGGCGCCGGGCTCGGAGAACATCGTCAACCGCCCCGGCCCGAATGACATCTATTCGGTGCCGCAGAACCTCAACTACCGCGTGGTCGGCGTCGAGCGCCAGCGCACCAACGGCCAGTTGACGCTGCAGTACAAGCCGCTGGACAACGTCACCACGACGCTGGATTACACGTACTCGGAAAACAAGATCCAGCAGCAGCGCAACGAGATGTCGGTGTGGTTCAACTATGGGCCGTCGGCCAGCGCCTGGACCAATGGCCCGGTCGCCGGGCCGGTGAGCTATTCGGAAATCGTCAATCCGGCCACCAGCGATCTGGCCACCGCCGGCTCCAACGCGGCCACGCGCAACCAGAACAAGTCGCTGGGCTTCAACGTGGATTGGGCGGTGAACGACCAGTTCAAGCTCAACTTCGACATCCACCGCTCCACCGCCGAAGCCGGTGCGGACAGCCCGTTCGGTTCCAGCAATTCGCTGGGCGTGTCCGGTTTCTACCGCGGCACCTCGGTGGTGGATTTCAGCAAGGATTTCCCGGTGTTGCAGCAGCAGTTGGGCTTCGGCCTGACCGGGCTGGATCCGTCGCGCACCTTGGTCACCGGCTCGGCGTTCCGCAACAGCTACATGAAGTCGGAGATCGACCAGGCCCAGGTCAACGGCGACTTCACCTTCGAAAATTATTCGCAGTTGAAGTTCGGCATCGGCAGCACCGAGGTCAAGAACCGCTCGGCATTCTCCAACGTGCAGCGCGACACCTGGGGCGGTGCCGGTACCGCGGCCGATTATCCGGACGATCTGTGGATCCCCAGTTCGTTTGCGCAGTACTTCGATGCGATCGACGGCAGCGGCAATCCGGCGCAGTTCAACCAGCTGTTCCTGTTCGACTTCGAACGTGCCCGCCAGGCGGCCGCGCAGGTGGCCGGCGACGATGCGCTGTACCGCACCTCGCCGGTGTTCACCACCGACCGCCGCGTGACCGAAAAATCCAAGAACGCCTACCTGCAATGGAACAACAGCTGGGACGATCTGCGCGTGCCGATCAGCCTGGCCGCCGGTGTGCGTTACGAAGAAACCAAGGTGGAGGCGCAGGCACTGGTGCCGGTGGCGGTGGGCATCGACTGGGTCGCCAACAACGAGTTGCCGATCCGCCTGGCCGACTCGGCGTTCGCCAGCGGCAGCGGCAAATACGAATACTGGCTGCCCAGCCTGGACCTGAGCTTCAAGCTCACCGAGGATCTGGTGCTGCGCGGCAGCTACGGCGAAACCATCGGCCGGCCCGGCTGGGGCGATATCCAGGGCGGGCAGACGCTCAACCAGATCGCGCGCCTGGAAGGCGGCACCGGCCAGGAAGGCAATCCCGGCCTCAAGCCGCTGCTCTCGCACAACATCGACTTCTCGCTGGAGTGGTACTACAGCGATGCCAGCTACGCCTCGGTGGGCTTCTTCCGCAAGAACATCGACAACTACATCGGCGTGACCACGCGCAACGACACCTCGCTGGGCCTGAACACGCCGGTGGGTGGTGCGTACTGGAACGAAGCGCTGGGCAACGGCTGTGCCTCGGCCGACCTGACCTGCATCCGCAACTACATCTTCCGCAACCGCGGCGGTGCGCCGGGTGTGGTGCGCGGGCCGGACGACTCCAACGGCAATGCCACCGGCGTGATCAGCGGGCAGCCGGGCGATCCGGTGGCCAACTTCGCCATTACCGCGCCGGCCAACCAGCGCTCGGCCTCGCTGGACGGTTGGGAATTCAACCTGCAGCACATGTTCGGCGACAGCGGCTTCGGCGTGTCGGCCAACTACACCAAGGTCGACTCCGGCCTGACTTACGACAACTACGTGATCGGCGAGCAGTTCGCGCTGGAAGGGCTGAGCGATTCGGCCAACGTGGTGGGCTTCTACGACAGGGACAAGTGGCAGGTGCGTGCGGCCTACAACTGGCGCGACGAGTTCCTGGCTGCACGTTTCGACGGCAGCGGCCAGCCCAACCCGGTCTACACCGAAGCCTATGGCCAGCTGGACCTGAGCATCGGCTACCAGTGGACCGAGAACCTGTCGCTGAGCCTGGAGGCGATCAACCTCACCGACGAGGTGCAGCGCCAGCACGGCCGTCACCCGAACCAGATCATCTACGCCACCCAGACCGGCCCGCGCTACATGCTGGGCGTGCGTTACAAGTTCTGGTGATGCAGCGCGTTGGTCATGCAGTGATGTTCTTTTAAGCGCTCCCGGCAGCGAGTCTGCCGGGGCGTTTCGCACGGCTCTCTCGTGGCGTTTCCCGGATGTGTCGCATCCGGGACTTGCCATGCCGAAGCAACTGTCCAAGCATGGGCCACGCGCCCCGCGTGATATGTCTTTCCCCCCATGACCAATGCCGTGTTGTTGAACAACCTCGATCACCGCGACCTGCGCGTGATCACCGCGCACGGCGCCGCCTTCGGCGACGACGTGATGTCGGCTGCGACCTTTCCGCAGGAGTTCCGCCAACTGCAGGCGCAATACCCGATCGTGTTCCATCGCAGCGGCGAGCGCAGTTTTCAGCCGCTGGCATTGCTGGGATTACGCCTGGGCGAGAACCTGTTCCTGGACGGCGCGCGCTGGGATGCGCCGTACGTGCCGCTGGCGATCCAGCGCCAACCGTTTTTGATCGGCGAGCAAGAGGACGGGCCGATGGTGCACGTGGACCTGGACAGCCCGCGCATCAGCCGCAGCGAAGGCGAGGTGCTGTTTCGCGAACACGGCGGTACCACCGAATTTCTCGACCACATCGGCCAGGTGTTGCGCACCTTGCACGATGGCCTGGCCGCGAGCCAGGCGTTCGTCGACCGCTTGCTTGGCTACGACTTGCTCGAACCGTTCGTGTTCGAGGCCACGCTGCAGAACGGCCTGGAATGCCGTCTGACCGGGCTCTATGCCGTGCACGAGGAACGCCTGCGCGCACTCGACGATGCGGCCTTGCTCGACCTGCACCGGCATGGCGATCTGGAGCCGTTGTACATGGCGGTGGCCTCGATCGCGCAGTTCCGCCATCTGCTCGACCGCATGCAGCGCCGTCATGCTGGCTGAGCCGCGCGCCATCGAAGAACGGCACGGGCTGGACCCGCAGCAGCTGGACCCGGCCGTGCTGCGCTCCACCATGCCGCTGGTATTGCGCGGGCTGGTGCGCGACTGGCCACTGGCGCAGGCCGGCGCCACCTCGGCGCAGGCGGCGGCCTACCTGCGCGGTTTCGATCGCGGCGAAGCGGTGGTGGCACAGGTCGGCCCGCCGGACATCGGCGGGCGCTTCTTCTACAACGCGGACATGAGCGGCTTCAATTTCCGCCCCGAGCGCGTGCCGCTGGGCGTGGTGCTGGAGACCTTGTTGCGCGATCTGCACAACCCGCAGCCACCGGCGATCTACGTCGGCTCCACCACGCTGGACACCTACCTGCCCGGCCTGCGCGCGCACAACCCGATCGCGCTGCCGCAGCGCGAGCCGCTGGCCAGTATCTGGATCGGCAACCGCACCCGCATCGCCGCGCATCAGGACCTGCCCGACAACCTGGCCTGCGTGGTCGCCGGGCGCCGCCGCTTTACCCTGTTTCCGCCGCAGCAACTGGCCAATCTGTATATCGGCCCGCTCGATCTCACCCCGGCCGGGCAGCCGGTCAGCCTGGTGGATATCGCCGCGCCGGACCTGCAGCGCTTTCCACGCTATGCGCAGGCGCTGGAACACGCGCTGGTGGCCGAGCTGGAACCGGGCGATGCATTGTTCATTCCCAGCATGTGGTGGCATCACGTCGAAGCGCTGACACCGTTCAACGTGCTGGTGAATTTCTGGTGGCGGCAGAGCCCGGCCTACATGGATTCGCCGATGAACGCGCTGATGCTGGCGCTGCTCACCCTCCGGGACCTGCCAGCGGAACAGCGCGCGATCTGGCGGGACGTGTTCGACCACTACGTGTTCGATGCCGATGCGGACACCGCCGCACACATGCCGGAGTCTGCGCGCGGCGTCCTGGCGCCGATGGACGAGGCCCGTGCCCGCAGCCTGCGCGCGCGGTTGCTGCAACGCCTGAATCGCTGAGGATCTGACGCCATGACCGACACCGCCCCTTTCGACCCACAACAGCGCCCGGTACGCCGCGTCGTCATCGCTGGTGGCGGAACCGCCGGCTGGATGGCCGCCGCCGCGTTATCCAAAGTGCTGGGCCGGCACCTGCAGATCGTGCTGGTGGAATCGGACGAGATCGGCACCGTGGGCGTGGGCGAAGCCACCATTCCCAGCCTGGTCACCTTCCACCGCCTGCTGGAAATCGACGAGGCCGCGTTCATGGCCGCCACGCAGGCCACCATCAAGCTGGGCATCGGCTTCGAACACTGGCGCGATGTGGACCGGCATTACATCCACTCCTTCGGCCACACCGGCACCGATCACTGGAGCGCGGGCTTCCAGCATTTCTGGTTGAAGGGCCGGCAGCGTGGCCTGGCGCGCGACTTCGGCGACTACTGCCTGGAACTTCGTGCCGCGCAGGAAGGCCGCTTTGCGCATCTGCCCAATGGCGGCATGAATTACGCCTATCACCTGGATGCCGGCCTGTACGCGCGCTTCCTGCGCCGCTTCAGCGAAGGCTTCGGCGTGCAGCGTATCGAAGGCCGCATCGGCAACGTGGAGACCGACGCGCACAGCGGCTATCTCACCGCGCTGACGCTGGACAACGGCACGCGGGTGGAAGGCGATCTGTTCCTGGATTGCACCGGCTTTGCCGGTCTGCTGATCGGCAAGACGCTGGGTGTGGGCACCGACGATTGGTCGCAGTGGCTGTTCGCCGACAGCGCGCTGGCGGTGCAGACCGAATCGGTCGGCGCGCCGGTGGCCTACACCCGCTCGCGCGCCGATCAGGCGGGCTGGATGTGGCGCATACCGCTGCAGCACCGGGTCGGCAACGGCATCGTGTATTCCAGCCGCTACATGGACCAGGACAGCGCCGCGCAGGTGCTGCAGCGCAATCTCAGCGGCCGCGCACTGACCCAGCCGCGCGCACTGCGCTTCACGCCCAATCAGCGGCATCGGGTCTGGGAAAAGAATTGCGTGGCGCTGGGCCTGGCCAGCGGCTTCCTGGAGCCGTTGGAATCGACCAACATCCATCTGATCCAGCGCGGCATCATCCGGCTGATGCAGACCTTTCCGCAGGTCATCAACGATGTCGACATCGCCGAATACAACCGCCAGGCCGCCGCCGAAATCACCCATATCCGCGATTTCGTGATCCTGCATTACCACGCCACCGACCGCCGCGACACGCCGTTCTGGCGCGATTGCGCGGCGATGGACATCCCCGACACGCTGCGGCACCGGGTGGAGTTGTTCCGCCAGAGCGGGCGGGTGTTCCACCAGGCCAACGAGCTGTTTGCCGAAAATTCCTGGGTGCAGGTGATGCTGGGCCAGGGCATCACGCCGAAGCAGCACCACCCGGTGGCCGACCTGATGGGCGATGCCGAGCTTCGTCATTTCCTGGAAACCATCCGCACACGGGTCGATGCCGCATTGGCGCGGCTGCCTGCGCATGCGGACTTCCTGCACCGCTACTGCCCTGCGCCGCCGCTGCCCGAGCCGGCCACGCGGCTGCCGGCCGACGCCGCACTGGCCACCGGAACGCGATGAATTTCGCGCCCGGCAGGCGCCCCCCCTTGGCTTAGACCGCCCCAGCAATGCTAGATTGCCGCTTTGCCGTCCATTGCGGGAACAATGGCCGGCCTCGCCGCAGCATCTTTCGCAATCGGGGTAAGGGGGACGCATGTTGGATCTGACACAGGGCCGTATGGCACGCCGGATCGCGCCGGTCATTTTGTTGGTCGGCCTGGCCGCCTGCTCCAAGCAGGATGACAAGGCCGCCGCCACCGCGCCTGCCACCGGCGCCACGCCTGCGGCACCGGCCGCCGCGCCGACGCCGGCCACCGCAGTGTCGCCGCAGGTGCAATCGATGGCCGCCGACCAGTTGCGCGCATCGGCCACCAAGGCCTTGCAGGACAATCGCATGTACGCCCCGGCCGGCGACAACGCGGTGGAGTACTACCTGGCCTTGCGTGAAAAGCAGCCGCAGGACGCCACCGTCAACAGCGCGCTGACCGACCTGCTGCCGTACACGCTGATCGCCGCCGAACAGGGCATCAGCCGCGAAGAATTCCCCGAAGCGCAGCGCCTGATCGCGCTGATCGAAAAGGTCGACCCCAAGGCACCGGCACTGCCGCGCCTGAAGAGCGGCCTGGAGACCGGCATGAAGACCGCCGCCAGCCGCTCCGAGCAGGATGCCGAGCAGGCCAAGAAGCTGGTCGAAGACAAGGCCAAGCAGGCGGCCGAGCAGAAGCGTCTGGCCGAGCAGCAGACCCGCGAGGCGGCCGCTGCGCAGCAGATCGCCGCGCAACAGGAAGCCGCCCGCCAGCAGAGCGCAGAGGCCGAACGCCAGGCTGCGGCGCGCCGTCAGGCCGAGACCCCGACGCCGGCTCCAACTCCGGCCGCGCCGCGCCCGGCCCCGGCGACTGCCGCGGCTGCACCGGCCGCGCAGTCGCTGCGCCCGATCAGCACCCCGGCACCGCGTTATCCCCCCGAGGCGCTGCGCGCCGGGACCTCCGGCGAAGTGCTGGTGGAGATCACCGTCGGCACCGATGGCTCGATCACCGCCTCGCGCGTGCTGCGCGCCACCCCGCCGCGCGTGTTCGACCGCGAAGCGCTCAATGCGGTCAAACGCTGGCGCTTCGAACCGGTGGCCGCACCGGTGACCACGCGGCGCACGCTGTCGTTCAACCCCGGCGGTTGATTGGTGCGTTGGGCGATCGAGTAATTCTGCATGCGATTGAGTGAGTGAGTCTGCTGGTTGCTTGATCGCTTGGTTGCTTGGTCGTTGATCGCCTGATTGGTCGATCGTTTGTTGATTGCTGGCTGATGGCTGATGGCTGATGGCTGCCGACGATCGGTGCACTGCACTCCCGGCGAATGTGGGCGCCAAACAAAAAGCCCGCAGCGATGCGGGCTTTTTGTTTGCTGGTGATCCGTACCCTCATCCGCACTTCAGACACCTTCTCCCAATGGGAGAAGGAACATCAACCGGAAATCGCCAGCCGCTCCTGGTGATAGCGCCGCACCGCCGCGTACCACAGCACCGCGGCCACACCGAAGCCCGCCAGCAGATACACCGCCCAGGTCTGCGCGTTGATCTGCTCGTGGCGGATCACCTTGAGCAGCATCTGGTTCTGCGCCAGAAACGGCACCGCGAAATGCCAGAGCTGCGTCTTCAGCGGATACGCCATCAGCGCATAGCCCGGCAGCATCGGCAGCAGCAACAGCCAGGTCATATGCCCCTGCGCTTCCTTCATGCTCTTGGCGGCGGCGGCAAGATAGGTCAGCAGCGAGGTGCCGATGAACAGCATCGGCACCAGGATGAACAGCATCTGCAGCATCGGCACGAAGCCGACGTTGAGCTGGCGGCCCAGGTTCGAGGTGGACAGCTGCGCACTCAACTTGAAGGCCAGCAAGGTCAGCAACAGCGACACCATGCCGATCACGCAGGCGGCGGCGATCTTGCCGCTGACGATCGCACTGCGCGGCGCCGGGGTGGCCAGCAAGGGTTCCAGCGACTGGCGTTCGCGCTCGCCGGCAGTGGCATCCAGGATCAGCGAGGCGCCACCCAGGAACGAGGTGATCACCAGCAGCACCGGCAGCAGCATCGCCATCATCTGCCCGCGCTTGGCGTCGGCGGTGGCCAGATCCTGCGCGGCGATTTCCAGCGGCCTGCCCACCTGCGCATCGATACCGCGCGCCAGCAGGCGCAGTGCACCCACCTGCTGGCTATAGCTGCCGAGCGCAGCCTGCAGGCGCAGGCTCGGCACGTCGGCCTCGCGCCGCGTGCTGTCCTTGATGACCTCCACCAGCGCGGGACGCCCGGCGCGCCAATCGTCGGCGTAGCTGTCGCTGATGCGCAGTGCCACATCCACATCCTGGTTGCGGATCGCGGCGGTCAGATCGGCCGGCGCATCGACCGCATTGAGGCCCTGCGCGGCCAGGAACCGCACCAGATTGGGCGCGTTCTCGCGGCCGAGCATGGGGATCTCCAACGGCTTGTCGATCTGCGTACGCACGCGGCTTTCGCTCAATGCGCCCATGCCCAGGATCAGCACCGGATACAGCAATGGCGACAGCAGCAAGGCCAGTGCGAGCGTGCGGCGATCGCGGCCGATGTCGCGCAACTCCTTGCGCAGCACCGTCCATAGCGTGGACAACAACGATGTGCTGCTCATGCGTGCAGTCCCTCGTCCGAGCCGATCGCCTTGACGAAGGCGTCTTCCAGATTGTCTTCGCCGGTGCTGGCGCGCAGTTCGTCGGCGCTGCCGCAGGCCACCACCGTGCCCTTGGCGACGATGACGATGCGATCGCACAGCGCCGCCACCTCCTGCATGATGTGGCTGGAAAAGATCACGCAACGCCCCTCGGCACGCAGTTGCTGCAGAAAGCCACGCATGGCGCGCGTGGTCATCACATCCAGCCCGTTGGTGGGCTCGTCGAGGATGACGTTGCGCGGGTCGTGCACCAGCGCGCGCGCAATCGCGGTCTTGGTGCGCTGGCCCTGGCTGAAGCCTTCGGTCTGACGGTCGAGAATGTCGTCCATGTCCAGCGCGGCCGACAGCAGGCGCGTGCGCTCGGCGATCCGCGCACGCGACAGGCCATGCAGCTCACCGAAATAGGCGATGTTCTCGCGCGCAGTCAGCCGCTTGTAGACGCCGCGCGCATCCGGCAACACGCCCAGCGCGCGGCGCACGGTCACCGGGTCGCGGGCGGCATCCACGCCATCCACGGTGACGCTGCCCTGGTCGGGCGACATCAGCGTGTAGAGCATGCGCAAGGTGGTGGTCTTGCCGGCGCCATTGGGACCGAGCAGGCCGGTGATCTGGCCATCGGCAGCACTGAAACTGACCCCATCGACCGCCTTCACCAGCCCGGTCTTGGTCTTGAACGACTTGTGCAGCTTGTCGACGACGATCATGCGTGCGCCTCCGTGGCGTGGTCGGTGCGGCTCATGGTTCCCATCCGTTGAACGAGGTAAACGCGGGCACATTGTTGAGGCTGGCCACGCACTGCGCATCCAGTGCCTTGGCATTGGCGGTCTGCAGGAACTGGCCCAGCACCTTGGGCATGCAGCCCAGTCGAAACACCCCGTGGCCCTGCCCCGGCGCCACCAGGTGACGGCCATTGGGCAGGCCCTGCAGCACACGCTCGGCATAGCGCGGCGGCGTCACCGGGTCCAGCTCGCCCGACAGCAACAACACCGGCAGTTTGGATTTGAACGGTGCGGCGTCGGCAGCCGGGGTCGGCTTGGTCGGCCAGGCCTTGCAGGGCGCAAAGAACATCTGCGCCACTTCCGCTCCCAGCAAGGTGTCGTCCTTGCCGGATGGCGGCGTGTAGCGGCCGGCGTCTTCGCTGCACAGCACCGACCATTGCATCGGGCGATTCATCTGGTCGGACATGTCCGAGGCGCTCATCTGCGCCAACGCCATCAGCGAGGCGTAACGCCCTGCCGCCGCCTCGTCCAGCACCAGCGGCAACAACGAGGCGGTTTGCGGCACATACGAAAACCCGAACGCCAGGCCGACCACGGTATCGGCCGTCACCTGCTCGTGGTGCAGTTCACCGGTGCGCGGGTCGCGGTAATCCACCGCAACCGGCGCCTGACGCAAGCGCTCCACCACCTGCCGTAGCTGCGTGCGCGTGTCCACCGGAAAGCGTTTAGCGCATGCCACGTCCTTGCGGCATTGGGTGGCTTGCAACGCGATCGCATCTTCGAACGTGCGCGCGAACTCACCGCCGATCACCAGATCGTTCGGCGCCACGCCATCGATCACCAGCGTGCGTGTGTGTTGCGGATAGCGCGCCGCATAGTGCTGTGCGACCCGGGTACCATAGGAGCCGCCAATCAGGTTGAGCGTCTGCACGCCCAGTGCGGCGCGCACCGCATCCAGATCGCCAATCGCCTCGCTGGTGGTGAAATAGCGCGGATCGGCATCGTTGCGTAGCCCTTGTGCACATTGGCGTGCGTAATCGGTCAATTGCTCGGCGGTGGCGGCGCTGCTGTTTTCCAGTACGAGCGGCTTGCCGGCGGCATCGCGGCACGCAAGCGGATGCGAACCGCCGGTGCCGCGCTGGTCGACCAGGAAGATGTCGCGCCGCTTGCGGACTTCATGCAGCCCCATGTCCACGATCGCGGCGACCTGGGTGGCCGATTGTCCCGGTCCGCCGGCAATGAAGAACACCGGATCCGGCGTGCTGCCGGCGCCGGCCTCGCTTTCCAGCCAGGCGATCTTCAGATCGATGCTGCGCCCGGTCGGCGCGGCCGGGTTTTCCGGCACGCGCAGGCTGGCGCATTGCGCCTCGATATTGCCGGCCGCGCTGCCGGAACTCAGCGTGCACGGTGCAAATTGCAGCGTGCCGTAACGATTGCCTGCGGCGGTGCCGGTCTGCGGCTGCGCGAGGCCGGGCGTGGCTGCGCCCGTCTTGGTCGTGGCAGCCGTGTTTTCAGCTGGCTGGTCCGCAGGCTGGCATCCGGTTGCCAGCAATGCGATCAGCAGCGCCGCCACCAGTGTGGGTTGCTTCACCATGTTCACCATCTCTCCTGATAGTTCCTGTCCCCTGACGCCGCATCCGGTCGGGTGTGACCGGCGCGGCTACTGCCCGTCTTCGTAAAGAAAGACGTGCTCGATCGATTCCCCGAACAGACGCGCGATGCGAAATGCCAACGGCAGACTGGGATCGTACTTGCCGGTTTCCAGCGCATTGATGGTCTGCCGCGATACGCCCAGGCGTTCGCCCAACTCGCCCTGTGACCAGCCGCTGGCCTCGCGCAATTCGCGCACCCGGCTATTCATTCGAACCGTCGGGCATTGATGCTTTTGGTGACGCCGTAGATGGCGCACAACATCGGAAATACCCACAACATCGCCACCGTCGCAGGGATGTCGATCAAGTCGGCAGCCTGCAGGAACCCGCCGGTCATGTACGCGCCGCTGACCAGGCCTGCGGCAATGGCGATCGACTCCAGTTCGATGCGCCGCTGCATTTCGTCCGAGTCGCGCACGTAGCGCGCCACCGCGCGGATCACCAGGGCGACCAGCACGGCCGGCAACAAGGCGATCAGCACGCGTGCCCAGCTTGGATCCACATGCGCAAGCAAATATCTCCAGAACAGCATCACCACCACATACAGGCCCATCGGCACGCCGAATTCGCGGTAATAGCGCCGCGCCAATGCCGGCCGTGTGCTGTCGCGCAGGCTACCGCGCGACAGCAAGAGCAGCAGCGACAGCACCAGGCAGGACACGCCCGCGCCGGCACAGAGCCCGGCAAGGTGGGCACTCAGCGGCAGCAGTTGCCAACGACCGAGCGCGCTGACGGCGAGCAGGCCGGCTCCCAGGCAGAGCGCCAGTAGCGCATTGCGTCTGCAGCGGGTCATGCGCGTTGCCTCGCGCGGTCCGATGGACGCACTGGCAGGTCAGTGCCCTCCATCCCGTTATCGCTGCGCAGCGGTCGCTGCGCCGACCACGCCGGTATGCACTCCCATTGCCGATGCTGCTGACGCATTCCCTTCGCCTGTCAAGTCAACTTGACAGGCACGATGCGCCGGGCGCGGCCAGCTGTCAAGCACCCTTTACACACTCGACCGCGTGCAATCCCTGCCCATCGCCACGCAACGCTGGCAGCAGGAAGACCAAGCACGCCCGTCCGCAGCACCGGGCCGGAGCTGGGTTACGCTCCGCGATCGAACATTGGCGGGAGCGGTGATGCGTCTGAAGATCTGGTTGGCAATTGCACTGAGCGGCTGCATGGCGAGCTCTGCCATGGCGCAGGTCGCCGCACCTCGCACGATCGAGCTGGATCTGGCCAGCGCCGCTGGACCGGTCGACCGGTTCTACGACCTGTCGATCGGCTCGGACTTTCCCGGCACCTTGATCCGCAGCGACAGCCAGGCGCAACTGGTTCCGGCGGTGCAGGAGCTGGGGTTTCGCTATATCCGCTTCCACGACGTGTTCCATGACGTGCTCGGCACGGTGAAAGACGTCGACGGCACGCTCGTCTACGACTGGACCAAACTGGATCAGCTCTACGATGCGCTGCTGGCCAAGCGCATCCGTCCGTTCGTGGAATTGGGCTTTACGCCCGCCGCGATGAAGACCTCCGAACAGACGCTCTTCTACTGGAAGGGCAACACCTCGCATCCGGACCCGGCCAAGTGGACGCAGCTGATCGATGCGTACGTGCGCCACATCCGTGCGCGCTACGGTGCCGACGAAGTGCGGCAGTGGTATTTCGAGGTGTGGAACGAGCCCAACCTCAAGGATTTCTGGGAGAACGCCGACCAGCAGGCCTACTTCGACCTGTATGCGAACACCGCGCGCACGATCAAGGCGATCGATCCGCAGCTGCGCGTCGGCGGCCCCTCCACCGCCGGTGCGGACTGGGTGCCGGAACTGCTGACCTTCGTTGCCAAGCACAAACTGCCGATCGACTTCGTCACCACGCATACCTATGGCGTGGAGGGCGGCTTTCTCGATGAAGATGGCAAGCAGGACGTCAAGCTGTCGGCATCGCCGGATGCCATCGTCGGCGACGTGCGCCGCGTGCGTGCGCAGATCCAGGCCTCGCCATTTCCGGATCTGCCGCTGTACTTCACCGAGTGGAGCAGCAGCTATACGCCGCGCGATTTCGTCCACGACAGCTACATCAACGCTCCCTACATCCTGACCAAGCTCAAGCAGGTGCAAGGCCTGGTGCAGGGCATGAGCTACTGGACCTACACCGATCTGTTCGAAGAACCCGGTCCGCCGCCCACGCCCTTCCACGGCGGCTTCGGGCTGATGAATCGCGAGGGCATCCGCAAGCCGGCGTGGTTTGCCTACAAGTACTTGAACGCGCTCAAGGGCCGCGATGTTCCGCTGCGCGATGCGCACGCATTTGCGGCGGTGGATGGCCAGCGCATCGCCGCGCTGGCCTGGGATTGGCAGCAGCCGGTGCAGGCGGTGAGCAATACCCCGTTCTATACCAAGCAGGTGCCGAGCACCGACAGCGCAGCGCTGGTCTTCCGCCTGGCACACGTGCCGGCCGGCAACTACCGGCTGCAGGTGCGCAAGACCGGCTACCGGCGCAACGATCCGCTGTCGCTGTACATCGACATGGGCATGCCCAAGGACCTGGCGCCACGGCAGCTGGCGCAGTTGCAGCAAGCCACGCGCGACACGCCCGAGCAGGACCGGCGCGTACGCGTCGGCGCCGATGGCATGGTGGAGATCCGCGTGCCGATGCGCAGCAACGATGTGGTGCTGATGACGCTGGAGCCGTCGGCGCGCTGAGCGCCCGGCACGCCGTTGCGCCTGCAATCAGGCGAGGCGTTGGGTGTGGATTGCGTGCGCGCAACGATGCGCGCAGTTCGGCGCGATGTCCCGACCGTGCATCGTTTGCGACATCGGGTGCGTCACGCGTGCGTTGCGGCACGTCGCGCGCATCGCCGCAGGACACTGCAGGCACGACATCATCAAGGTCCAGCGCGCTGGGCCGTCGCTCAGCCCGCGCAGCGCACAAGGTTGAAATCGAATCGGCGTGATCGCTTGGATCCGATGTGCAGGACTTGAAGCGGCAAACAAAACGTAGCGCGCAGTGACCAGCGGGTGCAGACAGCGCGGAGGAACCGTAGTGCACGAGTGGTACATGCCCATTCCAAGCACCGGCCGCGACCACCTGACGGTGAGCGCAGTCGTTTTGATGACCGCTCTTACTTGAGATAGGTCTTGAGAATGGCGGTGATGTCGTCGACCGCCAGTTCGCGCTCGCCCAGCGCCTCCGGTGCCGCGACGTGGTGCTTCAAATGCTCGCTGAGCAGCTCGACCATCAGGCCCTGCGCAGCGCCACGAAACGCCGCCACCTGCGTCAGCAACGCGGTGCAGTCCACGTCCTGCGCCAGGGCTTTCTCCAGCCCCTCCACTTGCCCACGGATCCTGCGCACGCGGGCAAGCAGTTTGGATTTGTCCTGATTCAGATGTGCCATTGCCATATACCCCCTGGGGGTATCTGAGATACCCTTGGGGGGTATCGTAGCCAGAGCCTCTTCCGATGTCGATCACGCACGCCGCGCCGCATTGCGCGCAGTTGCACACATTCGCCAGCGCCAACCCGCTCGCCGAGCGCAGCACCCGCAAGGCCGTCATCCTGACCGTGGTCATGATGCTGGTGGAGATCGTCGGCGGCTGGACGCTCAATTCCATGGCCCTGCTCGCCGATGGCTGGCATATGAGCTCGCACGCACTGGCGCTGGGGCTGGCACTGTTTGCCTACCGTTTCGCGCGGCGCAATGCCAACGACCTGCGTTTCAGCTTCGGCACCTGGAAGGTCGAAGTGCTGGGCGGCTATACCAGCGCCATCCTGCTGTTGGGCGTGGCCGGCCTGATGGCGTTCCAGTCGCTGGAACGGCTGTTCTCGCCCAAGCCCATCCAGTACCAGGAAGCCACCGTCATTGCCGTCATCGGCCTGCTGGTCAACCTGATCTGCGCCTGGTGGTTACGCGACTCGCACGGCCATGCGCATGGCCATCACCACGGTCACGCCCACGCGCATGATGGTCATGGTCATGGTCATGGTCATGGTCATGGTCATGGTCATGGTCATGGTCATGGTCATGGTCATGGTCATCATGATGCTCATGCCGATCTCAATCTGCGTGCCGCGTATCTGCACGTGGTGGCCGATGCGGCGACCTCGGTCCTGGCGATCGTCGCGCTGCTCGCCGGCATGTACTGGGGCGTGACCTGGCTGGATCCGATCATGGGCATCGTCGGCGCGGTGCTGGTCACCGTATGGGCATGGGGACTGCTGCGCAGCACCGGCCGCGTGCTGCTGGATGCGGAGATGGATGCACCGGTGGTGGAAGAAGTGAAGCAGGTCATCGCCGAGCTGCCGCATGCCATCGACATCGACGACCTGCATGTCTGGCGCGTGGGCAGCGATCGTTATGCCTGTGTCGTCAGTCTGGTCACTGCGGCCGACATCGGTGCGGACCTGGTCCGCGCTGCCTTGCAGATCCACGAAGAACTGGTGCACATCACCGTCGAGCTGCAGCGCCCGCCAGTGGCGCGGGCTGCGGCCTGACGATTCCGCAGGGCGCTGCATCCGGCGCCCTGCAGTAGTGAGCGCGGAAGCGGTCAGCGAAAATGCCAGCCCGAGCAGCAGTGGCTCCAGTTGCACCACGCGCCGGAGCACAGGATGCGACTGCAGCAGCGCACAGTGGGCGGGAGGGATAGCCGGGACAGCATCGCGATGCTGTCGAGCGGCCTTGAACGCGTCGGGACCCGCGCACCGGGCGCGATCGGCGGGTACCGAGCAAGCCAGCCCGGCACCGTGCGACTGGCTCAGGTTTTCGCCGGAGCCGGGCTGACGTATTTCTCGCGGCGGATCTGCGCGTTCGGCAGGCCGGCTGCCTTCAACGCCTCGATGCAGCTGTCCACCATGTCCGGGTTGCCGCACAGGTAGGCGATATCGCCCTGCGCGTCGGGCGCGCATTCGGCTAGCTGCTGCTGCACGTAACCCTGGCGCACATCGGCATGCGGCTGCTCGGGCAGCTCGCGCGAAAAACACGGCACGTAGCGGAACTGCGGATGCGCATCGGCAAACGCGCGGAAGTCGTCGCCATACAACAGCTCGGCCGGCGTGCGCGCGCCCTGCAGCAGCAGCACCTGCACGCCACGGGTGGCGATCGCCTCGGCCAGCAGCGGCAGCATCGAGCGGTACGGGGTGACGCCGGTGCCGGTGGCGATCAGCACATAACGCCGGTTGTGGTCGCCCGGCGGCAGGCAGAAGCGCCCGTAGGGCCCGCTGGCCTGCAACTGGTCGCCAATCTGCAGGCCTTCGAACAGCGCGGTGGCCGAGCCGCCGGGCACGAAGCTCACCGCGATATCCACCGCCTCGCCCGGTCCGAGCGCATGGTCGTGGATGGTCGCCAGCGAATAGCTGCGCTTGGTCGGCGTGCCGTCGGCGGCATCGAAATGGATCTGGATGAACTGCCCGGGCTGGAAATCCAGCGGCTGCCCGTCGTCACGCAGGAACTGGCAGTGGGCCACGGTGGGCGCAATCATGCGCCGGTCGACAAGCTTGAGGGGGAATTGAACGGGCACGAACGTATTTGGGACAGTCTGTGATCGGGGCTTGCCCCCGCGGGCTTCTATAATAACGGCCTGCAACTCGCTGCGCCGTCACGCTGACGCGAAGGAACATCTTGAATTCTCCATCTCCGATCACCGCACCCGCGCTGCGTGTGTGCGATCTGCGCAAGACCTACGACAACGGCACCCAGGCGCTCAAGGGCGTCTCGCTGGACGTGGCGCCAGGCGATTTCTTCGCCCTGCTCGGCCCCAACGGCGCCGGCAAATCCACCCTGATCGGCATTATCAGCTCGCTGGTGAACCTGTCCGCCGGCCAGGTGGAAGTGTTCGGCACCGACCTGGTCGGCCAACGCAGCGATGCGATGCGCCTGATCGGCCTGGTCCCGCAGGAGGTCAACTTCAACCTGTTCGAAAAACCCTTCGACATCCTGGTCAACTACGCCGGCTTCTACGGCATGCCGCGCGAGCAGGCCGCCGCGCTGGCCGAAGCCGAGCTGCGCCGCTCGCACCTGTGGGAAAAGGCCCAGGTGATGAGCCGCACGCTGTCCGGCGGCATGAAGCGCCGGCTGATGATCGCCCGCGCCATGATGACCCAGCCGCGGCTGCTGATCCTGGACGAGCCCACCGCCGGCGTGGACATCGAGATCCGCCGCGACATGTGGCGCGTGCTCAAGGAGATCAACGCCGCCGGCACCACCATCATCCTGACCACGCATTACCTGGAAGAAGCCGAGCACCTGTGCCGCAACCTGGCCATCATCAACCACGGCCAGATCGTCACCCAGGGGCCGATGCGCGAACTGCTGGCCAAGCTGGACGTGGAAGGCTTCCTGTTTGATATCGACGGCGACCTGCCGGCCGAGCTGCCGGTGATCGAAGGCACCACGCTCACCGCCATCGATGGCCACACGCTGGACCTGGACATGCCGCGCGCGATGGACCTCAACCGCGTGTTCGCCACGCTCGGCAGCGCCGGCATCCGGGTGCGCTCGATGCGCACCAAGAGCAACCGGCTGGAAGAGCTGTTCGTGCGCCTGACCGGTGACGCCCCGGTACCGGCCACCGCCCCCACGCCTGTCGCCCCCAACGGCACACCGCCCGCGCAGCCGCGCAGCGGAGGCCAGCCATGAACGAGATCCGCACCGTGACCGAACCCACCAACGCGCGCCGCAACTGGATTGCGCTGGGCACCATCGTGCGCCGCGAAGTGCAGCGCATCCTGCGCATCTGGGGCCAGACCCTGGTGCCGCCGGCCATCACCATGACGCTGTACTTCTTGATCTTCGGCGGGCTGATCGGCTCGCGCGTGGGCGACATGGGCGGCTACTCGTACATGCAGTTCATCGTGCCGGGCCTGGTGATGATGAGCGTGATCCAGAACAGCTACGGCAACATCTCCTCCAGCTTCTTCGGCGCCAAGTTCGGCCGGCATGTGGAAGAGCTGCTGGTCAGCCCGATGCCCAACTGGGTGATCCTGTGGGGCTACGTCTCCGGCGCCGTGCTGCGCGGGGTGATGGTCGGCGCGTTGGTGCTGATCATCGCGATGTTCTTCACCCCGGTGCGCATCCCGCATCCGCTGGTCACGCTGACCACGGTGCTGCTGGGCGCGACCATCTTCTCGCTGGCCGGCTTCGTCAATGCGGTGTACGCCAAGAAGTTCGACGACGTGGCGATCGTGCCGACCTTCATCCTGACCCCGCTGACCTATCTGGGCGGCGTGTTCTATTCGGTGAAGCTGCTGCCGCCGTGGGCCGAAGCGGCCACCCACGCCAACCCGATCTTCTACATGGTCAACGCGTTCCGCTACGGCCTGCTCGGCAGCTCGGACGTGCCGATCTGGGTCGCCTACGCGCTGATGCTGGGCTTTGTCGCGGTGCTCAGCGCGCTGGCACTGTGGCTGCTGCGCCGTGGCGTGGGTTTGCGGAGCTGATGACGATGGCGATGCGTATCCTCATCCTCGGCGCCGGCGGCACCGGCGGTTATTTCGGCGGACGCCTGGCGCAGGCCGGGGTCGATGTGACCTTTCTGGTACGCGCTGCGCGGGCGGCGCAGTTGCAGGCCGATGGCCTGCGCATCCGCAGCCCGCTGGGCGATGCGGATCTGCCGGTGGCGCATGTCACCGCGCAGGACCTGCCGGCCCTGGTAGCGCAGCGGCCGTTCGATCTGGTGATCCTCAGCTGCAAGGCCTACGACCTGGATAGCGCGATCGAGGCGATTGCGCCGGCGGTGGGCGAGCACACGACGGTGCTGCCGATCCTCAACGGCCTGCGGCATTACGCGGCGCTGGACGAAAGTTTCGGTGCCGCACGCGTGCTGGGCGGGCTGTGCTTCATCAGCGCGACCAAGGGCGAGCACGGCGAAATCCTGCACCTGGGCAAGCCGGCGGCGATGACCTTCGGCGAGCGCGATGGCCGCGCCGCGTCGGCACGGGTGCAGGCGCTTGCGGCGGCCTGCGCGCAGGCCGGCATCGATCATGTGGCCAGCGAGCAGATCGCGCAGGAGCAATGGATCAAGTACAGCTTCCTCACCGCGCTGGCGGCGGCCACCTGCCTGATGCGTGCGCCGGTCGGGGCGATCGTGGCCACCGACGACGGCCGCGCGTTGATCAACGGCCTGTACAACGAATGCCTGTGGGCCGCCGATGCGGCCGGGCAGCCGATCCCGGAAGCTGCGCGCGCCAAGGCGCTGCAGACCTTGTTGCAGGTGGATTCGCCGCTGAAGGCCTCGATGCTGCGCGATCTGGAAGCCGGCCAGGACGTGGAAGCGGCGCAGATCGTCGGCGACATGTTGAAGCGGGTGCGCGAGACAGGGCGCAACGCGCCGCTGCTGATGGCGGCGAATGTGCATCTGCAGGCGTATCAGGTGTTGCGGCATAGCTGAGAGTGTTGGGGTGTGCGGGCGGTTGTTGGGCTGCGTGTGAACCGTACCCCCACCCGCCCTGCGGGCACCTTCCCTCGGTGGGGGAAGGGCTGCGGCTTCGGCTGCCGGCTTTTCTTTGGGGCGCGGCTTGCCCCTCGGGTAACGGAGGTCGCAGCTAGTTGGCGCCTTTGTTACGCCGATCGTGGGCGATCTGCGCAAACAGCGGGCCGCTGAGGCCTGCTTCGATCAGGTGCCGACGTCGCACTGGTAACGCATCGCACACCTCACGCGATGCCTCCACAGCGCGATGCCATCGACGTCGATGTTGCCATTGCCTTCGCGCTGCAACGACGCGGTGCACACGATGCTCTGCGTCCCCCTTGCCCGTGTCGCCGCCGATGAAAGCGCTCAGCCACCTGTTCCGTGCCGGTCATTTCGTGATCCTGGCGTTTTTCGTGCTGTGCGCGGCGGGTCTGGTGGCGATGGCCGGGCTGGAGCTGTGGCATGGCTTTACCCCGGGCGGCGACATGGTGGTGCGCGACCGCTTCAACGTGGTGCTGGAGGCGATCGGCCTGCTCACCGTGGCGCTGGTGACGCTGGAGCTGGGCCAGACCATCTTCGAGGAAGAGATCCTGCGCGACGTCAAGGTCAGCGGCCCCACGCGCGTACGCCGCTACCTGTCGCGGTTCTTCGTGGTGATCGTGATTGCGCTGGCGATCGAAACGCTGGTGTCGATCTTCGAGCTGATGCACGACGACCCGGCCAAGCTGCCGTATGCGGCGGCGGTGGGCCTGTGCGCGGCGCTGTTGCTGATCGCCTGGGGCGTATTCGTCAAACTCAATCGCAGCGCCGAAGAGCTGGAGCCCGAGGCGATGGCGGAAACCAAGCGCGAGGACCGCGAGGTCGAGGAATAAGCGCCCTCAGCTGCTGACCGCGGGCAGCGGCGGCACCGTGGTCGGCTTGCCGTCGTCGCCGAGCGCGATCATTACGAAGTGGCCGCGGGTGCACAGCTCGCGTGCGCCGCTGAGCAGGTCTTCGGCGATCAGTTCCACTTCCACCTTGATCGAGCTGCGCCCCACCGAGACCACCCGCGCGATGGTTTCCACCATCTGGCCCTGGCGGATCGGCAGCTTGAAATCCACCTGGTCCGAGCGCGCGGTCACCACCGCACGGCGTGCATAGCGCGAGGCGGCCAGGAAGGCGGCCTTGTCCATCCACGCCAGCGCCTGCCCACCGAACAGTGTGCCCATGTGGTTGGTGTGGTTGGGGAACACGATCTCGGCCATGCGGGCCTCGGTCGGTGCAACGGTGGTGGAGCTGCTCATGAAGGCGGTACCGGAAGAAGGAAGGAAAGCCAGCCAGATCAGCTGCGCAGCGTCGGCAGGAAGCTCAGGTCCATGTGGTAGCGCGCCGGGCGTCGTGGATCGACCAGGACCCGCAGCGGTTGCCCGTCGACCAGAAACGGCTGCGGATCGATCCACAGGTTGTCGCTGCGATACTCAGTCAGGGTGTTGTGCGTGCGGTCTTGGCGATGGGCAAGGATACGGAACGGGTGCACGCCGTTGACCTGCAAGGACGCATTGCGTTCGACGCACACGAAGCGGGCTTCCACCACCGTGCCATACCGGCGCAACCACGCAGCACGCCGCGCATGCCAGACGCGATAACCGAGGATGCCGCCCCCCACGCCGCCGAACGCCACACCCAGCAGCAACAGGATCCAGCGCGCCTGATCGGGCAACAGCGCCGCACCGGTCAACAACCCCAGCCCCGCCAGCAGGAAGCTCCAGGCGACGATGGTGACGGTGGCGTTCATCGCCGGAAGCCTGCGCGGTTGCGATGGACTTCCGGCGCGCTCACAGCCCGCTGCGGACCGCCGCTTCGACCTGCGCCGGCGACTGGAAACCTGGGAGACGTGTCACTTCCGCGCCGTCCTTGAACAAGGCCAACGTCGGCGTCTGCCGCAGGCCCAGACTGCGAAAGAACTCCTCGCCAACCACTTCCAGCTTCACCTTGAGCAGTGCGACGCCTGCGGCGTCCTCGCTCGCGGCAAACTTGGTCAGCGACATGTCGAGCATCTTGCAGCCCGGGCAATTGTCCTTGTAGTAGTCGACCAGCAGGCGCGGATGCGCAGCCAGGGCGGCGGTGTAGTGCTCAGGCGACGTGACGGTAATGGTCTGCATCATGGGGATCGTTCTTGCATTGGGCCAGGACCTCGTCGGTCCAGGCGGCGATGGCCTGCGCGTCGCGCTGGCCGTGGGGCATCTGTTCGATGGTCAAACGTGGAAACGGGCTGGCGAAGAACTGGGCGATGCGATGCACCGCGCCGCAAAAATAGTCCTCGCCCCATTGCGTTTCGCCGGTGCCGAACACCGCCACCCGCGGCGGCTTGCCCAGCGTCTCGACCAACTCGACGATGAAGCGTTTCATCTCTGCCGGCGTACGGCCGCCGTTGTCGGTCCAGCTACCGAGCAGAAACAGTTCGTACTGCCCCGGCGCATGCGGCACCTGCGCCAGCGTCTGCACATCGGTTTCCACCCAGGTCACCGCATGCCCGGCCGCTTCGCAGCGCAGTGCAACACTGCGCGCGACATCGCGCGTGTTGCCGCTCAACGAGGCCAGTGCGAGCAGGATGTTCATGAGGCGGGGATTCGGGAGTCGTGATTAGGGATTCGTCTAAAGCAGGGATTGGAGAGTCGAAGTGGAGATTCGTCAAAGCCCATCAAGTTGCTGTTGCAAATCCCGCCTACCCACTCTCCAATCCCGGATCTTGATGATTCGTAAAGCGCATCGATGCGGCTGCGACGAATCCCAAATCCCGAATACCTAATCCCGGATCCTCACAGATCGTCGAAGCCGTTATCCGAGTTGGTCTTCTTGTACGAGGCATTCCGCATCTCGAAGAAGTCGGTCTTGGTTTCGGTGAAGTTGTCGGCGTAGGCCTTGATCCACGGCATCACGTTGTCGTTGGCGCCTTCGTACAGCTTCTCGATGCCGAGCATGCCGGCCATCTTGTTGGCGCGGTACTTCACGTAGCGGATCATCTCGTCGACATCGATGCCGTCGATGCCGTCCAGCACTTCGGCGGTCCACTGGGTTTCCAGGTCGATCGCGTGCTCGAACGCCTTGTGGACGTAATCGGTGAGCTGGTCGCCCTGCAGCGCCTGGTTCTCGCCGATGATGGCGCGAATCAGCTCGCTGATGAACTTGGAGTGGGCCAGCTCGTCGCGGTTGATGAAGCTGATGATCTTGCCGGTGCCGGTCATGCGGTTCTGGCGGACCAGATTGTAGAAATACGCAAAGCCGGAATAGAAGTTGATGCCTTCCAGGATCGAGGACTGGATCAGCGCGCGGATCAGCGTTTCGGCCGTCTTGTCGCGCATGAAGTCTTCGTAGGCGCCCATGATCGGCGCATTGCGCTTGATGATGGTCGGATGCGTGCGCGCGATCTCGAACACGCGGTTCTGATCGGCCAGGCCGGTGATCGAGGCCAGCACGTAGCTGTAGCTCTCGTTATGGATCACTTCCTGCTGGCCGATGATCGCGGCATTGGCATGCGCGGCCGGGTCGGTGATGTATTCGGCAACGTTGTAGATGAAGCGCGTCTGCGGCGAATCCAGCGTGGCCAACAGGCCGATGATCGAGTCGTAGGCGTTCTTTTCGCGCGCCGACAGCTCGTTGTACTGGCGCGCGTCGCCCTTCATGTCCACTTCGTCGGGGATCCAGAAGTTGGTCGACAGCTCCTTGTAAGCCCGATAGAAGGACGGGTACGGGATGTCGTTCCAGTTGAGGATGCCGGATGTCTGGCCATTGATGATGGCGGTGGAGCGGTTCGGGTGACGCGGCTCCAGGATCTTGATGCGCTCAAGCGATGTTGCGGACATGGGTTTCTACTCGTGTTTCAGGCGTCGCGCGTACGGCGGCGCAACAAATCAATCTGGAGGAAAGCCCCCTGAGTCAGGGGGCGCGCCGAGGGCGCGGGGGTGTGGGAGCTGATGAAGCAGGGTCCACGGTTCGCAACGCGAACCGTGGAAGCGAAGCGCGAATGCGCTTAGCTACTGCATGCGCTTTAGCTCGAACACCACTCGCATTCGCTGATGTCGATGTCGTTGGAGCGCACGTAGTACGTGGTCTTCAGGCCTTCGCGCCAGGCGGTCATGTGCAGGTCCAGCAAGGTGCTCGCACGGATGGTGCTGGGCACGTAGAAGTTGAAGCTGATCGACTGGTCGACGTGCCGCTGGCGACGCGCGTTCTGGCGCACGCTGGCGAACTGGTCGACCTTGTAGGCGCCCTTTTCGTAGTACGGCCAGGTTTCCAGCGACAGGCCAGGTGCGGCGACCGGACGACGGAAGTCCTTCTTTTCTTCGTAGTAGAACGCGCTGTAGATCGGGTCGATCGAGGCGGTGGAACCGGCGATCTGCGCGGTACTCATGTTTGGCGCAACCGCCAGCATCCAGGCATTGCGCACGCCGTTGACGGCTACCTGCGCGGACAGCTCCAGCCACTGCGGGCTGTTGTAGTCGCGCGCACGGAAGTACTCGCCGGTGTGCCAGTCGCTGCCGCGGAACACGCTGTAGGTGCCCTTTTCCTTGGCCAGCTCCATGCTCGCCTGGACGGTCAGATAGTTGATGCGCTCGTACAGCTCGTCGCTGTAGTCCTCGGCTTCCTTGGCATTCCAGTGGATGGACTTCTGCGCCAGCAGATGGTGCCAGCCGAAGGTGCCCAGGCCGATGGCACGGTACTTCTGGTTGGTGATGGTGGCCTGCGGCACCGGCAACTGGTTCAGATCGATCACGTTGTCGAGCATGCGCACCTGGATCGGAATCAAGCGCTCCAGCACGTCGGCGCCCAGCAGATCGGCCTGGTCTGCCTGCACGGTGATCGCGCGGCCCAGGTTGATCGAGGACAGGTTGCACACGACGAAGTCGCCGGCCTTCTTGGTGGTGACGATCTGATTGCCGCTGATGATCTCCTGCATCATCCGCGTCGGGCTCATGTTCTGCAGGATCTCGGTGCACAGGTTGGACGAATAGACCATGCCCTCGTGCTTGTTCGGGTTCTTGCGATTGACTTCATCGCGATAGAACATGAACGGGTTGCCGGTTTCCAGCTGGCTGACCATGATCCGCTTGAAGATCTCGATCGCCTTGACCGTCTTGCGGGTGATGCGCTCGTCGGCAACCACTTCCTCGTACTTGCGACGGAAGCTGCTGTTGGCGTCGCCCTTCTTCTCGTCGTAGAAGTCCTGCAGGTACCAGCCCTTGATCCGCTTCACTTCGTGCGGATCGAACAGGTACCAGTCGCCGCGACGCTCGACCGCTTCCATGAACAGGTCGGGGATGCACACCGAGGTGAACACGTCGTGCGCACGCAGACGCTGGTCGCCGTTGTTCAGGCGCAGATCCAGGAACGCCTCGATGTCGCGGTGGAAGATGTCCAGGTAGACCGCGATGGCGCCCTTGCGCTGGCCCAGCTGATCCACCGACACCGCAGTGTTGTTGAGCTGCTTGATCCACGGCACCACGCCGCCGGAGGAATTGGACACGCCGCGGATCGCCGAACCGGACGAACGCACATAGCCCAGGTACGCGCCCACGCCGCCGCCGTGCTTGGACACGCGCGCCACGTCGGTATTGGAGTCGTAGATACCCTGCAGGCTGTCGTCGACGGTGTCGATGAAGCAGCTCGACAGCTGGCCGCCGACCTTGCCGGCATTGGCCAGGGTCGGGGTGGCCACGGTCATGTACAGGTTGGACAGCGCCCAGTAGGCCTCGCCGACCAACTGCATGCGGCGCTCGCGGCTGCCCTTGCCGTTGCCGATCTCGTCCTGCATCAGGTACAGCGCGATGGTCAGCCAACGCTCCTGCGGCAGCTCGAACACGCCGCGCGAGTTGTCGGTGGCCAGGTAACGCGTGGCCAGCAGGTACAGGCCGTTGTAGGCGAACAGCTTGTCGCGCTCAGGCTCGATCATCTTGCCGGCTTCGATCAGCTCGTCCTTGGAATAGCGGCGCAGGATGTCGTTGGAATAGACATTGCGGTCGGCCAGGCTCTCCTGCAGGCCGACGAACGAGCCGTACTTCTGGCTGGCGTCGTAGAAACGGTTGCGGCTGGCGCGCTTGTACAGGCGGCGCAGGTACAGGCGCGCGGCAAAGTGCTCCCACTCCGGGGTGGTCAGATCGACGCGGGCCTCGGCCTCGCGGATCAGGTGGTCGACCAGGTCGTCAGCGTTGACGCTGTCCTTGCGGTCGACGAAGCCAAACACCGAGCGCTTGTAGTCGGCCACGTCCAGCTGCGGGAATTCGGCATGGATCTGGTCGATGGCGCGCTCCAGGCGCTCCGGCTCGAACGGAATCCGACGGTTGCCGGCTTCCTTGGTGATCCAGGTGGCGACGGCTTGTTCTTCGATGGTCTGTGCGTGCATTGCAATGGCTTGGCGGGGAGGCGGCACGATGTCCGACGGGTCGGTCAATTCCGGCGCGCCGCAACCGGGCGCGCTGACACTGGCAGGAACGCTGGTGGGTGTTGCGGTACCGGTGGCGATCGCGGCAAGGGTGTCGTTGGTGGTCATGCGTCCTCCATGCGTAGGCACACGAACCCGGCTGGGGACGGGTTGCGGCCGGATCCGGACTCCCTGGATAGCGATGGCGGTGCGCGACGACCAGCACGCAAGACCCACGGTCTGCGGCGGCATCGCCTTCACCAGCCATCTCCTTCCCGGAGATTCCACGGCCGCCACCGCGCGGTGTGCTGTCGCGCAGTGGTCGGTGGCGAAACAACCGCGGCGCAACGAGACCACGCCGCCCGCTCCAGGCGACGCCCGGATGGCTGTGATCGTTCGTTGCTGCCGCCGCGGAGAGGCGTTTGATTGGCAACCTGCTGCAAATCATGCTCTCACTGGTCCGGACGCCTTGGGGCGACCAACCACCGACTCCCCCAAGATAGTGGGGTCCCCCGGAGGGGTCAACACCAAATGTAGGAAAATCCCGAAAACCCTTACAGCACAAAGCACTGTCTGACGAACGGTCGGCGCAAGGCTGCGAACCCGTCCAATTGGACTGCGCAGTCAAGGCCCAAACCGGTAATTCTGTCGATCAGTTGGGTCCGGTTAGGTTGGCTGCGACACCCATCGAGACTGAAGCCGGTCACGGTTGGCCGTGACTGTCTCAGGTGGCACCGCACGCCTGGGGGGCCTGCCCTGACACCGGCAATGGGAGGAACTCGCCGCTGCCGACGTCGGGTCGAGGGCGCGGCGCCCTCACCGCAGCAGAAAGATGGCTGCCCGCTTTGTTGAAAACCGTGCACACCGACCATCTCGACTGGTCCTTGTCCGCTCACCGTCGCGGGACCTTACGCGGCATGGATGCCGCGTAAGAGCCTACATGGACGTACTT
>NZ_QVIF02000012.1:0-186542 GCF_009835065.2 Xanthomonas sp. LMG 8993 | reverse complement strand
CCTGGTAAAGAGGCCTGCAACTTCACGACCGGCGGCATCCCTCTGCACATGACGGCACGCCGTTGTAGGAGCGCGCCCGAGCGCGAGGAGCCGTCCCGGTAACGCCCGTCGCGCGCAGGCACGCTCCTACGTGGCAATCGCTGGGCCGTGGACCATGCCTGCGCGGCAGACCTTAGTGGCCACCAGGCGCTTGGCATGCTGCTGCGGCAGCACGCACCACCGCGGCTCGACACACCCACACCCACACATCGTTCCTGCGAATCCCGAATCCGGAATCCGGAATCCCGATTACTCCAATCCCGATTCCCCCAATCCCGGCCCCGCCTCAGAACGCCTCATTCCCCAGCCGCACTTCCACCCCCAACAGCGAGGTCAGCGCCAGCATGGCGTCGTCGTCGCGGCTGAGCGCGATCCAGCCGGCATAGGCGTCGCCACCGGTGTTCCAGTTCCACAGCGAGTAGCCGTGCTCGCGCAGACGATCGAAGGCCACCGCCATCAGGTCGGGCACACTCAGATCGCTGGAAAACTCCTCGTCATCCAGGTCGCCGCCCCAGTCGATGCGCAGGTTCCAGCGCGCGCTGAGTTCGTCGATGGCGGCAATGAACGCGTCGGTGTCCTTCCAGTCCACGAAAAAGCCCGAGCGCCAGTCGATCGCATCCTTCAAGGCCCACAACCAGGCATCGTCGCCCTCGTCGTCGTCCAGGTCGGCCTGCGCCTCGCGCCAGGTATCGAACTGGGCCATGGCGGTGTCTTCGTCGCCGGGATTGATCAACACCAGCAGATTCCACACCCGCGCCGGGTGGTCGTCGACATCGTCTTCGTCGCCTTCGGGCTGCAGGCCTTCGTCGTCTTCGTAATCGGCGCTGTTATCGGGCATGGCGGTCTGGTTCCAGGAGTACAGGCGTGAAGTGTGAGGCCTGGCGGGGCGCAAGCAAACCGCCCGGCGCGTGCGCAGGCAGCGCCGGGGCTGATCTTCGCGGCGCGGGCCCGTATCCTGTGCGGCCGAAGACGGCCATCCCGGCCGCCATGACGCCTTTCCCATGAGCGATACCCCTCCCGATCATCTGGCCATCGATGCACGCAGCCCGTTCCACAATGCCGATGCGCTCGGCCGCGGCGTCGGCGTGCGCTTCAACGGTGTCGAACGCGACAACGTGGAGGAGTATTCGGTCAGCGAAGGCTGGATCAAGGTGCAGGTCGGCAAGGCCCGCGACCGTCGCGGCAACCCGATGACCATGAAGATCAAGGGTGAGGTGGTGGCCTACTTCCTGGACACCAAGAGCGACGCCAAGCCTGCTGCCGAATAAGAGCGGCTGACACCACCACGTCACGCCGGGCTACTGCAGGCCGGCTGCCCTGCGCCGTGGCTGCAGGGCCCTGGCCCGCCCACCTCGCGGGGCACGCTGCAAGTACGTCCTTGTCAGCGCTGGCGACTGCGAGAGGGCGAGGACCATCG
Source organism: Xanthomonas sp. LMG 8993 (assembly GCF_009835065.2). NCBI lineage: Bacteria > Pseudomonadati > Pseudomonadota > Gammaproteobacteria > Lysobacterales > Lysobacteraceae > Xanthomonas > Xanthomonas sp. LMG 8993. The sequence goes on along the minus strand of NZ_QVIF02000012.1, from coordinate 185,086 downwards.
GAGGTGGTCGTTTCGTTGCGCAGAGCTTTCAATAAAGCAGCCGGCAAACTCTCTGGCGTGGCGCCCTCGCCGATTGCGAGACCGTGGGACGGCATGGATGCGGCTACCGAGTCCCCAGGGCCGGGTTCACGGCGCGTCCCGCGAGCCGCGAGGGCGCTGCGCACTCCCCCAGTCAACGTTGACCCGGACTGCCGACGGCATCCACCAGGGTGCGGCCGACCAAACCACTGCCGTCACCACTCACGCCTTGAGCCGGTAACCGCTGCGGAAGATTGCCGCCACCACGCCCAGGCACACCAGCAGGAACAGGAAAGTCATGCCGGTGCTCACCGCGATGTGCACGTCGGCCTTGCCGTAGAAACTCCAGCGGAACCCGCTGATCAGGTACACCACCGGATTGAACAGGGTGACCTTCTGCCATAGCGGCGGCAGCATGTTGATCGAGTAGAAACTGCCGCCCAGGAAGGTCAGCGGCGTCACCACCATCAGCGGGATCACCTGCAGTTTTTCGAAGCCGTCGGCCCAGATGCCGATGATGAAACCGAACAGGCTGAAGGTCAGCGCGGTGAGCACCAGAAAGCCCAGCATCCACAGCGGATGCGCGATCTCGTAAGGCACGAACAGCCGCGCGGTGAGCAGGATCAGCAAGCCCAGCAACACCGACTTGGTGGCCGCCGCGCCCACATAGCCGATCACGATCTCCCACCAGGCCACCGGCGCCGACAGCACCTCGTAGATGGTGCCGGCCCAGCGCGGCATGTAGATGCCGAACGAGGCGTTGGAAATGCTCTCGTTGAGCAGGGACAGCATCACCAGCCCGGGAATGATGAAGGCCCCGTAGCTGACGCCGTCGATGTCGCCCATGCGCGAGCCGATCGCCGCGCCGAACACCACGAAATACAGCGAGGTCGACAACACCGGCGAGGCGATCGACTGGGTCAGCGTGCGGAAGGCGCGCGCCATTTCAAAGCGATAGATCGCCGCGATCGCATGCCGGTTCATGCGCGCACCTCCACGTTGCGGGCGCCATGCACCAGGTTGACGAAGATCTCCTCCAGCGAACTCTCGCTGGAATGCAGGTCCTTGAAGTCGATGCCCTGCTCGTTGAGCCGCCGCAGCAACGCACCGATACCGGTCTGCTCGGCCTGGGTGTCGAAGGTGTAGACCAGGCTGTTGCCGTCGGCCGACAGCTCCAGCGGCAGATCGGCCAGCGCGGCCGGGATGGCCTGCAGCGGCGCCTGCAGGCTCAGCGTGAGCTGCTTCTTGCCGAGCTTGCGCATCAGCGTGTGCTTGTCTTCCACCAGCACCAGCTCGCCGCGATTGATCACCCCGACCCGGTCGGCCATGTCTTCGGCTTCCTCGATGTAATGGGTGGTCAGGATCACCGTGGTGCCCTGCTCGCGCAGCCTGCGCACCATCTGCCACATGTCGTGACGCAGCTCCACGTCCACGCCTGCGGTGGGTTCGTCCAGAAACAGGATGCGCGGCTCGTGCGCCAGCGCCTTGGCGATCAGCACGCGCCGCTTCATGCCGCCCGACAGCGTGGAAATCTTGTTGTGGCGCTTGTCCCACAGCGAGAGCTCGCGCAGCACCGTTTCCAGATACGCCGCATTGGCCGGCTTGCCGAACAGCCCGCGACTGAAGCGCACGGTGGCCCACACGGTTTCGAACGCGTCGGTGGCCAGCTCCTGCGGCACTAGGCCGATGCTGGCACGCGCGGCGCGGTAGTCGCGCACGATGTCGTGGCCATCGGCCAGCACGGTGCCGGTGCTGGGGTTGATCAGCCCGCAGATGATGCTGATCAGCGTGGTCTTGCCGGCGCCATTGGGACCGAGCAGCGCGAAGATCTCGCCGCGCCGGATCTGAAGGTCCACCTGCTTGAGCGCCTGAAAACCGCCAGCGTAGGTCTTGCTCAATCCCTGGATGGAAACGATTGGAGTCATGTCTTCTGCACTGGAGCGATCAGCCGCACAGGGTAGGCCGTGCGCCATGAAGATGGGAGAAGTGCGGATGGAATGGTGTCTTCCGGCGCGCGCCGGGAAGCTTCAGCGAACTGGACCGCGCACGCCTGCTGCGTCCGTTAGTCGGCGCATCTCCGTAGGAGCGCGCCTGAGCGCGATGGGGCTTTCCCGCCAACGCCCCATCGCGCCCAGGTGCGCTCCTACCCGAACACGGCAACCGCTGTGGCTCCTGCGATTCCCCACTCCCGATTCCCTCGCGCTCACGCGCGCTTGCGCGACTCGATCAGGTCCAGATTGCGCACCAGCCGGCGCGACAGGTCGTCGGAAATCTCGCGGCGCCTGGCCAGCTTGAACAGCTCGTTGCGCTCGGCCACCAGCGCGGCATGGCGGAACTGGCGCAGCGCCTGTTCGTAGGCGCCGGCCTCTTCCGGATCGGTCTCGGCCATGTCCACCGCGCCGAGCTTGCGTTGATAGCGCTGGCTGACCTGGTTGGCGGCGGCGTTGTAGCGCTCGGCATGCTTGCTGCCGTCCACCAGCCGCTGACGCAGTTTTTCCACCGCTTCCAGCGCCGCCTGCGAGGCCGCCTTCACCGCCAGGTCTTCCTTGAGCTGCTCGTCTTCCTCCTCGGGCAATTCCAGCCCGCGCAGCAGCCGCGGCAAGGCCACGCTGGCCACCAGCAGCGACACCAGGATCACCGAGGCGGCCAGGAAGATCGCCAACTGGCGGGCCGGAAACGGCGAGCCGTCTTCCAGCATCAACGGCAGCGTGAGCACGCCGGCCAGGGTGATCGCACCGCGCACGCCGGCCAGCGAGACCGCCACCACGATGCGCCACGGCGGGCTGACATGCTGCTCGCCGCGCCACTGCGCCTTGAAGATGTTCCAGCGCAGCGACAGGAACACCCACACGAAGCGCAACGCCATCAGGCTGGCGCTGATGGTGGCCACGTACACCGCCAGCCACCACGGATTGAGGTGCCCGGCCTCCTGCACGCTGCGCACCGCCCCGTCCAGGATGCCCGGCAACTGTTCGCCCAGCAGCACGAAGATGATGCCGTTGAAGGTGAACTGCACCGTGTCCCACACCGCCGAGCGCTGCAGCCGCATATTGCCCGGCGCGTTGCCGGCCATCTCCACGTAACTCATGGTGACGCCGGCGGCTACTGCGGCCAGGATGCCGGAGGCATGGAAGGCTTCGGCCAGCAAATAGGCCGCGAACGGGGTCAGCAGATTGACCAGGATCGCCGAACCCGGCTCCTCGCCGAAGTGGCGCCAGATCCAGGCCTGGATGCGGCTCAGGCCAAACGTGGTGGCCACGCCCAGCGCCAAGCCGGCCAATGCCACCCACAGGAAGGTCAGCGAAGCGGTGGCGAGCGAGAAGCTGCCGGTCAGTACCGCGGCCACCGCGAACTGGAAGCACACCAGCCCGGAGGCATCGTTGAGCAGGGACTCGCCTTCCAGGATGTGCATCAGGCGCTTCGGGATCGACACCTTGGAGGCGATCGAGGACACCGCCACCGGATCGGTCGGCGAGATGATCGCCGCCAGCGCGAAGGCCACTGCCAGCGGCATCGCCGGGATTAGCCAATGGATCAGCAGGCCCGCACCGATCACGGTGAACACCACCAGACCCAACGCCAGCTCGAGGATGGCCGCCTTGTCGCGGAACAGGCCTTGTTTGGGAATGCGCCAGCCATCCAGGAACAGCAGCGGAGGCAGGAACAATAGGAAGAACAGCTCAGGTTCCAGCTCGTGCCCGGCATCGAACACACCCGAAACCACCGCGCCAAGCGCAATCTGGACCAACGGCAGGGGCAACGAGAACGGCAGGATGCGGATCAGATAACCGCTGGCCGCGACCGCCAGCAACATGGCGAGGACGACATCGATCGAATGCATGGAAAACCCGGAAGAAGAAACGGTGCGCGCGTGCGGCATCGCATAGTGCAACGCACCATCACGCGCCTACGGAAACATACCGGTTTGCATCCGGCGATGAAACCTTTGCGCCACCTCGCCCGGCTTGCCGTCCGTTGCGGCAGATCTGCCATCGGGGCGCGTCGATGCCACACCGTTGCGATTCGCATCGGCCCCGGCGCCGCTGGATACGCCAGCGAATGGACGCGCGCGCCCTGTTGCGGGAGTGCCCTGCCAGGCAGCTCACCGACAGACTGCAATCAGCTGTGGCGAACGCGCCTGTTCGCATGCGGGGACGATTGCCGCGTGGTCTTGACCGGGACGATGAAGGTCGCTTGCTGCAGTTGCAGCCTGGAGTCGTAGTGACTCACCACCACCTTGACTGCCTTGGGCTTTTTCCGGAAGGCATACGGCCACTGCGCGCCGACCATCTGCTGGCCGATCTTCTGGCCGTTGGCGTCTTCCACGAGTTTGAGGTGCACCGGGTAATTGCCTGCGCCGCCATTGTCCGCATCGTTGGCATCGACCACATCGATATGGGCTTTCGAAAACGCCAGCGTCGAGGGCCCGCCATCCTTGTCGTTGGCGCTGTCATCGAACCCGATGTTCCTGTAGCTGTAACTCACCAGCAGCACCTGCGTGGGCCGCCAGGACCCACCGCCATCGTCATGGATGTTCACCTTGGCCGGGCGAACGGCATCGATAGTGAACTGCCACTCGCCCGGAACAATCCATTGCTGCCCTGGCCCGTAGGCTTCACCGGACGGAGCAACGGACTTTGCCGGCGTTGGCGTCGAAGCCGGTGCTGCGGCCCAGGCCTGCACGGTGCCGCACACCATCACGCTTGCAGCCAGACATGCTGCCAGTGCCAGCCGCGTGCATTGGGTTTTTTTCTGCGTCATCTAGCTACAACCTTTCTGCGTGATTCGGTGAATTGCGTTGGCCGCAAATGCGGAGCCAGCCTGCAAGGTTCAGCGTCATTATCTGCACTCCACGCTAGCTGAGATAAGTGCAGCCGGTGGCGCGAGGTTACATGACACAAGCAGCAGATCACCGACGACATCATGCTGCAGCCGTGGTTATTTAGTCCGGCTTCACCCACGAACTTATGTAGCAAAAACCACCTGATATTCACGCACTCGATAATCAGGTTGCAGGACTAAAGATAATCTTGCCTAACTTCTTCGCGCTTGCTGGTAACTGTCGTCAGCAACGCATTGAACCTTGCCTGCACTGGCTGCGCATCGCATGGACGGCGGCAAGTCGATCGCGTCCTGTCTGCAATGGCACCTCGACCTGCATCGCTTCGGTTTCGACCACCGGCACATGCCTGGGTTGCTGCTGCCGCCCGAGCCCAGCGAGCGCAACAGGCTGTGTCGACGTCTGCGTTATGACGATCTCGAGCAACGCGGTGCCAGGTACGCCCGTGTAAAAACCGCGTGATGCATCCGCGCTGCATCTACCCGCGTATCCAGCACTACGATTGCCATCCAGGCAGTCGCTTACCCAAAGGATCGATGCCTCATGAAGACCTCATTCCAGTCGCTTGCCATTGCCACCGCCATTGCCCTGACCAGCGCCATGGCCCCCGCTTACGCCGCATCGAACCCGACCGTGGGCGGTGCGCCGATGCTGGTGACCAAGGACATCGTCGACAACGCCGTCAACTCCAAGGACCACACCACCCTGGTCGCCGCGGTCAAGGCCGCCGGCCTGGTCGACACGCTGAAGGGGCCGGGCCCGTTCACCGTGTTTGCCCCAACCAACGCCGCATTCGCCGCCCTGCCGGCCGGCACGGTGGAAACGTTGCTCAAGCCCGAATCCAAGCCCACGCTGACCAAGGTGCTGACCTATCACGTGGTACCGGGCAAGGTCGACGCCGCATCGCTGATCGCCAAGATCAAGGCCGGCGGCGGTAGCGCCTCGCTGACCACCGTGCAGGGCGAGGCGTTGACCGCAAAGCTCAACGGCAAGAAGGTCACCATCACCGATGCCAAGGGCAACACCGCCAACGTCACCATTGCCGATGTCATGCAGAGCAATGGCGTGATCCACGTGGTCGACAAGGTGTTGATGCCGTAACGGCAGCTCGCTGCCTGACGCAGGCAGTCGCAGGCGCGTGACCTGCATCGGCGGAACGCAGCCAGGTTCCGTCGATGGGTCGACGACGAACTGCGCACGCCAGCAACGTTCTGAGCAGCTGCATTGCCGCAAGCACTCGGGTAGGCGTGGACGCTGCGCTCGACACCGGCAGGTACGGGTGGTACATGCCGATGTCGAACACCGCGCCTGCCTGACCAACATGCAGCAGTCGTGTCGGCAGCTGCCTCAAGTGATTGGTTGCACTGGCGTTGCACGGCAACGCCAGTGCATCAGCTGCACATGACTTAGGTGTAGACACTGCTGAATCGTTGTATCCGCGCATGCCTGGAAACAAGCTCCAGGCAGCGCCACCACACCGCAAAGCGGCGGTGAGGGAGCCACTGGCTCGCCAGTGGTTCCACTTGGTGTCTCGTTCTCCGACACCGTGCGCGTGCATTTGCACGCGCATTTTTTATGTCTTCGCCATGTGCTCTGCAGCAACCGGTGCATCCAGCAACTGGCGCAAGTCCTCGACAAACCCGCGGTAGCCTTCCTCGCGCGCGGCCTCCGAGCCCTGCCGCAATACCCAGGAGGGATGCACGGTGGTCAGCACCGGCGTGCCGTCGTCCAGCCGCTGCCACTGGCCGCGCTGCTGCATCAAGCGAAAGCTGCTTCCCAACACCGCCTGTGCCGCGGTCGCGCCCAGGCAGACGATCTGCGCCGGACGCAGCTGCGCGCGTTCGGCATGCAACCAGCCGCTGCAGGCCTGCACATGCGACCGTTCCGGGTTGCGATGCAGCCGCCGCTTGCCGCGTTGCTCGAAGCGGAAATGCTTGACCGCATTGGTCACGTAGACCGTGGCGCGGTCGATGCCGATTTCGCCCAGCGCCATGTTGAACAAACGCCCGGCCGGCCCGACGAACGGACGCCCGCTCAGATCCTCTTCGTCGCCGGGCTGCTCGCCGATCACCATCACCGACGCATTGCTCGGCCCTTCGCCGAACACCGTCTGCGTTGCCGGTTGCCACAACGCACAGCGCCGGCAATCGCGCGCGGCCACGCGCAACTGCGCCAGGCTTTGCGTGGCCACTTCCGGGACCGGCGCCGGCGCCGCCGGTACTCGCCGCCGCACCGGCTCGGGCGCACGCTCGGCCATCTCGCGCACGCGCACCCCGGCCTCGCGGATCAGCTCCGGCAACAGGCTCGCCTCGGGCAGGTTCTTCCAGTATTTCTGCGGCATTTCCTGCCGCATCATGGTCGGATTGAGACGCGCCGGATTGAAGATATGCGCGTAATAGGTACGCCAGAGCGTCTCCTGCGCATCGTCGGCCGGCACCTGGGTGCGCACGGCGCCTTCGCCGAACGTCAACGCCTCGCCGTCCCAGCGCACGCTGCGATACGGGGTGAGGATCGCCCAGCGCATGCCGGCGAAGCGGCGCGCGAAAAACGGCGCCACCCGATCCACGATCCAATGTTCGGGCTCGAACCACGCCACGAAGTCTTCCTCTTCCACCGGCAAACGCCGAAAGCGCACGAACGCCTTCATCTTGTGCGTATCGCGCTGCACCGCTTTTTGCCACTGCGTCACCCGATGCACATCGACATCGGTGGCCCGCTCCAGCAGCGCGCGCTCGCCGCAGGCCACCCGCCACAACAGCCGGTACAGCACCGCATAGCGCTGCGGATCGCGGTGACACAACACCGCTCCGGCCATCTGCAGGAACTCCGCCGAGACCCGCGGCGCCGCAGCCACGGCCGGCAAATCCAGCAGCCCCTGCCCCATCAACAAGCCGCCCTGCGCTCCGCCATTCCACGCGATGGAGTCGGGCTCCACCTGCGCGCACCACCCCGCCCGCGCCAGCGCACGCCATGCTTCAAGGCTCCAGCCCGGCTCGACGTCAGCGTTGAACATCGCGGTGGTCAGCATGGAGAGGTGGGATTGGGGATTGGGAATTGGGGATTCGCAAAGCGTCGCGTTCCTGTGTCAGCACTGGCGTTCGGTGGCCTTTGCGCTTTCGGCGGTCTTTGCACTTGATGCCATCCTTCTCCGCCTTTCGGGCAGCTTGCCCGGCAACACGGCAGACGCCAGCGGACGCGGCGGTGCGCCGGATGCCGGCGGCCAGCTGCGGGTTCAATCGAACAGACTCGCCTGCCGGGGTGCCGGTGCCAGTTGCGCGCGCAAGCGCACCGGGTCGTCCAGGCGCTGGCGCGGATGATGGTCCAGCACGCTCACAAACGGCAGCAGCTTCTTCATCGGCACCCGCAACCGCGCCAGGTCGCCCACCCGCAAGCGCGCATGCCGGCGCGACAACAACAGGCGCTCCACATTGCGCGTGCCCAGGCCCGGCACCCGCAGCAGCATCTCGCGCGGCGCCGCGTTCAGATCCACCGGAAACCGCTCCGGATTGCGCAGCGCCCAGGCCAGCTTCGGATCCACGTCCAGATCGAGCATGCCGCTGGACTGCGCCGGTGCGATCTCCTCCACGCTGAACTCGTAGAAGCGCAGCAACCAGTCGGCCTGATACAGCCGGTGCTCGCGCTGCAACGGCGGTGCCTGCAGCGGTAATTTGGACGAGGCATCCGGGATTGGGCTGAAAGCCGAGTAATACACCCGGCGCATCCGGTAATTGCCGTAGAGATTGTGGCTGGTGTCCAGGATGCTGCGATCGTTGGCATCGTCGGCGCCGACGATCATCTGCGTGCTCTGCCCGGCCGGTGCAAAGCGCGGCGGCTTGGCGCGGCGCAGCTTTTCGGCCTTGCGCTCCAGCTGGTTTTCTTCGATGCGCCAACGCAGTTCGCCCATTGCCGAGCGGATGCCGCCGACGCTTTTTTCCGGCGCCAGCAGCGTCAACCCCTGCTCGGTCGGCAGCTCCACATTGATGCTCAGGCGGTCGGCGTAGCGGCCGGCGGCGGCCAGCAATTCCGGCGTCGCATCGGGGATGGTCTTGAGGTGGATGTAGCCGGCGAAGTGATGCACCTCGCGCAGCTGCCGCGCCACTTCCACCAGCTGCTCCATCGTGTAATCGGAGTTGCGGATGATGCCGCTGGACAGGAACAGGCCTTCGATGTAATTGCGTTTGTAGAAGTCCAGCGTCAGCGTGACCACTTCTTCCGGCGTGAAGCGCGCACGGCGCACGTTGCTGGACACGCGGTTGACGCAATACGCGCAATCGAACACGCAGAAATTGGTGAGCAGGATCTTCAACAGCGACACGCAGCGGCCGTCGGGCGTGTACGAGTGGCAGATGCCCATGCCCTCGGTGCTGCCGATCCCGCCGGTGCCGAGCGAATTGCGCTTGTTCGCGCCACTGGAGGCGCAGGACGCGTCGTATTTGGCCGCATCGGCCAGCACTGCGAGTTTGTCGAGGATTTTCACGCAAGCAGCATGTCGTGAAGGCGTCTCAGCCTATGAGACTGCACCGCACTTCATCGTGAATGCTTCAGAGCGCTGCGCTGCCGGCTCTCGTCGGCAGCATGCCTTGTCGCTGCGCCGCCGGCTCTTGCGGGCAGCATGCCTGGTCGCTACGGCCAGTGTGCCGTAGGTACCAAGCCGTATCGCCATGGATCTTGCCTGGTGTAGCCACCGCCCCACAGCGGTTTGCAGCGGCAGCAACTGGCCACATGCCATGGCTTGCAGGCGGCTGGGTAGTGCCTCGGGATTGCGGGGCCGGCATGCCGCCTGCACCGTCGATGACAGCGACGGTGCAGGCGTGCTGCGCCCGCCAGGGCTCAGGCGGCGGCCGGGCCCGCAAGCGCGCGATCATTACCGGGATCGCCGTCGAACCGGTAGATATCCATCGCCAGAAACCCCGCGTCGATGCCGGCATCGATGCGCTGTGCGCCGAGCCGGTCGGCGCCGGCGGCGCCCATCGCCACGTACAGCGGCAACAGGTGCTCGTCGGTGGGATGCGCCCGTGCCGCATGCGGTGCCTGCCGGCGATAGCCCAGCAACGCGGCGATGTCGTCCTCCACCAGTTTGCGCTCGGTCCACTCGATGAAGGGCCGCACATACGGCGCCTCGCGCTCGGCACTGTAGCCATGGCGGAAGTCGTGCAGGTTATGGGTGATGCTGCCCGAGCCGATCACCAGCACCCCGTCCTCGCGCAGCGGCGCCAGCGCGCGGCCAACCGCAAACTGGTGCGCCGGGCCCAGCTCGGGCTGGATCGACACCGACACCACCGGGATGTCGGCGGCCGGATACAGCAGGCGCAGCGGCACCCACACGCCATGATCGAAGCCGCGCTGTGGATCCAGGTGCGGATGCAGGCCAGCCTGTTCCAGCCGGCGCAGGATCTGCTGCGCCAGCGCCGGCTCGCCGGGCGCGGGATATTCCAGCTCGTACAGCGGCGCCGGAAAGCCGCCGAAGTCATGGATGGTGGGCGGCCGCGCCGCGCCGCTGACCAGCGGGCGACGGCCCAGCCAGTGCGCGGATGCAACGACGATCGCGCGCGGCCGCGGCAAGGTCTGTGCGAGCTCGGCCAGGCGCTCGCCGACCTGCCCTGGCTGCAGCGCAGTCATCGGCGATCCGTGCGAGATGTACAGGGAAGGCAAACGGGTCATGGCGTACTCCTCGGAAGAACGACAGGCAGCCTCAACGCTCCGGCTTCAGCGCCCACGCGCCTTCGCCGAGCAGGGCTTGCACGATCAGCAACACCGCCCACAGCGCCGGGTATTCCCAGCCGCCGCCCGGATTGGAGAAACCGAAGCCGTTGCCGCCGTGCACGCTGACGATGGTGCCCAGCAGCAGCGGCACGCCCAGCAACCCGACCCAGCGCGCATAGATGCCCAGCAGCAGGGACAGGCCCAGACCCAGTTCCAGCGCAATGGTGAGATAGGCCAGCGCGCCCGGCAGGCCCAGCGAGTGGAAATAGGCCACGGTGCCGGCCGGGGTGAACACCAGCAACTTGGTCAGGCCGTGGGCCAGGAACAGCGCGCCCAGGCTGATGCGCAACAAGCCGGCGCCATAGGCAGCGGTACGCGGGGAAGCAAGCGAGGTGGACATGGGACGGACTCCGGTGAGGACCTGCACAGCCTATTGCTTACAAATTTCTGATAAATAGTTTTATTTCGGATAATTTATTGCGATCAAAGCAACAATCGGACACCCATGGATACCCTCGATGCGATGCGCGTGTTCGCGGCAGTGGCCGAACGCAGCGGCTTCAGTGCGGCCGCCGATGCGCTGGACCGCTCCACCGCCAGCGTGACCCGGCAGGTCGCCGCGCTCGAGCAACGGCTGGGCACCCGCCTGCTCAACCGCACCACCCGGCGGGTCAGCCTGACCAGCGCCGGCACCGCGTATTACCAGCGCTGTCTGCAACTGCTGGCCGACCTGGACGATCTGGAGGCCACGGTCGGCGCGCAGGCGCTCGAGCCGGCCGGGGTGCTGCGCGTCAATGCGCCGGTGAGCTATGGCATCGAGCGCCTGGCCGCGCTGCTGCCGGGCTTTTGCGCGCGCTACCCGCAGGTGGAACTGGACCTGTCGCTGTCGGACCGGCTGGTGGACATGGTCGAAGAAGGCTTCGATGTCGCCATCCGCATCACCCGGCAGCCGGCGCCGACGCTGATCGCCCGGCGCCTGGGCACGGTCCGCTTGGTGCCCTGCGCGGCGCCGGCCTACCTGGCCCGTGCCGGCACCCCGATGCATCCGTCCGACCTGGCCGGTCACGACTGCCTGCTGTACCACTACTCGCCCAACGGCGACGAAGTGCGCTTCCATGGACCCGATGGCGATAGCGATGTGCGCATCCACGGCAGCCTGCGCGCCAACAACGGGCATGTGCTGAGCGCGGCGGCGGTGGCCGGCCTGGGCATCGCGATGCAGCCGGACTTCCTGGCCGACGAGCATCTGGCCGCCGGCCGGCTGGTGCGCATCCTTCCGCAGTACGCACTGGGGGAGATCGGCATCTTTGCCGTCTATACCAGCCGCAGCCACCTGGCTCCGAAGGTGCGCAGCTTCATCGACTACCTGGTCGACAACATGGGCGATCCCGGGCGCTGATGAGCCCGGCAACAGTACGTCCCGTCGATGGTCATTAACCTGACACGGCATGTGTGGTCACAATCGGGCCCCCACCCGGATCAACAGGATTGCGCATGAGCAAGATCGCCATCATCTACTTCAGCGGCTACGGCCACACCGTCAAACTGGCCGAAGCCGTGCATGCCGGCGCCGCCAGCGTCGGCGAGGCCACGCTGTACCGCATCGATCAGGACGGCAACCTCCCCGACGACGCCTGGGAGGCGATCGGTGCAGCCGACGCCATCATCTACGGCAGCCCCACCTACATGGGCGGGCCGGCGTGGCAGTTCAAGAAGTTTGCCGACGCCAGCTCCAAGCCGTGGTTTGCGCAGGCCTGGAAGGACAAGATCGCCGCCGGCTTCACCAACTCGGCCTCGGTGAACGGCGACAAGTACGCCACCATCCAGTATTTCTGGACGCTGTCGCAGCAGCACGGCCAGGTCTGGGTGGGTACCGGCCTGCTGCCGTCCAACACCAAGGCGCACGGTCCGCAGGACATCAACTGGACCGCCGGCTCGGCAGGCGCGCTGGCGATCTCGCCCTCCGATGCCTCGCCGGAAGAAGCGCCGCGCAGCGGCGATCTGGAAACCGCCAAGCTGCTCGGCAAGCGCGTGGCCGAATTCGCCGGCAAGCTCAAGGGCTGAAGCGGCCAGTGGTAGCGCCTACGTAAGAACACCCGTGCATGGCGGTGGGCCCTGGCCTGCCGGCATGCGCGGGTTTTGCGTGGAGTCGCGTCGAGCGCCCGGATTTTTTGCGCTGTGCTGCCGACTGCTTGGCTGTGCGCCGTTTGCCCGTGCGCCCAGCGGACGCCACTGCAGCCCGCCAGCCGCCCACAGCGCCTTCATCGCACGGGCAACACCGTGCTAACGCGCGCCGCCGCATCCTCCCCTGACTTGTTCGCCGCACGGAGTTCCCTCCACCATGCAAACCCGCACGCTTGGCCGTTCCGGCCCCACCGTCTCTGCGCTCGGCCTCGGCTGTATGGGCATGAGCGCGTTCTACGGCGATCGCAGCGACGAGGCCGGCTCGATCGCAGTGATCCATCGCGCCCTCGACCACGGCGTCAGCCTGCTCGACACCGCAGACATGTACGGCCCGCACACCAATGAAATCCTGGTCGGCAAGGCCATTGCCGCGCGCCGGCACGAGGTGTTTCTGGCCACGAAGTTCGGCATCAAGCTCGACCCCAACGACCCGTCGGTGCGCGGCATCGACGGCAGCCCGGACTATGTGCAGGCGGCCTGCGAAGCCAGCCTGCGCCGCCTGGGCGTGGAGCACATCGACTTGTACTACCAGCACCGCGTGGACCCCAACGTGCCGATCGAAGACACCGTCGGTGCAATGTCGCGTCTGGTGGAACAGGGCAAGGTGCGCTTCCTGGGGCTGTCGGAGGCCGCTGCAGCCACCATCCGCCGTGCGCATGCGGTGCATCCCATCACCGCGGTGCAGACCGAATACTCGCTGTGGTCGCGCGAGCCCGAGGACAACGGCGTCTTTGCCACCGTGCGCGAGCTCGGGATCGGCTTCGTTCCGTATTCGCCGCTGGGCCGCGGGTTCCTGACCGGCGCATTCGCCTCGCCGGACGACTTCGAGGCCGACGATTACCGTCGCCATTCGCCGCGTTTCCAGGGCGAGAACTTCACCCGCAACCTGCAACTGGTGGAACAGGTCAAGGCGATCGCCGCCGACAAGGGCATCACGCCGGGTCAGCTGGCGCTGGCCTGGGTGCTGGCGCAGGGCCAGGACCTGGTGCCGATCCCGGGCACCAAGCGTCTGGCCTACCTGGAAGAAAACCTCGGCGCGCTCGATGTGGCGCTGATGCCGGACGAACTCGCACGCATCGATGCGATCTTCCCGCTGCAGGCCGCATCCGGTACGCGGTATCCGGAAGCGATGATGGGCGCGCTCAGCCGCTAAGCGTGCTCACGTGAGTGCACGCAGTCGCAGCTGTGCGGCGATTGCATGCGCTCACGCCATCGCACCGGTATGGCTCGCACACTTGGCATCACCACCGTCCGAGTGACACGCCCTGCCATGCTGTCTTTCGTAATCCCCGCCCATGACGAGGCCGCACTGATCGGCCAGACGCTGCAATGCCTGCACGCCTGTGCGCAGGCCATGCAGCTGGACTACGAGGTCATCGTGGTGGCCGATGCCTGCGAGGACGACACCGCCGCCATCGCGCGCGCGGCCGGTGCGCAGGTGCTGGAGGTGCAACTGCGCCATATCGCCGCCACCCGCAATGCCGGCGTGCAGCAGGCGCAGGGCGATCGCCTGCTGTTTCTGGACGCCGATACGCTGATCAATCCGCAGGTGGTCGGCGCGGCGCTGGCGGCGCTGGATGCCGGCGCGGTCGGCGGTGGCGCGCAGGTACATCTGCAGGGCAGGCGCGCATGGTTCGAACGCATGGCGCAGGCGACGTTCGGCTGGCTGTTCCGTCTCAGCGGCATTGCCCCGGGCTGCTTCCTGTTCTGCACGCGCGCGGCATTCGTCAGCGCCGGCGGCTTCGATACGCGTTACTACGCCGGCGAAGACGTGGCATTGAGCCGCGCGCTGGCACGCTGCGGGCGGTTCGTGATCCTGCGCCAGACCGTGCACACCTCCGACCGCAAGCTGCGCAGCTTTTCCAAGCGCGAGCACCTGAGCCTGCTGCTGCGCTTTCTATGGCGCGGGCGCGGCATGCTGCAGACCCGCGATGCGCTGGGTTTCTGGTACCAGCGCCGGCGCTGAACCGCGCGTGTCCGCAGGCTGCCATGCCGGCTGCGCGCTGCCATCGCGTCGGGACGTGGCGACGGCGGCAATTTACACTGGTATGTCTGTTTTTCGTTTCCGAGTTGCACTCGCATGGCTCTTCTGCACCGCCCTGTCCTGATCGCTGCGCTGTCGGCTGCCCTGCTGAGCACCGCCGCGTGCCACCGGGATGGCACTTCACCGGCAACGACGGCGCACGCCAAGCCCGCGCCCACCACGCCCAAGCTGGGCGATTTCGGTTTCGATGCGGCAGGCATGGACCGCAGCGTGGCACCAGGCGACGACTTCTTCAGCTACGCCAGCGGCAACTGGGGCAGGACCACCCAGATCCCGGACGACCGCTCCAGCTTCAACAGCTTCGTCAGCATCGCGATCGAGACCGAGCAGCACAGCCGCGACATCATCGAGGGCGCCGCCGCCAACGACCGTGTCACCGGCGAAGACAAGCAGATTGGCGATTACTACGCGGCCTACATGGACGAAGCCGGGATCGAGGCCAAGGGCGTGCGCCCGGTGCAGCCGGAACTGGACGCGATTGCGCAGCTGGATGACAAGCAGGCGCTGGCGCGCACCCTGGGCGGCCAGCTGCGCGCCGATGTGGATCTGCTCAACTCCACCAACTTCCACACCGACCGGCTGTTCGGTCTGTGGATCTCGCAGGATCTGCATCACCCGGGCCGCTACGTGCCGTATCTGGTGCAGGGCGGCCTGGGCATGCCGGACCGCAGCTTCTATCTGGACGACGGGCGCATGACGCAGATGCGCGACGCCTACCGCGCGCACATCGTCAAGCTGCTGGAACTGGCCGGCATCGACGACGCGGCGGCCAGGGCCGAGCGGATCCTGGCCCTGGAAACCGCGATGGCGCGCGTGCACGCCACCGCCGAACAGACCAACAACGTGCAGGCCGGCGCCAACCCCTGGAAACAGGCCGATTTTGCGCGTAACGCGCCCGGCCTGGACTGGGCGCCGTTCTTCGAAGCGGCCGGCCTGAAGGCGCAGCAGGACTTCATCGTCTGGCAGCCCGGCGCGGTGACCGGGTTGTCGGCGCTGGTGCGCTCCGAGTCGCTGCAGACCTGGAAGGATTACCTGAGCTTTCGCGCCCTGGACCGCGCCTCGCCGTATCTGTCCAAGGCCTTCGCCGATGAGCGCTTTGCGTTCTACGGCACCACGCTGGAAGGCACACCGCAACAACGGCAGCGCTGGAAGCGCGGCATCGACGCCACCAACGCGGCCCTGGGCGAAGCGGTGGGCGAGCGCTATGTGCAGAAGTACGTCAGCGCCCAGACCAAGACGCGTGCCGAGGAGATGGTCAGGAACATCGTCACCGCCTTCGGCAAACGCATCGATGCGCTGGAGTGGATGAGCCCGCAGACCAAGCAGCATGCCAAGGCCAAGATTTCCGGGCTGACGGTGGCGGTGGGCTATCCAGACACCTGGCGCGACTACAGCGCGCTGGATGTGCGCCGCGACGACGCGCTGGGCAATGTGCAGCGCGCCGAGCTGTTCGAGTACCGGCGCAATCTGGCCAAGCTGGGCAAGGCCGTGGATCACCGCGAGTGGTACATGCTGCCGCAGGAGGTCAACGCGCTGAACGTGCCACTGGAAAACCGCCTGCTGTTTCCGGCCGCGATCCTGCAACCACCGTTCTTCGATCCGGCCGCAGACGATGCGGTGAACTACGGCGCCATCGGCGCGGTGATCGGCCACGAGATCAGCCACAGCTTCGACAACATGGGCGCGCAGTTCGACGAACATGGCGAACTGCACAACTGGTGGACGCCGCAGGACCTGAAAAAATTCGAGGCCGCCGGCAATGCGCTCGCCGCGCAGTTCAGTGCGTACAAGCCGTTCGACGACCTGAGCGTCAACGGCAAGCTGACGCTGGGCGAGAACATCGCCGACGTCGCCGGCCTGGCCACTGCCTACGACGCCTATCAGCTGTCGCTGCAGGGCAAGCAGCCGCAGACCATCGACGGTTTCAGCCCGGACCAGCGCTTCTTCCTGGGCTTTGCCCAGGCCTGGCGCGGCAAGTACCGCGACGCGGCGCTACGCAATGCCGTGCTCACCGACGTGCACGCACCCGGACGCTTCCGCGCGCAGACCGTGCGCAATCTCGATGCCTGGTATCCGGCGTTCAATGTGCAGCAGGGCGAGCAGTTGTACCTGCCGCCCGAGCAGCGGGTGCGGATCTGGTAGCCAGCCCCGCGTCACACCACCGCCCTGCACACCAGGCAAGCACACGCACTCACTGCTCGCCGGGCCACTCCAGCAACATCGTCTGCGGCAGCTGCATGCGGCGGCAGGCGCGTGCGGACAGCCCGTCGCGTAGCGCGGTGCGGAACAAGGGCGACAGGCTGCGCAACAGCCGCGCCGACGCATGTGCCTGTGCGCGCTGCGTGGTGGTGCGGCCGAGCATGTCGCTGGCCCAGCCCGGCAACAGGGCGGTACCGGCACCGAGAAACACCCCGCGCGACAGACCGGCCGCCGGCACCGGCAACTGGATGCTGGTGAGGATGTCGAGCACCTCGCGCGAGCGCGTGTCCATGCGCAACTGCCCGCGCACGGTGGCGAAATACGCATCAACCTGCGCTTCGCTGGCGGGCACATCGGCGGCGCCCAGCGCTTCGGCGACGCGGCGCGCTTCGTCGTAGTAACGATCGGCGATGTGCGCCGGCACGTCGCGGCAATAACGTCGGCAGCCCTGCAGAAAACCGTAGGCTTCGGTGACGTGCACCCAGGTCAGCAACTGTGGGTCGTTGGCGTCGTACGGCACGCCGTCGGCAGTGTGGCCGTGGATATGCGAATGGATGCTGCGCACGCGGGCGATCAGTTGCTCGGCCTCGGCACGCGGTGCATAGGTGGTGCCGGCGACGAAATTGGTGGTACGCCGCAGCCGCCCGATCAGATCGGCGCGGAAGTTGGAATGGTCGTAGACCCCGGCCAGCGCGCGTGGATGCAGCAGTTGCAGCATCAATGCGCACAGTCCGCCGGACAACATGCCGGGAAATTCGGAATGCACGCGCCAGGTGACGCTGTCGGGCCCGAAGATGCCGGGATCCCCGAGTGGCTGGTCGTAGTCGATGGTGCTCTGGCCACGCGGAAACGCGCCCAGCACCCAGCGATGGATCTGCCTGGCGGCGGGAGCAGTGAGGGTACGCAGGACGGCTGACATGCGCGCAAGGATACCTAGCCGGTTGCAAGACCGCGTCGTGGTGCTGAGGGGCTGGGATTGGGGATCTGGGATTTGGGATTGGTGAAAGGCGGCGCTGTGTGCGCTGCTTGTAACGATGCGCGCCGATCGTCTCGACGGGTGCTTGCCTGCCTGTCGCTGGACCTTGCGCGGCATGCGTGCTTGCGCGGCGCTCACGCGATCTGTACGCCGGGCTGGGTCGCGCCGGTCGCAACCGCCACGGAGGCAATCACGCAGGCGCGAGTGTGCAGTGCAGCAAGAATCGCGGCGCACCGCAGCTGCAATCGCGCGGCAAACGCTGCAAAGCCCCTGAATACCGCGATTTGTGCGCCGGTACGCAGGATTGGCTGGCCTTCGGCGCGCAGCAGGCATTGCCAAGCACGGCGAAAGTGCTAGAACTAGGGCCGTCCGTGTACCGGCCAGCATCACTGCCAGCCGCTGCCCGGTCGCTCCAGGGCACCGGCGCGTTGCCGGGTGCAGCAAGTCGTTCGTACCAGCCATCCGTCAGGAGCTTGTCATGATCGCTTTGTTCCAGGGTTTGGGCCTGCTATTGCAGGACAACGCACTCCACCGGCTCTCCTTCGACGAGCAGGTCGCGCACTGGCGCGAAAAGACCGACGAACAGCTCGACCAGGAGCTCAATCTGCTCAAGGTGGCCAAGAAGCAGTGGGTGATCGCCTCGATCATCGGCTGGCAGGCGATCTCGCTGGTGCTGCTGGGCGTGATCACCCACCAGCTCTGGCAGAACGACTACCACCTCACCTTCAGCCGCGTGGTGATCATCTTTACTTCGTGGGCGTCGATCCTGTTCGTCATGTGGTACATCGCCGATCTGTTCGACCACAGCGCCGGTTTCGAACGCTGGCTGCGCGCCTTCAACAGCCGTGCGCGGGTCACCCCGGATGCCGATTCGGTCGAATGCGTGGCCGATGCGCTGGACATGACCCGCCGCTACCCGGAAGTGCTGCGCTACAAGCAGGAGGTCAGTTCCAAGCGCGAGCTGCGCCACGAGGACATCGTCAACATGCGCGAGATGGGGCGGCTGCGTCGCTACACCGAACTGTTGCGCGATCTGGACCGCTTCGATGGTGCGCCGCGGCTGGTGACCAATACCGCTCCCCACAGCGCGGCGGCGGGGACGCTGGCGTAGCGGTGTGGCGATGGATGCGGTGGTTGCCGCAAGGCATCGGCAATGCCGCGCGCCTGACGAAACGTTCTGATTGATCTGCCCGACGTCCGATCGCAACACGGCGTGCGCTGCCAGGCGGCGCCAGTCGCTGCACTCCATCGCGTGCGCGACGACCAACAAAAAAACGGCCGGTGCAGTGCACCGGCCGTTTCTGTCTGCGGCGTCCGGAGACAGACGCCTTGTTTCAGCAGCAATCAGCGATCAGGCGCTCACGCCTGCGCGACGGCCTTCTCCACCGACGGGGTGCGCCAGCCGCTGCGCACGCCCCAGATGTAGAACACCGCGCCGACTGCAGCCACTACCGCAAGATCGGTGCCGTAGCTGAGATAGCCATGGCCGCCGAAGTCGCTGCTGCCGGCCCAGGACAGCAGCGCGATCGTCGGCAGGTAGCAGATCATCCAGGCCGCGCCCTTGAGGTTGCGCCCAAGATCCGGCCAGCCCTGCTTGGCCTGGTAGTAGCAGTACACCGGCAGCGCCACGACCATCAGCAGGATGATCTCGCCGGTCAGCGGCCAGCGCGCCCAGTACAGCAGCTCGGTCGCCATCACGAAGGCCACGCCGGCCAGCACCGGCAGCGCGGCGATGCGCAGCGGGCGATGCAGCTCCGGGGCATGACGACGCAGCGCCATCGCGCTGATCGGGCCGGTGAGGTAGGAAATGATGGTCGCCACCGAGATCACCGCCGCCAGCGTGCCCCAGCCGCGGAAGAAGAACAGGAACACGAACGACACCGCCAGGTTGAAGAACATCGCCATGCGCGGCACGCCCCAGACCGGGTGCAGCTTGCCCAGCACCGACGGCATGGTGCCGTTCTTTTCCATGCCGTAGACCATGCGCGCGGTGGTGGCGGTATAGGTGATGCCGGTGCCGCTGGGGCTGACGAACGCATCGATGTACAGCAGCATCGCCAGCCAATGCAGGTTGACGATGATAGCCAGCTCGGCGAACGGCGAGCGGAAATCGATGCCGTGCCAGCCGGCCTTGGCCAGCAGGTCCGGCGGCACCGCGCCGATATAGGCCACCTGCAGGATCACGTAGACCACCGTGGCCAGCGCGATCGAGCCCAGCACCGCGAACGGAATGCTGCGGCCCGGGTTGCGCGCTTCACCGGCCAGGTTCACCGGGCTCTGGAAGCCGTTGAAGCTGAAGACGATGCCGGCGGTAGCCACCGCGGTGAGCACCGCGGCCAGGTCGATCACGTGCGCGTCGCCGTGGATGCCGACGCTGAAGTTCTCGCTGTGGAAGCCGCTGGCGATCAGGGCCACGCCGGTCGCCGCCGGCACCACCAGCTTGAACACGGTGATCAGGGTATTGGAGCGCGCGAACAGCTTGACGCTCCAGAAATTGAGGAAGAAATACACCAGCACCAGCACCGCCGAGATCAGCAGGCCGGGCACCGACAACTCCCCCGCCCCGCCGGGTGCCTGCACATACAGGCCCTGCGCCCAGGCCCATGGCCAGGACGCCATGTACTGCACCGAGGCCTCGGCCTCGACCGGGATCACCGACACGATCGCGATCCAGTTGGCCCAGCCGGCGATGAAGCCCACCAGCGAGCCGTGCGAGTAATGGCTGTAGCGCACCATGCCGCCGGACTCGGGGAACATCGCGCCCAGTTCCGCGTAGGACAGCGCGATGGTGGTGATGATCGCCGCACCCAGAATCCAGGCCCAGATCGCACCGGGGCCGGCCAGGCCGGCAGCGCGCCAGGCACCGAACAGCCAGCCGGAACCGATGATCGAGCCCAGGCCGGTGAGCATGAGGGCGAAGGGGCCAACGTCGCGGCGTAGCGATTGTTCGGACATGAGAAGCCTGGCAGTGAGGACGCCGTGAACCGGCAACAAGCCGGCAATCATCGCAGAAGCGGCCGCTGATCGTCAGTGCGTATTCAGGCTTGCGTCCGGTTGCATGGCTTGCGACATAGCCGAAAGGGCTTTCGGCCAAGCCAGGCCGGCAACGCCCGCTCAGCCATGGCAGTCGGCGCTGGGCGCGCTGGTATCCACACAGGTGTGCGCCTGACGCGGAATGCCACGCAGTTCGCGCACCTGCCCGGGTGTCAGCGCAAAGCTGTCCAGCGTCCTGCGTGCGCAGGCCGGTGTACCCGTCGTGTTGCTTGCGGCAGGCGCGGCGCAGTGTTCCTCGTACACCAGGTAATGGCAGCGACCGCTGCTGCTGGCCAGGCAGTGCACATTGAGGTCGGTGGCGGTGGCCAGGGTCTTGCTGAAGATCACGTCCTGGCCATTGCTGGTAGCGCGGGTGATGGAGGTGGTGCCGTTGCGGTCGTGGCAACCGGCCAAGGCAAGCAGGCAATACACGAGGGAGGCGATCAGGCGCATATCAGCAATCCTTTCAGTCGATGCGATCGGGGGAATTACATGCCGCGGAACAGGCTCATGAAGGGCTGGCTGACGGTGAGCGTTTCGCTGCGCCCGCGCAGCGCCAGCCGGCCCTTGCCGGTGTCCTCGCGCACCACCGAGGCGACCGCCTTCATGTTGACGATGGTGGAGCGGTGGATCTGCTTGAACACCTGCGGATCCAGCACGTCGAGCAACTCGCGCAGCGGCGTGCGCAGGATCGCCTCGCCGGCGGCGGTCATCACCGTGGTGTATTTCTGGTCGGCCTGGAAATACGCCACCTCGTCCAGCGCGATCAGGCGCGTCTCGCGGCCGCTGCTGGCGGTGAGCCAGGCCAACGGCGGCGCGGCGCTGGCGGCAGCAGGGCGCGCGGACAGGCGCTGCAACAAGGCCTCCAGCAGCTGGCCGTCCGGCTGGCCGGCGGCAGCGCGTTGCTGCACGCGCTGCCAGGTGGCCTGCAGGCGCTCGCGGCTGATCGGCTTGAGCAGGTAGTCCACCGCGCCGTGTTCGAACGCATCGATGGCGTACTGGTCGTAGGCAGTGACGAACACCACCTGGGTACGCGGGCTGACCTCGCGCAGCGCACGCGCCACCTCGATGCCGGTGAGCCCGGGCATGCGGATATCCAGGAAAACCACATCCGGCTGCTGCGCGGCGATGGTCTCCAGCGCGCCGGCGCCGTCTTCGCATTCGCCCACCACCTGCAGCTGCGGGCACACCTCGGCCAGCAGCGCGAGCAGGGACTGCCGCAGCAACGCTTCGTCTTCGGCGATCACCGCACGCAGCGCGCTCATGCCTGCACCTGCGCGGTGGAGCTGTGCGTGCCTGGCAACGGCGGCGGCATGCGTGTGGCGGTCATCGGCGCCGGCAGCGGCAGGCTGATGGTGGCGGCCACGCCGCTGGGGAAATTGGACACGATGGCAAAGCTCGCCTTGCCGGCGTAGATCAACTGTAGCCGCTCGCGCAGGTTCTTCAGGCCGATGCCGGTGCCCTGGGTGTGGGTGCCGAAGCCCTGGCCATCGTCGGCCACGGTCAGCGTGGCGTGGTCGTCGACGCGACGCGCCAGGATCCATATCGTGCCGCCGCCGGGCTTGGGTTCCAGCCCGTGCTTGATCGCGTTCTCCACCAGGGTCTGCAGCATCATCGAGGGCAGTTGCAGCGCGCGCAGCTCGTACGGCACCTCCACCTGCAGGGCCAGCCGCGTGCCCATGCGGATGCGCAGGATTTCCAGATAGGCCTGGGTGCGTTCGAGTTCCTCGCCCAGGGTGGAGATGGCCCCGTCGGCGCTGGGCAGCGAGCTGCGCAGGTACTGGATCAGGTGCCCGATCATGATCTCCGCGCGCGGTGGGTCGGTGCGTGCCAGCACCTGTGCGCTGGCCAGCGTGTTGTAGAGAAAGTGCGGCTCGACCTGGGCATGCAGCAGGTTCAGGCGGGCCACCGCCAGTTCCTTTTCCATCACCGATTGCTCGGCCGCGGCCTGCTCGTCGCGACGTTGCTCGCCGACCCGGCGCACCACCGCGCGATTGATCGCCTCGGCATTCTCGTAATTGCTGCCTTCGTCCACCGCGAACAGATCCACCCAGGCACCGGCGTCGGGTTCGCACAACACCGTGACGCTGCTGGTGCCCTGCCCCGGCGTGATCGTCACCAGTACCTGATTGCGCTTGATCGCAAAACGCGCGAACAGGTTCCAGCGCGAGGGCTGGCGTCCTTCGTAAGGGTCGATGCGGCGCACCTTGGCGCGGATCAGCAGGCTGCCGGGCGCGCGTTCGATGTCCTGCACGCGCGGCAACGCGCGCACGGCCTCTTCGACCACGGCAAAGCTGGCCTGCACGTCCAGCGGCACCTCGATCTGGCGGCGCTGGCGGGTCGACAAGGTGTCGTGATCCAGCCGCCCGGCGATCAGGCGCACCCGGCGCACATGCGTGATCGCACTCATCAGGGCAAGCGTCAGCAGCACCACGCAGATCAGCCCGAAGAAGGCGCCGGTGGAGCCGAACAACTGCGCCCACATGATCGCAGCCACCAGCAACGCGGCGGCCCAGGCGAACACGATACGCACGATCAGGAAGACGCTGGCAGACACGGGTGGGAGCTCGTTGGGTTGGGACGCGGCGAGCATAGCCGGCAAGCGATCGGGCGAACGCCCCCGGGCGACGAATGGCCGCTGGCGCGGCTTCAACTGCCCGGATCGCGGTGCGAAACCGGCCTGGTCGACGGTGGCAGGCACAGATGCGCGCGGTATGCTCGGCGTGCGCGACCGACGATGCTGCGGGTGCCGGTCGCTGGCGCGCAGCGCAGGGCCTGGCGTTTACCGGTACTGCACCGCGCGCGCTACGCGTGGCCGACCGCGCGGGCGCCGTTATCCCAATCACCTTCTCTACATCGCTCAGGAGCCGCATGCACCGTCGTCATTTCCTGCACAGCGCCGGCCTCGCGCTCGCGGCCGCTTCCACCGGGAGTTGGGCCACGACCGGCAAGGCGGCCGCTGCGCCGTCCTCGCCGCTACCCGCCACGTCGCCGGGCGCCTCGCCCGACCAGTTCGCCGCAGCGCCGCCGCTGGCGCCGATCCGCGCGGCGGTCGATCGCATCATTGCGATCAACGGCTGCACCCGCCCGTTCCGTGCGCAGGGGCCGCGGATCGAGGCCGAACGCATCGGCCGCAAGACGGTGGTGCACAACTATGGACATGGCGGCAGCGGGTGGTCGCTGTCGTGGGGCGCGGCCGAGCATGCGCTGCGGCTGGTGCAGGCCGCCGATGCGGATGCGCGCGAGCTGGCGGTGATCGGCTGCGGCGCGATCGGGCTGACCACCGCGCTGGTGGCGCAACGTGCGGGCCTGCGCGTGCGCATCTATGCGCGCGAGCGCCTGCCGGACGTGCGCTCGTTCTACGCCACCGGCGTGTGGTCGCCGGACTCGCGCGTGTGCACCAGCGAGCACGCCAGCGCCGATTTCAGGACCCGCTGGGAAGAGATGGCGCGCATTTCGTTTCGCCGCTACCAGACCCTGCTGGGCCTGCCGGGCGAGCCGATCGAATGGCGCGATGGCTATGCGTTGTCGGATGTGCCGTTCGATCAACCGAGCGCGTCGGCCGAAGCGCACGAGCCGGACTACCCGCCACTGGAGCGCGACCTGCTCGACGATCTCGGCCCACGCTCGCAACCGGTTGCGCCCGGCAGTCATCCGTTTCCGGTGCCGTTCGTGCGCCGCTACAGCCAGCTGACCTTCAACCTCAGCGCCTACGCGCGCCTGCTGATGGACGACTTTCTGCGGGCCGGCGGCGAGCTGTACACGCGCAACTTCGAGCATCCGCGCCAGTTCGGCCAGCTGCGCGAGAAGATCCTGGTCAATGCCACCGGCTATGGCGCGCGTGCATTGCTTGGCGACGACAGCGTCATCCCGGTACGTGGGCAGACCGCGCGCCTGATTCCGCAACCGGAAGTGACCTACGGCTTGGTCTGGCGCGGCCACAATCTCAATGTGGTGCCACGCCGCGATGGCTTGCTGGTGCAGTCGCAAGGTGCCCACGATTTCAACAACCCCGATGCCACGCCGGATCACGCCGCGTCCGCAGCAGCGGTCCGCGAGCTGGCACGGTTGTTTCCTGCGCGCTGAATCGGTTTTCCCGCGCGTTGCGCTCAGGACTCGCCGAGCGAGGCCTGCAGCGCGCGGGCCAGTGCGGCATCGCCGCTGACCAGCTCGTCCCACCGCAAGGCCACGCCTTTGCGTCGGCCTTTTTCGACCAGCTTCAAGCCCTGCGGGTCGATGACCAGGGTATAGGCCTGCTCGCCGATCTGCAGCTCGCGGCGTAACGGTTTGTCCAACGGCGTCATGGCAGCTCCAGGGGCAAGAACGAGCCATCGGTTGTAGCGCATCGGTCTGCAACAGCGTGCATTCCCGGCAGTGCATGCCGCACGGTGCCGGTGCAATCGCTGCGCGTGCGCATCAACATCCGCGCAATGGCATCGACATCGGCACAGGCGCACCGATGCCGCATGCACGGCCGCGGTCATGCGCGTTGTGCGCATGCATCTCGAGGAGCCGGCATCAACCTCGGTCGATTGCAGTGCAACTGCCCGGCTCGGCGCTGGCGAATCGATTGCATGCGCATCATCACCGC
This sequence comes from Xanthomonas sp. LMG 8993, assembly GCF_009835065.2. NCBI lineage: Bacteria > Pseudomonadati > Pseudomonadota > Gammaproteobacteria > Lysobacterales > Lysobacteraceae > Xanthomonas > Xanthomonas sp. LMG 8993. The sequence goes on along the minus strand of NZ_QVIF02000012.1, from coordinate 159,498 downwards.
GCCGCTCACGGCACAGGTCGTTATCGCCTCGGCATCACCGCATCTACCGATCGCGCTAACACGCCGACGATTAGCGTAGCGACCATGCGAGACAGCTTGAGCAAGCACGACAACAACGCTGCATTGCAGGCTTGGCGTCACGCCAGGCACTGCGATGCCGCAGTGACGATGCAGCGGGTCCGCACGCAAGCGCAGGCAAGACGCACACACGCTGCACCGCATCGTTTATCTACCTATCCATCCAAAGGAGCCGCCCATGGCGATCAAGACAATTGAAGAGCTTTTCGTCCACGAGCTGTCGGACATCTACAGCGCAGAAAAGCAGTTGACCAAATCGCTGCCGCGCCTGGCACGTGCGGCCACCGAACCCAAGCTGGTGGAAGCGTTCAAGCTGCACCTGGAAGAAACCCAGGGCCAGATCGAACGCATCGACCAGATCGTCGAACTGCTCGGCATCAAGCTCAAGCGCATCAAGTGTGCCGCGATGGAAGGCCTGGTCGAGGAAAGCCGCGAGGTGATCGACGAGATCGAAGAAGGTCCGGTACGCGATGCGGCACTGATCGGCGGCGCACAGAAGGTGGAGCATTACGAGATCGCCTCGTACGGCACCATCGCTGCGATTGCAAAGCAGCTGGGCTACACCGATGCGGTCAGCCTGCTGCTGTCGACGCTGGAAGAAGAAAAGGCCACCGATGAAAAGCTGACCCTGCTCGCCGAGCAAGGCGGCAATCAAAAGGCATCCAAGGCCAGCAAAGCGGCCTGATGCATCGCGCGGGCGGCGCTGCCGCCTGCGTTTGTCCGCATCCTGCGGGCAACCCCCACCCGTAGCCAGCCTCAGGTTTCTGCGCGCATGCCGCGTTGCAGTCGTCGCCGGGCGCCAGCCAGGAAATACGATCCATGTTTATGCATAACAAGCGTCTGATGTACACCGTTCGCGTGGCCGAACCCAATCCGGATCTGGCCACGTTGATGCTCGAGCAGTTCGGCGGACCGCAAGGCGAGCTTGCTGCAGCGATGCGGTACTTCACCCAGGCATTGGGCGAAGACGATCCGGGCCGCAAGGATCTGTTGTTCGATATCGCTACCGAAGAACTGAGCCACCTGGAAATCATCGGCTCGATCATCGCCATGCTCAACAAGGGCCCCAAGGCCGTGTTGTCCGAGGGCATGGAAGAGGCCATGGAGATGCGCTCCATGACCCAGAACAGCACCAGCCACACCCAGCAGATCCTGTATGGCGGTGGCCCGGCCCTGGTCAACTCCAGTGGCGTGCCGTGGACCTCGGCCTATGTCGATTCGATCGGTTGCCCGACTTCGGACATGCGTTCGAACATCGCTGCCGAAGCACGCGCCAAACTGGTCTATGAGCGCCTGATCACCGTCACCGATGATCCGGGCATCGTGGATGCGCTGCGCTTCCTGATGACGCGCGAAGTGGCGCATCAGAAGTCGTTCGAGAAGGCGTTGTACTCCATCGAGCCGAACTTCCCGCCGGGCAAGCTGCCGGGCGACCCGCGCTTTACCGACATCTACTACAACATGTCGCAGGGCGAAGGCGATACGGTCGGCCCGTGGAATGCCGGCGAGCAGTGGGACGTGGTGGCAGACCGTGAGCTGCAGTCCGCAGTCGACGGTGGCGATGGTTCGGCCACGGTTGCGCTGGATGCGACCCAGACCGAGGCACTGGATGCGATGTCGCTGCGCCTTCTGTCCAATCCGGAGCTGGATCGGGTGACCGGTGCAGACCTGGGCGCAGGCCCGGGCGCCGGCTCCACCACCGGCGACATCCAACGCTGATCTTCAGCGCTAGCAGTTGCCGAGACTGGCCCGGGTCGTTCGCGACCCGGGCTTTTTAATGCGTAACCTACTGTGGACAGCGGGCTGCATGCAGTTGGTCGTCTTGCGGTGGTTATCGCGACAACGTCGGCGTGTGATTTGCGACGCCCATGCAACACGGGTGGGTCGATACAAGACGTCGACGAATGCGTAAGGGTTACCGGAGGACTGAAAAGAAAAGAGGCCCGACGGGCCTCTTGGTATCACTGCGTGCCCGCGCCTCTCACACCGGCGCGGCCTGCTGGGCATGCGCTTCGCTGGCCCACTCCGGACGCACGCCTGCTGCGGTGGTGCAGCGTTCCAACCGCCATGGCAGCAGATGACGCATGGCCTCCTCGCCACTGACCTGTAGCCATTGCGTGGCATCGCCTTCGACGCATAACGGGCGTTGTGTCGGCAGGCTGGTCGAGGAAGCGACCAGCAACGAGAACCCCATTTGCAGGCGACCGCCAATGTCCATGACATTGCGCAGGCCCGCGGCGTACAGCGCGCCACCGTCCTGACTCAGCCAGGTCGCCGACGTGGCGCCATCAGCCGATGCGGCGCAGACAAAGCCACACAGCGGGATCAGGCAGCGCTGGGTTTCCCAGATGGCGAGGTCCACGCGCCCCAGCCACTCCGGCTCCTGGGTATTGATCGAGCGCTGCTGTCCCGGAGCACGTCGACCGAAGGTTGCACGCTCCTCGCGCTTGCCGCCACGGTCGGCAACCAGAATGTCGGCATCGGCACCGACACCGATCTCGACCCAGGCATTGCTCGCAACGCGGCCCGACAACTGAAGAATGCGCGTAATCATGTTTACTCCACTGTGCATCTGGATGACAGCAGGAGCTACGCACAATACGCGCCAAGTTTTAGGGATGCCGCGCACTGATGCACCGCAATGGTCCTGCATGACGGCCGTGGCATCGGCATCGTTGCGAGGTGCGAATCCGTCGCAACATGTGCACGCACGCGCAGGAATTTCCGTGAGGGGCGCGTCGGGATGCGCAGCATTTTGCACATCGGCATGGCCGCGCCTGCCGAAGTGCGCACGGACTGCACGCGCGCGTGCAGGTCTCTAGCGCTCGTGCAGCGAGGTCAACGGCAACTGGATCTCGCATTCCAGGCGTGTATCGCTGAGCTCGTAACGCGTCTGTGCGCCATGGCTGTACGGCAGCGCCTTTTCGATCAGACGGCGGCCGAATCCGCCCGCCTGGTCGCGGTCGTCGCGCCGCTGCTGGCTGGCACCTTCCTCGATCCACGACAGCACCAGACGCGCAGAGGCGTCGTTGGTGGACACCACGTCCCAGCGCACCGACAGCGTGCCGGTCTCCACCGCCAGCGCCCCGTACTTGAGCGCATTGGTTGCCAGTTCGTGCAGCGCCAGCGCCAGCGTCTGCACCGTGGACTTGCGAAGCGCCACATCCGGGCCTTCCACCACGATGCGCTGTTGGTCGGGCTCGGCGCCGAGCGCATCCAGCTCCATGCGCAGCAGCGCACCGATGGTGGTGGGCTCGTTGTCCGACTGCGACAACAGTCCTTGCACACGCGACAACGCAGAGAGCCGGTCGTCGAACCTGCCGGCGAATTCCGGCATGCTGTGGCTGGTCTGGACGGTCTGCTTGGCAACCGACTGCACCACGGTGATCAGGTTGCGGGTGCGGTGCTGCAATTCGCTGACCAGCACGCGCTGTTCGTCCTGCAGGCGGCGCAAATTGTCCGATTCGGTCGAGGTTCCCAGCCATTCCAGCACCTGGCCGCGCTCGTCCAGCACCGGCGCGCTGCGCGTATGGAACCAGCGGTAGCCGTCTTCGGCTGCGTTGAACAGGCGGTGTTCCACATCCAGCCCGCCGGTACGCGCACTGTCATGCCAGGCATTCAGGGTCAGCTCGCGCTCGTCCGGATGCACCACCTGCAGCCAGCCCAGTTCCAGGCTCTCGCCATCGCGCTGGCCGGTGTAGCTGGACCATTGCGGGCTGGACCAGGTCCAGCGGCCGCCATCGAGCGAGCGCCACACCAGTTGCGGAATGCCTTCCATCAAGGTGCGCAGGCGCTGCTCGCTGCTGCGCAACGCGCGCTCGGCGCGTGTCAGCGGGGTGACGTCCATGAAGGTCAACACCGCACCGCCGATGAAATTGTTGACGGTGCGGTACGGCAGTACGCGCACCATGTAGCGCGCGCGCGTGGCGGGGTTTTCCACCTCGCGGTCCAGCACCGCCAGCGTGCGGATCACCCGGCGCACATCGTCCTGCAGTTCATCGTAGGCCACGTGCAGCTTGATGTTGCTGATCGGCCGGTGGATGTCACTTTCCACCAGCGGCAGGATGTCGGTGACCGCGGGAGTGAAGTTGGTGACGCGCAGCTCGTTGTCCAGGAACACGGTGGCGATCTGGGTGCTTTCCAGCAGGTTCTTCAGGTCGCTGTTGGCATGCGCGAGTTCCTGCACGCGGTGGGCCAGCTCGCCGTTGACCGTGGTGACCTCCTCGTTGACCGACTGCAGCTCTTCCTTGGAGGTTTCCAGCTCTTCGTTGGCGCTCTGCAGTTCTTCGTTGAGCGACTGGTACTCCTCGTTGGAGGACTTGAGCTCCTCGTTGGTGCTTTCCAGCTCCTCGATCATCGACTGCAGGCGCTCGCGGGTCATGCGCAGCTCGTTCTCCAGCGCCTGCACGTGCGCATTGTCGGACACGGTATCTTTCGGCGGCGCCAGCTCGGCCAGTTCACGCGCTTCCACTTCCTGGAACAAGACCACATAGCCGCGCGGCACGTCCGAATCGGAGGTCGGCTCCACGAACAGGTCCACCGCCAGGGTCGCCGCGTCCTCGTGCATCTGGATGCCCCTGGCCTGCACCGGCGTCATGTCCGCTTCGGCACGGCTGAGCGCGCTGCGCAACTCCAGCCGCAGGTCGCGGTGAACCAGGTTGAGCAGGTTGAGGCTGGGTGCGCCGCCGCCGGGACGAATGAAACGCCCGGCCTGGGAAGAGAAATGCAGCACGTCGAAATGCTCGTCCAGCACCGCATAGGCCGGGGCATAGCGATCGGCGATGCGCTCGCCGGCGCGCACCAGTGCATTGCTGACACTGTGCTGCTGGCGGTTGGCCGCCGGTGCATGGCCGTCCAGTCCGAGCGAAGATGACGGGAAGGTCGCATGCATGCGGCTGTCGGCATCGATCTTCTGGAACACGCGGAAGCTGCGCTCCACCGGTGCGAACAACTTGGCATGCCGCGAGACGTTTTCGGCGTTGCCCAGGAACAGATAGCCGCCGGGCTTGAGGGCGAAGTGAAACACCGGGATCACCCGGTTTTGCAGCTCGGCGTCCAGGTAGATCAGCAGATTGCGGCACGACACCAGATCCAGCCGCGAGAACGGCGGGTCCTTGACGATGCTGTGCTGCGAGAACACGCACAGCTCGCGCAGCTGCTTGCTCACCACATAGGTATCGCCCTCCTTGACGAACCAGCGCTGCAGGCGCTCCGGCCCCACGTCGGCGACGATGCTGGACGAATAACGCCCCACCCGTGCGATGGCCAACGCCCGCCCGTCGATGTCGCTGGCGAAGATCTGGATGCGCGGCGCCACGTCCAGCGTCTGCGCATGCTCGCGCAACAGCATCGCCAACGAATAGGCCTCTTCGCCGGTGGAGCAACCCAGCACCCACACCCGCAGGTGATCGCCCGGCTGCTTGCCCTGGAACAGGCGCGGAATCACCTGCTGCTCCAGAAACTCGAACTCGCGGCGGTCGCGGAAGAACTGGGTGACGCCGATCAGCAGATCGTTGAACAGCAGCAGCGGTTCGTCGAAGCGGCTGCGCAGCTGCTCCAGATACTGCTCCAGCGTGTCCACCTGCACCACCTGCATGCGTCGCTGCACGCGGCGCAGGAACGTGGCGCGCTTGTACCCGTGGAAATCATGGCCGGTGGCATTGCGCAGGATGCTGGCGACCTGGCTGAGCTGATCGTTCTCGCTGCCGTTGCGCACGCCCACCGGTGCCGGATGACCGAAGCGATGGTGGCGTTGCATATGCGCGGCGATGCGTGCGGCCACGCGCGGCAGCGGCAGGATGTCGTCGCTGATGGCGGCCGGGTTGCCGGAACTGCGCAGATCCATGCCATGTAACGACGGGTCGTCCACCGCCAGCGCCAGACCGCCACATTCCTTGATCGCGGCGGTGCCCAGGGTGCCGTCGCCATCGAAGCGGCCCATGATCAGGCCGATCACGTTGCCGTCCTGGTCGTGCGCCATCGAAACGAAGAAACTGTCGATCAAGCCGTGATCGCTGGCTTCCTCCAACGGGCGCAGCCGCAGCCGGCCTTCTTCCAGGGTCACCAGGGTCTGGCTGGGCGGTAGGTAAATGCGCCCGGGATGCAGCGCATCGCCATCCTCCGGCGCCAGCAGCAGGCTGGATTGCGGGCCGAGCAACTCACGCAGGCGCGGCTCGTCCAGCAGGTGGCGATCGCGCAACAACAGCATGATGACCAGATTGGGCGCCCCGGCGACCGCGTCGAGCAGCTCGGCCAGGCGGGTGGCATCCAGGCCATCGGCGCCGACACCGAGAACGAATAACGGCGGTGGCGCCACGGCGTCGTGCACAGGGGTCGCTGCGGTGTCGTCGCAGGAAGTGTCGTCGTCAGTCATCGCATCGATCGCGTCGGGTGTGAGGCGCAATCGTCAATGATGGCGCAAACCCGCCTCTACTGCTACGCGGCGTCTGAGCGGTACAGCTGCCTTGCACGACCGGTTCTGGAAGCGCCTGCTTACGCGCGGCGTTAACCGACGCGACGCGCACTATGGCTTGCGCGTCGCCAGATAGCGCCACCGCTCCAGGAGCTCGCCATGCAGGACAATCCACTCAACGGCCGTCGCATCCTCGTGGTCGAGGACGATTATCTGCTGGCCGAATCGCTCAACGATCTGTTGGTGGAAGCCGGCGTCTATGTACTCGGGCCGGTGGGCAATGTGCCGGAGGCATTGTCGCTGGTGGCCTCCGGCCAGACCATCGACGGCGCTTTGCTCGACGTCAACGTGCGTGGCCAACCGGTGTTTCCGGTCGCCGATGCGCTGTTGGAGCGCGGCGTGCCGTTCTCGTTCTGCTCCGGCTACGACCGCTACACGCTACCGCCGCGGTTTGCGCACCTGTCGTACTGCATGAAGCCCTACAACCCGCGCACCATCACCGCCCTGCTCAGCAACCAGACCCAGCCTGCCGAGCATTACTGATCGGTGCTGTCGGTGGACATCGCATCGTCCTGGCGCAGGGCGCGCTCTTCTTCGCCCAGTTGATTGAGCAACTCCACCGCCGACTGATGGGTAGTGCGCAGGGTTTCCATGGGCTTGGAGGTCTCGTTGCGTAACGCATACAACGCAAAGCCCATCACGTTGAGGCGGTTGCGCAACTGATGCAGCAGCTCGCGCCGCCGCCCCTGGGATGCATCGCCCACTACGCGTCCTTGTCGCTGAGCCGGTTGTGCAAAGTGCGCACACTGATCCCCAACTCGCGCGCCGCTGCCTTCTTGTTGAAACGCGTGCGCGCCAGCGCTGCCTCGATCATGGCGTCCTCGGCCTGGCGCATGGTCCATCCCGCCGGAATCAGCAAGCCGTCTTCGTCGGCCTGCGGCACGGTCTGCACCACATCCGGCGCGCTCAGCAGATCGCCGTCCGCGCGCAGGTACAGATAGCGGATGAACGAGCGCAGCTCGCGCACGTTGCCCGGCCAGGTGTGGTAGGCCAGATAGCGTAGCAACGACTTGGTCGGCAGCTTGCGGGTGCCGTACTTGACGTTGAGCTCATCGATCACGCGCAGGCCCAGCAGCCGCGCATCGCCACGACGCTCGCGCAGCGGCGGCACCTGGATCGGGTACTCGTTGAGCCGGTAGAACAGATCCTCGCGCAGCACGCCGTGCTCGCGTTGCACATGCTGGTGGGTTGCCGCGACCACGCGCGCGTCCAGCGGGATCTCCTCGCTGCCTCCCACGCGCATGAAGCTGCGCGACTCGATCGCGCGCAGCAGGTAGACCTGCAGGCGGGTCGGCATCTCGCCGATCTCATCCAGGAACAGCGTGCCATCGGCGGCCTGCTCCAGGAAGCCGGCGTGCCGACGATCGGCACCGGTGAAGCTGCCGCGCTCGTGGCCGAACAACTGGCTGGCGAGCAGCTCCTCGGGAATGGCACCGCAGTTGACCGGCACGAAGCGACCACGCCGGCCGGAGACCCGGTGGATCGCGCGCGCGACCAGATCCTTGCCTGTGCCGGTCTCGCCGGTCACCAGCACATTCAGATCGGTCGGCGCCACGCGCAGGATGTCCTTGCGCAGCAGCACGATGCTGTCGCTGTTGCCGATGATGCCCAGATTGCCCTGCTGCGCGTCGCGCAGGCCGCCGAGCACGCGCTCCAGCCGCTCGGGCGCAAACGGCTTGGTGAGGAACTCACTGACGCCGAACTGCTGCGCGCGGCCCTGGGTTTCGTAGGCGTAATCGCCCGAAACCACCACAATCTGCGGCGTGTGATCCGGGTCGAGCCGTTCGATGAGATCGAAACCGCTACCGTCGGGCAGACCAACGTCCACCACCAACAGGTCGGGGAAGTTGCTGTCCAGCCAACGGCTGGCTTCGCCAAGGGTGTGGATGCCCTTGGCACGGAAGCCGCTATCGGTGGCTAACTCAACCACCTGATCGCAGAACTCCACGTCGTCGTCGATGATGGCGCAGGAAAGACGGTCCATGGGCGCTTCTGTCCGCAATGACTAATACATGTTCAGTTGAGAATTGTGACGGCTGCGCGAAAAACGCGCCTGTACGTCACCACGAGATGGCACATCCGTGTCACGGCCATCCGGCCGTATGGCGCCCGCTTCCCCCCAAGTCGAGCTCGCCGTAAATGGTCGACCGAAGTACGCATGGCGGCGCTGGATTACGCCAGTGCCAAGCGTCATGGTCGGGGTCGGTCAGCGCGTCGTCTTGGGCGAAACGCCAAGGAGCGCAAGGTTTGCGGGAGATGGAGGGCAGCCCGGACACGGGTGCCGTTGGACTGAGCTGACGGATCAGCTCGCTTGGCTTGCGCTACGACGCGCCTGCTGGACTGTCGGCTCGCGCCGACGTGGATCATTGCCGGTGGATGCCTTGTGCACGCCCGGCCGCGAGCCGTCGGATGCGCTGTGGTGCCAATAGCCTACGCACCGGCCGTGGAGAAAACGTGTATGGGGCGGCCAAGGCCGGCGCTGTGACACGACGGCAGAGTTGCGTGCGCCTACATCGCGAACGCCGGAACTGCAGCGTCCAGCGCGGCTCAGCGCTTCTCGGAGCCGTCCGGTCGCTCGTAATCGTGCTCGGGGTCGGCCTTGTTCACATCGCGGTCTTCGTCGGGCATGTCGTGCACCTTCCACTCCACATCCTCGTTGCGCTGTTCCTGCGGCGTAAACGGCTTTTGCTGGTCGTCGTCCGGGCCCCATGGCTTTTTCGGTTCGCTGCCCATCGTCGTTCTCCTGCGTTTGTGGTCGTGAGCCCACGCTAGGCCGGCGTGCATTGCACAGCAGTGAACAAAGCTGCGCGATGGCGTGAAGCAATCGCCGCATGCACAAGCGGCGCCATCGACAACACACACGCCGCCGACATCGCCTATCCCGCCCGTTTACGTCTGCGCACGCACACTGCCGCTCATCGTGATGCGTCACACCGCCAGGAGACTGAAATGCCCGTACCCAATTACCCGCACCCGCCATTCAAGCCGCAGCAGCAGAACTTTCCCGGGCGTACCGAGAAGATGGACCCGCGCCCGGATCACGGCGAAGACAGTTATGTCGGCCATGGGCAGCTCACCGGCAAGCGTGCCCTGATCACCGGCGGCGACAGCGGCATCGGTGCGGCCGTGGCGATCGCCTATGCACGCGAGGGTGCCGACGTGGCGATCGCCTATCTTCCCGACGAGCAGGAAGACGCCGCCAGAATCGGCGCATTGATCGAAAAGGCCGGCGTCAAGGCCTTGCTGGTGGGCTGCGACATCAGCGACCCGGCCCAGGCGGCTACGTTGATCCAACAGGTCAACAGCACGTTCGGCGGCCTGGATATCCTGGTCAACAACGCCGGCTATCAGAAATATTTTGAGAACTTCGAAGACATCACGCTGGACGAATGGCGCAAGACCTTCGACACCAACGTGCATGCCGTGTTCCACCTGGTGCAGTTGTCGGTACCGCTGATGAAAGACGGCGGCTCCATCATCAATACCGCCTCGGTGCAGTCCAAGAAGCCGACGCCGAACATCCTGCCGTATGCCGCCACCAAGGGCGCGCTGGCCAACCTGACGATTGGCCTGGCGGGCGTACTGGCCGACAAGCACATCCGCGTCAACGCGGTGCTGCCGGGCCCGATCTGGACGCCGTTCATTCCGGCCGGCATGGACGAGGAGTCGGTGGAAAACTTCGGCGGCCAGACGCCAATGGGCCGCCCCGGGCAACCGGTGGAGCTGGCATCGGCATACGTGATGCTGGCAGCCGATACCGCCAGCTACACCTCGGGCACATTGCTCACCATTGCCGGTGGCGCGGTCACGCTGTAACGCCGTCCAGCGCTGCAGCTGCGCGCAAAGCCCGCCTCGCTTGCTTAGCGAGGCGGCAGGCCGCGCGCGTGGGCGGCGAGCTGGTGGATGCAGTGTCCACTGTGTGGACGATCAAGGCGTTTACGGCGCGCGACCGTGAAAGCGCGCGGCTTGCCGAGCAGATCGGCGACGAGGCGGTCGCCCACCGCCGCAGCTGGATGTACGTGGAAAAGCCCGCGTGATCCACGACATCTGCCTGTCGGTGATGGCCGGCGGCATGCTGATCTGGGCGATCAGCATGTGGCGCGCCGGCATGGTGAGCGCGGGCGACGTGGTGCTGGTCAGCGCGCTGACCTTCCGCATCCTGCACGGCTCGCGCGACCTGGCGCTGACGCTGGTTGACACCACCCAGCAGCTGGGCGCCATCGCCGACACGCTGCAGATCATCCTGCAACCGCATGCCATCGTCGATGCGGACGCGCCGCTGGCCCCGGCCCTGGCCCAGGGCGATGTGCGGTTCGAACAGGTGCGCTTTGCCTATCCGGATCGGGCGGCGGTGCTGGATGGATTGAACCTGCACATCCCTGCCGGCCAGAAGGTCGGCATCGTCGGGCCCTCCGGTGCCGGCACGTCCACCTTGATCGCGCTGATCCAGCGTCTGGACGATGTGCAATCCGGACGCGTGCTGATCGATGGCCAGGACATCCGCAGCGTCAGCCAGGACAGCATGCGCGAAAAGATTGCGGTGGTCCCGCAGGAAACTGCGCTGTTCAATCGCAGCATTGCCGATAACATCCGCTACGGCCGCCCGGAGGCCAGCGATGCGGAGGTGCAGGACGCGGCGCGGCACGCATTCTGCGATGGCTTCATCCGGCAACTGCCGCAGGGCTACGACACCCAGGTCGGCGAACGCGGGGTCATGCTCTCCGGTGGTCAGCGCCAGCGTCTGGGCATCGCCCGCGCGTTCCTGAAGGACCCGCCGATCCTGATCCTGGACGAAGCCACCTCGGCACTGGATACCGAATCGGAAGCGGAAATCCAGGCCGCGCTGGATCACCTGATGCGCGACCGCACGGTGCTGGCGGTGGCGCATCGTCTGTCCACGGTGATCGGCTTCGATCGTATCGTGGTTTTGCAGGAAGGCCGCGTGGTCGAAGATGGCAACCCGGCACAGCTGCGTGGTCACGGTGGTGTGTTCGATGGCCTGTGGCAACGCCAGGCGGCGGGATTCGAGCAGGCTGCGCCTGATCAGCAATGACGACTGCTTGGAGATGAGATCGCCCAGCACTCGCTAAGCATGTTGCGTGTTGCGTGTTGCGTGTTGCGTGTTGCGTACCGCATGTCGAATGTCGCGAACCTGATCGACGCGTGCCACCCATGCCCACAACGACAACAGGCAGCCGAACTGCCTGTTGTCTGCATCGCACCGCGCATCACGCGGTGCCCGATCAACATCTCCGCCTGATCAGTGCGGCTGGTTCGACTTGGCACGCAGCGACTTGGCATGCTCCAGATGCTGGGCGATGGTCTCGCGTGCGCGCTGCAGTTCCTTGCCCAGATCGCTCGAACCCGGCTCGCTGGCCAGCTGCGCATCCAGCAACGTCAACGCCTGCTCATGGCTGGTCACGCTGGCCTGCAGGTACTGCGTTTCGAACTCCTTGCCGTTCAAGCCTTCCAGACGCTTGCGGGTGCCATCAGCGCGGGTGGTTGCAGCCTGCGCCAGCGTGCCGCTGCGATCCGGTGCAAAACGGCTGAGATCGGTCAGTGCCGCACTGTGGGCCTCGTCCATCTTGCGCGCAAACTGCAAGGTCTCGCCACCGAGTCCCTTGACGACTGCCAATTGCGCCAGCGTGCGCTCCTGCTCGTTGAAGACCACCAGCGCACCAAGCGCCTGCTTGCGATCGCCGGAGATTGCAGCGGCATCACGCAACGGGTCGCCATGCGGCGGCGTGCTGCCCGCATTGGCCGGCGCGCTCAGCGACTGCGGTTGAATGTCGCGATCGTTGTTCTTCGGGCTGGCTGCCTCACCGGACTCGCTCTGACGACGCTGCCATGCCTTGTAAGCCACGTAGCCCACTGCACCGGCGGTCACCATCTTGAAAATTCCCATCGTAGTCTCCTGGTTGATCGCGCAAGGCACGATCGTTGATTGTCGGGGTCGCATGGTCGCTGCATGCATGAGCTGCGAACGATCCAGAGTGGCATTCGAGAGTGCGAGCGCGCGGGTTATCCAGGCGTGACACACGCATCAACGCCGCGTCGCCAATCGAACGCGTCCACACCGTGCGCACGTGCCGTGCTGACGGACTTAACGGCGCGCTGCCGACACTGGCTGTGTTGCCGCACACCGACGGCCTTTCCGGAGAACCCCCATGCTCGCCCTCAATTACCACGGCTCACGCGATGTCCGGGTCGAAACCGTGCCGGACCCGGTCCTGGTCGAACGCGACGATCTCATCCTGCGCGTGACCGCCACCGCCATCTGCGGTTCGGATCTGCATCTATACCGCGGCAAGATTCCGGATCTGCGGCACGGCGATATCCTCGGCCATGAGTTCATGGGCATTGTCGAAGACGTGGGCCCCGACGTCACCGCCGTCAAACGCGGCGACCGCGTGGTGATCCCCTTCGTGGTGGCCTGCGGGCGTTGCTTCCACTGCATGCTGCAGGAGTTTTCCGCCTGCGAGACCACCAATACCGGCAAGGGCGCGGCGCTCAACCACAAGGACATGCGGCCGCCGGCGGCGCTGTTCGGCTTCAGTCATCTGTATGGCGGTCTATCCGGTGGGCAGGCCGAATACGTGCGCGTGCCCAAGGCCAATGTCGGGCCGCTGGTAGTGCCCGATGCACTGCACGACGAGCAGGTGCTGTTCCTGTCAGACATCCTGCCGACCGGCTATCAGGCCGTTATCGATGCCGGGGTCAAGCAGGGTTCGACGGTGGCGATCTTCGGTGCCGGCCCGGTGGGCCTGATGGCAGCGGCATGCTGCCGCATGCTGGGCGCCGAGCGCATCTTCATGGTCGACCGGCATGCCTACCGGCTGGACTTCGCGTCCAAGGCCTACGGCATCATTCCGATCAACTTCGACGAGGTCGACGACCCGGCCGATGTCATCGTCTCGCAAACCGATGGCCGCGGCGTGGATGCCAGCATCGAAGCGGTGGGCTTCGAGGCCGAAGGCAGCGCGATCGAAACCGCGTTGACCAACTTGAAGCTGGAAGGCAGCAGCGGTGTTGCAATCCGCCAATGCATCGCGGCAACGCGCCGCTGCGGTGTGGTCAGCGTGCCGGGCGTGTATGCCGGCTTCATCCATGCCTTCATGTTCGGCGATGCCTTCGACAAGGGGCTGAGCTTCAAGATGGGCCAGACCCATGTGCAGAAGCATATGCCGCATTTGCTGGAATGCATTGGCAATGGCGAACTCAAGCCCAGCGCGATCATCTCCCATCGCATGCCGCTGGCCGATGCGGCGCGTGGCTATGAGCTGTTTGACAAGAAGCAGGACGATTGCCGCAAGGTGGTGTTGACGCCGTAACAGCCGGCCAGCAACGCTGCAAATGCAAACGGCGCGGTCGATGACCGCGCCGTTTGCGTTCCCGGCTAGTGTGGCCGGGTCAGTCCAGCGGTTTGGCCGGCACGAACGGCGACACCGGATCGCTGGCCGGAAAGGTTTCTTCCAGCGCATCGTCCTGCAAGGCGTCCTGTTTTTCCTTCTCGCTGCGTTGGTCTTCGTGATCGCCGGCAAGATCGGGCGCAGTTGCGTGTTGATGGGCAGTATTCATGGGATCTCCTGTCGCGTTGATGCAGACCACCCAACGCTACGGTGGCCTGACGACGGCGCAGGTGAAAGAGGTCTTCGCATCGGCGCGACAAAGGCAACCGTTTAGGCAACGTCGGATGCATGGCAGGCTGTCGCAACGTCGCAATCGTACGCACGCGGACCACAGCACGATCGAGCGCGCAGCATGCCGTGCTTGCGTCCACCGGCAGACGCGCAAGGCAGGGCACTGCCGGCAATGTGATCATTGCGTTTTCGCGCCGCGAGAAAACAGCCTATTGCCGCCACGGCGGGGACCGGTTCACACCCCGGCGCGCCCAGGGTGTATGGTGCAAGGGCGGCCGGACTCCGGTGTCGCCCTCACTCTATCTGGCCTTCTCCATCAAGAATCTCTGCGAACGTTGCGACGCCGTCTGTTGCCGGCTCACCGTCATGGTCGATCCCTCCGACCGCATCCCCAACCACTTGACCAGCGTGACACCGCAAGGTTGGCACGTGATGGCGCGTGACGAGGAAGGCTGGTGCGTGGCCATCGATGCGGCGCGCATGTGTTGTTCGATCTACGAGACGCGGCCGGCGATCTGCCGGCGTTTCGTCATGTCCGGGCCGTATTGCCGCGACGTGCGTGCCACCTACGACGACCAACGCCGGCGGGGCATTCCCTTGACGCTGTACAACGCATGAGGATTTCGCCATGAACAACTCCCGCCGTCAGTCGATGACCGTGAGCAATCAGCCAGGCAAGCCGCGCTTGTCCGAGCAACGGCTGGCTGCCGACCTGGAGGCGTTCCAGCAATCCGGTGGCGCGATCGAACGTCTGGGCGATACCCCGCTGCGTCGCGACAAGAAGCGCGGCGAGCCCGAGGCCGCTTCTGCCAAGGCAGTCAAAAAACCCGCTGCCAAGGCAGCCGACGCGTCCGACGCAGAGACCGTGACAACCGCAACAACCGACGCCGAGTAAGCGCATCGCTGTGGCAGCACACCTGCGGTGTGGCTGTCGCGGCTGGAGTTGGAGTTGGCTGATCGATGCCGCGCTGCGTGCACACACCGCGGCCGGCTGAACCCACAGCGCCGGCATCGTCGGCTTCGAAATGACCGCCTTCCGGCACGCAGACCCGCGTCGCCAACAGGCAAGCGCGGATTACAGCAGTTGCGCGTGCTTGGTCGCGCCCAGTCCCTGTGCCAGCGAAGCCATCTCGTTGGCCAGTGTGATCAGATCGCCGCCGGCTTGCGCGGCAAGGGTCATGATGCGTTGATACGCGTCCCAGAAGTCCGGTCCACTGCCATAGGCAGCGTGGAACCCTTGTAACTCCAGGACCATGAGATCGGACACCTGCATGTCGCAGCGGTCCATTGTGGTCACCTCGTTGGGGAGTCGTCCCCGGACCGGCAGCCTACACGCGTTCACCTTACAAAACAGGGTCGGCCGTGAGACAGCGCAGTTGGAGCTGAATTGGTTAGAGAGCAGGCGCAGACCGGCGTGATTGCGCTTGATCGGACCCGCTGCTGCGTGTGCTGGCATGTGCGCTGACCCGAACCTGGCGCTGCATTGCGGCACGTCGATGTGCACCATGCGCGACCGCTGCCGCGATCATGCACGACCCCACGCCAGGCGCCGCACTCACGCCGCATCCTGCAAGCCCTGCTGCAGGCATTCCAGCAACCGGCTCAGCTTGGGCAGCAACTGGCGCGCGCGCATCCACACCAGATGCAGCGGCAGGCCTTCGGTATCGCACTGCGGCAGTACCGCGACCAGGCTGCCGCGCTGCAGGTGCTGATCGATCAGCCAGGTCGGCAGCTGTGCGATACCCAGCCCGGCCACCACCGCGTCCACCTGCGCCTCGGCATTGCCGAACACTACCCGCGCGTCCATCGCACGCTGTTCCACCGGCCCTGCGCCATGCCGCAGCAACCACGGGCTACTGCTGCCATCGGCCTTGCCGTAGAGCACCGCATCGTGCGCCAGCAAGGCGGCAATGCTGTCGGGCGTGCCGCGCTGGGCCAGATACTGCGGTGCGGCGCAGAACACGCGTTTTTCATGGCCCAGATAGCGGTGCCCCAGGCTGCTGTGCCACTGATCCGGCCCGCCGATGCGCACCGCGATGTCGATGCCTTCTTCGGCCATGTCGACGAAGCGATCGGTGAACGAAATGACCGGCTGCAGGCCGGGATAACGCTGGAAGAATGGTAGCAACACCGGCAACACCTTGTGCCGGCCGAAGCTCACCGGCAGGTCCAGCCGCAGCCGGCCGGTGGGCGCCTGGCCTTCGGCGCGCAGCACGTGCTCGGCCTCCTCCAGCTCGTCGAGCACCTTGACGCAGACCCGGTAGAACGCCGCGCCTGCGTCGGTCAGCGCCAGCCGCCGGGTGGTGCGTGCGAACAGGCGCACCCCCAGACGCGTCTCCAGGCGTGCGATGGCCTTGCCCACTGCCGAGCTGGTCAGGCTGAGCCGCTCGGCGGCGGCCGTAAAGCTGCCGGCATCGGCGGCGCTGACGAAGATATCGATGCCTTTGACGCGTTCAGAGGGATGCATGGATACACATTCAAGAACTGAAGTCCGCAATGTACGGAAAATACTCCCGATATACGATCTTAATTCTTTCCTATGATGGCCAGCCCACACTGCGGCGCATGCCATGTCTGCTGTCGGCTCCACCTCTTCCCCCATTTCCGCCACCGCGGCACCGGCCGCTGCTCGCAGCGGCTTGGCGATCTTCATCCTGGCGTTTGCCGCGTTCGTGATCGTCACCACCGAGTACCTGATCGTCGGGCTGCTGCCCGGCCTTGCACGCGACATGGAAATTTCCATCTCCGCGGCCGGCCAGCTGGTGACGTTGTTCGCCTTCACCGTGATGCTGTTCGGCCCGCCGCTGACCGCGTGGCTGTCGCATCTGGATCGCAAGCGCCTGTTTGTCATGATCCTGCTGGTGTTTGCGGTCTCCAACGCGGTGGCCGCGCTGGCGCCCAATATCTGGGTGCTGGCCTTTGCCCGCTTCGTACCGGCGCTGGCGCTGCCGGTGTTCTGGGGAACCGCCAGCGAAACCGCCGGGCAACTGGCCGGGCCGCAGCACGCAGGGCGCGCCGTGTCGCGGGTGTATCTGGGCATTTCGGCGGCGCTGCTGTTCGGCATTCCGCTGGGCACGGTGGCCGCCAACAGCATCGGCTGGCGTGGCGCGTTCTGGATCCTGGCCGCCCTATCGCTGGCGATGGCCGCGGCGCTGGCGCTCTGGATGCCGACGGTGGCCCGCAGCGAACGGGTGAATCTGCGTCAGCAGGCCGGCATCTTCGGCGAGCGCTTCTTCCTGGCCAATGTGATCCTGTCGGTGGTGGTCTTCACCGCCATGTTCACCGCCTACACCTATCTGGCCGACCTGCTGGAACGCAGCGTGGGCGTGCCGGCGGCGAATGTGGGCTGGTGGCTGATGGGCTTCGGCGCGATCGGCCTGATCGGCAACTGGCTGGGCGGGCGGGTGGTGGATCGCTCGCCGCTGCGTGCCACGGCGGTGTTCCTGCTGCTGCTCGCGCTGGGCATGGCCTTGTGCGTGCCGGTGGCCAAGACCGGCGTGCTGCTCTATCTGACCCTGGCGGTCTGGGGCATTGCCTACACTGCGCTGTTTCCGATCAGCCAGGTGCGGGTGATGAACTCGGTGACCCACTCGCAGGCGCTGGCCGGCACCACCAATGTGTCGGCGGCCAATGCCGGCATCGGCATTGGCGCCATCATCGGCGGGCTGGTGATTCCGGCCTGGGGGCTGGGCAGCATCGGCTATGTGGCCGCTGCGGTGGCGCTGCTGGGCGTGGTGCTGATTCCGTTGGTACATCGCGCCCGAGGCTGAGAGATCGCGTTGCGGGCCAGGCACATCCGGCCCGCAGCGTTGGTCGCGCTCGCTGTGCATGATCACGGAGCGCGTAGGCCAGATACCGCTGCAGATGGACTTGATCCTTGGGCGCTGCGCCTACTGGATCGCAGCGCTGCACGCTGCAATCGCACGCATGCCCCCACACCAGGCCGGCTGAATGCCGCCAGGGCCGGCCTGCGCGGCCAAGCCCGCAGCTGCCGGGCAAAGCGCCGAACCGCACAGCTTCCCGTGTAAAATGCGCGGTCTTTGACCGGAACAATGGCGAAAGCTTCTCCACGGGCGCCCCTGTCGGGCCCGGCGTTCATTCGCCTGCTTGCTCGCCTCACCGATGCCCACGTGGCCCAGTCCAACCATGCGCTCGCCGACCGGCTCAGCCAATGGATCGACTGGACGCGCGCGGTCGCCGTGTCCAAGGCGCTGGATGGCAAGCTGCCGGAGATCGAAGCGCTGCCCGACACGCGCAGACTCGACACCGAGGCCTGCGCCCGCGTGCGCACCGGGCTGGCGACCAGCAGCGTGGTCGAGCTGGATGCCGTTCTCGCGCGCGCGCGTCGCGATGCGCTCAGCGCCGCTGCCGACATCGACGCAGCGGCAGCGCCGCCCGCGCTCGACTATGCCCCGTTCCGCCAGCACTACCTGGCAATGCAGCGCGCGATGCGCACCGCCACCGGCGACCTGCGTGGCCGCCTGCGCGACATGCTGGCGCTGGAATCGGCGCCGATGGCGCGGCTGGCCGAGGTGGATGCGGTGATGGAGCTCACCTTGAGCCCACGCGAGCAAACCCTGCTGAATCATGTGCCGAACCTGCTCGGCGCGCATTTCGAGCGCCTGCGCGATGCCGCGCAGGCACAGAACCCGGCACCCGACGGCGAGGCCGCGCCACGCGCGCGCTCCGACGGCTGGCTGGATGTGTTTCGCAAAGACATGCAGAGCGTGTTGCTCGCCGAACTGGATGTCCGTTTTCACCCGATCGAAGGCCTGCTCGCAGCGCTTCGTACCCGCTAACTGGGACCTCATGTTCAGAACTCTCGTCCACCTGTGTGTGTTTGTCGTCGGCCTGTTGGCGGTTTGCTGGGTCGGCATCGGTTATCTGGGCTCCAATCCGCTCGGCGCCTGCGTCGCGGCAGTGATCGGCGCCTGTTATGTGGCCGGCGCGCTGGAGCTGTACCGCTATCGCCAGGCCAGCGCGACGCTGGACGATGCCGTCACCGCATTGACCACCGCGCCATCGGCGTTGGGCGAATGGCTGGAGCGCCTGCATCCGAGCCTGCGCAATGCGGTGCGCCTGCGCATCAAGGGCGAGCGCGTGGCGTTGCCGGCACCGGTGCTGACACCGTATCTGGTCGGCCTGCTGGTATTGCTGGGCATGCTCGGCACCCTGCTTGGCATGATGGCCACGCTCAAGGGCACCGGCTTCGCATTGCAGAGCGCCACCGACCTGCAGGCCATCCGCGGCTCGCTGGCCGCGCCGGTGGAAGGCCTGGCGTTTGCGTTCGGCACCTCGATCGCCGGCGTTGCAACCTCCGCAATGCTGGGGCTGTTGTCGGCACTGTGCCGGCGCGAGCGGCTGCAGGCAGTGCAGCGGCTGGACCTGAAGATCGCCTCCGAGCTGCATCCGCATTCGGACGCGCATCAGCGTGGCGAAGTGTTCAAGTTGCAGCAGCAGCAAAGCGCACTGATGCCGACGCTGATCGATCGCCTGCAGACGCTGATGCACAGCATCGAGCAGCAGAGCATTGCCGCCGATGAGCGCCTGGCCGCGCAGCAGGCCGAATTCCACGCCCGGAGCGAGGCGGCCTATGCGCGCCTGGCCACGGCGATGCAGCAATCGCTGCAGAGCGGCGTGGCAGAAAGCGCACGCGCGGTGGGCGCGGCCTTACAGCCGGCGATGGAAGCGACCATGACCAGCATCGCGCGCGACACCGCCGCCGTGCACGAGCGCCTCACCCACGCCGTGCAGCAGCAACTGGACGGCATCACCAGCGGCTTCCAGCACAGCGCCAGTGCCGCAGCCGCGCACTGGACCAGCGCGCTCGCCGCACAGGAACGCGCGCAGCAAGCGCTCGACACGCGGCTGCAGACCACGCTGGAGCAGATCACACAGCAGACCACTGCCGCGCAGGACGGCGTTGGCACCGCCGTGCAGCAGCAGTTGCACGCGCTCAACGACGGCTTCCAGCACAGTGCGCAGACGGCCGCCGAGCACTGGCAGGCCGTGCTGGCCGCGCAGGACCGGGCGCAGCACGCGTTGACCGAGCAGTTGCAGACCACGTTGGCGCAGATCGATCAGCGCAGCATCGCGGTGCAGGATGGCGTGACCCACGCGGTGCAGCAGCAGTTGGCCGCGCTCAATGACGGGTTCGAACGCAGCAACGCCGCCACGGCCGAGCACTGGGCCGCGGTGATCGCCGAGCAGCAGCACGCAGGCGCGGCGTTGAACGCGCAATTGCAGGCCACGCTCGCACAGCTCGCCCAGCAGAGCAGCGCACTGCAGGACGGCGTGCAGCAGGCCGTGCAGCAGCAACTCGACGGCCTGAGCAGCGGCTTCGAAAGCAGCACCGCCGCTGCCGCCGCCACCTGGACCGCAGCGGTGGCCGAACAGCAACGCGCAAACCACGCGCTGACGCAGGAGTTGCAGGGCACGCTGACCCAGTTCGCCAGCACCTTCGATGCACGCTCCAGCGCGCTGGTCGATGCGGTGTCCAGGCGCATGGATCAGTCCAGCAGCGAGACCGCCAGCGCCTGGAACGCCGCGCTGGCGCAGCAACAGGACGCCAGCGCCGCCTTGGCCGACCAGCACCAGCGCGCACTGGCAGCCGCCACCGCCAGCTTCGACGCGCATGCCGCCGCCCTGGTCGGCACCCTGCAGCAATCGCACACCGAGCTGCAGGCCGCACTGGAAGCCCGCGACACCCAGCGCCTGGCGCTGTGGAGCGAGCGCTTCAGCGCGATGAGCGCAGACCTGAGCACGCAGTGGGAGCGCACCGGCGAGCGCGTCACCCAGCAACAGCAGGCGATCTGCGACACCCTGGCCAGCACCGCCAGCGAGCTGTCCACACAGGCGCAGGCACAGGCCAGTGCCACCATCAGCGAAGTGGCGCGCCTGATGCAGATCGCCTCCGAAGCGCCCAAGGCGGCCGCCGATGTGGTGGCCGAGCTGCGCCAGAACCTGTCCGAGAGCATGGTGCGCGACACCGCGATGCTGGAAGAACGCAGCAAGCTGCTCGCCACCCTGGACACCTTGCTCAACGCGGTCAACCACGCCTCCACCGAACAACGCGCAGCGGTCGATGCGCTGGTCACCACCTCGGCCGACCTGCTGCAACGCGTGGGCACCCAGCTCACCGAGCAGATCGGTAGCGAGACCGGCAAGCTCGGCGCGGTAGCCGCACATGTCAGCGGCAGCGCGGTGGAAGTGGCCAGCCTGGGCGAAGCCTTCGGCGTGGCGGTACAGCTGTTCAGCGGCTCCACCAGCGAACTCAACGAGCGCCTGCAGC
The DNA here is from genome assembly GCF_009835065.2 of Xanthomonas sp. LMG 8993. NCBI lineage: Bacteria > Pseudomonadati > Pseudomonadota > Gammaproteobacteria > Lysobacterales > Lysobacteraceae > Xanthomonas > Xanthomonas sp. LMG 8993. The sequence continues at coordinate 138,017 of NZ_QVIF02000012.1, read as the reverse complement.
ATGTCGCCAGCGCACTGGATGCCTCGCTGGCCCGCAGCGACGACCAACTGGCGTACTACGTGGCGCAGGCGCGCGAGGTGGTCGACCTCAGCATGCTGTCGCAGAAGCAGATCATCGAAGAACTGCGCCAGCTCGATCGCGGTCGCGGCGATGCCGGTGAGGCCGCTGCCGGCGAGGCCAGCGCGGCATGAGCGACGAGATCGACATCGACGGCGAATCGGGCACACCGATCTGGGCCGCCTTCGGCGACCTGATGTCGGTGCTGCTGGGCGCGTTCGTGCTGATCCTGGTCGGGTTGATCGGTGTGCAGCTACAGCTATCCAGCCGCCTGGACGAAGAGGTCAAACAGCGTCAGGCCGAAGCGCAGCGACGCAAGACGCTGGAGCAGGCACTGGCGGCGCCGCTGGCCGCCGGCCGCGTGACCCTGGTCGACGGCCGCATCGGCATCCGCGGCAATGTGCTGTTCGCCTTCAATTCCGATCAGTTGCAGCCGGAGGGCCGCGAGGTGCTGAAGACGCTGGCCGCGCCGCTGACCGAATACCTGGCGGCGCGCGAGGAGATCCTGATGGTCAGCGGCTTCACCGACGACCGCCCGGTGCTGGGCGGCAACCGTCGCTACGCCGACAACTGGGAACTGTCTGCCCAACGCGCACTCACGGTGACGCGTGCATTGATTGCCGAAGGCGTGCCGGCCGCATCGGTGTTTGCCGCGGCCTTCGGCTCGCAACAGCCGGTGGATTCCAATGCCGATGAAACGCGCCGCGCCAGGAACCGCCGTGTGGAGATCGCACCGATTGCGCGCCCGTCCACCTCGCGTGCGTCTTCTGCCGCCAAGCCGACAGCGGCCACAGGCACGCGATGAGCACGCAGGCGACATCCGCGCACGCGCGCCTGCAGCGCTGGCGCAGCCAGGGTGCCGACCAGCTGGATCCGGTGCGTTTCCACCTGATGGAAACGCTGGCCGCGCGTGCCGGCACACAGGCCGAGCCAGTGCGCGAGGTGCTGGAAGAAAAGCTGGGCAAGCTGGTCGATGCGTATGCGGCGACGGTGAAGCAGGCCGCGCGCCGCCGCGTCGCCAGCGCTGCCGCACAGCCGTCGCAACGCAGCGCGCTTGGCGCGTTAGCCGAGCGGATGGCAGGCCACGCCGCGTTGATGGAAGTGGACAGCAGAAAGACCGCCAGCGCCGATGCCACGCAGTTCCCCGAGCTGCCGGCGCTGGAGGATTTTCGCCGCACCTGGACCACGGTGCGCACCGCCAGCCAGGTGCGGCAGTCGCTGCAGGACGCCCCCAAGGACGCCGGCCCGCTCAATTCCAGCGTGCTGGTGCATCGCTGCATCAGCCTGATGCGCGAGTGCTCACCGGGCTATCTGCAGCACTTCCTCGGCTATGTCGACGCGCTGTCGTGGCTGGAACAGCTGCACAGCGGTGGCGCGTTGACCAGCGAGGATGCCGCGCCGGTGGCGCCGGGCAAGAAGCGCAGCAAGCGTCCGTCCACGCGGCGCAGCTAGCGCGACCGGTCAGTCGCGCTGGCGCTGCACGCACACGGCCGTTGGCTGAAACCCGCCTGGCGCAGGTGTCCGGCATGATCGCAGCCAGTGCGCGGGTCGTTCGCATCCGCCCGACCGGCGCTGGCGCGGTCCATCAAACGCGCAGAGGCGACTGTCGCCAGTCGGTGTCGTCAGCCAGCGACGCAGCGTGGACAACGAAGGCGGAGGGTGAATCGCAGCTGCCGCTATGACGCAGGATCGGCGCTTGCATCGAAACGTGGCGCGCGCCCGAAGTCCTCGCGCGTAAACGGGCGGTCGCGGAACAGATAGCCGTAATAGAACGTCCGCAGTGCCTGGTGGTAGGCGCGGATGCGGTCCTGGTACGCCAGTTGCGCGCGCAGATCGGTGCCTGCCAGGCGCGTCAACGCGGCCTGCAACGCCACCGGCGGCAACACGCTGGCAACACGCTGCGCCAGCGCCTCGCGTCGCTGCAAACCTTGGCGATACGCCCCGACCTGCGGGGCCACCTGTTGGTCGCCGTTTTCGTGGAAGGCGAAATACCACTTGTAGTGGAACGCGCCGGTCAGCGGCGCCGAGTCCGCCCACTGCGGGTTCTGCGCGTAGAAGGCCCGCATGGTGTGCTGGCGCGGAATGTCCCAGGCGTGGTTGACCGCCTCGCGCTGCAACCGCGCGATCTCGCTGCCTTGGTTGACCGGCACTGCCTGATTGATCGCCACATGCGCCAGCGCCGGTGCGACCAGCGCCAGCACCACCCAGCAGGTCGCCAGGGCGGTGGCATGCGCGGCGGGGCGCCACTGCAGACGCCCGACCAGCACCGCCAGCAGCACCCAGAACAGCAGATAGGCGCAGGTCAATGCCAGCACCGCGAGCTGTTGCAGCAGCGGCACCGCATTGAGCGTTGCGGCAATCACAAACGGCACACCCAAGCACACCAGCACCGCAGCGGCACGCACCGCCACGCGCCACACCAGCAACGCCGTGCCCGCTCCCGGCAATGCGGCGAGCATGCGCGCACGCCCGGCCTCGCGTTCGCCCGAACGCAGATCGAACAGCAGCGCGATCACGAACAACGGCAGCAGGAACACCAGCACGAAGGCGTAGTCGAAGCGCCCGGCCAATGCCAGCTCCGGGTTGTAGCTGTCGCCATCGTGGATCTGCGCTTCCAGGCCCAGCGCGCGGACACGCAGGATGTACGGCGAGACATCGCGCATGCCCACCGCGGCAAATGCCAGTGGCGTGGGCACATCCCAGGTCGGATGGAAGCTGTAGTAGGCCGCGCTGCCGGCGTCGTTGGAGCGCGCCACATAGTCTTGCACCGCTGCGATGTCCTCCTGCTGCAGCGCTGCAATGCGCGCGATGTTGGCGCGCTGCGCAGCGATGAGGTGCTGGCCGGAGAGCAGGCTGCACACGGTCAACACCGCCAGCAACAGCAGGCCGGCCAGCGCAGCGCGTGCGCGCAGCAACAGCAACAGTTCGTATTTCCACAGCAGCATCAGCGCGCCACTCCCACACGCCGGCCGGCCACCACCAGCATGCACAGCGCCGCCAGCAGCCAGGCACCGACCAGGCCGAGCGCCGCGCCCGCGGCGCGCAATACCTCGGTGGTGGCCGGCGGCTGGAATGCGAACACCGGGATCGCATGCCAATGCGCGGAGGAGATGCGCTTGCGTTGGTCGGCACCGGCATCCTGCGCGGTGTCGTCGGCCATGCTCACCGCATCGGCCTGCAGCTGGTTGAGCTGCTGCACTAGCGTGTAGCGGTAATGCTCGGCCTGGGCGAGAAACCGCTCGTGCGCACGCAGGTCGGTTTCTGCCAGCGTCATCGACAGCTCGCGCAGCGCAACCGTGGGGCTCAACAAGGCGAACGTGCGCACCAGTAGATTCTGTTGCTGTTGGATGGCCGAATCACGCGCCGCATAGCGCTCGAACAGGCTCGCGGTGAGCCGCTCGCCTTCCAGCGCCAGCAGGCCCTTGTAGTTGACCGGCAGCTCTTCCACCCGCTGCACGCCATAACGCGCCAGCGTCTGCTGCTTGAACTGCGCAAAGTGCGGGTCATCCGGGTTGTGGCTGTCGCCGAGCGTGCGCAGGTCGCGCTGGATCGCCACATCGGTCTCCAGCCGCGTCGGCAGGCGGTACGCCGCACTGGCCGCATCCGGCGCCACGCGCGGCACCAGCAGGGCCAGCCACACCCACACCGCCAGCGACACCAGCAACGCATCGCGGCCGCGCCGGCACAGCATCGACACCGACAGCACCAACGCGCACCACACCAGCAGATACACCGCATACGCCAGCACCAGCAGCGCGACCCGCAGCGCCTGACCCGGCAACGACGCGATCGGCAGCAACCCGACCAGGGCCGGCAACAGGCAGGCAGCGGCCACCACCGCGAGCGCGAGATATTTGCCGCCGAACAATTGCCCACGCGTGGCCCCCTGCAGCAACAGCGCGCGCAAGGTGCCGGTCTCCTGCTCGCGCGCCACCGCGCCATAGCCGAGAAACACCAGCAGCAGCGGCGCCAGCACCTGCAACACGAACGCCGGGGTGAGCTGGCCGAAGCGCACCAGCAGCGAGCTCTGACGCACATCGCCGAAGTTGGCGGTGTTCTGGCGATGGCCTTCCAGGAACATGCTGTTGCCGGTGAACGCGTCCACGCCGGCATCGAAGGCGGCCAGCGCCGGCAACGGGCGATAGATGAAGTGGCCGTAATGCACCACCCGATGCGGGTGGCGGTCCGGCTGCGCTTCGAAGGCCTGCTGCGCGGCCAGTTGCTGGCGCGCGCGGAACTCGGCCACCTCGCGCTGATGATGCGCGGCGGTCAATGCCGCCACCAGCGTGAGCAGCATCAGCAGCACCACACCGATGGCAGCGGAACGATTGCGCGCCATGAAACGCAGTTCCTCGCGTGCGACCAACAGCACAGGACTCATGCAGCCCGATCCTGCGCACGCGCAAAACGCGCATGCAAGCTACGCACGTCGAAGCCGCTGTCGCCGGCACCGGTGTCTTCGGCAATGCGCCCGTGTTCCAGGAACCCGATCCGGTCGGCGACATCCACTGCGCCGAGCAGGTCATGCGTCACCATCAGCACCGCGCCACCGCGCTCGCGCACGCTGCTCACCAAGCGGTTGAAGTCACCAATGGCGCGCGGGTCCAGGCCCGAGGTGGGCTCGTCCAGCAGCAACACCGGCACCTGGCGCAGCGTGGCCACCGCAATCGCCACCTTCTGGCGCATGCCCTTGGAAAACCCCGCCAGCCGCTGACGCCAGGCCTCACGCTGCAGGCCGGCAGCGGCCAGCGCCTGGCCGATCTCGGCCTGGCTGCGGCGCTGGCCGGCCAGCGCGAGCAGGTAGTCGGCATTTTCCAGCGCGCTCAGGTGCTCGTAGAGCGCGACGTTTTCCGGCAGATAGGCCAGCCGCGCACGTGCGCCGCCAGGGTCGGCGACCGGGTCGATGCCATCGACCCGCAGGCTGCCGGAGGTGGGTTTGACGAAGCCGAGCAAGCTGGAAAGCGTGGAGGACTTGCCGGCGCCATTGCCGCCCAGCAAGGCGTAGACACTGCCGGCGGCGACCTGCAGATCCAGCCCCTGCAGCACGGCGCGGTCGCGGTAGGCCACGTGCAGGTTGCTGATCGAGATGGCAGGGGCGGCTTGAGAACTGGAAAGCATGGCAAGGCAATGGCTTAACGAAATGATACGTTATCACATTGCTTTCAGCGCTTGCAGGGGACCGGGCGACGCCGCGCAAGCGCCCGCCGGAGAGGCGAACGCGCGGTGCGATCCCGCTCGGACGACGGCACCACAGGAAGCAGGCTGGCCGCTGCGGCTGCGCGACCGTCGACGCGAACGCGCCCCATCAAATGTTACTGTATTACGCAAATATCCTGCTGGTCGTTGCGGTGCCGGAGGCACTCCCTGCACCGCGCGACCCGCGCCCAGGGACCAGCCCTCCGACCCACGCAGCCTGGTGCAACGCGCCGATGCGGCATCGCGCCGTCGAACGCCGCCGCCGGTGCGGCCACCCAGGAGCAGCAAGCCTTGCCACGTTCTCCCTGCAATCGAGATCCCGTACGCCCCACATGACTTCCGATACGCGCCCCTCTGCCCCGCACGCCTCGCCCCCTCCCGCACCCGCTTCCGGCAACGCCGCCGGACCTGCCAGCCGCAGCACCATACGTGCCGCTGCCGGCCTGCTCGCCGCAACCCTGTTGACTGCCGCACAGGCCAGCGCGCAGCCCATCGACACCAGCGCACCGCTGCCGCCGGTACGCGCCTGGCATGGGGCCAGCGAGGCGTTGATCGTCACACCGGACGATCCGTGGAGCACCCCGGCAGAGCGCAACGATTTCGCCAGCACTCCCAGCTATGACGAAACGCGTGCGTGGCTGGAACGCCTGGTCGCCGCCTCGCCGCTGCTGTCGCTGGAGGTGTTCGGCAAGAGCAGCGAGGGCCGTGACCTGCTGCTGGTCCGCGCGCACAAGGGCGCGCCCGGCAAGCCGGTGGTGCTGGCGCAGGCCGGCATCCACGCCGGCGAGATCGATGGCAAGGATGCCGGCCTGATGTTGCTGCGCGATATCGCGCAACGCGGCAAGGACCACCTGCTCGACCAGGTGGATCTGGTGTTCGTGCCGATCTTCAATGCCGACGGTCACGAGCAGCGCGGCCCGCTGATCGGCGCCGCATTGCGCGGCCCGCAACAGATGGGCTGGAACACCACCACGCGCGGCATCAATCTCAACCGCGACTACCTCACCCTGGAAGCGCCGGAAACGCGCGCGATGGTCGCGTTGCTGCATCGCCTGGATCCGGCGCTCTACATCGACCTGCATGTCAGCGGTGGGCTGGATCACCAGTACGACATCACCTTCACCTTCGCCGGCTGGGGCACCTATGCACGCTCGCGCGCCACTGCCGACTGGCTGCAGCAACGCTTTACGCCGGCGGTGAACAGCGCATTGCGCAAACAGGGCCACGCACCGGCCATCTACCCGAGCCTGATCGACGAAAACGAGCCGCGCTCGGGCCTGCGTTACGCGCCGGAAGGCCCGCGCTATTCCACCGGGTATGGCGACTTTGCCGGCATCCCCACCGTGCTGGTGGAGAACCATCGCCTGAAGTCGTACCGGCAGCGCGTGCTGGGCGACTATGTGCTGCTGGAAGCAGCACTGCGCGTGGTTGCCCGCGATGCAGGCAACATCGATGCGGCCAAGCGCGCCGATCGCGCCGCCCGCCCGCAGGAACTGATGGTGGCCTGGGAACGCCTGCAACAGCCGATCGCCCAGGTGCCGTTCAAGGGCGTGAGCTACACCCGCGCGTTGTCGCCGGTGTCCGGGCGGCAGGAACTGCGCTGGGAGGGCCGCGATGAAACCTGGACCATGCCGGTGATCGGCTATCGCCAGACCCAGGCGGTGCGCTACCCGCTCGCCTGGTGGATCCCGCCCGGCAACGACGATGTGGTGGAACTGCTCAAGGCGCACGGCATCACTTACGAACGCCTGCAGCAGCCGCGCCAGCTCCAGGTGCAGCAGATCCGCGTCGTGAAGGATGCCGGCACGCAAACGCCGCACGCCGAGCCCGTGGAAGAAACCTTCGTCGCCGGCAGCGTCCGCGTGCCTGCCGATCAACCCATGCGCATGCTGGCAGCCGCGTTGCTGGAGCCGCAGAGCAGCGACTCGTTGCTGGCCAGCGGGCGTTTCCGCAATGCCGGCAGCCCCGACAGCGGCTTGTACGGCGCCGAGCTGGTGGACTTCAGCGAGCGCGTGCTGCGCAGCGACGCCGCCCTGCGCGCCGCATTCGAACGCAAGCTCGCAGACGATGCCGCATTCCGCGCCGATGGCGATGCGCGGCTGCAATGGATCTATGCGCGCTCGCCGTATGCGGCGATCAACGGCTGGCGTTATCCGGTGCGGCGCCAGCTGGCGGAGTGACCCTGCGCATTGCCGATTGCACGCTGTGGGATCGGCAATGCGGCTTGAGCCTCTCTCGTATCGCGCATTGCGCAAGGCCAGTGGCGACGGCAACGGCAACGGCAACCGCAACCGCATCGGCATCGGCATCGATACCGGCAGCAACGTCGCTTGCATGTCGGCAGACAGGACGCTTCACCACGCACTGCGCACTCCATCATGCGTGCGTGCCCCCGTGTCTTGCGTGCACGACCACGACCACATCAGCCACGCCACGCAGCGCGCTCAGCGCAGCGCCGGCGCTTCCACTGGCGCATGCTCGGCCATCAACGCACTCACCCACTCGATGAACACACGCAGCTTGGCGCTGACATGCCGGTTGGGCGGGAACGCGATCGACAGCGGCATCGGCTCCATCCGCCAGTCCTCGAACAGCGGCACCAGTTCGCCACTGGCCACGTGCGCCCTGGCCATGTACACCGGCAACCACAGCACGCCCATGCCGGCCAGCCCGGCGGCCAGATAGGCATTGCCGTCGTCGGACGCCACCACGTAACGCCCTTGCAGGTGCACCGCCTCGCTGCCGCGCTGCATGACATAGGGCACGGTCTTGCTGCTGCGCCAGCGCATGAAGCCCACACAGCGATGCCGGTTGTTTTCCAGCTCGCGCGGATGTGCCGGCATGCCCAGCCGCTGCAGATACACCGGCGCCGCGTACACACCCGCCTGCAGGTCGCCCACGCGGCGCGCGATCAGCGACTGATCGGTGATGGTGCCGCCGCGCACCACGCAATCCACGTGCTCGCCGATCAGGTCCACGCGGCGATCGCTCACGCACATGTCCAGCTGGATATCCGGATAACGCGCATGAAAGGCCGGCAGTGCCGGCATCAGGATCAGGCGCGCCAGCGGGCTGGGCACATCCACGCGCAGGCGGCCGCGCGGCAGCGCCGACGCATCGGACAGGCTGGTCTCGGCATCGTCCATGTCCGCCAGCAGCCGCAGCACGCGTTCGTAGTACGCCGCGCCATCGGCGGTGACATGCACCTGCCGCGTGGTGCGGTTGAGCAGCCTCACGCGCAGGCGTGCCTCCAGCTGCTGCACCAGCTGGGTCACGCTGGCCCGGCTCATGTGCAAGGTCTCGGCCGCCTTGGTGAAGCTGCCGGTCTCCACCACCCGCGCAAACGCCTGCATCGCGTCGAACCGGTCCATCGCCACTCCCGACCCCAAGATTGTTTGGATTCTACAAACAGTGCTGCTCGCCATCGCCGATTTATCGCGCGCAGGCAAGCACCTACGCTGCCTGCCTGTTCCGATTCGCCACCCGATGGAGGTCACCATGGCAACACGTGAGGCAGTTTTTCCGCAGGGGCGGCACGCGCTGTACGAGCGCCACCGCTATTCGCCGGCAGTCCGCGCCGATGGCTTGCTGTTCGTCGCCGGCCAGGTCGGCAGCCGCGACGACGGCTCGCCGGAGCCGGAGCTGGAGGCAGAGATCGCCCGTGCCTTCGCCAATCTCGATGCCATCCTCGCCGCAGCCGGCTGCAGCACACAGGACGTCGTCGACGTCACGCTGTTCATGCTCGACCCCGACGTGGTGTTCGAGGCCATGTGGGACAAATGGGTGAGCTACTGGGGCCCGGCGCCCTACCCCACCGTCACCGCAGTGGGCGTGACCTGGCTGGCGGGCTTCCGGTTCGAGATCAAGGTCGTGGTGAAACTCCCGACACGGCAGCAGTAAACGTTTCCAGTAACTTGCCGGCTGTATCTCGTTGCGTCTGCATGCAGCCGAAGCAAATCTTTGTTGGCCGCATCGCACTGGCGATCAGTAACTGGCGCGCCCACGCGAAATAATTCAAAGACCGCCACGCCTGGCTCGCCAGTGCGTGGCGTTTTTTTGCGTGCGCACTTCGGAGCAAACGCCTCTTTGTCGATTTCCCCCGGGAAAAATTCGGTTTTTTGCTTACCTCGCCCTTCACCGGCTGCGCTACTCATCGGCAGGCTCCCGATGCGGACGATTATGTCCGCAGATATTCATTCCAGCTGTTTCAAACACCTAAATCACGCGTCTCGATAGGGCGGAACTATCGTCCACTTCTTGTGGTGCTTTGGTTTCTTAACCGGTTTTTCCAAGTTGTAAAAATCTCGCTAAAGCAATGATGCAGACGGCCGCTACCGCAATCCAGGGCGTTGCGACGCTCATTACCGTTCTGCCCGCGCGCCTCCCATGGCGCTGCGTCCATCACCCACTCAGCCGAGATTCTCAATGAAATTGACCGTCAAGCTTCTCAGTGGCGCCATCGCCCTGGCGTCGTCGACCTGCGCCTACGCGCAGCAGGACTCGATGTTTTCCTTCAGCGGCTTCGGCACGCTGGGCGTGGTGCATTCGACCGAGGACCAGGCCGACTTCACGCCCGACATCCAGACCGTGGAAGGTGCCGGTGCCAGCCACTCCACCTCGGCACGTCCGGACTCGCGTATCGCCGGCCAGGTCAATGCCAACTTCACCGACAAGTTCACCGGCGTGTTGCAGGTGACCAGTGAGTACGCCGAACGCGGCGATTACGATCCCAAGGTCACGCTGGCGCATGTGAAGTATCAGTTCGGCCCGCAGTTCGCTGCGCGCCTGGGCCGCATCACTGCGCCGCTGTACATGCTGTCCGAGTACCAGCGCGTCGGTTACGCCACCCCGTGGGTGCGTCCGCCGTACGAGGTCTACAACTACCTGCTGCCGATGGACGGCGTCGAAGGCGTGTACACCATCAACGCCGGCGAGAGTGTGGTCAGCGTGCAGGGTTTCTATGGCCGCATCAATTCGAAGAAGGCCGATGTGTACGCCATGCGCGGCCTGGCGCTGGGCCTGGAATCGGGTGCGTCCACGTTCCGCGCCGCCTACATCGTGGGCACCACCGATTTCGATACACCGGCGCTGGAGCGCCTGTTCTCGGTCTATCAGCGCATCAATCCCGCACTGGCCGATCGCCTGACCACCTATGGCGTGGACGGCAGCTTTGCCAGCCTGGGTTACGCCTATGATCCGGGCAGCTGGTTCCTGCGCAGCGAAGTGATCCGCGCCGATTACTCGCCCTCGCTCAACGGCAAGACCACCTCCGGTTATCTCAGTGTCGGCGGTCGCTTCGGCACGCTGACGCCGTCGATCACCTATGCCAACGTCGATCGCAAGGGCCCGACCATCGCGGCCGGCCAGGATCCGGTCGGCGTGATGACGCGCGCACTGGCGCAGGCCGAAAGCGGCCGTCACAGCTTTACCGCATCGCTGCGTTGGGACGCGCGTGAAAGCGTCGCGTTCAAGCTGCAGGCCAGCCACATCAACAACAACGCGGGCTCGTTCGGATCGTTGAACAACATCCAGCCGGGCTTCCGTCCGGGCGGCAGCTACAACCTGCTGTCGGCCTCCGTCGACTTCGTGTTCTAAGAGAGCCCCCATGACCATTTCCAAGTGTTTTGCAGTCTCCCTGCTTGCCGCGTTGTCGCTGAGCGCGTTCTGCGCCAATGCCGATGTCGTGGTGGTGATGTCGGCCAAGGGCGGCCCGGACAGCCTCAGCGCCGCGCAGGTGTCGCAGATCTTCCTGGCCAAATCCAACAGCCTGCCCGGTGGCGGCGCGGCGGTGCCGATCGATCAGGAAGAAGGCGTCGCCACCCGCGATGAGTTCTACAAGAAAGTGGCCTCACGCGACGCGGCACAGCTGAAGTCGTACTGGTCGCAGCTGATGTTCACCGGCAAGGCGCAGCGTCCCAAGCGTGTCAGTGGCGACGATGCGGTCAAGAAGGCCGTTGCCGCCACGCCCGGCGCCATCGGTTACATCAGTGCCAGCGCAGTCGACGCCAGCGTCAAGGTCGTCCTGAAGCCGTGACCCGCCACCTGCTCGAGACTCAAGTCATGAGACGCATCCTGTCGCTACCGTTGTTCTGGAAAATCCTGATGCCGGCCGCGGTGGCGATCCTTTGCCTATCGAGCTATGTGGCCTTCAGTACGCTGGTCTTTCACCGCAACAACGACCGCCTGGAAGCGGTACGCGACGTGCATTTCCCGATGCTCGACGCCATGACACGCAACGTGGCTGCGCTGGACAAGCTCATCAACGGGCTCAACGGCGCCGCTGCCGCCGGCGATGCCGACATGTTGGCGGCCACCAAGCCGGTGGCCGACGAGATCCACGCCTCCTACGTGAAACTGCAGAAATCCGATCCTGCCAATGCGACGGAGCTGGCACGCCTGGGCAAGGAGTTCGATCAGTACTACAGCCTGGCGCACGGCGTGGCCGCCGCGTTCGTGGAACAGCGCGAACCCGATGCGGCGCAGATGAGCGCCATGGCACCGGCACTGGAAACCTATCGCACCACCCTGACCGCCATGCAGAAGCGTGCCGATGCACGCTTCCGCGGCACCGTGCAGGAAGCGGTGGACAGCTCGGTGGCGGCAAGCATCGGCGGGCTGGTGCTGGGCCTGGTCGGTGCGGTGCTGTGCATCGCCTTCGGCTGGATCGTGGCACGCGCCATCACGCAGCCGCTGAACCGTGCGGTGGGCATTGCGCATGCGGTGTCGTCGGGCAAGCTGGACAACAGCATCTCGATCGACCGCAACGACGAGGTCGGCCAGCTGCTGCAGGCGATGGACAGCATGCAGCGCCAGCTGCGTCGCGTGATCCAGGCGCAGACCGACATGGGCGACAAGCATGAAGCCGGCATGGTCAGTCACCGTATCGCCGAGCAGGAATTCCCCGGCGAATTCGGCAGCATGGTGCGGGCCAGCAATGCGCTGGTGTCCAGCCATATCGCGGTGACGATGCAGATCGTCGCATTGACCGAGCGCTATGCCGCCGGCGACCTGTCGCAGCAGCTGGAGCCGTTGCCGGGCGAGAAGGCGGTGATCAGTCAATCGATCAACGATGTGCGGGCCAGCCTGTTGTCGATCAATGGCGAGATCAAGCGGCTGGCATCGGCGGCGGCGGCAGGCGACTTCAGCGCACGTGGCGACGAGACCGCGTTCGAGCATGATTTCCGCCAGATCGTGGTCGACCTCAATCACCTGATGAGCAGCTCGGACCAGAGCCTGGGCGCGGTGTCGCAAGTGTTGCAGGCGATTGCGAGCGGCGACCTGACCACGCGCATGCACGGCGACTTTGCCGGCGTGTTCGCGCGCATGCGCGACGATGCCAACACCACGGTGGACCGCCTGACCGACGTCGTCGGGCGCATCCAGCATTCCTCGTCGGAGATCGATACTGCGGCCGGTGAAATTGCCGCCGGCAATCAGGACCTGTCGCGGCGTACCGAACAGCAGGCGGCCAGCCTGGAAGAAACCGCCGCATCGATGGAGGAACTCACCTCCACCGTCAAGCAGAACGCCGAGCATGCGCGACAGGCCAACGAACTGGCACGCAATGCAGCCGGTGTAGCCTCCAAGGGCGGCGAGGTGGTCAGCCAGGTCGTCGGCACCATGTCGGGCATCGAAACCTCCTCGAAAAAGATCGCCGAGATCATCAGCGTCATCGATGGCATCGCGTTCCAGACCAATATCCTGGCCTTGAACGCGGCGGTGGAAGCCGCCCGTGCCGGCGAACAGGGCCGCGGCTTTGCGGTGGTGGCCTCGGAAGTGCGCACGCTTGCGCAGCGTTCGTCCGCTGCGGCCAAGGAGATCAAGGAGCTGATCGACGCCTCGGTGGGCAAGGTGGCCGAAGGCTCGGTGCTGGTGCACAAGGCCGGCACCACCATGACCGAGATCGTCGCCAGCGTGAATCGGGTCACCGACATCATGGGTGAGATCACCGCCGCATCCAGCGAGCAATCGGCCGGCATCGAACAGGTCAACCAGACGGTGATCCAGATGGACGAAACCACCCAGCAGAATGCGGCGTTGGTGGAAGAAGCCATGGCCGCGGCACGGGCGATGGAAAAGCAGTCCAGCACCCTGACCCAGCTGGTCTCGCTGTTCCAGCTGCAGCCTGCCAGCGCACCGCAGCTGGAAAAAGAGGTCGCATAGTCGACCGAGCCAATCCTCTCGCGACGTCTTTGACGCCCTCTTCTGCATGGACTGCAGAAGGGGGTTTTTTGTGCCGCCGGTGGCGAACGCGGCGCTGGCAAGGCACCGTTTAAAACCGAGCCATGCGCATCCTGCGCCGATGACCGGCCCTGCGGTGTTCGCGACTGCACTCCCACGGTTGTCATCTGACCACGGGTGCCGGCATACCCCGACCTCCACGCGGGCGGTTGTCCGACAGCAGCAACCGCGCTCTGCTGATGGCCCAGCTATGCGTCATCGCAAAAACCCTGGCGCGGAAGCACATCCGCACGCTCCAGGCATAACCAGGGGCTTATCGCCTGTCAGCCCGTATGCCGCCCAATGCGCGAGACCGGTCACATTTTTGCCGGAAAAACTGACGCGACTGCACATTCCTCACGCCTACGTCACCACCAAGCAACATTTGCATGCGATAGCTGTCGCGCTCGCTAAAAAATGTGAGCCAACTATCCCCCTTCCAGCGCGCGTTCCGCTGAGCGTCGATCTGCCCCCCGGCAGCCGGCGAAGGCGTCGTGCGTCCGATTGATTTTCCAGGAGATTCACTGCCCATGCGCTTCCGGACTTTCTTCGCCGTTCTGCTGTTCACCGCTGCCAGTGCCAGCGCAAACGCCCAGGTCGTCACCCTCAACAAGGGCGGCTACACCTTGCGCTACGACTGCACCAACCACACCGCGCTGCGCTATGAGTACGTGCTGCAGGCCGATACCGGCTCGGCCGCGCGCCCGTCCAGTTTCAATCTGGACACCGAACTGCCCAGCGGCTGCGCCGGCCAGACCTCCACCGCCTCCTACGCCAGCGTGCGCACCGGCTACGATCGCGGGCACCTGGTGACCTCCAACCACATGGACTACAACGCGACCTACATCCGTCGCGCCAACCTGATGTCCAACATCGTGCCGCAGGTGTCCAGCTTCAACCAGGGCATCTGGGTACGCGCCGAAAACGTGGCCGAGTGTTACCGCGACATCGCCAGCGTGCAGGTCTACGGCGGTGTGATCTACAGCGACACGACCAACGATTACTTCCTGAGCAGCCACGGCATCCGCACCCCGGACTTCTTCTGGAAGACGATCATCACCGCCAACCCGGGCGGCGGCACCCGCGCGATCAGCTGGCTGATTCCCAACAGCGCCAACCTCGGTTCGCTGGACAGCTACATCGTCAGCATCGACGAACTGGAAGACCTCTACGGCGCCAGCACCATCGGCATCACCGCACCGGCCGCCGTCAAGGCCATGCTGCCCGCCACCACCTGGCCGCAGCCGAGCAATTGCGACCTGGGCTGAGGCCGGCTGTCCGCTTCTCCAGCCACGTCGATCAAGAGCAGCTGACACCATGTTGCGAGCAGTCGTCAGGTGGGTGCGAATGGCGCGTCCAGCATCGGAGTGCCCGAATGGCCCTTGCCGATGTCGGGCACCAGCCGTACCCACCTGGCGCTGAGCGCAGCAGCCTGCTCAGCCGCTCTACACCGCTGGGCGTGTGATCCAGCAGACAAGGCCCGGGATTCCCGGGCCTTGTCGTTGCAGGCGGCGGCACGCCTGGCCCGCTGCAACGCGCCCTCAGGCCTCGGGCGCGGCAAGCGCCGCAAACCAGTCCGCGTATGGCGTGTTCTTGACCAGATGCCGATTGAAGTCTTTGGCACCATCGCTCCACCACACCGGGCCGCGCTCTCCCAGCGCCGTCTTGGCACGATCGACCGCCGCACGCGCTGCAGCCAGCCCCCCGGCATCCTCATCGCGCTTGGCCGCCTTGACCGCGCGTCGCGCGTCCATCAAGGCGCCGACCAGCCCGGCACGCACGTCTTCGCGCAGATGCGGGTTGGCGGTACGCCAGAGCCGGCCACGCACGATCAGATACCGGCCATCGGGCGTGGTGACTGGCGCAGCGGCGGCAGCCGTCATTGCCAACGCACTCGCAAACGGCCCTGTAACGTCGTGCAGACCAAGCCGCGCCTACTCGACCCGCGCAAAGCGCGGACGCGCAACGCCGTCCACCTCGACCTGCTCGACGAACATCGCATACGGCCGCACCCACAGACCGACCTCGCTGTCCAACGGGCGATAGAGCACCAGCGGGGCCAGCGTTTCGCTGCAACGCACGACGCCGAGCACTTCATAACGGCCGCCCTTGAAGTGGCGGTACTGGCCCAACGCGATGTTGGGCAATGGCGACAGGGAGGTGTCCATGGATGTCACAGGATGGGCAATCCGCAAGTCTAGGCAGCATGGCCGGCCACAGCCAGCGCATGCCGCGCAACCGGTGCCCTCTGCCGGGTTCAGCGTTGCACGGCCGCGTGCAACGCTGCCACGCGCTTACTGGTCGTCGTCTTCGTCTTCGTCGTCTTCCGCGCCCAGGTCGTCATCGTCCTCGACCGGGTCTTCGATGCCATCGTCGTCATCGATCTCGCTGTCCTGTGCAGGCCCTTCCTGGATCGGTGTGT
This sequence comes from Xanthomonas sp. LMG 8993, assembly GCF_009835065.2. Taxonomy (NCBI): domain Bacteria; kingdom Pseudomonadati; phylum Pseudomonadota; class Gammaproteobacteria; order Lysobacterales; family Lysobacteraceae; genus Xanthomonas; species Xanthomonas sp. LMG 8993. The sequence goes on along the minus strand of NZ_QVIF02000012.1, from coordinate 122,122 downwards.
TGTCCCTGCCCGGTGCCTTGATGCCATTGGGCGGGGTCGGATCGTCTACGCCGCGGTTGCCGTTTTCGTCGTTGCTCATGGTCTGCTCCAGCGGTAAAAGACCGCACGGCCACCCTCCTCCCGCCGATGTGACGCGCACGTGTGTCCTGCACGATGGCAGCGCCACCGCGCGGCCATGCGTGGGACGAACGAGCGCGACTGCATCCGGCCGGCACCTGTGGCCGTAGTGATGAGAACGCCCACGGAGTCACCCGCATGCCGAGCCTGATCTGCGACCTGAAAGACCTGCTCGCCGCCTGGAAGGCCGAGGCCGGAACCTTCGATGCCTGCGACATGCCCGCCTCCGCGCTGGCCTTCCGCGACTGCCATCGTCGCCTGTCCGCGTTGCTGGACGAACATGCACGCCACGCGGCGGCGCCGACGGCCGCGCTGGCTGCGCACGAGCAGCCGGGCTCAGTGCCCCAGCTGCAGGCGCGCGCCATCGCGCCGATGGGTTCCTAAGGTTTCGATCAGCGTGTCGCTGGCCTGATTCACGCCGATCACCTCGACCTCGGCGCCGTGCGCGCGCAGCTTGAGCACCACCCGATCCAGCGCCGCCACCGCGCTGATGTCCCAGAAGTGCGCGTGGCTCAGATCGATCAACACCTTCGGCGGCGTGCCCGGGAAATCGAAGCTGGCCACGAACTGCCCGGCCGATGCAAAGAACACCTGGCCGCGCACCGCATACACGCGCACTCCGTCGTCACGCTCGCTGGCCTGCACCTGCAACATGCGCCCGACCTTGCGCGCAAAGAACAGCGCCGACAGCAGCACCCCGGCCAGCACGCCGCGGGCCAGATCGTGCGTCCATACCGTGACCACGACGGTGCCCAGCATCACCACCGACGAACTCCCCGGGTGCGTGCGTAGATCGCGTAGCGAGCCCCAGCTGAAGGTACCGATGCTGACCATGATCATCACCGCCACCAACGCCGCCATCGGGATCTGGCGCACCCAGGGCGCGCCATACACCACCATCAGCAGCAGGACGACACCGGCCACCAGGCACGACAGGCGCCCGCGCCCGCCCGAGCGCACATTGATCACCGATTGCCCGATCATCGCGCAGCCGGCCATGCCACCGAAGCACCCGGCCAGCAGGTTCGCCAGCCCCTGCCCTGCGCATTCGCGGTTGCGCTGCGACGGGGTATCGGTGAGGTCTTCGACAATCTGCGCGGTCATCAACGACTCCAGCAGGCCCACCACGGCCAGCGTCGTCGACACCGGCAGCAGGATGCGCACGCTGTCCCACGTCAGCGGCACGTCCGGCAGCAGGAACACCGGCAGGCTGTCGGGCAGACGGCCCATATCGCCCACGTTGCGGATGTCGATGTGCCAGTACGCGCACACCGCCGTCAGCACCACGATGGCGACCAGCGGCGAGGGAATCGCCGTGGTGAAGCGCGGCAGCAGATAGATGATGGCCAGGCCCGCTGCACACACCGCATGCACCGGCCATGGCATGCCGACCAGCTCCGGCAACTGCGCCAGGAAGATCAGGATCGCCAACGCATTGACGAAGCCGGTGATCACCGAGCGCGAGACAAAGCGCATCAATGCGCCCAGGCGCAATGCTGCGGCGATCAGCTGCAGCACGCCGGCCAGCACGGTGGCCGCCAGCAGGTACTGCAGGCCGTGGTCCTTGACCAGGTCCACCATCAACAACGCCATTGCGCCGGTGGCGGCAGAAATCATGCCGGGCCGGCCACCGGCGATCGAAGTCACCACCGCAATACAGAACGCCGCGTACAGCCCGACCTTGGGGTCGACGCCGGCAATGATCGAAAAGGCAATGGCTTCGGGAATCAGCGCAAGCGCGACCACGATGCCGGCGAGCACATCGCCACGCACGTTGCCGAGCCATTGCTGGCGCAACGAGAAAACTCTGGACATTGAAACGACTCCGCGCACCGGCAAACACACGGCGCGAATACATGAACGTCAAACACCTGGACCTTCGCAGCAACTGCGAGCGCGTGATGCCTTAGGTCAGGGTGGTGTCATGTGTCGGAGGAAATCGCTCTGGACGAGGCTGCATGCTAACGCGCTGAGGTCGGTCTGCACAACCCGATGGCGCGCTGCTGCGCACGCGCGTCGAGCCGAGCAACGCTGCCAATGCATGAGCAACATCAACGCACAGGCCGCTGGAAGCTGCGTGCTGGCATCGCATGCTGCCGCTGGCGAGGGCAAGCTGCATGCGTCGCGGGCGCAGGGCGTTGCGTGAGACACCTTCTGCACGCAGTGGATCTACCGGGCCAGCATGCGCCCCGTCGCTTCAGCCGCTGCCGGCAGCGCGTGGCTCAGTCGTCGCCGAGCACACGCTCGCCCATCAGTTCGCGTTCGCGCTTTTCCAGTTCTTCGGCATAGCGCTTGCGCACGAAGCCTTCCGACAACACGCCCAGCACCTTGCGTTGTGCATCGATCACCGCCAGCTCGTCGGCCTGCGTAGCGTCGAAGACCTTCATGACCGCCACGATGTCGGTGTCTGCCAGCAATGCCGCATCGCGGTGCTTGGCGTAGTCGCTCACCGGCGCATCGGCCTGCACGTTGTCCGCATACAGCACTGCCAGCGGCACCACACCGGCGTAATGGCCGGCGGCGTCTTCCAGCACCACGCGCTGCGTGGACCCCAATGGAAACCGCCGGCGAAACTCGCTCACCGTGGTGTCGTGCGCAGTGTGGTTGGCGTCCTTGCGCATCATCTTGCCGGCCGACAGATTGCGCACCCACCCCACGTCGCGTGCGCTGCGGATGTTCTCGCCACGCAGATGCAGGCGCCAGGTGGAGAACGAATAGCCGAACACCTGGCGCACCACGGTATTGGCCACCAGCACCGCCACCATCACCGCGCTCGCCAGCACAAAGTCGTGCGTGCCTTCCAGGATCAGCATGGCCATCGTCATCGGCGCACCGACAATGGCTGCCGCCAACGCAGCCATGCCCACCAACGAAGCGCTGGTGATGTCCACCGCCGCGGCGCCGACCAGCAGGTTCAGGAACACCGCAAACAGGCTGCCCACCAGCGAGCCCATGAACAGCGAAGCGAAGAACAGGCCGCCACGGAAGCCGAAACCCAGCGAGATGCCCGACGCGACGCATTTGAGCACCAGCAAACCGGCCAATACCTGCAGCGTGCTGCTACTGGTCAGGTCCAGATGCAGGGCGCCATGTCCCGACGACAGCACTTGCGGCGAATACATCGCCAACGGAATCAGCAGCAACCCGCCCACCACCGGGCGCCCCCAGAGCGGCAGCTCGATCCGCCCCACGGCGCGTTCGATACCGGCCACCAGCCGCATCACCGCGATGCCGATCAACGCGCAGGTCAGCCCCAACGCGATGTAGATCGCATAGTCACGCGGCTGCAATTGATAGGCGACCGCCGCCGGCAACGAATACGGCGCGGCACCGAGCGCATTGGCCATGAACGCGCCGGCCAGCGCCGCTGCGGCCACCGGCGCAAGCGCCGACGGCGTATAGGCGCCGATCACGATCTCGAACGCGTAGAACGCACCGGCCAGCGGCGCCCCGAACGCACCGGCGATCGCGCCTGCCGCGCCGGCACCGACCAGCGTGCGCATGTCGGCCCGGCGTACCCGCAGGACACGGCCCAGCTGCGAACCGGCGCCTGCGCCCATCTGCGTGTAGGTCGCCTCCAGCCCCACCGATGCGCCGAAACCGTTGGACAGCAGCGTCTGCACCGCAACGATCAGGTTGTCGCGCATCGACATGCGCCCGCCGTGCAGGGCATTGGCTTCCACCGCATCCACCAGCGGCCGCTTGCGCCGCCGCGCCAGCAAGGCCACCAGGCCCACCAGCAGGCCGCCCAACGGCAACACCAGCAACTGGGTGGCGGTGATCGATTCGGCGGTACTGAGCCGCTCGCCCGGTGCAAGCGCGTACAGCCAGGCCTGCAGCGCATGCGCCATGCCGGCCTGCACCACCATCAGTGCCGCCGCAATCAGCCCCACCACGGCTGCCAGCCCGATGAACCACAGATCGTTGGCGCGCAACTGCCGGCGCAACCACTCCAGCGGCCGTCGCCAGGATGCTGCCGCCGGGTGCACGGCGTGCGTGGGGTTATGAGGAAGTGGCTGCATGGAAGACCAGCGCTCCGCCGGATCAGGGTGCCGGCGCACGGGAGACGTCAGCGATGCGGCCTAGTGTGCAGCAACCTGGCTGACCTGCCGCAGTCTGGCCGCGGCAGTGCAAGCAACGAACACAGCGGCGGCAGCGGGCGCAGGCCACACGCCGGGGGACGGCGCGCTCACCCCAGCGCACACAGCGGCGTTTCCCCGGGGCGCAAGGTCAGCACACGCACACCGGTACGCGTCACCGCCACGGTGTGCTCGAACTGCGCCGACAACTTGCCGTCGCGCGTATGCACCGGCCATTGATCCGGCTCGGCGCGGATCGCCGCCCTGCCCTGATTGATCATCGGCTCAATGGTGAACACCATGCCTTCCTGCAGCTGCATCCCCGTGCCGGCATGCCCGTAGTGCAGGATCTGCGGCTCTTCATGCATCTGCCGGCCGATGCCATGCCCGCAATATTCCTTCACCACGCTATAGCCCTGCTCGCGCGCATGCCGCGCAATCGCATGACCGATGTCGCCCAGCCGCGCGCCCGGACGCACCGCCGCAATCCCCTTCCACATCGCCTGATAGGTGGCCTGCACCAGCCGCCGCGCCGGATACGCCACCTCGCCCACCAGATACGTCGTGCTGGAGTCGGCGATATAGCCGTCCTTTTCCAGCGTGATATCCAGATTGACGATCTGCCCGTTGCGCAGCACGTCCGCGGCCGCGGGCACGCCATGGCACACCACATCATCGATCGAGGCGTTGAGCACGAAGGGAAAGTCGTACTGCCCCTTGCTGGCCGGCCGCGCGCCCAGCGCGTCGACAATCATCCGCTCGACGAAGTCGTTGAGTTCCAGCGTGCTGCGGCCTGCCAGCGGCAGCTGATCCAGCGCATGGAACACCTGCGCCAGCAGCGCACCGGCGTTGGCCAGCAGCGCAATCTCCGCCGGCTGCTTGATCATGTCCGCGCCGGTTTCAGGGATTGCGGCCGCACGCCTGCCGCGCGCAGTTCCTGCGCCACGATGTCCTGGAACGAGGATTCCGGATGCATCTCACACAGCATGCCGACCTTGATCCAGAAAGTGGCCTGCGCGTTGATCGACCGGCTGGTCACCGTGCACGCGCGACGCAGCTGATCGTGCAGTTCGTCATCGATATTGACGATGCCCATGCAAGCTCCTGTGTCATGAATATACGAATCGTATATGAAACGTATAAACACCTGCAATGCCGGCAGTTGCCTGCGGCTGCGCTCGCTGGGTACCAGGCGGACGCAGCCGGGAAGACATCAGGTAGGGCAACGCTAGTGACCGGCAACCGGCGAGCGCGCGCCCGCCGCAAAGCCGTGCTGCCGGGCACGCCATGCAATCAGCAGCCCGATTGCCAGCAGCAAGGCCATGGCAACCGGAAAGGTCTGGGCGCCCCATCGGTCCAGCAGCACGCCGCCCACCACGCCACCGCCGGCGATGACGCTGTTCCAGGCAACCACGTTGAGCGACAGCGCAACATCGGCGCCTTCGCCTGCGCTGTCGGCAAGCGCGGTCTGCAGCAGGGTCGCCGCGCCGCCAAAGGTCAGGCCCCACACCGCCACACAGACGTAGACCACAGGCTGCACGTCTTGCAGCAATGCCAGCACCACTGAGATCGCAAGGAACGTCGCCAACGACACCAACACCGTGCCACGTAGGTGCTGCTCCACCAACTTTGCCGCCACGCCGATACCGACCAGTGCCGCAACGCCGAAGATCAACAGCAACACGTCCACGCGATGTGCCAGCCCCGCGTGTGCGGCGAACGGCGCCACATAGGTGTACAGGATGTTGTGGGCCAGCATCCACGCCATCACGGTGGCGAGCACCGGGCGCACGCCGGGCGTGCCGAGCACCTTGCGTAGCGGCACCCGCTGCGCTGCGGACTGGCCGGGGTAGTCGGGCACCTTCAGCAGCACCCACACGATCAGAATGAGCGTCAGTCCGGACATCGCGGCGAACGCGCTGCGCCAGCCCAGTATGCCGCCCATCCAGGTGCCCAGCGGCACGCCGAGGGAAAGCGCAACCGGCGTGCCCACCATCGCAATCGCCATGGCCCTGCCCTGCTGGTCCGGCTGCACCATGCGCCGCGCGTAACCGGCAAGCAGGCTCCACGCCAGGCCTGCCGCTGCGCCGGCAAACAAGCGCGCCACCAGGGTCAGCGCGTAACTGGTCGACAGTGCGGTGACCGAGTTGAACAGCAGGAAGCCGACGATGGTGAGCAACAGGACGTTACGCCGCCTCCACTGCTGGGTCGCAATGGTCAGCGGAATTGCGGCAATCACCGACCCCAGCGCGTAGGCGGTCACCGTCTGCCCGGCCAGTGCCGGGCTGATACCGAGGCCTGCGGACATCTGCGGCAGCAGTCCTGCCGGAAGGGTTTCGGTCACGATGCAGATGAAGCCGGTCATGGCCAGCGCCAGCAGCGCGGCGACTGGCAATGGCGGCGGGATCGCACCGGCGGTGGATGCAGTTGAAGAGGTCACACGCTGTCCTTTGTTGGGGAGGGGGATGCCGGTTAGGCCGCTACATATATATCGATCGATACACATAAAGACCGAAAAAAGCAGGTCTTCGTCCTGAGACCTGCCGGCCGGCACCACTGAGTGCCCACATATGTATCGATCGATATATATCTACAGGTTGGCTGCGTTGTCAACGATATCTGTATCGATTAGTCTTGATGTAGAGATCGGAGGGCGCCATGGCGCAAATGGGAAGGCCACGCAGCTTCGACCGTGACGCCGCGGTGGAAGAGGCGCTTCACCTGTTCTGGGAACAGGGCTACGAGTCCACCTCGTTGAGCCAGCTCAAGGCCGCGATTGGTGGCGGCATCACCGCGCCCAGCTTCTATGCCGCCTTCGGCTCGAAGGAAGCGCTCTTCAAGGAATGCATGGACCGCTACCTGGCGACCTACGCCAAGGTGACCCACTGCTTGTGGGACGCCGCGCTCGGCCCCAGGCAGGCGGTGGAGCTTGCGCTGCGCTGCTCCGCCAAGATGCAGTGCGAGCGTGGCCACCCGAAAGGCTGCATGGTCACGCTGGGAGTGATGAGCGCGCCGTCGCCGGAGCTCTCGGCACTGTGCACACCGCTGACGCGCTCGCGCGCACGCACGCGCGCCGGCATCCGCGCCTGCGTGGACCGCGCCATCGCCGGCGGCGAACTCGGGCCCGCCGTGGACGCCGCCGCACTGACCTGCGTGTTCGACAGTTTCCTGCTCGGGCTATCCACGCTGGCCCGGGATGGCATGAGCTTCAAGGCGATGGATGCCGCGATCACACAGCTCATGGGGTTGTGGGATGCCCAGGCGCGCTAGGTAGGCAGCGCTTCAACCTTGCTGCCGAGCAAGGCTGGAAGTCGATGCGCGTGTGCTCAAGCGTATCCGCAAGTGCTGTGGCTGGAGCCCCTGCCACAGCCGGTGGCCCCGGCCAATCCCTGATGCACTGGTCCTACGGCGGTTGGTGCGCGGCACCAGCCTCCGCGGTGCAGGCGCAAACTGAACCAACCATTGCACTTTGCAACTATATTTGTAGAGTAGCGCGATGAAAGACGATTCCGCTGTCGCAGCCCTCTCTGCCCTCGCACACACCGATCGACTGGCCGCATTCCGAATGCTTGTTCGCGCAGGCCCTGACGGCATGCCGTCAGGGGAGATTGCCGAGCGGCTTACGATCCCCCCAACACGAATGAGCTTTCACCTCGCGACGCTGGAGCGTGCTCGCCTGCTGCGCTCCTGGCGCGATGGGCGACGTGTCCTTTATGCGGCGAGCTACGAGGACATGCGCCAGCTGCTCTCGTTTCTCACCGAGGACTGCTGCTCGGGCAACCCAGAGATCTGTGGTGTGGCCCTGACTCGTTGCGCATCGGAAACCTGCGTTTGAGCCTTCCTCAGCCTTAATGCCCGTCGGCCTGACACGGCCCAGCTCAAGGAGATCATTGCGATGCTGACGATCTATCACAACCCTGCCTGCGGCACGTCCCGGAACGTCTTGGAGATGATGCGCCAGTCTGGCGAGGACCCTGAGATCATCGAATATCTGCACACCCCGCCGACGCGCGAGAAGCTGGTCGAGCTAATTGCCGCCATGGGCATCGCGCCGCACGATCTGTTACGCCAGAAGGGAACCCCGTACGCGGAGTTGGGCTTGGACAATCCTGCCCTCACTGACGAACAGCTGGTGGACGCGATGATCGCGCACCCAATCCTTATCAATCGTCCCATCGTCGTTTCCGATCGGGGCGTGGCGCTCTGCCGGCCATCCGAGAAAGTGCTCACGTTGCTGGCCCACCCGGTCGCGTCCTTTACGAAAGAAGACGGCGAAGCGGTGACGACAGGCGGAGCGTCGAAGTGATGGGTGGCGTTGCCATGGATCTACCAGGCATCGATCCGACACACCTCACCCCAATCGACGTCAACGCACTGGCCACGCCCGGCGACCCCAGACATCCGCCCCGCATCCTCATCCTGTACGGCTCGTTGCGCGAGCGTTCCTATTCGCGGCTGCTGGCAGAGGAAACTGGCCGCTTGTTGCGCTGGTACGGCTGCGACGTACGCATCTTCGATCCGCACGACCTGCCGCTGCCCGACGGGGCGGCTCCAGACCACCCGAAGGTGAGTGAATTACGCGAGCTCGCCTACTGGTCGGAGGGTATGGTTTGGGTCAGTCCGGAGCGCCATGGCGCGATGACAGGGATCATGAAAGCGCAGATCGACTGGATTCCTCTCACCGAGGGCGCCAAGCGCCCGACGCAGGGCAAGACGCTGGCCGTCATGCAGGTTTCCGGCGGTTCGCAAAGCTTCAACGCTGTGAACCAGCTGCGCGTGCTCGGCCGGTGGATGCGCATGCTCACGATCCCGAACCAGTCATCCGTTGCCAAGGCGTTTCAGGAGTTCGATGAGTCCGGGCGGATGAAGCCGTCTGCCTACTATCAGCGCGTCGTCGACGTTTGCGAGGAACTGGTCAAATTCACCTGGCTTGTGCGTGGCCGCTCGGCGTATCTGACCGATCGCTATTCTGAGCGAGTTGAAAACGCCGAAGAATTGTCCAAGCGCGTAAATCAGCGCTCCATCTGACCACTGCGGAGCGCTGCATGCTTGCCCTCGCGATTTTCATCGCCACCCTTGTTTTCGTCATCTGGCAACCGCGCGGGATTGGCATCGGCTGGTCGGCCCTCGCCGGTGCCGCAGTCGCTTTGGCTACCGGCGTCGTCGGGTGGAACGACGTCGGCACCGTGTGGGGGATCGTCTGGGATGCGACCTTTACCTTCGTCGCCCTCATCATCATCTCGCTCATCTTGGACGCGGCCGGCTTCTTTGCCTGGGCAGCACTGCACGTGGCTCGATGGGGCGGCGGCAATGGTCGGAAACTGTTTCCACTGATCGTTCTGCTAGGCGCCACGATCGCTACGGTTTTCGCTAACGATGGCGCGGCACTTTTGCTGACGCCCATTGTTCTCGCCATTTTGCTGCGCCTGAATTTCCCACCTGCCGGCGCGCTCGCGTTCACGGTGGCATGTGGTTTCATCGCTGACACGGCAAGCCTTCCGCTCGTTGTCTCGAATCTGGTCAACATCGTCACGGCGAACTTCTTTGACGTGTCGTTCGGACGCTATGCAACGGTCATGGTGCCGGTGAATCTAGTGTCGGTCGTAGCGACACTGATCGTGCTGTCGCTCTGGTTCCGGCGCGACATTCCTCGCACGTATCCGGTCAGCGATCTCGAAGCGCCGCGTGAGGCGATACGTGACACGGCGGTCTTCCGTGCTGCCTTGCCACTTCTCGCGTTGCTACTTGTGGCGTATTTCGTGACCGGGCCGCTCGGTGTACCCATCGCTCTGGTGACGGGCGCGGCCGCGCTGATGCTGATGGCAATTGCTGGCCGCTGGGCGACGGGCGGCAGAGGCGCCACGATGCAGCTGACGAAGATCCTGCGCGAAGCGCCCTGGCAGATCGTGCTGTTTTCGGTTGGCATGTATCTGGTGGTCTACGGACTCGGCAATGCTTGGCTAACTAAAGCGGCAAGTGCGGTCCTTGAGTGGCTGGCGGCGCAAGGAAGTTTTGTGGCCACGATCGGCACCGGCTTCGCAGTGGCGGGACTCGCCTCGATCATGAACAACATGCCGGCAACGCTGGTGGGCGCGCTCGCCATCGATGGGGCCAACCTTCCCGATGCTACCCGCGATGTGATGATCTATGCCAACGTCGTGGGCAATGATTTGGGTCCTAAGCTCACCCCGATCGGCTCGCTCGCGACGCTTCTATGGCTGCATGTCCTAGCCGGAAAGGGCCAACGAATCACGTGGGGCCAATACATGAAGGTGGGACTGATACTGACGCCGCCCGTTCTGTTGGCCACCCTCGTCGCACTTTGGATCTGGCTGCCGCTATCGCAATGATGGTCTGGGCGGTTGCTTGGACTGATGCGCGACAGGTTGATGATGGCGCAACGAAATCGCAGCCGAGAATTCTCAGCCCCCGTGAGTTTTACAGGGAGCCTAACCGCTCGGACGCATAGCCCACATAGTGGCTAGTCATCTCCACACCAGTCCAGCCGTATCCCTCAAGCTCGGCCGCTACCAGTGTCGTGCCGCTGCCGGCGAAGGAATCTAGGATTCGTCCGCCTGTCTCGCAGATCTTGACCAGCTGCCGCATCAAGTCGGTGGGTTTGCCGGTCAGGTGATGCTTGTCAGCCTTGCGCACCGATTCACGGATGAGCCCCGGCAGCACAGGCGCGCGGCGATCCAGTGGCATGTTGCCCTTGCTGCCCCACACGATGTGTGCGGCTTGGTTCCAGCAGCGCCCCAACTGCGGCCGCACGCCTTCGGTCTTGCCCCACACAGTGATGTCGCGCCAGGCAACGCCGACGATCTACAGCGCGTCGGTGAACAGCAGCACCGGCGCGCCTTCCTTGAGCACGCGCGCGCACTCGGACAGCCACAGGTGCATCCACCCCGGCCTTGCACAGCAGGCGGGCGCATTCGCCACAACGGAGGTTCTTGAGCATTGCGTGGTCTTGCGGTGGTACGAGATTACGCCGCTGCTCGTGGCGTAATTCGGTCAGGCTGGAATTACTGGAGCTGAAAATTTGCTGCATGGAGTGATGGCGCAATTCGCGCTGGCATACGCCTATGTCGGCCAACACCGCCTTAAGGATCGCGGCGCTGACCAATCGTTTCGGCACCGCCACCGCTATGAAGTGTGCTGCCTCGAGACTATCGCTATAGCGTTGCGGATTTTTCCGTTGACACGCTCCTAGCAGCGGAGCGAGTATTCCAACGTCGCCGCACATTCGGCGACCGGGATTGGTCTCCCGAATCAAAAGGCGCACCAGCGCCCATCGATCGATGCATGGCGCTTTTTTATCGCCCGCATCGTCGCGGGCGCATGCCGGCCAGCTTTATGGCGGGCGGTGCGCGGGGGCCGCAAGGCCCACCGGTTCCTTTTGGCCGGCAGACCAACCGCGCACTGTCCGCCACCCCGATTGGTCTCGGCGTGGCGGATTCCAAACCACAAAAGGAGTCCAGCATGTCTTACAACACCCAAGTAGCGCCCGCGTCTGCGGCGCGCCAGATGCCCCAGCGTGTGGGTCTAATCGCCAACACCCTCGAATGCAGCCATACCGCGTGGCTGAGCCTGATGGCACGCCTCGGAAGTACAGGCGCCATCACGATTGCCGACGCTGCTGCAGCGATCACTGCCGTCGACGCCTTAGATGCGCAGGTGCGGCGATGAGCACTAGCAAGCAGTTCCGTGTCTGCACGGGCGTCACCCTCAGCTTCGAAATGATGCAGGGCTATGTGCTGGCCATGCTGCATTCCCACGCGCAGCCTGGTCTGCCGCCGGTCCTGATCGCCTGCGAAGCCACCGGCCTTGATGACGTCTTGCCAGGCGGCGATGCGCAGAGCATCGTGCTGGGCCGGCTGCATGTCTGCATGCATGAAGACCCGGCAGTTGATGTCCTCACCTGGCTGCGCAAGCAAGCGCACCGCAACTGAGCGGCACGATGACTACCGCACACGCAAACGCTTATCCAGAAGACGCCGACTACGCGATCAGCGAAGAAGAACACGACGTGTCCCGGTAGTTTCCGAGCAGCAAAAAAGGCACTTGGCCGCGCGTCCAAGTGCCTGCTTTCTATTGGTGGGCCCACCAGGATTCGAACCTGGAACCAAAGGATTATGAGTCCTCTGCTCTAACCGTTGAGCTATAGGCCCGGCGGGGTGGGTGGCGAGATGCGGGGCATGTCGGACCGTCCAGCTGAGGCGAAAGTTTACCTGTCCGCGCGCGTCGCTGTCTGCTGACATCAGGCATCGATGAGGAGAAGCGCCCGCACCCACCCGTGCCCGTGCATGCCCACAAAAAAAGCCCGGCGCGAGCCGGGCTTCTAAATTTGTATGCGATCAGTGCGCTTTGCGCACCATTCGCGGTAGACGACCCGGATCGACAAGCACCTCAGCAATCCCGAATCTCCACTCCCCACTCCCGGCTACTAAGCCACCTCAAGCTGCGCATCGACCAATTGCCGGCCTGCACGGAATCCCTGCGCGATGGCTTCCTGGTAGGTCTCCCATCCCTGTTCCCGGCCACCGATGCGTGGCTGGCGTTTGCCGCCCAGTGCATACACGTCGACCCACAACGTCCACCTGGCGCCCGGGGACGCCTGCTCGGTGCGTACGCGAATCTCGTGCTCGCGGTATGTGGTGGTTTCAAAGCGGCTTTGCCTGCTCATACGACGGCCTCGTTCCATTCGTCCATCAACTTAGAAGCCACGGCTAGAACGTCACGTGAGTCAGGCAGAAACACGGGCTTTATGTTGCGCCGCTGTCTGGCTTCGTCGCCGGGGCGTGAATGTCGCCTGCGCCATCCCCGGCGCGTCCGTGCTTCGGCGACGTCCACCCGGGCAAGCATAGCGCGCAGCATGCCCCACAACGCAACAGCCCCGCATGTGCGGGGCTGTTGTGTGATCACTGCACCGATACGGCTACCGGATCAGTCGATGTCCAGGAACGAGCGCAGCTGTTCCGAACGGCTCGGGTGACGCAGTTTGCGCAACGCCTTGGCCTCTATCTGACGGATCCGCTCGCGGGTGACGTCAAACTGCTTGCCCACTTCTTCCAGCGTGTGATCGGTATTCATGTCGATACCGAAGCGCATCCGCAGCACCTTGGCCTCGCGCGGGGTCAGCCCTGCCAACACGTCCCGCACCGTCTCGGAGAGATTGATGTTGGTGGTGTTGTCGATCGGGGACTCCACGTTGGTGTCCTCGATGAAGTCGCCCAGATGCGAATCCTCGTCGTCGCCGATCGGGGTTTCCATCGAGATCGGCTCCTTGGCGATCTTCATCACCTTGCGGATCTTGTCCTCGGGCATGTCCATTTCCTTGGCCAGCTCCTCCGGCGTGGCCTCGCGGCCGAACTGCTGGAGCATCTGGCGGGAAATGCGGTTCAACTTGTTGATCGTTTCGATCATGTGCACCGGAATACGGATGGTGCGCGCCTGATCGGCGATCGAACGGGTGATGGCCTGACGGATCCACCACGTCGCATACGTCGAGAACTTGTAACCGCGGCGGTATTCGAACTTGTCCACGGCCTTCATCAGGCCGATGTTGCCTTCCTGGATCAGGTCGAGGAACTGCAGGCCGCGGTTGGTGTACTTCTTGGCGATGGAGATGACCAGGCGCAGGTTGGCCTCGACCATTTCCTTCTTGGCCTTGCGTGCCTTGGCTTCGCCATAGGCCATCGCGCGGCTGATCTCCTTGATCTCGCCCAGGGTCAGGTAGTTGGCCTTCTCCATCTCGATCGAGCCCTGCTGCTCGGAGACGATCTGGTCCTTGACGTCGCGCAGCGCCGACGACCACTTCTGCTTGCGCTTGAGTGCGTCTTCCACCCATTCCAGGTTGGTCTGGTTGCCTTCCCAGGAGCGGATGAAATCCTTGCGCGGCATGCGTGCCACGGTGGTGGCCAGGTGCAGCACCTTGCGCTCGTGATCCTTGATGCCGTTGACCACGCCACGCAGCTGGGTGACCAGCGCATCGGTCAGCGGCAGCGGCAGCTTGAGCGTGGTGAAGATGGCGGCCATGTCTTCGCGCGCCTTGACCACCAGCTTGTGCTCGGCGCCGTTCTTGGCATAGATCTTCTTGAACTTGGCGTATTCGTTGGCCAGGTTCTCCATGCGCGTGGCCACTTCCACCGGGTCCGGACCGGTCGGGCCGGCCTCTTCCTCGGCAGCGTCGTCATCGCCGTCTTCGTCGTCGTCTTCATCGACCGCATCTTCGTCCACGGCGACCGGGCCGGCGGCGGCCAGCGCAGCAGCGGCGGCGTCGGCTTCTTCGATCAGGTCGTTGAAGCCGACCACGATCTCGGCCAGACGCTTCTTGCCTTCCTTATGCGCTTCGTAATCGGCCAGCAGCATTTCGGTCGACAGCGGGAACACGCCCAGCGCTGCCTGGACCTGGCTCAGGCCTTCTTCGATACGCTTGGCGATGGCGATTTCGCCTTCGCGGGTCAGCAGCTCGACCGTACCCATTTCGCGCATGTACATGCGCACCGGGTCGGTGGTGCGGCCACCTTCGGTGTCGAGCGCGGTCAGCGCGGCGGCAGCTTCTTCGGCTGCGGTGTCGTCAACCTCGCGGTTGCCGGTGTTGCCATCGTTGAGCAACAGGGTTTCAGCATCGGGGGCAACTTCATGGACATCGATGCCCATGCCGTTGATCATGCTGATGATGTCTTCGATCTGCTCCGGGTCGACCAGGTCGTCGGGCAGGTGGTCATTGACTTCGGCGTAGGTCAGATAGCCCTGTTCCAGGCCCTTGCTGATCAGTAGCTTGATGTCGGATTGCTGGGCAGGACGTTCGTTGGCCATGAGTGCTCGCGCCACCGGCTTTGAGATTGGAAAGAGAACCTAGCATTATACCAGCGTGAAGCCCGGTCTGCCGGATTCAAGACAGGACCGCTGGTGGACGTGGGTTTCTAGGGTCTGAGAAGGAAGGTCACCGGGCCATCGTTGACCAGGTCGACAACCATATGGGCACCAAAGCGCCCGGTTTCCACCCCGCCGCGATGTTTTTGCCGGCAGATCGCCACCAATTGATTGAACGCCCGTTCAGCCTCCGACGGCGGTGCGGCCGTGCTGAAGCCGGGGCGATTGCCGGAACTGGTGTCTGCGGCCAGGGTGAACTGGCTGACCAGCAGCAGGCCGCCGCCGGTGTCGGTGAGTGAGCGGTTCATCTTGCCGGCGTCGTCGGCGAACACGCGGTAGCCGAGCAGGCGCTCGGCCAGGCGCCGGATCTGCGCGTCGCTGTCGCCGGGTTCGACCCCGACCAGGGCCAGCAGCCCGGGACCGATCTGCCCGACGGTCTGCGCATCGACCGTGACGGCGGCGCGGGTGACACGTTGGATCAGCGCAAGCATGGGCACTCTCCGGCAGCAAACTGTGCCGCGCAGCATGCCCAGCACGGTTGGCACTGTCACGCGCGGGTCATCGCCGGCCGCGCTGTTTAGAATTGCGCGGATGAAACCCGATGTTCGCGCTCGCCTGCTCTACGCCACCGCCGCCACCGTGGGCCGCCTGCCGTGGCCGTTGCTCAAACGTGTGGCCGACGCGCTGGCCTGGAGCTGGCGCAAGCTCAATGCGCGCGAGGCGCGCGTGGCACGCCGCAACCTGGAACTGGCGTACCCGGAACTGGATGCCGGCCAGCGCGCGCAGCTGCATGCGCAGGTGCTGCGGTCGACCGCGCGGCAGACGCTGGAAGTGCTGCGCACCTGGACCCGCCCGCCGGCCGAGAACCTGGCCCGGCTGCAACGCAATGGCCAGGCGCTCTACGATGCCGCACTGGCTTCCGGGCGTGGTGTCATCGTGGCCGCGCCGCACTTCGGCAACTGGGAGCTGCTCAACCAGTGGCTGTCCGAACGCGGGCCGATCGCCATCGTGTATCGCCCGCCCGAATCGGACGCGGTGGACGGTTTCCTGCAACTGGCCCGCGGCGGCGACAACGTGCGCCAGGTGCGTGCCGAAGGCCCGGCGGTGCGGCAGTTGTTCAAGGTGCTCAAGGACGGTGGCGCGGTCGGCATCCTGCCCGACCAGCAGCCGAAAATGGGCGATGGCGTGTTTGCGCCGTTCTTCGGCATCCCCGCCCTGACCATGACCCTGGTCAACCGACTGGCCGAGCGCACCGGCGCGATCGTGCTGTATGGCTGGTGCGAACGTGCCGGCGGCGACCTGCAATTCGCGTTGCATGTGCAGCCGGCCGACCCGGCAGTGGCCGACGCCGACCCGGTGCGCGCCGCCAGCGCGCTCAACGCGGGCATCGAACAGATCGCCCGGCGCGACCCGGCGCAATATCAATGGACCTACAAGCGCTACACGCTGCGCCCGCCGGGCAGCGGCGAGCCCAATCCGTATGCGACCGAGCGGCATCCGCACTGACGCCGGCTGCCTAAAGACGGAGCCGCCCGCGCATGGCGCGGCGTTGCCGGCGGCTCAATCGTCGTGCGGAGCGGCCGGCGTGGCGAGGATGCGCTGATAGAACGCCAGGTCCAGCCAACGGCCGAACTTGAAACCGGCCTCGCGCACGGTGCCGGCATGGGTGAAGCCGAACTGTTCGTGCAGGGCGATGCTGGCCTGATTGCTGGCATCGATGCCGCCGACCAGCACATGCACGCCGCGCTGTTCCGCCGCCGCGATCACGCCCTGCAACAGCAGGCGTCCAAGCCCCTTGCCGCGGTGGTCGCGGTGCACGTAGATCGAATGCTCCACGCTGTACTTGAACGCCGGCCAGGCGCGGAAGGTGCCGTAGCTGGCGAACCCCATCAGGCTGCCGTCGGCAGCTTCCACCCCGATCACTGGAAAGCCGCCCGCGCGCTTGGTCGCAAACCAGCCGACCATGCTCTCCGGTGGCCGCGGCTTGTAGTCGTACAACGCGGTCGAGTTGGCGATGGCGTCGTTGAAGATCTCCAGGATGGCGCTGGCGTGGCGGTCTTCGCTGCAGTCGATAAGAGACATGGGGTCCGGTGCGGGCAGAGGGTCTTGGGATTAAAAGGCATTGCCGGGCGATGAACAACGCAGCCGGTACGCAACCAATCCACGCCTGCCGCGCAACTCAAACGGCGGGCGCTGGATGCAGCGTTCCACCCGGCCGTGGCGACTGGCGCTTGCGAACCACGCGACAATGACCGCACGCGGCAGGCAACGGCCGCGGCGGCGTCCGCCTTGAAGCGGCCGTGGCAATCCCCATCTGGAGTCGTGCATGAGCAGCCCCGTCCCCTCCCCCAGCGCGCAGGCCTTCGGTGATCCGGCCGCGATCCGTTGCGAGCGCGCCGCCTCCGAGCTGCGCGCCGGCCGCCCGGTGCTGCTGACGGCGGCCAACGGGCAGGCGCGCGCGGTGCTGGCGCTGGACAGCAGCACCGCGCAGTCCTACGCGGCCTTCGCGCGTGCGGCACAGGGGCGGCACTATCTGTTCGTCACCCCGACCCGCGCCCAGGTGCTGGGCCTGAGCGCGCCGCAAGGCGCACGTGTGGCGCTGGTCGAACACGACTACGACCAGCTCGCTGCCCTGGCCTACCTGCGCGACACCCCGGTACCGACGCAATGGACCCCGGGCGATGCGCTGGATGCCGGCGCGGTGGAAATCGCGCGGCTGGGACTGCTGCTGCCGGCGATGCTGGCCGTGGAACTGCACGACGCGGATGACCACGCCGCCTTCGCCGGTTGCCAGTCGCTGGCACTGGACGATCTGGGCAGCGGCTGCGCCAAATCCGCCGCGGCCGGCTACGAGCTGGTCACCCGCACGCCGGTGCCGTTGCGCGGGCTGGGGATGAGCGAGTTCGTGGTGTTTCGTGGCGGAGTGGCGCAGCGCGACCAGGTGGCGATCGTGGTCGGCCAGCCCGACCTGTCGGCGGCAGTGCCGGTGCGCGTGCATTCCTCCTGCCTGACCGGCGATCTGTTCGGTTCGCTCAAATGCGATTGCGGCGACCAGCTGCGGCATGGCCTAGCCAAGCTGAAGGAACTCGGCGGCGGCGTGCTGCTGTATCTGGATCAGGAAGGCCGCGGCACCGGCATCGCCGCCAAGATGCGCGCGTACGGCTACCAGCATGCCGGCCTGGACACCATCGATGCCGACGCGCAACTGGGCTTCGGCCCGGACGAGCGCCGCTATGGCAGTGCGGTGGCGATGCTGCGCGGTCTGGGCATCGGCCGGATCCGGCTGCTGACCAACAATCCCGCCAAGGCCGAGCGCCTGCGTGCGGCCGGCATCGCGGTCGAAGACCGCATCCCGGTGACCGGCGACATCACTCCGGAGAACGAGCAGTACCTGCGCACCAAGGCCGCGCGTGCCGGGCATGCGCTGGATGTGGACGCGCTGATTCTGGCCGCGCAGTAAGCGCCGCTGCGCCGGATGCGCCCGTCCGCGGCGCCCGGCTATGCTTGCGCACCGCTCCTGCAGGCCAACCTTGTGCACGACGCTCCACCGCCGCACCCCGAGGTCATCGTCGCTGCCGCGCCGGCACAGGCTCCGGCGGTGGACCACACCCAGTGGCAACCGCTACCGCAACGCGGTGCGTATGTGGCCGGCGTCAACGGCGCGCTGGGCGGCGGATGTGCCGGGCTGATCGCCGCCGGCGCAACCGTCGCCGTGCTGCACGCCTGGCATGACTGGCCGGTGGTGCTGGGCGTGACCGTGGTGGCCGCGCTGCTGGGTGCGTGGTTCGCGGTCAAACGGCATCGGCTCACCCACTGGAAACTCGACCAGCACGGCCTGGCGCTGCAACGCGGCCATCTGTGGCAGAGCGACACGCGCATTCCGATTTCGCGCGTGCAGCACGTGGACCTGCGCCGCGGCCCGATCGAACGCGCCACCCGGCTGACCACGCTGGTGGTGCATACCGCCGGCAGCCGGCTCAACGCGGTGGCCTTGTCCGGCCTGGATCAGGGCGATGCCGAACGCCTGCGCGACCGCCTCGCCCGCCAGCTCGATCACGACGACGACGCGCTGTGAGCGCCATCGAACACTCCGGCCAGGACGAGCAGCGCCTGCATCCGCTGTCGTGGGTGTTCGTGTTGTTGCAGCAGATCCGCCAGTTCCTGATTCCGCTGGCGGCCCTGGTGCTGTTCGGCAGCCGCGATGGCAGCCGCGACTCGGCCGACCACATCGCCACCGGCGTGGTGATGGCAGTGCTGGTGGCAATCTCGGTGCTGCGCTATTTCACCTATCGCTACCGCATCGGCACCGATGGCGTGGCGATCCGCAGTGGGCTGCTGGAACGCAGCCGGCGCGATATCCCGTTCGCGCGCATCCATAACGTGGTGGTGCATCAATCGCTGCTGCACCGGCTGGCCAACGTGGCCGAGGTGCGCCTGGAATCGGCCGGCGGCCACAAGCCCGAAGCGGAAATGCGCGTGCTGCGGCTGGACCAGGCACTGGCGCTGGAAGACCTGATCCGTCGCCGCACGCATGACGCCGATGCCGGCACGCCGCAGATCGAGGCCGACAGCAACACGCTACTGCGTCTGCCGCTGGGCGAAGTGATCCGGCTGGGGCTGATCTCCAACCGCGGCATGGTGGTGGTGGCTGCCAGCTTCGGCGTGATCTACCAGATGATTCCGCGCCGCACCGTGTCCAACTTCGTCGAACACAACGGCGAGCTGGCGTACCGCTACGTCAGCCAGATCCATCCGGGGGCGGCGGTGACCGCCGCGTTGGTGGTGCTGGGCGCCCTGGCCGTATTGGTCGCGATGCGCGCGCTGTCGGTGGCGCTGGCGGTGGCGCAGTACCACGGCTTCCATCTCAGCCAATCCGAGCGCCGCCTCACCGTGGAGCGCGGCCTGCTGACGCGCATCCGCAGCAGTGTGGCGCTGCGGCGCATCCAGTCGTGGACGCTGTACGAAAGCCGCCTGCATCGCCTGTTCGGCCGTCGCCAGTTGCGGGTGGAGACTGCAGTAGCCGGCAGCGCCGACCGCGAAGGCAGCGCATTGAAGGAGCTTGCACCGATTGCCGACCCGCAGCGCTGCGATGCCTTGTTGCAGCGCCTGCTGCCGGGGATCGCCTGGCCGCCGGCACAGTGGCAGGCGATCGCCACGCATTGCTGGTGGCGCTTGAGTCTGCCCACGCTGCTGTTGCTGCTGCCGCTGGTGATCGGCCTGGCCTGGCAATTCGGCAACCAGGCGGCGTGGTTGCTGCTGTGGTTGCCGTGGAGCGCATTCAAGGCGCATCGCCAGGTGCACCGCATGGGCTACGCGGTGGATGCACGGTTTGTCGCCGTGCGCGGTGGCTGGTGGAAACGCTGGTGGCGGCTGGCCGAGCTGGACAAGCTGCAGGCGCTGCAACTGCAACGCTCGCCGCTGGACCGTCTGTCCGGCACCGCAACGCTGTGGCTGGACACTGCCGGCGCCAGCGCGGCCGGCCCGGGGTTGCGGCTGCGCTTCGTGCCGTTGGCGCAGGCGCAGGCACTGCAGGCGCAGTTGGGTGCCGCGTTGGCGCGGCGCAAGCTGCGTTGGTGATTGGGAATCGGAATTGGGGAGTCGGGAATCGGGATTGGGTGAAGTGCTGATTGGCAGCGTTATCTCGTCGATGCGCAACTCGCAGCGATCAGCGTTGTGCCGGGCCCCAGTATCCGAGTTCGCGGCGGATCTGCAGGCCTCGCCACACTGCGCCCAGCGGCTTGCGCCGCAGTGGGCCGAGCTTGCCGGCGATGAAGTCCTCGGTCGCTGCCATCACCCGCTCCGACGACTGCCCGTCGCGGTACGGGTGGATCGCGTCGGCATAACGGGCGAGCGCATCGCGCAGCGACGCATCCGGTGCCAGCGCGCGCGCCAGCTGCTGCGGCAATTGCCCGGGCTGCTGGAAGTCCAGCATATGCGGCTGCGGCACGCGGTTGCGGAAGGTCACCACCGGTTTGTGCTGCACCACGAACTCGGACACGATCGACGAGGTATCCGACACCAGCACATCGGCCGCACGCTGCGCGGCCATCACTTCTTCGGGTTCGACAAAGCGGGCATGCGGCCCGGCCAGCGCGCGATAGCGATCGAACAGCTCCGGCGCGCACTTCGGATGCAGCGTCAGCAGCCAGTAATGCGCACCGCGTGCGATATCGGCGGCGATCTCGTCGTAGAGCGCGGGCGCAGCGCTCAAGCGCTCGGTAAACGTGGAGCCGAACAGGATCACCGGGCGCCCGTTGGCGGGCGCGCGCAGTGCAGCGCTGCGGCCGCCATCGTCGCGGAACACCGGGTCGAGCTTGGGCCAGCCGGTTTCGACCACGGCAAAATGCCCTTCGCGCTCGGCAAGCGCGCGAAACGGCGCCGTGGTGGCCGAGCCCTGCGTGCAATACAGATCGAACAATCCGCGCACGCGGAAGTGCCCGCGGTTGTCTTCGCGTTTCTGCACGTTGAACCCATGGAACAGCTGCACCTTGGCGCCCGCAATGAACGGCGGCACCCAGTTGGCCGCGCTGAACACCGCACGCGGACGCAACGCCAGCGCCTCGCGCAGGCCGACCTCGCGCACCTCCGGCAACACCAGCCCGCGCGCACCGCCCTCGAACCACGCCGACACGGCGTGCCCGCGGGCCTGTAATGCCTGCGCCAATGGCGCCAGAATAGGCAACGCGTAACGTTCCGTTGCGAACAGCAGGTATTGAGCCATCACATGTCCTCTTCGACCGCACCCGACGAACGGCCGCGCATCAGCGCCTGCATTATCGCGTTCAACGAGGCCGATCGCCTACGCGACTGCCTGCGCTCGCTGGCGTTCTGCGACGAGATCGTGGTGGTGGACTCCGGCTCCACCGATTCCACCGTGACGCTGGCCACCGCGCACGGGGCACGCGTCCTGCAGCGTGCCTTCGATGGCTACCGCAGCCAGAAGGCGTTCTGCGTTGCGCAGGCCAGCCACGACTGGGTGCTGTGCCTGGATGCCGACGAACGCGTCAGCGATGCCTTGCGGGCGTCGATCGTTGCCGCGCGCGATGGCGGCTTTGCCAATGCCGCAGGCTATCGCTTCGCACGGCTGTCGGATTATTTCGGCCGGTTCCTGCGCCATGGCAATGCCTATCCGGATCGGGTGCTGCGCTTGTTCGATCGACGCCGCGGCGGCTGGCGCGGCAAGCGCGAGATCCACGAGGCGGCCAGTGTCGACGGTGCAGTGGTGACCCTGGCCGGCGATCTGATCCACTACCCGTACCGCTCACTGGCGCAGCAACTGGCCAAGACCCAGCGCTACGCGCAGATGATGGCCGAACACGACCACGCCCGCGGCAAACGCGCGACCTGGAGCAAGCTGGTGCTGGCGCCGGCCTGGCGCTTCTGGCGCGGCTACCTGCTGCGCGGCGGGTTTCGCGATGGCTGGCGCGGGTTGATCTATGCCTACGTGCGCGCCAACTACGTGCGCCAGAAGACCATCATGCTGTGGCTGCTGCAGCACAACCAGCCGGTGCAGGACCCGCCGCGTGCGGACGAGCGGCGCGGCGACTGAGAGCGGTCAGCAACACGACTGCGCTCGCCGCTACGTCGGCGCAAGACGCGCTCGAAGCCGGCAGTCCACCACGTCAATTCCGGTGACGAGCGAATAACCCACCGCCACCGCAAGCCCGCTTGCTAGACCTTGTCGGCCGCTCGAGCCGGGAACTCCTGCGCCTGACGCGCTGCCAGCCCGACCAGCACACCGACCATCGCCGTATAGAAGCTGGCCGACACCTGGTGCGCAAACATCGACTGGGTCAGTCCGCACAGCGCATAGCTCACCACGATCATCACCCCGGCCGCGGCCGGTCCGCGGAACTGGCGCTGGCCGCTGCGGCGATGCAGCCGCGCGAAGACCCATAACGGCACCCCGTAGACCGCAAACAGCAGCAACAGGCCCGGCACGCCCTGGGTGGCGCCCCACTCGGCCAGATCGTTGTGCGCATGGCCCAGATGGCAGCGCAGCAGCCAGGTGTCGCCGGCGCACACCGGCAGCTCGCGCATCGCATCGTCGAAGCGCCCGACGCCGATGCCGGTGAGCGGATGCGCGCGCAAGGTGTCCCAGGCCACGTGCAGGCGCTCGATCCGGGCACCGGCGGAGGAGTCGCTGTCGCCGACCTCATAGCGCTGCAGGTCGCTCTGCAACTCGCCCAGGCGCATCTGCTGGGTCAACGCCGGCACGCTGAGCACCACGCCCACCGCCAGCACCGCACTGCCGACGAAGGTCAGCAAGCGCATGCGTGCGCTCTGCCAGGGCGCGCCCCAGATCAGCACGCCCAAGGTCACCAGCAGCGACAACCACACCCCGCGGCTGCCGCTGAGCACGATCACCACCACCGTGGCGATGGCCGCGCCCACCAGCCAGCGCACCTTGCCAGGCGGGCGGCAGAACACCGCCACTACCAGCAACATCAGCGCGATATCGGCAAATACAATCGCATTGGTCCAGCCTTCCGCGCGGTCGGCACCGTTCATCACCTGCAGCATGGCGATCAACATTGCCGCGAACACGCCGGCCAGCGCGCCACGCCATAGCCAGACCTGGCGCGGCCGCAGTGCGTACGCCCACACCGCCGCCCACGGCAGCACCAGAAAGCGCGAGCGGTTGTCGACATCGCGCAGCCCGTGCTCGAACAGCACGATCGACAACAGCGACATCGCGATCACCGCCGCGGCCAACCACCCCAGCGCACGCAGCGACCAGGGGCGCATGGCAACGCCTGCGCGCAGGCTGCGCCAACCCACCAGCGAGCCAAGCAACAGGCACAGCCCGAACGGCAGCAATCCGCTCGGCATGCTGACCACCAGCGCGGTCAACGCGAACACGCCCAGTTCGGCGATGCCCACACCTGCGGGTGACGCGATGGGGGCCGACGAGGAAAGCGCAGCGGGCTGGGTGGGCAAGGAATTCATTCAGACATCGGTGGCAAGTGGGGGTGACATCGGGCGACACGCGTCAGCGACGCCGGCCAAGCTAACGATGCCCCGCATGAATCCATGCTAGACAGCGGCCGGCGACGGCATTGACGGGCCGCCGATCGCGGCAGACACCTGCGCTGCGCCGGCTCATTCGGTGTCCAGGTTGCCCTGCTCCTGCGCTTCCACTGCCCGCTGCTCGGAACTCGCCACGCAGCTGCCGTGCACGGCATCGGCCGGCACCAGCCACCAGCGACGGCGGTTGGCCACCCCCACCATCTGGCTGCGGCTGCGGTCCACGCAGGCCAGCAGCGCGGTCTCCTGCGCCATCAGCCAACGTCGATCGGGACGCTCTGCCTGCCAGGCCACCGCGCGCTGCAGCTGTTGTTCCCACGGCACCTTGAAGCCGAAGGTCTGCGCGGGGCGGTCGGCCATCAGCAGGTTCTGCTCTTTCCAGGCCACCAGCCCGAGCTGCGCGTCCGGGCCGATCCGGCGCCCGGCCTCGCGCATCACCGCGCCCGCCGAACTGGAGTCGTTGAAGATCGGATAGCAGACCAGGCCGAACGCCACCCACCACGCGCCCAGCAGCGATGCAGCGGCAAGCGCGGAGCGGCGCACCCGCAGCAGCAACAGGCTGGCCACGCCCCACAGACCGACCGCCAGCAGCAGCCAGCCGAGCGGGTCGGTGGCCTCGCTGCCGACCCCGCGGCTGTCCATGATCTTCTGCTCGAAGCCCGGGTGCCCGATCAGCATCGCCGCGCCGCCGGCAGCGAAGGCCACCGTCAGCAGCAGCACGAATCCGAACAGCAGCCGCTGCACCCCGGCGCGACGCAGCAGGCCTGCCGCCAGCGGCGCCAGCGCCAGGCAGAACATCGGCAGCGCCGGCAGGATGTACACATCGCGCTTGCCGCTGGGAATGGTGAAGAACACCAGCACCAGCAGCCACCAGGCCAGCGGCAACAGATAGCGCGCATCGCGTCGCTTGAGCCGGCGCCACCAGGCCGGGATCGCCCAGGGCAGCACCAGGATGGTCGGCAGCCACATCGTGGCCATGCCCTTGAAGTGGTACCAGACCGGCTGCGCGTGATCCCAGGAATTGGCATAGCGCTTGGCGGTCTGGCGCAGCAGGATGTCGTTGAGATAGACGCGGTACTCGGGCTGGCCGGCAGTCAGCGCGGTCACCATCATCGGCACGAACCACAGCAGGATCGCGACGAAGAAGAACAGCGGCCCCAGCCAGAAACGCCGATCGCGCACATGCACGCGCACGCCCGGCCAGCCGCGCGCCGCCGCGATGCCGGCCGGGATCAGCATCAGCAGGGCGATGATGCCGACCCCCTTGGTGATCACGCCCAGCCCGGCGGCAAACCAGCCCAGCGTCCACCAACGCCAGGCCGGCCCCAGCAACAGATGGCGCAGCAACCCGTAATTGGCCAGGGTGATCCAGAACACCACCAGCGGATCGATCTGCGCCTTCTTGGCCTGGAAGGTGAAGTGCAGCGTGAACAACAGCATCCACGCCGCATACGCGCCCACACGCCGGGTCCACAGGCGCCGCCCCAGGTCGTACACGCAGGCCAGCGTGCCCAGCGCCGCCAGCAGCGACGGCAGCAGGAACGCCACCCGCCAGTTGCCCAGCAGCGTGTAGAACAGCGCCTGCAGCCACATCAGCATCGGCGGCTTGTCCGAATACAGCTCGTTGCCGCGATGCGGGAACAGCCAGTCGCCGCTCATCACCATCTGCTTGGCGACCAGTGCAAACCGCGGCTCGTCCGACGGCCAGGGGTCGCGCAGTCCCAGGCCGGCACCGATCACCAGAACGGCGGTGATGGCCAGCAGCCAGAAATCCTTGGAAGCACGAGTCTTGAGCATGACGGGCGGCAGTGGATGCACAGGTGGAGCGCCGGGATCGGCGCGCGGTCAGGACGCTTTTAGCAAAAGCGCGTAGAAAAAACCGTCGCAGTGCTGCTCGCCGGGAAAACGCTGGCGTCCGGCACCGGCCGCATGACCGAATTGCGCGCCCAGCGGCTGCGCCTGCGCATCGGCAGTGCGTTGCAGGAATGCCTGCACCTGCGCCTGGTTCTCGCGCGCCAGCAGGGAACAGGTGGTGTAGAGCAGCTGCCCGCCCGGCCGCAGCGTGCGCCAGGTGGCATCGAGCAGACGCGCCTGCAACGCGCACAAGGCGTCGATATCGTCGGCACGGCGATGCAGCAGCACGTCGGGCTGACGGCGCACCACGCCGGTGGCCGAACACGGCGCATCCAGCAGCACCGCATCGAACGGCTGGCCGTCCCACCATGCGGCGGTATCGGCTGCGTCAGCGGTGTGCAAGGTCACCTGCGCGGCCGGCACGGTGCGCTGCAAGGTCTGCTGCACCCGCTCCAGCCGGCGCGCATCCACATCCAGCGCGGTGAGCTGCAGGCCAGGATGACGTTCCAGCAGATGCGCGGCCTTGCCGCCGGGCGCCGCGCAGGCATCGAGCACGCGTGCAGATGGCGCCAGCGCCAGCGCATCGGCAACCTGCTGGGCAGAGCCGTCCTGCACCGAGACATCGCCGTCGGCAAAGCCCGGCAACTGGCTCACCGGCACCGCCCCGTGCAGACGCACCGCATCCGGCAACAGCGCATCGGTGTCCGCGCCGATGCCCAGCGCGGCCAGCCGGGCGACATAGCCGGCCGGGTCGATCCGCGCGCGCTGCACGCGTAGCCACATCGGCGCCATCTGCGCGCTGGCCACGAAGATGCGTTCGGCCTGCTCGCCCCAATCGGCGCGCAGTTGCTTGCGCAGCCAGGACGGCCAGCCCGCATCGGCGGACACCGCTGGAAACCCCTCGCGCTGGGCGCGCCGCAGGATCGCGTTGACCATGCCGGCCTGCCGCGGCCGGCCCAGCGCGCGGCACGCGTCCACGGTGGCCGACAAGGCCGCGTGCGCGGGCAGCTGCAGCACGTCGAGCTGGGCGAAGCCGGCCATCAGCAGCGCTTTCAGTTCCGCGTCGCGCGGCGGCAGCGGGCGTTCCAGCCACTGCCGCAATGCCACGTCATAGGCCGGGCGGCGGCGCAGCACCGCAAAGCAGATCGCCTCCACCAGCGCGCGGTCGCGTGGATCAGCAAGACCGGGCAAGGTCGCGGCCAGTTCGGCCTTGAGCGAGCGGCCCTGGTCGAACACCGCCGTCAGCACCCGTGCCGCGGCCAGACGCGAGCCAACGCCGGCGGTTGCGGTCTCTGCCGACATCAGCGCAGCGCCGGCAGGTCGCGGCGCGCGTTGAGGTAGTCGGCAGCGGTGATCGCCTTGCCGCCCTCGCGCTGCAGCACGCGCACCCGCAGCGCGCCCTGCCCGCAGGCGATGTCGATGCCCTGCTTGCTGGCGGCGAGCAGGGTGCCCGGCGCCTGCTGATGGGCCAGCTCCAGCGCCACCGCACCATGCAGGCGCACGCGCTCGCCGGCCAGGACCGCCTCGGCCACCGGCCATGGATTGAACGCGCGTACCCGCCGCGCCAGCTCCTGCGCCGGCTGGGTCCAGTCCAGCCGCGCCTGCGTCTTGTCCAGCTTGTGCGCATAGGTCACGCCCTCGGCCGGCTGCGGCTGCGCCACCGGGCGGATGCCGGCACGCAGCAGGCCCAGGCCATCGGCCAGCACCTGCGCGCCCAGCGCGGCCAGGCGATCGTGCAGCTGCCCGCCGGTTTCCTGCTCGCCGATGGCCAGCCGCTGCGACAGCAGCACTGGGCCGGTATCCAGCCCGGCTTCCATCTGCATCAGGCAGACGCCGGTTTCGGTATCGCCGGCCTCGATCGCGCGCTGGATCGGCGCGGCGCCACGCCAGCGCGGCAACAACGAGGCATGCACGTTCCAGCAGCCATGGGTCGGCGCGGCCAGCACTGCCTTGGGCAGGATCAGGCCGTAGGCCACCACCACCATCAGATCGGCATTGAGCGCGCGTAGCGTGGCCAGCGCCTCCGACGAGCGCAGCGTTTGCGGCTGGAAGACCGGGATGCCGCGCGCAATCGCCTCCAGCTTGACCGGCGACGGCGTCAACCCGCGGCCACGGCCGGCCGGCCGATCCGGCTGGGTGTAGACCGCCACCACTTCATGCCGCTGCGCGGCTGCGCGCAACGAGGCGACGGCAAAATCCGGCGTACCGGCGAATACGATTCTCATAGGGCGGGGATTCGGGAGTGGGGATTGGGGAGTGGCAGCGGCGGGGAATGGGGATTCGGGCATCGGGATTCGCAGCAGGGGGCTTGGGCAACACCGCAGTGGCTGGCCAATCCCATATCCCAGGTCCCGACGTGTCGCTCCATCCGTGTACGCGGAGCGCGTGCAGCGACGGCCTGCGCCATCGCCCAATCACACGCATAGCCCCGCGCCTAGCGATTGAGCGTGGGACCAACGGACCGGCAAGCAGCCAGAAAACCCGCTTCACCAATCCCCAATCCCAACTCCCCAATCCCTGCCCTCAGGCCACGTGCTTACGCTGCTTGGCCAGTTTCTTGCGCACCATTTCGCGCTTGAGCGGCGACAGGTAATCGACGAACAACTTGCCGTCCAGATGGTCCATCTCGTGCTGGATGCACACCGCCAGCAGGCCGTCGGTGCTCAGTTCCTGCGCCTTGCCCTGGCGGTCGAGATAGCGCACGGTGATCGCATCGGCGCGGGCGACGTCGGCATAGATGCCCGGTACCGACAGGCAGCCTTCCTGGTAGACCTGCTCGCCCTGCCTGCTCACGATCTCCGGGTTGATGAACACCTGCGGGAGCGTCTTCTCCTCGCTGACGTCGATCACCATGAAACGCTTGTGCACGTCCACCTGACTGGCGGCCAGGCCGATGCCGGGCGCCTCGTACATGGTCTGGAACATGTCGTCGAGCAGGGTCTGGAATGCCGGGCTGGTGAGCTCGGCAGCATCGACCGGCACGGCCTTGGTGCGCAGCCGCGGATCGGGGAATTCGAGAATAGGGAGCAAAGCCATGTGATTACCCGTCTGGGAACACCGGCGCTGCGCCGGCAAGACGCTGTCATTCTAGCGCAATGCTTGCGTGACGCCCCGGTTTCTGGACTATAGTGCGCAGACCTGTTGGGGAATCAGGCAAGAAGGCACTCATGTTGAACCGACTTCGTACGGTCGTCGCTGCGGCGATGCTGACCGTCGCGACCTACGCTGCCGCGCAAGCGGTGGGCGAGCATCCAGAGACTTACGTGGTCCGCAAGGGCGATACCCTGTGGGACATCGCTGGACGTTTCCTGCAAAAACCCTGGTTGTGGCCGGAAATCTGGCAGGCCAACCCGCAGATCCAGAATCCGCACCTGATCTATCCCGGTGACGTGATCAGCCTGGCCTACCTGGATCGCGTCGCCAAGGGCACCGTCCAGCCCGGTCCGCGCCAGGAAGCGCCGATCAATGCGATTCCGCTGGCCGATGTCGAGCCGTTCCTGAAGAACCTGCGCGTCACCGACGACTTCGACCAGCTGCCGTACGTGGTGGGCCTGGAAGGCGGCCGCACGCGCGCCACCACCGGCCAGGTGGCCTATGTGGTCGGCCTGGACGATGCACAGCCGGGCCAGCGTTTTGCGGTGGTGCGCCCGACGGTGAAGTTCAGCCTGCCCAAGCACAACGAAGACCTCGATGCGGCCGGCAACATCACCGCAGGCGCCGGCAACATCTGGAAGAACTACATCGCGCCGAGCACGCGCCGCGAGTTCCTCGGCTACGAACTGGCACAGGTCAACGTCGGCACCATCACGCGCAGCGCGGCGGGCGGCAACTCCAAGGCGGCCACCCTGCTGCTGCAGGACAGCGGCCGCGAAGTACGCGCCGGCGATCGCATCGTCGCCGTCGAGGCGCAGCCCTACGACCTGCAGTTCATCCCGCATCCGCCGTCGGAACAGGCCCTGCAGACCGAATTGCGGGTACTGGCCATCTCCGATGCCTTCACCGTCGGCGGCACCCGCGACGTGATCGCTATCTCCGGCGGTGCCCGCGAAGGCATCAACAACGGCACGGTGTTCTCGATCTGGCGCAAGGGCCGCACGGTCAGCGACCGCGTCAAGCACTCGCGCTTCTCGCGGACCGACGACGACTTCAGCGGCCCGGCCGGCTCCACCGTCGGCCTGCCCGACGAATACGCCTCGCACGCGATGGTGTTCCGTACCTTCGACAAGGTCAGCTATGCGCTGGTGATGGAAAGCGTCAAGCCGACCGGCCTGGGCTACTTCGTCAAGCATCCCGACGCGCAGTAAGCGAAAATTCCGATGCGGTAATACGACGGCGCCTGAGGGCGCCGTCGGCGTTTGCGGTTCAGGCTGGACGTATGGCCCTCCCCACTTCCGACCTGCGCGCGCTCCTGACCCTGCTCCTGGCGGGCGGCCGCAGCCCGCCGCGCCATGCGCTGCTGGACTGCTTCGCCAGCCCGGCCGAGCTACTGGCGGCCGGGCCCGAGGCCTGGCTTGCCGCCGGCTGCGACGAGTTGCAGGCGGCACGGCTGCAGACTCCCGATGCGCGCGCGCTTGACGCCGCCCTGCAGTGGTGCGAGCAGCCCGGCCATCACCTGATCGGCCTGAACGATCCCGACTACCCCGCCCTGCTGCGCCACATCGTCAATCCGCCGCTGGCCCTGTTCGTGGACGGCGACCCGAACGCGCTCTGGCACCCGGGCGTGGCCGTGGTCGGCAGCCGCTCCGCCACCGCCGGGGGCCGCGACCACACCCGCGCGTTCGCCTCCGGCCTGGCCGGCGCCGGGTTGGCCATCGTCAGTGGCATGGCCGCCGGCGTGGACGCGATCGCGCACGAGGCCGCGCTTGGCCGTGCCGGGGCCATCACCGTGGCGGTGGTGGGCACCGGCGCGGATGTGGCCTACCCGGCAAATCACCACTCCCTGCGCGATCGCATCGCCGCGCGTGGCGCGGTGGTCAGCGAATACCTGCCCGGCACCGGGCCGGTCGCGGGGCACTTCCCGGCCCGCAACCGGATCATCGCCGGGCTGGCCCTGGGCACCCTGGTGGTGGAAGCGGCCATGCGCTCGGGCGCGCTGATCACCGCGCGGCTGGCGGCGGAGGCCGGGCGCGAGGTGTTCGCCCTGCCCGGCTCGCTGCACAATCCGCTCGCGCGGGGCTGCCATCACCTGATCCGGCAGGGCGCCACCCTGGCCCAGGAGCCGGCCCAGGTCATCGACGGCCTGCGCCTGCTGTCGGGCGAACTGGCAAGCGCCTTGCGCCAGCGCCTGGCCGCCCCCACTGATCAGGCCAGGACACCGCCGCAAGCCGGCCCGGCGCGCCCGGATCCGGACTACCAGCGCTTGTGGCAGGCGCTGGGCCATGACCCAACCCCTATGGATTCCCTGGTCAAACGCACCGGATTGACGGCCGCCGCGCTGTCCTCCATGCTGCTCATCATGGAACTGGAGGGAGACGTGGTCACCGAGCACGGTCGCTATACCCGCAATCCCTAGTTTCTTCACCTCCACAGCGTCGCGCGACGCAGGCCGAGGGGCAATGAAAGAGAGCATTCTTGATGTACTGCTGTACCTGTTCGAACATTATTTCAGCGAAGATGCGGACCTGGTCCGCGACCGTGACTCGCTTCAGAATGGCCTGATCCAGGCCGGTTTCAGCCCCGCAGAAATCAGCAAAGCCTTCGATTGGCTGGACGCGCTCTCCGAGCAGCGGCCAAGCGTGGCGCGCCCGCATGTCGATGGACCGGTACGCATCTACCACGGCCCGGAGCTGGACAAGCTCGATGTGGACTGCCGTGGATTCCTGCTGTTCCTGGAGCAACACCGCATCCTCGACGCCGACCAGCGCGAGCTGGTGCTGGATCGCGCCATGGCGCTGGACCAGGACGAACTGGACCTGGACGACCTCAAATGGGTGGTCTTGATGGTGTTGTTCAACCAGCCGGGTGCCGAAGCGGCCTACGCCTGGATGGAAACGCAGATGTTCCTGGACGAGCCTGAACCCGTACACTGAGGCGGAAGCCGCAACGGACGCGTGCGAGGGGACGGCAATGAGTAGTTGGTATTACGCCGAGGGCAACCGCCACCGGCGTGGCCCGGTGGCCGGCGAGGCCTTGCTGGCGCTGTATCGCGAGCACGCGATTGCACTGGACACCCTGGTCTGGCGCGCAGGATTTGCCCGATGGGTGCCGCTGTCTGCATGCGCCGACGAGCTTGGGCCACCGATTTCCACCGATCTGCGCGCCGCAGCGCTGCCGCCGCCCCTGCCGTCGGTTCCGCCAGCGGCTGTTCACAACGCAGCCGCCAGTGCACCCTCTTCGTCAGCGCATCGCCTGCCTGGCAACGGGCCGGGGTGGCCGCTGGCGTTGGTGCTGGGCGCGGTGGTGGGCATGTTCGTGCTGGTGGCGATGATCGGCATCCTGGCGGCGATCGCGCTGCCGGCGTACCAGGACTACACCACGCGTACCAAGGTCGCCCAGGCGATCGCGGCGCTGACGCCCCTGAAGCCGCAGATCGCCGAATTTCTCGCGCAGCAAGGCCGTTGCCCGGTCAACGGCGACGCCGGCTTTCTCGCGCCCGAGCAGTATGCAAACGATGTCCTGAGCAGCGTGCGGATCGGCCGTTTCGACACCACCGAGTGCGGCGTCGAGGCGCTACTGCATGCGCCAAAAATGACCAGGATCGACGGCAAGGCGCTGTGGCTGGATTTCGACGCGGACGCCGGCAGCTGGCAGTGCAGCTCCGAGATCGACGACAACCAACTTCCGCCGGACTGCCGCGGCTAGTCAATCGCTTTACGCAAGGGGACTTCAATGACGCAGTGGTATTACGCCGACGCACAACGCGAGCGCCAGGGGCCGGTGGACACGGACACGCTTCGCGCGCGCCTGTCGGAAGGCCTGATCGATGCATCCAGCCTGGTCTGGCGCGAAGGCTTTCCGCAGTGGGTGGCACTTGGCGAGGTCATGGCCGAGCTGGGGATCGACAGCGCCGTTCCAGCGCCCGCCGCGCCGAGCGTCGGAGATGTGCCGGTGCACGTTGCGCACAGTGAGCCGCAGGCGACGGTTCACCCGACCAGCGTCGCGGTGGATCACACGCCTGCCGCAGATGCGCCGTTTGCCGGCCCGGCGGCAGACGCTGTGCTCGGGCGGTCCGACTCCGGCCTTGCCGATCACCCTCCCGTAGCCGACCACCTGCAGCGTCCGCCGAGCGGGCAGGCTGCGCTGACAGATCCAGCGGCGTGGCCCACCACGCCGGCAGACCCTGCGGCAACCCCGGCGGCATCGAGCCCGCTCCTGACCGACACCTCCCACGCGCCTGCAACACCCGCGCATGCCGTGTCGCAACCACCGGCCGGCGCGCCGCTTCCAAGCGCCTGGGATTCCGTCGCCGCGCCCGCGGCAAGCGTCGCATTGCACGATGCCCCGGTCGTCTACGCCGGCCTGTGGCGGCGCGTGGCCGCCAGCATCCTGGACAGCCTGATCACCAGCTTTGCGGTGTACCTGATCGTGATCCCGCTGGTGTTCGTCGTGGCGCTGGCGACCAGCCGGGGTGATTCCGGCTCGGCGCTGGACGACGGCAGCGCGCTCAGCATCGCCATCCTGGTGATGTCCTACGGCATCGGCCTGGCGATCCCGACGCTGTATTTCGCCTGGATGCAGTCCAGCCGGCACCAGGCCAGCCTGGGCAAGCTCGCCTGCGGCATCAAGCTGGTGCGCGCCGACAGCAACGGCGGCCGGGTCGGTTTCTGGCGCAATGTGCTGCGCTACCTGGCCTACATGCTGATCAGCGTGCTCACCCTGGGCATCGGCGTGGTCGTGGCCGCGTTCATGGCCGGCATGACCGCGCGCAAGCAGGCTCCGCACGACAAGGTCTGCGACACCCTGGTGGTGGACCGCTGGGCGTTTACGGATCACCCGGAGCGCCAATCCAGGGGTCTGGACACGGTCACCATCGTGGTGCTGGCCATTTATGCGGTGATGCTGGTGATCTCGGTGGTGGTGGTGGGCTTCATGCTGGCCGCCATCGGAATGAGCCAGAGCTAGCAGTTGGCAGCCCTGGCCGCTTGACACGGCGGCGTCCGCCGTGATCTTTCTAATAAGAGAACTGAACGCCCGGGCTCGTTTCCCGGGCGTTGACCTGTGGGAAACGGTCGATGTGCTTCCCTCCACCGGCCAATTAGGCCACGCTACCCGCCCCCCGGGCCCTGCCCAAAGAATTCGCCACCATGCCCAAGCACCTGCTCATCGTCGAATCGCCTGCCAAGGCCAAGACGATCAATAAATACCTCGGCAAGGACTTCACCGTCCTGGCCTCGTATGGGCACGTGCGCGATCTCGTCCCCAAGGAAGGCGCGGTCGATCCGGACAACGGCTTCGCAATGCGCTACGACCTGATCGAAAAGAACGAGAAGCATGTCGAAGCCATTGCACGCGCGGCCAAGAGCGCCGACGACATCTATCTGGCGACCGACCCGGACCGCGAGGGCGAGGCGATCAGCTGGCACATCGCCGAGATCCTGAAAGAGCGCGGGCTGCTCAAGGACAAGACGATGCAGCGGGTGGTGTTCACCGAGATCACCCCGCGTGCGATCAAGGAAGCCATGCTCAAGCCGCGCGCGATCGCGGCCGATCTGGTCGATGCGCAGCAGGCCCGTCGCGCGCTCGACTACCTGGTCGGCTTCAACCTGTCGCCGGTGCTGTGGCGCAAGGTGCAGCGCGGCCTGTCGGCCGGCCGCGTGCAGTCGCCGGCGCTGCGCATGATCGTCGAGCGCGAAGAAGAGATCGAAGCCTTCATCGCGCGCGAGTACTGGTCCATCGATGCGCATTGCCGGCATCCGTCGCAGCCGTTCAATGCGCGCCTGATCAAGCTGGACGGGCAGAAGTTCGAGCAGTTCACCGTCACCGACGGCGATACCGCCGAAGCGGCGCGGCTGCGCATCCAGCAGGCCGCGCAAGGCGTGCTGCATGTCACCGATGTGGCCAGCAAGGAGCGCAAGCGTCGCCCGGCCCCGCCGTTCACCACCTCCACGCTGCAGCAGGAAGCCTCGCGCAAGCTCGGCTTCACCACCCGCAAGACCATGCAGGTGGCGCAGAAGCTGTACGAAGGCGTGGCGCTGGGCGACGAAGGCTCGGTCGGTCTGATCAGCTATATGCGTACCGACTCGGTGAACCTGTCGCAGGACGCGCTGTCGGAAATCCGCGATGTGATCGCGCGCGATTTCGGCACCTCCTCGTTGCCGGACCAGCCCAACGCCTACACCACCAAATCCAAGAACGCGCAGGAAGCGCATGAGGCGGTACGTCCGACCTCGGCGCTGCGCACCCCGGCGCAGGTGGCGCGCTTCCTGTCCGACGACGAGCGTCGCCTGTACGAGTTGATCTGGCGCCGCGCCGTGGCCTGCCAGATGATCCCGGCCACGCTCAACACCGTCAGCGTCGATCTGTCGGCCGGCAGCGAGCACGTGTTCCGCGCCAGCGGCACCACCGTGGTGGTGCCCGGCTTCCTGGCGGTCTACGAGGAAGGCAAGGACACCAAGAGCAGCGAGGACGAGGACGAAGGCCGCAAGCTGCCGCTGATGAAGGCCGGCGACAACATCCCGCTGGACCGCATCGTCACCGACCAGCATTTCACCCAGCCGCCGCCGCGCTTCACCGAAGCGGCGTTGGTCAAGGCACTGGAGGAATACGGCATCGGCCGGCCGTCCACCTACGCCTCGATCATCCAGACCCTGCAGTTCCGCAAGTACGTGGAAATGGAAGGTCGCAGCTTCCGCCCCACCGACGTGGGCCGCGCGGTGTCCAAGTTCCTGTCCGGGCATTTCACCCGTTACGTGGATTACGACTTCACCGCCAAGCTCGAAGACGACCTGGATGCGGTCTCGCGTGGCGAGGAAGAGTGGATCCCGCTGATGGAGAAGTTCTGGGGCCCGTTCAAGGAACTGGTCGAGGACAAGAAGGATTCGCTGGACAAGACCGACGCCGGCAGCGTGCGCGTACTGGGCACCGACCCGGTCAGCGGCAAGGAAGTCAGCGCGCGCATCGGCCGGTTCGGCCCGATGGTGCAGATCGGCACCGTCGAAGACGAGGAAAAGCCCACCTTCGCCTCGCTGCGGCCAGGCCAGAGCATTTACTCGATCTCCATCGAAGACGCATTGGAGCTGTTCAAGATGCCGCGCGCACTGGGCCAGGACAAGGACCAGGACGTCAGCGTCGGCATCGGCCGGTTCGGCCCGTTCGCGCGCCGCGGCAGCGTCTATGCGTCGCTGAAGAAGGAAGACGACCCGTACACCATCGATCTGGCGCGCGCGGTGTTCCTGATCGAGGAGAAGGAAGAGATCGCGCGCAACCGCGTGATCAAGGACTTCGAAGGCAGCGACATCCAGGTGCTCAACGGCCGCTTCGGCCCGTACATCAGCGATGGCAAGCTCAATGGCAAGATCCCCAAGGATCGCGAGCCGGCGTCGCTGACGTTCGAGGAAGTGCAGCAGCTGCTGGCCGACACCGGCAAGCCAGTGCGCAAGGGCTTCGGCGCCAAGAAGGCCACGCTCAAGAAGAACGCGGTGAAGGATTCGGCCAAGGAGGCCAAGGACGCCGCAGCCAAGAAGACCGCGGTAAAGAAGACCGCCACCAAGACCGCGGCGAAGAAGGCGCCGGCCAAGAAGGCCGCTGCCAAGAAGGCCAGCAAGCGCGTGGTCAAGAAGACCGCGAGCAAGGCCGCAAGCTAAGACCGCCACATGCACACGCTCAGCCTGGACAGCGCCGTCGCCACCCTGACCCGGGGCGGCGTGATCGCCTATCCCACCGAAGCGGTGTGGGGGCTGGGCTGCGACCCGCGCCAGCAGGCCGCCGTGCTGCGGCTGCTGGAGATCAAACGCCGCCCGGTCGACAAGGGCGTGATCGTGGTCGCCGCCAGCGTGGATGTGCTGTACGACTGGGTGGATCTGGACGCACTGGCGCCGGCCCGCAAGCAGGAGGTGCTGGCCAGCTGGCCAGGCCCGCATACCTGGATCCTGCCGATCACCGCCCAGGCGCCGCGCTGGGTCACAGGCGCGCATGACGGGCTGGCGGTGCGCATCAGCGCACACCCGCTGGTCGCCGCGCTCTGTGCGGCCTGGGGCGGCCCGTTGGTGTCCACCAGCGCCAACCTGGCCGGCGAACCGCCCGCGCGCAGCCGACAGGCGCTGGACCCGGCCCTGCTGGCCAGCATCGACGGGGTGACGGATGGCGAGGTGGGCGCATTGGCGCAACCGACCCAGATCCGCGACGCCCGCAGCGGACAGATCCTGCGCGACTGAGCAGCCGCCACGCGCCGCCTGTCGGCGCGCTTGGCCATGAACACCGCCTGCCCCTTTGCCCACAGCCGGGTAGACGCGCACACTGCGGCCATGCGTACCGTCCTGACCCTTCTGTTGCTGGCCACCGCGCTGCCTGCGTCGGCGGCCAGTACCGCCAGCAAACCGGATCCGAATGTGCGGATCTACCGCTGCGTCAGCAGCACCGGCACCGTCGCCTTGCAGGATGCGCCATGCAGCAGCGGCCGCCAGCAGGTGCTGGACCTTCAGCGCCCGCAGGATCCGCCGCCGCAACCGCAGCGCACCGTTGCCGCCCCGGCCGCCGTCGCGACGCAGCCACCGCGCGAGGTGCGCATCGTCACCGTGCAGCCGCCACAGCCGATGTACGAGTGCACCACCGAAGACGGCAACCGCTATACCAGCGACAGCCCGGAAGGCAATCCGCGCTGGGTGCCGACCTGGGGCCCGGCCTATGTGGGCAACGGCATTGCCCCGCCGGTCAGCGGCGGCGGCATCCAGCGTCCGCCGATTTCGGTCCGCCCACGCCCGGCGATGTCGGTGCAGGGAAGCGCCGGTCGGGGTGGCAGCCTGCGCGGCAGCGCAAGCTTCGGCGGCGACGGTTATCAGGGTGGCTATCAAGGCGGCTACAACGGCGGCGGCTACGGCGGCACGGTGATCGTGCCGTACGGCAACGTGCAGATCCGCGACGAATGCCATGCCCTGCCCGAACAGGAAGTCTGCGCGCGCCTGGCCGACCGTCGCTGGGAACTGATCCGCCGCTACAACAATGCCCTGCAGAGCGAGCGCCAGGATCTCAGCCGCGAACAGCGCGGTATCGACGCGCGCCTGCAGCGCGATTGCGGCGGCGCATGAGGCGCTGGCCGTGGGCGGTATTGCTGGCGAGTGCCTCGGTGGCCGGCGCACAGGAAGTGGCGATCTACCGGTGCACCGACTCCAGCGGCGCGCTTACCGTGCAGAACATGCCCTGCCCGAAAGGCATGCAGCAGCAGAAGAAACTGATGACGGCACCGGCCGCGGTGCCGTTGACGGCGGGTGGATCAGGCGCAGCATCGCCTGCGCGTAGCACGCCCGCTGCGCAGCCCCCCACCATGCCCAAGACCGATGTGCCCGCCGCCGTCCCGGCTGCAACGCCGGCACCGACGCCACCTGCCGCGGCCTCGACCTCCACGCTGCCACCGCCACCCTTGTTCGAATGCACCGCGCACGACAACGGGCGCTATTTCACCGAAGACCGCGAGCCGGCCACGCGCTGCCTGCCGATGCAGACCACCAACCTGGCGGGCGGGCCGGCAACCGGCGGCGGCAGCGCCTGCGAAGTGGTCACCGACCGCTGCGCACCGGTGCCGGACCAGAGCCTGTGCGAGGCCTGGCGCCAGCGTGCCGAGCAGGCCGAATCGACCTGGCGCTTCTCCGACGAGGCGCAAGCGGCCGAGCGCAAGCAGCGCTATTTGCAGATGCGTCGGGTGCTGGACGAAAGCCGCTGCGCGAATCCGTCCGCCACGCCATGACGCTGCAGCCGGCGTGGCAGCGCATGGCAGCCAGTGTGCCGGTGCAGTGCTTGCCGGGCTGATTCTTTCGAGCCACTGCAACCGTTAGCGATCACCGGATGACCTGCGCGGTGCAGCGAGCCGCATGCGAGCAAGCCCGCCGCACTGTCGCCTGCGTTGCGTGCAGACGCGGCGGACGAACACTGCAGGCGCAGGCGCAGCGACGGGTCGGCGCCTGCCTGCGCGTCTTCCGATGCCATGCGCAGGCACTGTCCGCGCGACCACGCACGCAGGCGTGTCAGAACCCGTAGCGCAGGAAGCCGCCATCCACCGCGATGCATTCGCCGGTGATGTAACTGGCGGCCGGCAGGCACAGGAAACCGACGGCGGCGGCCACTTCTTCCGGTTCGCCGATGCGGCGCATCGGGGTGCGCTCGATGACCTGCTCGTAGTAATCCGGATCCGACAATGGCCCGGAGGTGCGACGGGTGCGGATGTACCACGGCGCCACCGCGTTGACGCGGATGCCGTCCTCGGCCCATTCCACCGCCAGGTTGCGGGTCATCTGCTGCAGCGCGGCCTTGGTCATGCCGTACGGCGCGCCGCTGCGCACATGGGTGATGCCGGAGACGCTGCCGACGTTGACGATCGCCGACGCCGCGTGGCGGGTCAGCAACGGGTGCGCATAACGCGACAACTCGAAAGCGGCGAACACATTGGTTTCGAAGATGCCGCGCCACTGGTCTTCGGTGTAATCGATTGCCGCGCGGGTGATGTTGCCGCCGGCATTGTTGATCAGCAGGTGCAGGCCATCGGCATGGTCTTCCACCCAATCCAGAATCGCGCGCCGCTCTTCGTCGTCGGCCACATCGGCGGCCAGCCCATGCAGCTCGCGCTCGGGAAATTCCTCGGCCAACTCGTCGCGCGCCTGCGCCAGCGCATCGGCATCGCGCGCCACCATCAGCAGGTCCGCGCCGAAGGCCAGCAATTCGCGCGCGATGGCAAAGCCAATGCCGGCGCTGGCGCCGGTGATGAGCGCGGTCTGTCCATCCAGCCGCCAACGGTGAGTTGTCACGTGGGTCATCCTCTTTCAAGACGCAGGAAACGGCCGCAGCAGCGCGCTTGACGCATGCCTGCGGCCCGGGCGTTAGGATACCGCCACCCCGAGCGAGGTCACGACGATGAAACGGCATTGGATTCTTGCGATCAGCTTGACGTTGCTGCTGGGCGCCTGTCAGCGGCCGCAACCTGCGCCCACCGAGCAGAAGCCCGAGCCGCAGGCCACCGCCCTGCGCGACCACATCCAGGAACCGTTGAACAAGGCGCACGCAGTGCAGGCGGCAAGCGATCAGGCCGCAGACGATCAACGCAAGGCGATCGATGCGGCCACACAGTAGCCGAAGCCTGACGTCTGAAGCACGCGCGTTTTTTGTCGACGCAGCAACTGCGCGTGCGCGCCTGCGATTGAGCGCAAGGCGATCACTACATCTGCGCATACGGCAAACACGCGTGAGGTCGCTCGACCGATGGCTGATTGCCTGTGATCGTGGCGCCGTGCGTTCTGCCATTCTTGCGCTGCTGGCGCGCCCGCATTGCTGCATCGCCTGAGCGCAGATACAACAACGCCGGCACAGGGCCGGCGTTGTCGATCCATCAGGTTGCGAACATGCCGCGTCAGAAGCCGCAGAAGCAGTACGCCAGCGACTTGACCGGGGTGCCGCCCGCCTTGCTGTCGTGCACGGCGTCTTCGACGAAGCGCAACTGCGTGTCCACTTCCGGCAGCGAGCGCGCCAACAGTGCGCGCGCCATGCCCGAGTCGCCCAGCACCCAGGCGCCCATGCGGCTGCCGGCAAATCCGCTCATGAACTGCGAGAACGGCGTCGCCGGCTTTTCCACGTAGCGCACGCGGAACTTGCCGCGGCTCAACTTGGCGCGGTCGGCCGCATCGGCCACCGCTTCGGACATGCCACCGAACGCGTCCACCAGGCCATGCTGCCTGGCCTGCGCACCGCTCCACACGCGGCCGCGTGCGACCTTGTCGATGGCGTCCACCGACTGATGCCGCGCCTGCGCCACCTTGCCGGTGAAGTCGGCGTAGCCCTTGTTGATCACCGCCTGGATCACCTGGCCGGCGGCGGGGTCCAGCGGACGGGTGATGTCGAAGGCACCGGCAAAGCGCGTGGTGCCCACGCCATCGGTGTGCACGCCGATCTTGTCCAGCGCGCGGGTCAGGTTGGGCACCATGCCGAAGATACCGATCGAGCCACTGATGGTCGACGGGTCGGCATAGATGCGATCGGCGTTCATGCTGATCCAGTAACCGCCCGAGGCGGCCAGATCGCCCATCGACACCACCACCGGCTTGCCGGCCTGCTTGAGCGCGACCACCTCGCGACGGATCTGCTCGGAAGCGAACACTTCGCCGCCGGGCGAATCCACACGCAGCACCACCGCCTTGACCTCGTCGTCGTCGCGCGCCTGGCGCAGCAACGCGGCGGTGGACTCGCCACCGATGCGGCCGGCCGGCTGCTCGCCACCACTGATCTCGCCAGCGGCCACCACCACGGCCACCTGCGGACGGCTGTCCATCGGCGAGCGCTGCGCCTGCAGCTGGCTCAGATAATCGTTGAAGCCGATGTTGCGAAAGCCGCTGTCGGCGTCGCTGTCGGCCACGCCGCGCTTGGTCAGCAGCGCATCGACGTCCTCGCGGGTCTTGAGCCCGTCGACCAGCTTCTGCTGCAGCGCGAACTTGGCCAGATCGCCACCGGCGGCGGCCACGCCCTCGGGCAGCGTGTCGATGCCGGCGGTCAGCTGCGCCGGGCTCAGCTTGCGCGCCTTGCCGACATCGGCCAGGTAGCGCTGCCACACGTCGTTCATCCAGAACAGGTCCGCTTCCTTGGCGTCGGCCGAAGCGGCATCGAGGATGTACGGCTCGGCGGCGGACTTGTATTCGCCCACGCGGAACAGATGCACGTCCACGCCGAGCTTGTCCTGCAGGCCCTCGCGAAAATACTGGCGATAACGGCCAAGCCCTTCCAGCAGCACGCTGCCCATCGGGTCGAGATAGACCTCGTTGGCCTGTGCGGCCAGCAGGTACTGGCCCTGGCTCATGCTCTCGCTGAAGGCGACGATCTGCTTGCCGGAGGCGCGCAGCTTCTGCAACGCCGCGGCCACTTCGCGCTGCGAGGCAAAACCGGCGGGCTGAAACTTGTCCAGGTTCAACACCACCCGCTCGATCTTGCGATCCTTGCCGGCGGCCTCGATCACCCGCACCAGGTCGCGCAGCTGCACTTCCTCGGCGCTCTTGTCACCGACCGCCTTGGCCAGCGACCGGCTCACCGGGTCGGCGCTGAACTGCTCGACCAGCGTGCCTTCGGGGTTGATCACCAGGGTGGTGCGCTCGGCCAGCGGCTTGCTGCCGTCGCCACGCGCGATCGCCACCACAAACAGCAGCAGCACCAGGAA
This sequence comes from Xanthomonas sp. LMG 8993, assembly GCF_009835065.2. Taxonomy (NCBI): domain Bacteria; kingdom Pseudomonadati; phylum Pseudomonadota; class Gammaproteobacteria; order Lysobacterales; family Lysobacteraceae; genus Xanthomonas; species Xanthomonas sp. LMG 8993. The sequence continues at coordinate 79,888 of NZ_QVIF02000012.1, read as the reverse complement.
CAGGAAGCCGAAGAACACCAAGTTGAAGATCAGGCGCCGGGTGAAATTCATCACATCCCACAGGCCGACGAAGAAACTGGCGATGGGACTGCGATGCACGGGGTGGTTCATGGAAAACTCCGTCGAAAGACGCTGCATACAATTCAATGGTGTCCAGCATACCGGCTGCGCGGTGCGCGCGGCATGCGCTGGAAGTCAGGGGGCCGTGCCGGCAGTCAGCCGCCGGCTGGTCTGCCGGAAGCGCAAGCCCATCAGGACCGACGCCACGGTCAGACCCAGAATCAGGCCGATCCACATGCCTTGCGGCCCCCAGCCCAGCCCCAGGCCGAGCCCGGCGCCGATCGGCATGCCGACACCCCAGTACGAGAACATCGCCAGGAACATCGGCACACGGGTGTCCTTGAGCCCACGCAGCGCGCCGCTGGAAAGCACCTGGATGCCGTCGGGAAACTGGAACGTGGCGGCAAACAGCAGCAGCACCGAGGCCAGCGCGGCCACCGCCACATCGTCGGTATAGACGCTCACGATGGCATCGTGGCCCAGCAACAGCACGCTGGCCGACAGCGCCTGGGTGCCCAGCACGATGGCGTAACCGGCCCAGGCCGCGCGCCGCATGCCGAGCGGATCGCCGCGCCCGACCGCATGCCCGACCCGCACGGTGGTCGCCTCGGCCACGCCCATCGGAATCATGAAACACAGCTGCGCGACGTTGATCGCAATCTGGTGCGCGGCCGCTTCGGTGGAGCCGAGCCGGCCGATCAGCAAGGCGGTGACGATGAACAGGCCGCCCTCCATCAGCACGGTGATGCCGATCGGCAGACCGGTGCGCAACAGATCGCCGATCGCACGCCAGCGCGGGCCTTCGAAATGGGCGAACAACTGCAGGTGCGCGAAGCGGCGCGAGCGCCACAGATACAGCGCAAACACACTGGCCTGCACCCACATGGTGACCGCCGAGGCCATGCCCAGGCCCTGCGCACCGTGCTCGGCAACGCCGAACTTGCCATAGGTCAGCGCATAACCCAGCGGCGCCAGCACTAGCAGGCCGCCAAAGCCCAGCAGCATGGTCGGCAGGGTCCAGTGCATGCCCTCGCTGAGATAGCGCATGCAGAAGTAGAACGTCAGCGCCGGCCCGCCCCAGCGCACCGCGTGCAGGAAGTCGGTCGCGCCCGGCACGATGTCCGGCGCAATCCCGAAGGTGGGCAACAGCGGCGGCACCGCACTGAGGAACGCGAACATCACCGCGCCCAGTCCCAGCGACAGCCACAGGGCCTGGCGGAACAGCGGGCCGATCTCGCGCTCGCGGCCGGCGCCACGCAGCTGCGAGACCGAGGCGGTCAACGAGATCAGCGTGCCGATCGGCACCAGCATCGGCAGCCACAGCAGCGAGGTGCCGATGGTGACCGCCGCCAGCGTGGCGGTGCCGTGGTGACCGGCGATGACGTTATCGACAAATCCGATCAGGCCGGTGGAGACGTGACCGAGTACCAGCGGCAATGCGAGCAGGCCGGTGGTGCGCACTTCCGCGCCGAAACGCGGCGTCGCGGAGGTGGGTACAGGAGAGACAGACATGACAACCGATCGCTGCGCGGACTACGGCCGTGCCGGGAGGCGCTGGCACCGGGTCGCGTGGGGCCGCTATCTTACCCGCACTTGCGACACGGGCAGCGGTTGTCGGCGGCAAGGCGTAAGGCGGGAGATGCGCGGCAATGAGCGGCCGGCGTGGCTGGTCAGCGGAACGGAATGCCCGGGCTTCAGCGCGGTCCGTGTCCTTCGTGACGCCCGCCGCTTCGCGCACGCATCGCCGAAGGCGGCAGCCCCGCAGGCTCTCGGCTCGGTGTCCGGCCCGACTGCCCGGTATCGAGGATGGACACCGAGCACGCGTGGAGACGACGCCGACGCAGGGGGCTGCAGCGGCGCAGTCCCGCCGCTGCCAATCAGCGCGCCAGCTGGCGCTTCAACCAGGCGCTGCGCGTTGCCGGCGCCTGCGCAAGCAGGGCATCGCGCAAGCCATCGCGCTCCTGCGGCGGGGTGCGTTGTGCCAGCATCGCCAGCTGTTCCAGCTGCCCGGCGTCCAGGCTGCGCAACGCCGCCAGCAGCGTATCGCGCTGCGCTGGCGGCACGTAGCCGATCAGGGGCTGCAACTGCGGATAGAACGCACCCAGCTGCGAGCCCAGGCGCCAGCCATCGCGATGCAGGCGATCCATCGCGGTGAACTGCGTGCGCAGCGCGCGCTGCTGGTCGTCGGGCAAGCCATGCAGACGCTCGCGTGCCTGCCGCAATACCACCCGGTCGGTGGCGGTGAGCCCTTTCCAGGCCGCATAACGGGCGCGCAGCTCGGCCCGCTGGGCCGGCGTCAATGCGTCCCAGCGCGCGCGCTGCTGCGCGGCGCTCGGGGTTGCGGCAGTGGCGGCTGCGGGCGTCGGCATGCCGGCGGGCGCAGTCGCGTTGCCTTCCTCCAACGGCGCCGGCAGGGTCTGCGCAGCGGCCATGCCGACAACAGCCAACGCCAGCAGGCCGCACCACTTAATTGTCGTCATCGACGGTCTCCAGGGTGGCGGCAGGCTGGTCGGCGGTGGTGGCATGCGCGCCGGATTCGTCGGCCGGCACCGGATGGCCGGCCGCATACCAGGCGTAGAAATCGGCCGAACGCGCCAGTTCCAGGTCCGGGTCGGCCAGCATCGCCTGGTCGCGCGGATCCAGGCCGGGGTTTGCCACCGCCTCCGGCAAGTCGGCGGCGGGAAGGTCTTCCACCAGCACCGGCGCTGCATCGGTGACGTGCAGCACGCCGGCCGGGGCCTGCGAGACCGGCTCGGGCGGCAGGGCCGGGCGGCGATGCGTCCACCACCAGCCCAGCGCCGCAAGCAGCAGCGCCAACGCCAGCACGGCCAGCACGAGGCCGGCGTGGCGGCGGTCGATCCGCGGCCACTGCCACTGGCGTGCAGGACGGTGGCGCGGCGCGGCCGGGCGGCGCGCTTCGGCGGCGGCCGCAGGCGCGGCCGCGACAGGCTGCAGCGGCATGCCTGCCAGGGCCGACTCGCGGAGCTGTGCCAGCCGGCTGACCTGCGCCGGGCTGAGCTCGCGCAACTCCTGCTGCGCCGCCTCGGCCAGGGCCCGCCAGGCCTGCGCATCCGGGTTGCCGGCCGCATCGCGTGGGCAGGCACGGGCCAGCGACTGCCGATAGGCCGCCACCTCGATGCCCTGCACCTCGCTGGCAGGCTCTTCTTCCAGCCCGGCCACGATACGCAGCAGCAGCGCCAGCCGGTCGCTGGTCTGCATCCGCCCCAGTGCGGTGAACGGCGGCAGCCAGGTCCCCGGCATGGGCTCGCGCCGCAGCGGCGGTGCCGTTGCCAGCAGGCTCCAGAAGCGCATCGGCCAGCCGGCCATCGGGCGACCCGCCGCCTGGCTGCTGAACGCACGCAACGCCGCCGCCAGGGCCCGCTCGGCCGCCGCGCCATCGCCGCATTGCAGTTGTGCGAGTACCAGACCCCGGCGTTCGACACCGCGCAGGAAAGCAGACAGCGCGGCAGGGGTGACGGGGGCGTCGGGGACTACGGTCATGGGAACTCCAGCATCGGCCGGCATGATACCGACGCAATCGGCCCCCGCCGATGGCTTGACAGATCGACCCGGCTGCGCTGCGTCCCGGTGCCATCGACTGCCGTCACCTGCGCAGGTTGTGCACAGCGGCAGACATGCCGATACGCGGGCGTCTGTCAACTGTTGATTTTTCTTTGTTGCATTCGTGTTTCACGCCTAAGTGATTGATCCTTATCGCTTTAAGCCGATTGGCGAAAAAATGTCCAACAGGTTGCAGAAGCTAGTGAATCCGCCTTCACAGCGTGGAGCACGAGACTAATTCACAGGTTTATCCACAGGCAGTGTGGATAAACCCGTTTCCCTAGTCCTCACATAGGTTTACGTCGGATTTATCACTTCCGTCACACAAACGCGTCGTAAGCCGAAGCACCGATTCGGAGACGACCGAGCGGCGTCTGCCGGGTACTGGACAGGGTCGGTAGACTGACCGGATGTCTTCGACCGTCGCCACCTTGCGCGTCGCCCTGCCGGTGCCGCTGCCCCAACTGTTCGACTATCTGCCTCCGGCCGACGCGCCGCTGACCGACCCCGCGCGGGTCGGCTGCCGGGTGCGGGTGCCGTTCGGGCCGCGCGAGCTGGTCGGGGTGGTGGTGGAGATCGGCCAGTTGGCCTCCGCCGAAGGACTGCGCCCGGCGCTGGCCTGGTGCGACGACGCCCCGCTGCTGGTCGAGGAGCTGGCGCGTTCGCTGCAGTGGCTGGCGCGCTACACCCACGCACCGCTGGGCGAGGCCCAGTCCAGCGCCCTGCCCGGCCCGTTGCGCCGCGGCGAGCCGCTGGCCGACACCCATGCCTGGGCCTGGCAGCTCACCGAGGCCGGGCGCACCGGCGCCGCCAGCCTGCGCGCCGGCAGCCGCCCCGCCTTGCTGGCCGCCCTGCTGCTGACCGGTGCGCTGGGCGAAGAACAGCTGGACCCCTTGCTGCCGCAGTGGCGCGAGGCCGCACGCAGCCTGGTCAAGCGCGGCCATGCCGAGCGCGTGGCGGTGCCGGCCGACAGCATCCCGCCCCGTCCCGGCAACGGCCCGCAGCTCAACGACGAACAGCAGGCCGCCGCCGACGCCATCCGTGCGCAGCGCGGTTTTGCCACCTATCTGCTCGATGGCGTCACCGGCAGCGGCAAGACCGAGGTCTACCTGCAGGCGATCGCCGACTGCCTGGCGGCTGGCCGCCAGGCGCTGGTGCTGGTGCCGGAGATCGGCCTGACCCCGCAGACGCTGGGCCGCTTCCGCGCCCGCCTGGGCGTGCCGGTGCACGCGCTGCATTCGGGGCTGTCTGACGGCGAACGTGCGCGGGTGTGGGCGGCGGCCTGGCGCGGCGAAGCCAAGCTGATCGTCGGCACGCGTTCGGCGGTGTTCACCCCGCTGCCCAATGCCGGGCTGATCGTGATCGACGAAGAACACGACGGCAGCTACAAACAGCAGGACGGCATCCGCTATCACGCCCGCGATTTCGCGCTGGTGCGCGGCAAGGCGCTGGATGTGCCGGTGATCCTGGGCAGCGCCACGCCGTCGCTGGAGAGCCTGCACAACGCCTATTCCGGCCGCTACCGGCATCTGCGCCTGTCGCGCCGCGCCGGCGAGGCGCGTCCGCCGCGCGTGCGCGTGCTCGACGTGCGCAAGCGCCCGCTCAAGGACGGCCTGTCGCCGGAGGTGCTGGCCGGCATCGGCGCCACCCTGGCGCGCGGCGAGCAGGTACTGGTGTTCAAGAACCGCCGCGGCTATGCGCCGGTGCTGCTGTGCCACGACTGCGGCTGGACTGCCGCCTGCCAGCGCTGCAGCACGCCGCTGCACCAGACCCCGATGACCGTGCACGCCGGCGGGCGGCGCCTGCAATGCCATCACTGCGGCGCGCGCCAGCAGGCACCGCTGGCCTGCCCGGCCTGCGCCAGCCTGGCGCTGCAGCCGCAAGGCATCGGCACCGAGCGGCTGGAAGAACGCCTGACCGAAGCGTTCCCGGAGTTTCCGGTGGTGCGCATCGACCGCAGCACCACCCAGCGCCGCGACGCGCTGGAGACCCAGCTGGCGCGCCTGGGCAGCGAGGCCGGCATCCTGGTCGGCACCCAGATCCTGGCCAAGGGCCACGATCTGCCACGGCTGACCATGGTGGTGGTGGTCGGCATCGACGAAGGCCTGTTCTCGGCCGACTTCCGTGCCGCCGAAAAGCTCTCCCAGCAGCTGATCCAGGTGGCCGGACGCGCCGGCCGCGCCGACCGCCCCGGCGAGGTCTGGCTGCAGACCCATCACCCCGAACATCCCCTGCTGCAGACCCTGGTCAACGGCGGCTACCACGCCTTCGCCGATGCCGAATTGCAGCAGCGCGAGGCCGCGGGATTTCCGCCGTTCGCGCATCTGGCGCTGTTCCGCGCCGAGGCCAAGGACGTGGCCGCGGCCAACCAGTTCCTGATGGCGGTGCGCGGCCTGACCACGGCAGACAGCACCGCACAATCGCCTGCGTTTGCCGCAGTGGAGTGCTACGGCCCGATGCCGGCACCGATGCCACGTCGCGCCGGTTTCCAGCGCACCCAGTTGCTGTTGTCCGCGCAACAGCGCTCGGCGCTGCATCGTCTGCTGGATGCGCAACTGCCTGCGGTCTATGCGTTGCCGCAGGCGCGGCGCGTACGCTGGTCGCTGGATGTGGATCCGATCGATCTGTATTAGGGCGGGCGTATCGCACGCGGGGCTGCAGCCAGACCACCGTGTACCCAGCTTGCGTAGGAGCGCACCTGGGCGCGATGTGGCGTTACCGGGAATGCCCTCGCGCCCGGGTGCGCTCCTACAACACCGCGAGCGAACAGGCCGCACGTGTCCTCACGTTTTTGTAGGAGCGCGCTTGCGCGCGATGGGGCGTTACTGGGAATGCCCTCGCGCACAAGTGCGCTCCTACAGAGAACGCGGGCTATTTGGCCGCGCGATGTATGAGGCGCATGTCCTTGCAGCAACGTGCCGTGTCGGCAGCGCGTGCGGTGTCTGCCATGGGCCATGTTGGCCTGAGCGGAAACGCGAAACTCAGGTCAGCGCGGTCATCACGCCACGCTGGTACGCAGGCCGTGCGCGCAGGCGCTGGTACCACGCCTGCAGATGTGGCAGCTCGGGCCGCTCGATCGGCATTTCGAACCAGGCGTAGATGAAGCTGCCCAGTGGAATATCGCCCATCGCAAATTGCGCGCCGGACAGATACGGCTGCTGCGCCAGGGCCGCATCCGCGCGTGCGAGCAGGTCGCCCGAGTGCGCCAGCGCCGCGGCGATGCGCGCAGGATCGCGCTCGGGTTCCGGTGTGCGCAGCACGCCCCAGAACAGGTCGCGAAACACGCCGGCAAACGTCGAGGTGGTCCAGTCCATCCAGCGATCGCCCAGCGCGCGTTCGGCCGGTGCCTGCGGATACAGGGCCGGCGCATATTGCGCGGCCAGGTAGCGCACGATCGCATTGGACTCCCACAGCACCAACTCACCATCCTGCATCGTCGGCACCAGACCGTTGGGATTCAACGCGCGATACTCGGGCGTGTCGTTACGACCAAACGCACCACCGACTTCGATCGAGGTGTACGGCACCCCGGCTTCTTCGGCGCACCACAGCACCTTGCGGACATTGCTGGAATTGCGCCGCCCCCATAGCGTGATCGAGGCGTTTCCTGCCGCCGGTTGCATCGCAGCGTCAGCCATCGTCATTTCCCTGCTGGCGGTTTGGGGGTCGCGCGCGCCGGACGCTTCGCGGTGGACGCCTGCGTGGCGACGGCGGCCGCTGGCTGCGCTGCTTTCGCCCGCCCGCCCTTGGGCGCATCGCGCACCCACAGGGCCTGCTCGTCCTGCTTGATCTCGAACAGGCCGATCGCACGCACCAGGTCGCTGAGTTTGCGATAACCGTAGTTGCGTGGGTCGAACGAGGCCTGGTTGGCCACCTGCTTGCCCACCGCGCCCAGATGCGCCCAGCCATCGTCTTCGCAGGCACTGTCGATCGCATTGCGCAGCATCTGCACCAGCCGGGTGTCGCCGCGCAGCGCGGTGGCATCCTTGCGGCCGGCGGCGGTGTCGCTGGCCGCTGCCGCCTGCTCGCCCAGCGCTTCGACATAGGTGAATTTGGAACAGGCATTGACGAACGGCGCCGGGGTTTTCTTCTCGCCGAAGCCATACACCTTCATGCCATCGGTGAGCAGACGCATCACCAACGGAGTGAAATCCGCATCGCTGGAAACGATCGCAAAGCCATCCAGATTGCGTGCATACAACAGGTCCATCGCATCGATCACCATCGCCATGTCCGAGGCGTTCTTGCCCGAGCTGTAGGCAAATTGCTGGATCGGCCGGATCGCGTATTCGTGCAGCGCCGCTTCCCAGCTCTTCAGGTGCGGACTCTTCCAGTTGCCGTAGGCGCGGCGCACGTTGGCCACGCCATAGCGCGCCACTTCGGCCAGCACCACGTCGATCTTGCCGGCCGGCGCGTTGTCGGCATCGATCAGCAAGGCGATGCGTTTGTCGGGATTGTCGATCATGGTCATTCCTCGAAGGTGTCGGCAGAGTCGGTGTCGATTTCGGTGTCGGCGGCATCGGCCGACGGCAGCGTGTACTGGCTGCCATCGTGCATGGTCAACACGCCATCGCTCAGGATCTCGCGCTCGGACCCGCCGCTGACCCAGGTGGCATGCACGCGGCCGCGGCCGCGATCGCCTTCCACCGTGAACACGAAATCGTCGTCACCCGGCGCCAGACCGGTGCGCACCAGATCCACCCGCATCGTGTGGATCTGGCCGATCTGTTCCTGCACCACCGCATCGTCCTGCAGCGCGGCGCGTGCCTGGTCGGCAAACAGCGACCAGCCGAACACGATCAGCCAGCCGAGCGCGCCCAGCACCAGCATGCCGAACAGCACCACGCAGGTCGCCAGCCCGATCAGGCCGAGTGTGACGCCGCTGAGCTTCTGTCCGGGCGCACGCGCGGCAGCCGGTGCCATCGCCGGAGAAGCGGATGGCGGTGGCGACAGCGGCGGCAACGGTGGGGGTAGCGACGGCATGCGGTCATCATGTGGATGAGATGCGACATGATGCCGCAGGCAGGCCGGGTCCAGGCGGCATGTTCATTACCGATGCGGCATGCTGATGAGCCCGCGTCGCAATCCATCGGACCTTACGATGACTTCTTCCCCCTCCCAAGCTCCGCTGCACCTGGTTGTGGTTGGCGGCGGTTTCGCCGGCTTATGGGCCACCCGCGCACTCGACGATCCCGGCATCCGCATCACCCTGATCGACCGCCAGAACCATCACCTGTTCCAGCCGCTGCTGTACCAGGTCGCCACCGCCGGCCTGTCGGCACCGGATATCGCCGCGCCGCTGCGCCATATCCTGCGCGAGCAGCGCAATGTCGAAGTGCTGCTCGGCGACGTCGCCGAAATCGCACCGGCCCGCCGTGAGGTGGTGCTCGCCGACGGCAGCACGCTCGGCTACGACATGCTGCTGCTGGCCACCGGCGCCACCCATGCCTACTTCGGCAACGATCAATGGGCCGAGCATGCGCCCGGCCTGAAGACGCTGTACGACGCGCTGGTGCTGCGGCGCAAGTTGCTGCTCGCCTTCGAGCGCGCCGAGGCAGAGTCCGACCCGGCCGCACGCGCGGCCTGGCTGAGTTTTGCCGTGGTCGGCGGCGGCCCGACCGGCGTCGAGCTGGCCGGCACGCTGGCCGAGATCGCCCGCCACACGCTCAAGAACGAATTCCGCCATATCGACCCGCAGCAGGCGCGCGTGCGCCTGGTCGAAGCCGGCCCGCGCGTGCTGCCCTCGTTCCCGGACGATCTCACCGCCAAGGCGCGCAAGCAGCTCGAGCGCCTGGGCGTGGAGGTGCACACCGGCACGCCGGTCACCCACATCGATGCGCTGGGCTATCAGCTCGGCGACACCTTCGTGCCTGCACGCACCGTGGTGTGGGCCGCCGGCGTGGCGGCATCGCCGCTGGCGCGCACGCTGGGCGTGCCGCTGGATCGTGCCGGCCGCGTGCTGGTGGAGCCGGACCTGAGCGTACCCGGTCACCCGGAGATCTTCGTCGGCGGCGACCTGGCCTCGGTCCAGCAAGACGGCCGCCCGGTACCAGGTGTGGCACCGGCAGCAAAGCAGATGGGCAAGCACATCGCCAAGGCGATCCGCGCCCGCCACCGCAGCCAGCCTGCACCAGCCTTCCGTTACCAGGACTACGGCAACTTGGCCACGATCGGCCGCATGGCCGCCATCGTGCATGTCGGCAAGCTCAAGCTCTCCGGCATCGTGGCCTGGTGGTTCTGGCTGGCCGCGCACGTGTACTTCCTGATCGGTTTCCGCAACCGGTTCGTGGTGCTGGTGAACTGGGCGATGGCGTACTGGAGCTACCAGCGCGCCGCGCGCATCATCTTCGGCGGTGCCACCGACGATCCGCCGCCCAGCAGCAAGGACGGATGACAGCGGCGCAGGCCGTGCGCGATGCTGTGCGGCCTGATGCGACGGTCTGATCGTGACCACTCTCCTGTTCCTGCTGGATCTGCTCGGCACCTTCGTGTTCGCCCTCAGCGGCGCGACCGTGGCGGTGCGCAATCGCCTGGATCTGTTCGGCGTACTGGTGCTGTCGTGCGCGGCGGCTGTGTCCGGCGGCATCGTGCGCGATGTGCTGATCGGCGCCACCCCGCCGGCCGCGCTGGTGCATCCGCAGTACCTGCTGGTCGCCTGCCTGGCCGGCGTGGCCGGTTTCTACTGGCATGCGGCGGTGGAACGGCTGCGCAACCCGGTGCAGTTGTTCGACGCGGCCGGGTTGGCGCTGTTTGCGGTGTACGGCACCAGCAAGGCGCTCGATTACCAACTCAGCCCGCTCAGCGCGACCTTACTCGGCATGCTCAGCGGCATCGGCGGCGGCATCGCGCGTGATCTGCTGGTGGCGCGGACGCCGGTGGTGCTGCAGGCCGAGCTGTATGCGGTCGCCGCGCTGGCCGGTGGCGGCCTGGTCGCGATCGGGCACATGCTCGCAGTGCCGCAGGCCTGGTCGCTGGCGACCGGCGCGCTGGTCTGTTTCGGGCTGCGTTTCATGGCCATCCGCTACGGCTGGCATCTGCCGGTGGCGCGCCTGCCGGAATAGCGCGGGCGGGCGCAGCGCGCGGTCGATCATCGGCGAGCGACCACGACGAACAACCACGCGTCGTCGGACTCGACGCAGCACCGGCAGCCCACATGCAAACGGCCCGGAAGACCGGGCCGTTTGTACGACACCTGGGGCATGATCGAGAGATCAGGCCACGAACAGTGCCTTCATCTTCTTCAGCGCATTCGCCTCGATCTGGCGGATACGCTCGGCCGACACGCCGTACTCGTCGGCCAGCTCCTGCAGCGTCACCTTGGAGTCGGAGTCCAGCCAGCGGCGCTTGACGATGTCGCGCGAGCGCGTGTCCAGGCCGGCCATGCCTTCGCGCAGCAACTGCAGCTGATTGTCTTCGCTGTCGTGGCGCTCGTAGGCCTGCGACGGATCTTCGTCGTTGGCCACCAGGTAGCTCACCGGCGACGGCGGACCATGATCGTCGTCTTCGTCGGACGAGGCATCGAAGCCGATATCGCGACCGGACAGACGCGACTCCATCTCCATCACTTCGCGCTCGGAGACGTTCAGGTCCTTGGCGACCGCAGTCACCTCGGACGCATTGAGCCAGCCCAGGCGGGTCTTGGACTTGCGCAGGTTGAAGAACAGCTTGCGCTGCGCCTTGGTCGTGGCGACCTTGACGATGCGCCAGTTCTTCAGGATGAACTCGTGCATCTCGGCACGGATCCAATGCACCGCGAAACTGACCAGGCGCACGCCCATTTCCGGGTCGAAGCGCTTGACCGCCTTCATCAGGCCGATGTTGCCTTCCTGGATCAGGTCGCCCAGCGGCAGGCCGTAGCCGTTGTAGCCGCGAGCGACGTGCACCACGAAGCGCAGGTGGGAATGGACCAGCTCGCGCGCGGCGTCCAGATCCAGCTCGTCACGGAAGCGACGGGCAAGATTCTGTTCCTCATCGACCGACAGCACCGGGATCTGGTGCACGGCACCGATGTAGGCGTCCAGCGAACCGAGCGCACTGGGAATCGGGAGATTGTTTGCCACTAGGGCAGTCGAGGTGATCTGGTTCATAGGGCACCATCTTAGCAGTCGAACTATTGGACTGCCGGGTACAGAAAAAGTTCCCAGCGTTCCATTTATAGGACGTTCGGGCTTTTTGCGTCGCCGTCGTTCTACGGCGAAGCTCCCCGACTTCGAGCATCTACGCTACCACCGCCGCCCTGCGCAGACCGTGACAAAGCCGCCGCGAAACGGGCCGGCGCCGGTACCGTTCAGCCGCTGGCCGGAGTGGTGTCCAGCGCGTTGCGGGGCGGCAGCGACCAGTCGATCGGGCCCAGCCCGCGGCGCTGCAGGTGCTCGTTGGTCTTGGAGAAGTGCTGGCAGCCCAGAAAGCCGCGATGCGCCGACAACGGCGAGGGATGCGGGGCCTTGAACACGCGATGGCGCGCCTGGTCGATGACCTTGCCCTTGGACTGCGCGTAGCTGCCCCAGAGCAGGAACACCAGACCTTCGCGCTCGCGGTTGAGGGTCTCCACCACATGGTCGGTGAAGCCTTCCCAGCCCTTGTTCTGGTGCGCGCCGGCACGGCCCTGCTCCACCGTCAGCACCGCATTGAGCAGCAGCACGCCCTGGCGCGCCCACGGCATCAGATAGCCATGGTCCGGACGTGCGATGCCCAGGTCGTCCTGGATCTCCTTGTAGATGTTGAGCAGCGACGGCGGCACCGGCACCCCGGGCAGCACCGAGAAGCACAGCCCATGCGCCTGGCCTTCACCGTGATACGGGTCTTGGCCCAGGATCACCACCTTGACCTGCTCGAACGGGGTGGCGTCGAAGGCCGCAAAGATCTGCGGGCCCGGCGGGAACACCCGCGCCCCGGCCGCCTTGCGCTGGCGCAGGAATGCGGACAGCTCCTGCATTTCCGGGCGCAGCAACCAATCGCCCACCCGCGCCTTCCACGACGGTTCCAGCTGGATACGCGCTTCCACTTCAGCCACTTCGGTCATAGCGTGACAGCCTGGTCCTCGAGCCGTGCCAGGCGCAGCTGGAACAGCACCTTGGTCACCAGCAGACGTTCTTCGATGGGTTTCTGCACCAGGTCGTTGGCGCCGGCGCGCAGCAGCTCGGACTGGTTGCGCGGATTGGTGTCGCCGGTCATCACCAGCACCGGCAGGCGACGCTTGCCGTAGGCGAAGTCGATGCGGATGCGCTCGACCACGTCGCGGCCGTTGAGCTCGCCCTTCAGGGTCACATCGGTCAGCACCACGTCGATGCGGCGCTCGGTGCGGCCCAGCGATTCGGCGGTGAGCAGCGCAAAGGCATCCTCGGCGGTGAGCACATGCACCACCTTCAGGCTCTGCCGCTCGAGCATGCGCTTGGTCGCCTCGGCCACCACGCGGCTGTCCTCGATGTACAGCACGGTCGCGCCGACCACCGGCTCGGGCTGCACATAGCCGCGGATGAAGGTCGCCAGGGCTTCGTGGCCCAGCGCCTTGTCGAAATAATCGGTGACGTATTCGGTGAAGCGGCGCTCCACCAGATGCTGCTGCGCATCGCCGGAGACCACGATCACCGGCACATAGGCCTGGCCGGCCGCTTCGCGCACGCTGCGCGCCAGGGTCAGGCCATCGCCATCGGGCAGCGACAGCGAAGTGGTGACCAGATCCACCGCCCCGGCTTCCAGCGCCTGGCGCGCCTCGGCGATGCTGGAGCAGCCGATCACCTGCACGTTGGGCAGATCGCGCTGTAACACATCGGCGATCAGCTTGCGCACCAGCTTGGAGCCATCGACCACCATCACACGCGGCGCGTCGCTGATCAGGTGCTTGAGATCCGGTGGATGCATGGCAGGCCTCAGGTCTCGGTGGGACGGGTCTGGCGAAGGAAATGGCCGGTGACCAGCCAGGCGCCCAGCCAGCCCAGGACCAGGGTGCCGACCAGCACCAGCGCAGAATGCAGCAGATCCAGCCCGTGCAGGGTAAAGGAGCTGCCGTAACTGTCGGCCAGGGTCGCCAACGGCGCGCGCAGTGCCAGCCCGGAGGCGGCGATCAGCGCGAGCGCCACAGCGCCGGCACCGAGCCCGTACCAGGCCCCCAGGTACAGGAACGGACGCCGGATGAAGCCATCGCTGGCGCCCAGCAACTGCAGCACGCCGATTTCCTCGCGCCGCGACTGGATGTCCAGCCGCACCGTATTGCCGACCACCAGCACCGCGCCGACACCCAGCAGAGCCGACAGCACCTGCACCAGCCGCTCGCCGAAGTGCAGCCAGCCATCCAGGCGCTTGCGCCACAGCGCGTCGTGCTGCACCTGGTCGGCCTGCGGCAAGGCCTGCAGCGCGCCGGCCAGCTGCGCATCGTCGGCCGTCTCGCTGGGCGTGACGACCAGCAGCGTCGGCAGCGGGTTGTCGCCCAGCGCATCGATCGCCTCGTCGAGCTTGGCGCTCTCGCGCAGTTCGGTCAGCCCCTGCGCCGGCGTGCGCAGCGCGACCTGGGCAACGTCCGGGCGCGCACGCAGTTCGCCGGCCAGGGCCTGCGCGGCCTCGGCGCCGATCTCGACCTTCAGGAACAGGTTGATCTCGCGCGACTGCTGCACGCTGCCGGCCAGCAACTTGACGTTGTCCAGCGCGATCGACAGCCCCAGCGGCAAGGCCAGCGCCAGCGCCATCACCACGATGGTCAGCAAGGTGGCCCACGGCTTGCGCATGGCACGGCCCAGGCTGAAGGCGATGCTGTGCAGATGGTGGTCGATCCACACGCCGACCCGCGAGGGGGCGACGGCTTCGGTATTGGCGGGCTTGCTCATTCGGCCAGATCCTGCGGCGAGATGTCGTCGACCAGGCGGCCGTGATCCAGGATCAGCACGCGCTTGCGCATCTGCTTGAGCAGGGCCAGGTCATGGCTGACCACCAGCACGCTGGTGCCGCGCGCGGGCAGTTCGGCGAACAACTGCATGATTTCCGCGGCCAGCGCCGGATCCAGATTGCCGGTGGGCTCATCGGCCACCAGCAGGCGTGGTTCGCCGACGATGGCACGGGCGATGCCCACGCGCTGCTGCTCGCCGGCCGACAACTGCGACGGCAAGGCCCGCTCGCGATGGGCCAGCCCGATCCGCTCCAATGCCGAGCGCACGCGCTTGCCTATCTCGGCACGCCGGGTGCCGCGCAGGATCAGCGGCAACGCCACGTTCTCGGCGATGCTGCGGTCGTTGAGCAGGCGATGGTCCTGATAGACCGCACCCACCTGGCGACGGTGCAGCGGAATCTGCCGGCCGCGCACCTTGAGCAGGTTGCGTTCGCCCAGCAGCACCGCGCCCTGGCTGGGCCGCTCGCTGAGGTGGATCAATTTGAGCAGGGTGCTTTTGCCGGCGCCGGAGTGGCCGGTCACGAACAGCATCTCGCCATCGGCCACTTCGAAGCTGACATCGGTCAGCGCCTGGTGGCCACCGGCGTAGTGCTTGCTGACGTTGTCGAAACGCAGAACGGTCATTCAGCGATTATGCCGGAGCGCCAGCGCTTGCGTCGCATCGCCGGAGCCCGGCAATGCGACGCAGGCCGCAGGCGATCAGTTGCCGGACACCAGCGAGCGCAGGCGACGACCGATGCGGCTCAGCAGCGACGGGCTGCCGGACGGCTTGGCGGCGCTGCGCACCGGCTTGGCGACCACCTGGGTGGGCTTGCGCGGTGCGGCAGGTGCGGCGACCGGTGTGGAGGCCACTGCCGGCTCGGCACCTTCGACCGGGCGGCCGTTGCGACGACGGCGCCGCTTGCGTGGTGCGCGCTCGGCATCGGCCACGATGGTGGAAGGCGCCTCGACCGACGCCGCCACAACCACCGGCGTTTCGGCCGGCGCTGCCGCTGCCGGGGCTTCGCCCTCCACACGCGGCTTGCGACGCGGACGCGGCTTGCCATCGGCACTGCCGCCGTCGCGACGACCGCCGCCACTGCCGCTGCGCGATGCGCCACCCGAACCGCTGCGACCACCGCCGCGGCGCTGCTCTTCGGCAGCACGCTGTTCGCGCGCCTCGCGGAAGATGGTGCCCACGCTGTCGCCAGCATCCTCGTCGGCCTCTTCGCCTTCCACCGGTACACGCGCGGTACGCGGCAGCGGCGTCAGCAGCTCGGAGGTCACCGGCTCGACCGGGATCTTCTGCTCGATATAGGCCTCGATGTCCGGCAGGCTCATCGCATAGCGCTCGCAGGCGAAGCTGATCGCATCGCCCTCTTCGCCCAGCCGCGCGGTACGGCCGATACGGTGCACGTAGTCTTCCGCATCGAACGGCAGGTCGTAGTTGTAGACGTACTTGACGCCGTCGATGTGCAGGCCGCGCGCGGCCACGTCGGTGGCGACCAGGATTTCGAGCTGGCCCTTCTGGAAGCGGTTGAGCAACGACTCGCGCTTCTTCTGCGGCACGTCGCCCGATAGCACGCCGACCCGGTAGCCGTGCCGTTCCAGCGTGCGCGCCACGCGCTCGACGAACGCCTTGGTATTGACGAACACCATGGTGCGCGCGCCTTCGCTGCGCGACAGCAGGCCCAGCAGCAGCGTCTGCTTCTCTTCGTCAGACGGGAAATAGATGCGCTGGCGCACCCGTGCGGCGGTGATGCTCTCGGTTTCGACGACCAGCTTTTCCGGCTCGTTCATGTGCTCGTAGGCGAGCTCGAGCACGCGGTGGCTGAGCGTGGCCGAGAACAGCAGGGTCTGGCGGGTGCCGCGCTCGGGCATGCGCCGCAGCAGGAAGCGGATGTCCTTGATGAAGCCCAGGTCGAACATGCGGTCGGCTTCGTCCAGCACGCAGATCTCGCAGGCATGCAGCGAGACCACCTTGTGCTGCTTGACGTAGTCGATCAGCCGGCCCGGGGTGGCGATGATCACGTCCACGCCCTGCTGCAGCAGCTCGCGCTGCTTGTCGTAGTCCACCCCGCCGTAGACCAGCGCGAAGCGCAGGCCCAGGTCGGCGCCGAACTTGACCGCATCCTTGTGGATCTGGATCGCCAGCTCGCGGGTCGGCGCCAGGATCAGCGCGCGCGGGTCTTCCGGCTTGCGGTCGGCCAGCGCCGGGCGGATCAGCAGGCGGTTCATCACCGCCACCAGGAACGCCAGGGTCTTGCCGGTGCCGGTCTGGGCCTGGCCGGCGACGTCGCCGCCCGGCAGCGCGACCGGCAGGGTCAGCGCCTGGATCGGGGTACAGCGGGTAAACCCGGCGCTCTCCAGCCCGGCGATCAGCGCCGGATGCAGGTCGAACGTGGAAAAAGTCAAATCGGTCAGCGGTTTGTCGCTCATTATTCCGTCTTCGTGAGGCGCCCTGGGCAGCCCGGGCGCGGCTTGCATCGATGCCGACAGCGTCGCAAACTGCGGCTGTTGTGGCGGACAGCGCGGCTTCAGGACTGACACTTGATTCAGTCGCGCAATGCCCCAGTTTAACGCAATGTAGCGGCCTGCCCGTTCGGGCGGGCCGTTTTGGTTTCCAGGAGACCCAACGTGAGCGATAAGGTTCAACATGTCGGCGATGCCGACTTCGATACAGCTGTACTGCAATCCGGCGAACCGGTGCTGGTGGATTTCTGGGCCGAGTGGTGCGGACCCTGCAAGATGATCGCCCCGGTGCTGGACGATCTGGCCGATACATACCAGGGCAGACTGAAGGTTGCCAAGGTCAATGTGGACCAGAACCGCGCCCTGGCCATCAAGTACCACGTGCGTTCGATCCCGATGCTGTTGCTGTTCAAGGATGGCCAGGTGCAGGCCACCCAGATCGGTGCGGTTGGCAAGGGCCAGCTGACCCAGATGATCGACAAGACCCTGGGCGGCGCGGCCGCCTGAGCGAGTGGGCGTCCAGCGATGGGCGCCCCGTGATGCGCCAGCAGTTAAATCCTGCTGCGGCAGGCGCTTGCGCGGTTGCGCGCAGCGGTGATAGTGTCAGTTGATCCGGAGCACGTTCGTGCGCCGACGTACCCCTCTAGAAACCTCTTCTAGACTCCCATCACCTAAAGTTCGCCCCCCAGCCGGGCGCTCGCACTCTTAGCGAGGAATCACGCACTTGTCCGATCATCCTTCCTCCGATACCGGGAGCAGCGTCGACGCTCCTGTCGAGAAGCGCGTGCGCAAGCCGCGCGTGAGCAAGACCGCCGCTGCCACCGACGACGGTGGCGCGCAGCAGCCCAACCTGCCCTTGCCCGCCAGCCCCGCACCCGACGCTCCACGTGCCCCGCAGGCCCCGTCGCACGCTGCCGATTCGGCACCGGCGCAGACGTCCGGCGATGGCGCGTCCTATGCCGGTAACGCCCCCAGCCCCAACCAGGGCAACCAGGGCAACGACACCCATGGCGACTCCCGCGAGGGTGGCCAGACACAGCAGCAGCGCTTCAATCAGGCGCAGCAGCAACAGAACCAGAATCAGGCGCAGCACCGTGGCCAGGGCCAGAACCAGGCTCAGCCCCAGGCGCAAGGTCAGGGTCAGGGTCAGGACCAAGCCCAGAATGGCGGCCAGCATCAGCAAGGTCAGGGGCAGGGGCAGAACCAGCAGGGCAACCGCCGTGACCGCTTCCGCAACCGCCGCGACCGTGGACGCGACCGCTTCGGCAACGAAGGTGGCGGCGGCATGCCGTCGTCGGATGGCAGCAACGAGCCGTTCGTCGCGCGCCCGCACCCGGCCGTGCCGGAAGGCTTCCCGGTCTACTCGCTGAGCGATCTCAAGCGGATGCCGGCGCAGAAGCTGCTGGATATCGCCGACCAGCTCAACATCCAGGAAGGCGTGGCGCGCGCGCGCAAGCAGGACGTGATCTTCGCTCTGCTCAAGGTGCTGACCCGCCACGGCGAAGGCGTTGCCGCCGACGGTGTACTGGAAATCCTGCCCGACGGCTTCGGCTTCCTGCGTGCCGCAGAAGCCAGCTACCTGGCCGGCCCGGACGACACCTATATCTCGCCCAGCCAGATTCGCCGCTTCAACCTGCGGACCGGCGATCACCTGTCCGGCCGCATCCGCTTCCCGAAGGACGGCGAACGCTATTTCGCGCTGTCGATCGTCGACACCATCAATGGCGAGCCGCTGGAAGCCAGCAAGAACAAGGTGCTGTTCGAGAACCTGACCCCGCTGTTCCCGCGTCGCCGCTTCCGTCTGGAGCGTGGCGATGGATCGACCGAGGACATCACCGGCCGCATCCTGGATCTGATGGCGCCGCAGGGTAAAGGCCAGCGTGCGCTGATCGTCTCCCCGCCCAAGGCCGGTAAGACGATGATGATGCAGCAGGTGGCCACGGCCATCACCAGCAATCATCCCGAAGTGCACATGATCGTGCTGCTGATCGACGAGCGCCCGGAAGAAGTGACCGAAATGCAGCGCACCGTGCGCGGCGAGGTCATCTCCTCCACCTTCGACGAACCGGCCGCGCGCCACGTGCAGGTCGCCGAGATGGTGATCGAGCGGGCCAAGCGCCTGGTCGAGCACAAGAAGGACGTGGTGATCCTGCTCGACTCGATCACCCGCCTGGCACGCGCCTACAACAACGTGGTGCCCAGCTCCGGCAAGGTGCTCACCGGTGGTGTGGACGCCAACGCGCTGCACCGTCCGAAGCGCTTCTTCGGTGCGGCCCGTAACGTGGAAGAAGGCGGCTCGCTGACCATCATCGCCACGGCGCTGGTGGAAACCGGCAGCAAGATGGACGAGGTGATCTACGAAGAGTTCAAGGGCACCGGCAACAGCGAAGTGCATCTGAACCGTCGCATCACTGAAAAGCGCGTGTACCCGGCGATCGACATCAACCGCTCGGGCACGCGTCGCGAAGACCTGCTGATCGAGCCGGAGCTGCTGCAGAAGATCTGGATCCTGCGCAAGCTGCTGCACCCGATGGACGAAATCGCGGCGATGGAATTCCTGCTGGACAAGATGAAGACCACCAAGTCCAACGACGAGTTCTTCAGTTCGATGAAGCGCTGAGTCGGTCGGTATTCTCGACAAGAAAAAGCCCCGCATTGCGGGGCTTTTTTTGTGGGTGCGTGGTTGCTTGCAATCACAAGTCGGGTTGGTCGAGTGCGCGGTGCCCTCGCCGCTCGCGGGACACACCGCAGGTACGTACGTGTAGGCTCGGGAGCGGCATCCTCGCCGCCCGCGGTCCCGCAAGCGGCGAGGACACCGCACCAGGAAGTTGATCGGCGGGGCCAATACCTGCCTATCGCCGCGTCTGCGTTGGGATGCCAGAAGGCTTTGCAGGGTGCTTGTTGAAAAGCCTGCCTTCTCTCGGCTTGAAATGGAACGCTGGTGGGACGCGCTGTGACTCAAACAACAAACCTCATGCTCTGCTCGCAAACATGCACACCGACCATCTCGACGGGTCCTTGCCCGCCCATCGTCGCGGGACCTTACGCGGAATGGATGCCGCGTAAGAGCCTACACGGACGTACTTGCGGCGTGTCCCGCGAGGGTGGGCGGGCCAAGGGCCCTGCAGCCAACTGGCAGATCAGCGGCCTTGTAGCCAAGCCCTGATAAGCCGTCAGGCAGGCAACGATCAAGACCATCCGCTCTGCATGCAACAGGCGTGAGGTACCTTCGCCAGCCGCGCTGATGTTGGCTTCGCGCTTAAGTTCCTTGCAGCGGCGTCACCAGCCGCACACCTTCTCCGCGTGCGGAGAACAAGCCACTACCCGGCAGCGCATCCGGACTGTCGGTCGATGCCGACGCATCGCGCTGCTCGTGCCAGGGCGCCGGCTGACGCGGGCCCGGCAGATAGGATTGCCACTTTTTGGCTTGCTTTGCAGCGATCGAATTGCCTGGCCAGGATTCGATGGCGAAGGTGACCGGAACCCGCATGACCCAGTACGGCGCGTCGGCCTCGGCGCCTTGCGTTGGCGGCACAAATGTCCAGCCTCGCGCCTTGGCGATTGCAACGTCGGCAAACGCCTTGCGCCAGCGCGGGCGCTTGGATTCCGGCGCCAGCGTGGTCAGGTTGACCTGCTCGGCGACCAGATCTTCGACCTTGCCATCGCGCCCGACCTTGAGCAGCAGATAGACCACCCCGGTCACACCTTCTCGAAACGCATGCTCAGGGTACGCAGGTGCCGGCATGTCCTTGGCAGCGACGCTGGCTGCAGCTTGCTCCTGGCTGCCGAAATGCGCGCTGCGAATCGATACGGAATAGGTGCCGTTATCGGCCGGCTTGGCGACCAGCAGCAGATTCATCAGCAATTGCGCGGGCAAGGCGCTTCCATCGTCTTTGACAGGGTCAAAGCGCCAGGAAGCGATCGATTGTTTGACGCGGTCGCGGACCACTGGCGGCAGGCTTGCTTCGTCGGTGAGCTTGACCTCCGTAACGGTACCGTCCGGCGTCAGCGTCAATTCGCCTGCAATATTCATGCTGGCCTCCATCTGTGCCTGTACCTGCGCGGCACTGGGAACTGCCTGCACGCCGCTGACATTCGCCATTGCCAACAAAATGCCCAAGCCCAAGCGTTGCTTCCACTGCATGACCGCACTCCATGGTTATTGAGTTTCGTTGTACCAGCTTGGCGCATACGCGTAAATCGTCAGGCCAGTTTTCGCGAGTCTGCGTAGGGCGGGGTGTCGGGGTAGTCGTCCTCGCGCAGGCGGGTTTGCAGGTCGCGCCACCATTGCGGGTCGAATAGTTCCGGGTGCAGGTGCTTGACCGCTTCCAGCTGCGAGGGTGGCAAGCCCATGAACAGCGCGAAGCGCTCGGGAAACACATCGCGCGGGCCGACATGGAACCAGGGCTCGGCAGCCATCTGTTCTTCATAGGTGGTGGCGGTTGGCCAGTCGCGGAAGGTGCATTCGGTGATCAGGCACAGCTCGTCGTAGTCGTAGAACACCGCGCGCTGATGGCGGGTGATACCGAAGTTCTTCAGCAGCATGTCGCCGGGAAAGATATTGTTGCGCGCCATGTCCTTGATCGCCTGGCCGTAGTCCAGCGCGGCCGCATGCGCGGCTTCGGGCAGCTGTTCGCGCAGGTAGAGATTGAGCGGGCGCAGGCGGCGCTGCACGTAGCACAGCGCGATCAGCACGTCCTGGCCATCTTCGCTCAGGCTCGTCGCACAGCTGGTCTGCAGCTCTTCCAGCAACGCGGGCGAGAAACGCGATTTGGGAAACCGCAGGAAGCGATACGGCTGCGCGTCCAGCAAGCGCCCGATGCGATCGAGCTGGAACACCAGCTCGTACTTGCCTTCGACCTGCGCACGACTCATGGTCTTGGGATAGGCAAAGCGGTCGCGAATCAGTTTGAACACCAGCGGATAACTGGGCAGGGTAAATACCACCATGACCATGCCGGGCGTGCCGTCGGCATGCACCAGCTGCTCGGAGGGATGCGCCTGGAAATGGCTGAAAAACGTGCGATAGCGTTCGGTCTTGCCCTGCTTGGCGCGCCCGAGCATCGTGTACAGCTCGTCGACCGGCTTGTGGGTGAGCAGGCTGCGCAAGAACACCACTGCGTCGCCGACGGTGGCCAGATCGGCCTGGAAGTAACTGCGCGAGTTGCTGAACAATTGCGCGACGTCGCTGCGTTTGGTCAGCACCGCTTCGGCACGCAGGCCGGCGTCGTCGTTGACCAGGGCGATGACGCATGGCGAGAAGCGATGTTCGCCGAACACGCGGCCGACCAGGTAGGCGCGCCGTTCGCGATAGAACACCGTCTCCAGCAGCTCCACGCTGCGCACCGGGTGCTCGCCCCAGTGCGCGAGATCATCGAGCAGGCGCACCGCGATCGCCGCTGCACAGCGGGTGCGATGCGCATACGGAACGTCGAAGGAATAATCGCCGAGCACGCGCACCAGCATGTCGGTCAGCCGGCCGGGCGAGACCGCATAGGTATGCCGTGCGACCGGCACGGTGATCGCGTCGGTCGGCTCGATATCCAGCGCGATGAATTCGATCTCCGCATCCACGCCGTGGGTGCCGAAGTAACGCCGGGTCAGGGTGTTGTAGAAGGTCTTGTACAACTCCTGGTCGATCAGCCCGCTCAGCAGCGCGTCGTAATGCACGCGTGCGCGCATCCACAGCGCGCGATCGTGCGCCTGCCCCAGCAGCACCGCACGCAAGCGCAGCATGCATTCGCTGATGTACTGGTCGTACAGCGCGATCCGCGCCACCGCATCATCGCGCGCGCCGCTCCAGTCGCGCGTTTCAAAGCGCTGTTTGGCGCGTGCGGTGATCTCGGCAAAACGGGCGTGATAATCCTCGAAGGCGTCGTACACGGCATGGGCGATCGCCAGCGCACGGCGCTCGGACTGTGGCGGTAACGGGAGCTGGCTCATGCCGGCAGTGTACCCAGCGCATGTTGCGACGTGCAGCGGAGACAAACGATCAATCGAACAGGCGCACAGTCGGCCACATGCCGAGACTGCTCGCACCGAGGCGCAGGATCTCTCGCCGGCAAGGCATTACCAGGTCGTGAGGCCTGGCACGCAACGACCGTGTTCTCGCTGTTGCGCGCAAACGCCGGAAACGACAAGGCCCGCCCCTCATCGAGGCGGGCCCTGCCTGTTGCACCTGCTGGACGCACCGCCAGGCGGTGCGCTGGATCAGGCCTTCAGCGTGGCCAACACGTCGTTGAAGGTCTTGCTCGGGCGCATCGCCTCGCTGACCTTGGCCAGGTCGGGGTGATAGTAGCCGCCGATCTCGACCGGCTTGCCCTGGGCGCCGTTGAGCTCGGCCACGATGGTGGCTTCGTTCTCGGTCAGGGCCTTGGCCAGCGGTGCGAACTTGGCCTGCAGGGCGGTGTCCTCGGTCTGCGCAGCCAGGGCCTGCGCCCAGTACATCGCCAGATAGAAGTGGCTGCCGCGGTTGTCCAGTTCACCGACCTTGCGCGCTGGCGACTTGTTGTTGTCCAGGAACTGACCGTTAGCGACGTCCAGCGCCTTGGCCAGCACCGTGGCCGACGGGTTGTCGTAGCGGTTGCCCAGATGCTCCAGCGAGGCGGCCAGGGCCAGGAACTCGCCCAGCGAATCCCAGCGCAGGCTGTTCTGTTCGACGAACTGCTGCACGTGCTTGGGCGCCGAGCCACCGGCACCGGTCTCGAACAGGCCGCCACCGGCCATCAGCGGCACGATCGACAGCATCTTGGCGCTGGTGCCCAGCTCCAGGATCGGGAACAGGTCGGTGAGGTAATCGCGCAGCACGTTGCCGGTGACCGAGATGGTGTCCTGGCCCTTGCGGATGCGCTCCAGCGAGAAGGTGGTCGCTTCCACCGGCGGCAGGATGCGGATATCCAGGCCGCTGGTGTCGTGATCCTTCAGATAGGTTTCGACCTTGGCGATGACCTGCGCATCGTGCGCGCGGGCCTTGTCCAGCCAGAACACCGCAGGCGTCTCGCTCAGGCGCGCGCGCTCCACAGCCAGCTTGACCCAGTCCTGGATCGGCGCGTCCTTGACCTGGCACATGCGCCACAGGTCGCCGGCTTCCACCGCATGTTCGAACACGGTGGCGCCGGTGTCGTCGGTGACCTTGACGGTCCCGGCGGCGGCAATCTGGAAGGTCTTGTCGTGCGAGCCGTATTCCTCGGCCTTCTGCGCCATCAGGCCAACGTTGGGCACCGAGCCCATGGTGGACGGATCGAATGCGCCATGCGCCTTGCAGTCGTCGATCACCGCTTGATAGACATCGGCGTAGCAGCGATCCGGGATCACTGCCTTGGTGTCCTGCAGCTTGCCTTCGGCATTCCACATCTGACCGGAGTCGCGAATCATCGCCGGCATCGACGCATCGACAATCACGTCGCTGGGCACATGCAGGTTGGTGATGCCCTTGTCCGAATTGACCATGGCCAGGGCCGGACGCTGCGCGTATTCGGCCTGGATATCGGCCTTGATCTGCGCCTGCTGGTCGTCCGGCAGCGTGGCGATGCGTGCGTACAGGTCGCCGATGCCGTTGTTGGGGTCGAAGCCGACCGACGCAAGCGCTTCGGCATGCTTGCTCAGCGTGTCCTTGTAGAACTCGCCGACCACCACACCGAACAGCACCGGGTCGGAGACCTTCATCATGGTGGCTTTCAGATGCACCGAGAACAGCACATCCTTGGCCTTGGCATCGGCGATCTGCGCGTCGATGAAGCTGGCCAGCGCGCGCTTGCTCAGCACCGCGGCATCGACGATTTCGCCGGCCTTGACCGCCACCTTGTCCTTCAACACGCTGCTGCTGCCGTCGTTGCCGACGAATTCGATCTTCAACGCGCCGGCGGCCGCCACGGTGGTGGATTGCTCGCTGCCGAAGAAGTCGCCGTCGTCCATATGGGCCACGTGCGACTTCGAATCGCTGCTCCACTTGCCCATGCGGTGCGGATGCTTGCGCGCGTAATTCTTCACCGACAGCGGCGCGCGACGGTCGGAGTTGCCTTCGCGCAAAACCGGATTGACCGCGCTGCCTTTGACCTTGTCGTAGCGCGCCTTGACGTCCTTTTCGGCATCGTCTTTGGGCGTGTCCGGATACGCCGGCAGCGCATAGCCCTGGCCCTGCAGTTCGGCGATGGCGGCCTTGAGCTGCGGCACCGAGGCGCTGATGTTGGGCAGCTTGATGATGTTGGCTTCCGGCGTGGTGGCCAGCTCGCCCAGCTCACCGAGGTCGTCGGCGATCTTCTGCGCGTCGCTCAGGTGCTCGGGAAACAGCGACAGGATGCGGCCGGCCAGCGAGATGTCGCGGGTTTCGACCACGATGCCGGCAGTATTGGTGTAGGCATCGATGATCGGCAGCAGCGACTGCGTGGCCAGATACGGTGCTTCGTCGGTGAGCGTGTAAATGATCTTCGGTGTCTTCGACATAAGGTGCGATGGCTCGTGTGGTCGGAAGGAGCGCCGGCGTTGTTGGCACTGGCGTTGGCGTGCGCGACGAGGGTCGCTGCTGGCACGCCGGTCGGCCGGCGCGTGGAACGCGGCGATGGATCAGCACGGCATTGTCGCGTCTGAGCCGCGCCCGGGTAAAGCGACCACAGGCGGATGCTCCATCCCGCCACTCGGCCAATGCGATGGATGCAGCTGTAACGAATGTGCCGGCTGAGAGAATTACGCAGAAGCAAAGGCGCGATCGTGTGATCGCGCCCTGATGGCCTGCTTAATGAGCGTTGGGGCAGCGCGATGGACGCGCGTGTCCGACATGCTTGGAGTCAGTGCGCTACCCAGGTTGCGAGCACGCATCCCTATCTGCAGACTGCCCGCTCGCGTGGCTGCTTACTTGACCGTGATGGTCTGCGGAGTACCCGCCGGCTTGCCATCCACCATGACCTGCGCGGTGTAGCTGCCGGCCGGCCAGCCATCTGGCTTGCTGAAGCTGAGGTTGGTGGTTTCCGGGCCAGTCGTGGTCAAGGTGGCATTCTGCTCGCCGGCCACCTGGCCATCCTGATAGGTGAGCTTGGCTGCGACCGCCACATTGCTCGCGCTGCCATCGGTTTTCACCGAGACGATGATGGTGTCTTTGCTGCCGATATTGGCCGACGGGGTCACTGACTTGTCGGCAGTCGCCGTGGTGCCGACCACTACGCTTGACACCATGACTGCCGAACCCGTCGTGGCTGCGGTATCGGTGCTGGCGGCGCCGGTCGCGGTGCTCTGGCCCGCCTGATCGCTCGCCGGCGGTGTTGCGGCCGGGCCCGGCATCGCCTCGGTGGCAGCCCCGGAGGTCGGATCCTTGGACACGCTGTCGTCGTCGGCCTTCTTGCTGCAGCCCGACAGGGCGAGAACGCCGGCAAGGGCAATGGCGAGGGTGCTAGAAACGGATGTAGTACGCATGGATCGATCTCCGGATATCAGAATAAAAGTGGGTTTCGAAAGGTGCCAGGGGTGCGGTGCGCCTATGACTTCGGCGGCAACTGCAGGACCTGACCTGGAAAGATCTTGTCCGGATCCTTGAGCGTTTCGCGGTTGGCCTCGAAAATCCGCGGCCACAGGTTGCCGTCGCCGTAATGACGCTTGGCGATGCTGGACAGACTGTCGCCCGCCTGCACGGTGACCGATTCGCCGACCAGCTGCGCAGTGCTCTGCACGCTGGTACGCACGTTGGAGAAATCCGCCGCTGGCGCGACGTCTGCGGTGCTGTCGACCGAGGACGTCACGTTGGAAAAATCTGCTTTCTTGTCGACATTCATTGCCGCGATCCCTTTGCATCACGATGACTGCAGGGTGCGCGGCGCGCTGTTAAGCGTGGATCGCGCCACCGTGAAGCTGGCGCGAGCCTTGAATGGGCGCGATTACTGGCGCAGGTCGCGGAAGATCGATAGCGGCGTCGGCACGCTGGGCGAGCTGCGCAAGGGGTTGATGTCCAGCCCGCCACGGCGGGTATAGCGCGCTTCCACCACCAACCATTCGGGCGCGCAGCGGAGCAGCACGTCATGGAAGATACGCTCCACGCATTGCTCGTGAAACTCGGCGTGGTCGCGGAAACTCACCAGATAACGCAGCAGGCCTTCGCGGTCGATCGGGGCGCCGCGGTAGCGCAACGTGACGCTGGCCCAATCCGGTTGACCGGTGACCGGGCAATTGGACTTGAGCAGGGCCGAGGTCAGCACTTCTTCCACCACTGGTTGTGCGTGCGCCGCCAGATATGCGGCATTGGGCGGGCCGTAATCGTCGATGCTGACATCCAGTGCGTCGATCGACTCGCCCTCACCCACCGCATCGATCGGCGGCAGACCGAATTCCACCACCACATCGGCACCGGCGCGCGTGGACAGGTCGGAGGCGATGCGCATACGCACCGCTTCGGCGCTATTGAAGCGGGTGGCATTGAGCGAATTGAGATACAGCTTGAGCGACTTGGATTCGATCAACGACGGCGACTCGCTGGGCACGTGCAAGGTGGCAGTGGCCACGCACGGCTTGCCCTGCGCATCGAGCCAGCTGAGTTCGTAGGCATGCCAGCGGTCGCGGCCGATGAAGGGCAAGGCCCCCGTCAGGCCGATCGCCTCGCGCCCGGCCGCGCGCGGAATCGGGAACAACAGCGACGGATCGTAGCCGCTGGGATAGGCGACCTCACGACCGAGGGTGGAATCTTCTGGGGTATTCATCGCGCCATTTTAGGCCGAGCGGGCTGGCCGTGAGGTGTATAGCGGACGCTGGAGCGAGCTGGCGACAGAAGCAGCGGGCCGTCAAGCGGCCCGCCGCCCCACACGATCACCAACGCTCAGCGGAGACCGCGCAACTGCACACGATTCCCGATTCCCCATTCCCCATTCCCGAATCAGCCAGCCTCCCCCTGATGCAGGTAATCCAGCGACACCTGCAACAGCGCGCGCAGACCCACATCCAGCGACGATTCGTCGAGCAGGAACTGCGGCGAATGGTTGCTGGGCGCGGTCGCCGGGTCGATGCCCTTGGCGGTGGAGCCGACGAAGAAGAACATCGAAGGCACCTGCTGGGCGTAGAAGGAGAAATCTTCCGCGCCCATCTGCAGCGGCGGCTCGTAGACATTGTCGGCGCCGACCACGGCCTGCAGGCTGGGCAGCATCCTGGCGGTCAGCGCCGGGTCGTTGACCGTGGCCGGGTTGCCGGGCTGGTCCGGTACCTGCGCCTCGACCTTGGCCCCGTGGGCGGCGGCGGTGTGCTCGGCCACCGTCTTGAGGTCGGCGAAGATCTGCTGGCGCATGGCTTCGTCGAAGGTGCGGATGGTGCCGACCATTTCCACGTCGTCGGGGATGATGTTGTAGCGGATGCCGCCCTTGATCGCGCCGAAGCTCAACACCGCCGGTTGTTTGGACAGGTTGGCGCGGCGGCTGATCACGGTCTGCGCGGCACCGATCATGTCGGCGCTGGCCACGATCGGGTCGATGCCGTTCCACGGCGCCGAGCCATGCGTCTGGCGGCCGATCATCTTGATCGCAAACCGGTCCGAGGCGGCCATCAGCGGGCCGCTGCGCACCGCGATCTTGCCGGCCTGCACGCTGGAGAACACATGCAGGCCGAACACCGCCTGTGGCTTGAAGTCGGCGAACAGGCCTTCCTTGAGCATCAGCGAGGCGCCGCCCTCCTCGTTGCCGGGCGCGCCCTCTTCGGAGGGCTGGAAGATCAGCATCACTTCGCCAGGCAGCTGCTCGCGCATGCCGACCAGCGCTTCGGCCACTCCGAGCAGGATCGCGGTGTGGGCGTCGTGGCCGCAGGCGTGCATCACCCCGACCTGCTCGCCGCGGTACTCGGCGGTGACCTTGGAGGCATACGGCAGGCCGGTCTGCTCCTTGACCGGCAAGGCATCCATGTCCGCGCGCAAGGCGATCTTCGGACCCGGCTTGCCGCCCTTGATGATGGCCACCACGCCGTGATGGGCGATGCCGGTACGCGGCTTGAGGCCGAGCTTGCGCAGCTGCGCGGCCACGGTGGCGGCGGTGCGCTCCTCGCGGTTGGACAGCTCCGGGTGCTGGTGGAAGTCGCGGCGCCACTGCACCAGCTTGCTCTGCAACGGCGCGGCGGCGGCCTGGACGTCGGGCCGGGGCGCGGCCTGGGCGGCGGCCAGGGTGGGCAGGGCGAGCAGCAACGCGCTGGTCAGCAGGCGGGAGTGGCGCATCAGCAATCCTCTAAAGATGGTTGCTTAATGTAGTGCAGGTGCACGCTCGGTGGGCTGCAGTGGGGCTCGATTCAGTCCTGCGGTCAACCACATCGGCCCTGACGCGTTGCCGCTGCATTGCATCTGTGAACGCTGCAGTCGTTTCGTCCGGCGGGCCGTTACTTCAGTAACGCTCAATTGCCTGATCGCAACGATATGCTTCGCACAGCCGCCCCACGGTCGCACCAGCGCCCGGCCCGCCCTCAGGAGTTGTCGCATGTCGCGTTTTTGGAAGATCACACTGCTGGTCGTAGCGGTGCTCGTCGTGGTGTTCGTCGCAATGCGGATGTTCGGTGGGGGCAACCACGGCAAGCGGGCGGACGCGCCGGACGGCAATGGCACCGAGAACAGCGGCCCGGTACCGGTCACGGTCGTGGCCGCCACCACCCAGGATGTGCCGGTCTACGCCAGCGCGCTGGGCACGGTGACCGCGCTCAATACCGTCACGGTCAGCCCGCAGGTCGGCGGCCAGCTGATGAGCCTGAATTTCAAGGAGGGCCAGGAAGTGAAGAAGGGCGAGCTGCTGGCGCAGATCGACCCGCGCACCCTGCAGGCCAGCTACGACCAGGCACTGGCGGCCAAGCGCCAGAACCAGGCACTGCTGGCGACCTCGCGGGTGAACTACCAGCGCTCCAACGACCCGGCCTACAAGCAGTACGTCTCGCGCACAGACCTGGATACTCAGCGTAACCAGGTGGCGCAGTACGAGGCGGCGGTATCGGCCAACGATGCACAGATGCGCTCGGCGCAGGTGCAGTTGCAGTTCACCCGCGTGACCGCGCCGATCGACGGCATCGCCGGCATCCGCGGCGTGGATGTGGGCAATATCGTCAGCGCCAGTTCCACCATCGTCACCCTGACCCAGATCCGCCCGATCTACGTGTCCTTCAACCTGCCCGAGCGCGAGTTGCAGGCGGTGCGCAGCGGCCAGGCGGCCGCCCCGCTGGACGTGGCGGCGCTGGACCGCGGCGATGCGCACGTGATCAGCGGCGACGGCAAGCTGGAGGTGATCGACAACCGCATCGCCGCCGACAGCGGCACCTTCGGTGCGCGTGCGATCTTCGCCAACACCGACAATGCCTTGTGGCCGGGCCAGTTCGTCAACGTGCGCCTGCAGCTGCGCACCATCTCCGGCGGCACCGTGGTGCCGACCCAGGCCGTGCAGCGCGGCCCGGACGGCGATTACGTCTACGTGGTCGGCAACGACAACACCGCGCAGATGCGCACCGTGGTGCAGGGCGTGGAAGTGGACGACAGCCATGTGCAGGTCACCAAGGGGCTCAAGCCAGGCGAGCGCGTGGTGACCGAAGGCCAGTTCCGGCTCAAGCCGGGCAGCAAGGTCAGCGCACTCAAGCCGGGCGAGACCCCGCCGGAGCCGACCGAGGCCGAACTCAAGGCCGCGCAGGACAAGAGCCGTGGCGGCGCCGGCGGCCGACGTGGCGGCGGCGGTCCGCGCTAACTCGCGAGCACCGGCGACGGGCCTTCCGTCGCCGGTGTGCATCGGCGCTGCGCGCGCCGGCATCGATTGACGTCTTCAGCAAGGACACCCCCCGTGGGCTTTTCGACCATCTTCATCCGCCGTCCCATCGCCACCTCGTTGTTGATGGCGGGCATCCTGCTGCTGGGCATCCTGGGCTACCGGCAATTGCCGGTCTCGGCGCTGCCGGAGATCGACGCGCCCAGCTTGGTGGTCACCACCCAGTATCCCGGCGCCAACGCGACCACCATGGCCTCGCTGGTGACCACGCCGCTGGAGCGCCAGTTCGGGCAGATCTCCGGGCTGCAGATGATGACCTCCGATTCGTCGGCAGGCCTGTCCACGATCATCCTGCAGTTCTCGATGGACCGCGACATCGACATCGCCGCGCAGGATGTGCAGGCGGCGATCCGTCAGGCCACCCTGCCCTCGTCGCTGCCGTATCAACCGGTCTACAACCGGGTCAATCCGGCCGACGCGGCGATCCTGACCCTCAAGCTCACCTCCGACTCGCTGCCGCTGCGCGAGGTCAACCGCTATGCCGATGCGATCCTGGCCCAGCGCCTGTCGCAGGTGCCGGGCGTGGGCCTGGTGTCGATCGCCGGCAATGTACGGCCTGCGGTGCGCATCCAGGTCAACCCGGCGCAGCTGTCGAACATGGGCCTGACCATGGAATCGCTGCGCAGCGCGCTGACCCAGACCAACGTCAGCGCGCCCAAGGGCTCGCTCAACGGCAAGACCCAGTCCTACAGCATCGGCACCAACGACCAGCTCACCGACGCGGCGCAGTACCGCGAGACCATCATCAGCTACAGCAACGGCCGCCCGGTGCGGCTGGCCGATGTGGCCAACGTGGTCGACGGGGTGGAGAACGACCAGCTCGCCGCCTGGGCCGACGGCAAGCCGGCGGTGCTGCTGGAAATCCGCCGCCAGCCCGGTGCCAACATCGTGCAGACGGTGGAGCAGATCCGCAGCATCCTGCCGCAGCTGCAGGCGGTGCTGCCGGCCGACGTGCACCTGGAGGTGTTCTCCGACCGCACCGAAACCATCCGCGCCTCGGTGCACGAGGTGAAGTTCACCCTGGTGCTGACCATCGCGCTGGTGGTGGCGGTGATTTTCGTGTTCCTGCGCCGGCTGTGGGCCACCATCATTCCCTCGGTGGCGGTGCCGCTGTCGCTGGCCGGCACCTTCGGGGTGATGGCATTTGCCGGCATGTCGCTGGACAACCTGTCGCTGATGGCGCTGGTGGTGGCGACCGGGTTCGTGGTCGACGATGCGATCGTGATGATCGAAAACATCGTGCGCTACATCGAACAGGGCAAGAGCGGGCCGGAAGCGGCAGAGATCGGCGCCAAGCAGATCGGCTTCACCGTGCTGTCGCTGA
This sequence comes from Xanthomonas sp. LMG 8993, assembly GCF_009835065.2. Lineage (NCBI taxonomy): Bacteria > Pseudomonadati > Pseudomonadota > Gammaproteobacteria > Lysobacterales > Lysobacteraceae > Xanthomonas > Xanthomonas sp. LMG 8993. The sequence goes on along the minus strand of NZ_QVIF02000012.1, from coordinate 47,868 downwards.
CCGTGTCGCTGGTGGCGGTGTTCCTGCCGCTGCTGCTGATGCCGGGCGTGACCGGGCGCCTGTTTCATGAGTTTGCGTGGGTGCTGTCGATTGCGGTGGTGATCTCGATGCTGGTGTCGCTGACGCTGACGCCGATGATGTGCGCCTACCTGCTCAAGCCCGACGCCCTGCCCGAAGGCGAGGACGCGCACGAACGCGCCGCCGCCGCCGGCAAGACCAACCTGTGGACGCGCACCGTGGGCGCTTACGAGCGCAGCCTGGACTGGGTGCTGGCGCACCAGCCGCTGACCCTGGCGGTGGCGATCGGCGCGGTGGCGCTGACCGTGGTGCTGTACATGGCGATCCCCAAGGGCCTGCTGCCCGAGCAGGACACCGGCCTGATCACCGGCGTGGTGCAGGCCGACCAGAACGTGGCGTTCCCGCAGATGGAGCAGCGCACCCAGGCGGTGGCCGCGGCGCTGCAGAAAGACCCCGCCGTGACCGGCGTGGCCGCCTTCATCGGCGCCGGCACCATGAACCCGACCATCAACCAGGGCCAGTTGTCGATCGTGCTGAAGACGCGCGGCGACCGCGAGGGCCTGGACGAGGTGCTGCCGCGCCTGCAAAAGGCGGTGGCCGGCATTCCCGGCGTGGCGCTGTTCCTCAAGCCGGTGCAGGACGTCACCCTGGACACCCGCGTGGCCGCCACCGAGTACCAGTATTCGATGTCGGATGTGGACAGCAGCGAGCTGGCCACCTGGGCCGGGCGCATGACCGAGGCGATGCGCAAGCTGCCCGAGCTGGCCGACGTGGACAACAACCTGGCCAACCAGGGCCGGGCGCTGGAGCTGAGCATCGATCGCGACAAGGCCAGCATGCTCGGCGTGCCGATGCAGACCATCGACGACACGCTGTACGACGCCTTCGGCCAACGCCAGATCTCCACCATCTTCACCGAGCTCAATCAGTACCGGGTGGTGCTGGAAGTGGCGCCGGAATTCCGCAGCAGCACCGCCTTGATGAACCAGCTGGCGGTGGCCAGCAACGGCAGCGGCGCGTTGACCGGCACCAATGCCACCAGCTTCGGCCAGCTGACCTCGTCCAACTCCTCCACCGCCACCGGCGTGGGCGCGCAGAACACCGGCATCGTGGTCGGCGCCGGCAGCATCATTCCGCTGGCCGCACTGGCCGAGGCCAAGGTCACCAACACGCCGTTGGTGGTCAGCCACCAGCAACAGCTGCCGGCGGTCACGATCTCGTTCAATCTGGCGCCCGGCCATTCGCTGTCGCAGGCGGTGGAGGCGATCGAGCAGGCGCGCCAGGATCTGAAGATCCCCACCCAGGTGCATGCGGCGTTCGTCGGCAAGGCGGCCGAATTCACCGGCAGCCAGACCGATATCGTATGGCTGCTGCTGGCCTCGATCGTGGTGATCTACATCGTGCTGGGCGTGCTCTACGAGAGCTACATCCACCCGCTGACGATCATCTCCACGCTGCCGCCGGCCGGCGTCGGCGCGCTGCTGGCGCTGATGATGTGCGGGTTGAGCCTGTCGGTGGACGGCATCGTCGGCATCGTGTTGCTGATCGGCATCGTCAAGAAGAACGCGATCATGATGATCGACTTCGCCATCGACGCCCGCCGCGAAGGCGCCAATGCGCACGAGGCGATCCGGCGCGCCTGCCTGCTGCGTTTCCGCCCGATCATGATGACCACCGCCGCCGCGATGCTGGGCGCGCTGCCGCTGGCGCTGGGCACCGGCATCGGCTCGGAACTGCGGCGTCCGCTCGGCATCGCCATCGTCGGCGGCCTGCTGCTGTCGCAGCTGGTGACGCTCTACACCACGCCGGTGATCTACCTGTACATGGAACGTGCCGGCGAGCGGCTGCGTGACTGGCGCACACGGCGTGCCGCCCGCCGCGACGGCGTGCCCCCGGCCTCCACTTCGGAGCGCCCGGCATGATGACCGGCGCAGCGATGGCTGATCGGATTACCGGACCGCGGCTTCGCCTGCGCGCAGGCGCGCTCGGGCGTGGCGCTGCCCCCGCTTGCCGAATCCCTAATCCCGATTCCCAAATCCCGGCACCACAGCCATGAACATCTCCGCGCCCTTCATCAAGCGCCCGATCGGCACCGCGCTGCTGGCGATCGGTTTGTTCGTGATCGGATTGATGTGCTATCTGCGGCTGGGCGTGGCGGCGTTGCCGAACATCCAGATTCCGGTGATCTTCGTGCACGCCACGCAGTCCGGCGCCGATGCCAGCACCATGGCCTCCACCGTCACCGCACCGCTGGAACGCCACCTGGGCCAGCTGCCCGGCATCGACCGCATGCGCTCCTCCAGTTCGGAGAGCAGCAGCCTGGTGGTGCTGGTGTTCCAGAGCAATCGCAACATCGATTCGGCCGCGCAGGATGTGCAGACGGCGATCAACTCCTCGCAATCGGACCTGCCGTCCGGGCTCGGCACGCCGATCTATTCGAAAGCCAATCCGAACGACGACCCGGTCATTGCCATCGCGCTGACCTCGGACACGCAATCGGCCGATGAGCTCTACAACGTTGCCGACTCGCTGCTGGCGCAACGGCTGCGCCAGATCACCGGCATCAGTTCGGTCGATATCGCCGGCGCCTCCACACCGGCGGTCCGCGTGGATGTGGATCTGCGCGCGCTCAACGCGCTGGGCCTGACCCCGGACGATCTGCGCAACGCGGTGCGCGCGGCCAACGTCACCTCGCCGACCGGATTCCTGTCCGACGGCAACACCACCATGGCGATCGTGGCCAACGATTCGGTATCCAAGGCCGCCGATTTCGCCCAGCTGGCGATCTCCACCCAGTCCAATGGCCGCATCGTGCGGCTGGGCGATGTGGCCACCGTCTACGACGGCCAGCAGGATGCCTATCAAGCGGCCTGGTTCGACGGCAAACCGGCGGTGGTGATGTACGCCTTCACCCGCGCCGGCGCCAACATCGTCGAAACCGTGGACCAGGTGAAGGCGCAGATTCCCGAGCTACGCGCCTACCTGCAGCCCGGCACCAAGCTGACGCCCTACTTCGACCGCACCCCGACCATCCGCGCCTCGCTGCACGAGGTGCAGGCCACGCTGCTGATCAGCCTGGCGATGGTGGTCCTGACCATGGCGCTGTTCCTGCGCCGCCTGGCGCCGACGCTGATCGCGGCGGTCACCGTGCCGCTGTCGCTGGCCGGCTCGGCGCTGGTGATGTACATGCTGGGCTTCACCTTGAACAACCTCAGCCTGCTGGCGCTGGTGATCGCCATTGGCTTTGTGGTCGACGATGCGATCGTGGTGATCGAAAACATCATGCGTCATCTGGACGAAGGCATGCCGCGTCTGGATGCCGCACTGGCCGGTGCGCGCGAGATCGGCTTCACCATCGTCTCGATCACCGCCTCGCTGGTGGCGGTGTTCATTCCGATGCTGTTTGCCAGCGGCATGATCGGCGCGTTCTTCCGCGAGTTCACCGTGACCCTGGTGGCGGCGATCGTGGTGTCGATGCTGGTGTCGCTGACCCTGACACCGGCGCTGTGCAGCCGCTTTCTGTCCGCACACACCGAACCGGAAAAACCTAGCCGTTTTGGCGCCTGGCTGGATCGCATGCACGAGCGCATGCTCGCGGTGTACACGGTGGCACTGGATTTCTCGCTGCGGCACGCCTTGCTGCTGTCGCTGACGCCGCTGCTGTTGATCGCCGCCACCGTCTTTCTCGGCGGCGCAGTCAAGAAGGGCTCGTTCCCGGCGCAGGACACCGGCCTGATCTGGGGCCGCGCCAATTCCAGCGCCACGGTGTCGTTTGCCGACATGGTCAGCCGCCAGCGCCGCATCACCGACATGCTGATGGCCGACCCGGCGGTGAAGACCGTCGGCGCGCGGCTGGGCTCCGGCCGGCAGGGTTCCAGCGCCTCGTTCAATATCGAATTGAAGAAGCGCGACGAAGGCCGCCGCGACACCACCGCGCAGGTGGTCGCACGCCTGAGCGCCAAGGCCGACCGTTACCCGGATCTGGATCTGCGCCTGCGCGCGATCCAGGACCTGCCCAGCGACGGCGGTGGCGGCACCAGCCAGGGTGCGCAGTACCGCGTTTCGCTGCAGGGCAACGACCTGGCGCAGCTGCAGGAATGGCTGCCCAAGCTGCAGGCGGCGTTGAAGAAGAATCCGCGCCTGCGCGATGTCGGCACCGACGTGGATACATCCGGCCTGCGCCAGAACATCATGATCGACCGCGCCAAGGCCGCGCGCCTGGGCATTTCGGTCGGTGCCATCGATGGCGCGCTGTATGGCGCCTTCGGCCAGCGCTCCATTTCCACCATCTATTCGGATCTCAACCAGTACAGCGTGGTGGTCAATGCACTGCCCTCGCAAACGGCAACGCCCAAGGCGCTGGACCAGGTCTTCGTGCCCAACCGCGCCGGCCTGATGGTGCCGATCACCTCCGTCGCCACCCAGGTGCCCGGGCTGGCGCCGCCGCAGATCGTCCACGAAAACCAGTACACCACGATGGATCTGAGCTACAACCTCGCACCGGGCGTGAGCACCGGCGAGGCGGACCTGATCATCAAGTCCACCGTGGAAGGCTTGCGCATGCCCGACGGCATCCGCCTCAGTGGCGATGACAGCTTCAACGTGCAACTCAGCCCCAACTCGATGGGCGTGTTGCTGCTGGCCGCGGTACTCACCGTCTACATCGTGCTCGGCATGCTCTACGAGAGCCTGATCCATCCGGTGACCATCCTGTCCACGCTGCCGGCCGCTGGCGTCGGCGCACTGCTGGCGTTGTTCCTCACCAACACCGAGTTGTCGGTGATTTCGATGATCGCGCTGGTGCTGCTGATCGGCATCGTCAAGAAGAACGCGATCATGATGATCGACTTCGCGCTGGTGGCGCAGCGCGTGCACGGCATGGATGCGCGCGCGGCCGCACGCGAGGCCTCGATCGTGCGCTTCCGCCCGATCATGATGACCACGATGGTGGCGATCCTGGCCGCGGTGCCGCTGGCGGTCGGCCTGGGCGAGGGCTCCGAACTGCGCCGCCCGCTGGGCATCGCGATGATCGGCGGGCTGATCTTCTCGCAGAGCCTGACCCTGCTCAGCACCCCGGCGCTGTACGTGATCTTCTCCTGCCTGAGCGAACGCTGGAAGGCGCGTCGCGCACGTGCGCGTGCACGCCGGGCAGAGCGCGCGGCGGCACGGCGCCCGGCGGCGTCGGCGCACTGAGGCGAAGCAGCACACGCGCCGGTCTGCACGGACCGGTGTGTGCCGGCTGGCATGGCGGTTGGCCGGCATCTCTCACCATCGCTTGCCGCTTGTTGGCATGACGTCGGGGCATCGCTGCTGGCAGCGTATTCAAACGCGGCACAGTGATGCGAGCTGCAAATGCGCGCTCGACTCACGCGGCTTCTGGCCAGAGCCCACGTGTTTGACCGCATCCAGACGACACTGCGACCGGAAGTTCGGCTGCCTTGACGTGTTGGACGGCAGGGATGGATCAGTTGTCGCGCGGCAGGGCTGCAGCTTGGTTGCAGGGCCCTTGCCCGCCTACCATCGCAGGACACGCCGCAAGTACGTCCGTGTAGGCGCTTACGCGGCATCCATGCCGCGTAAGGTCTCGCGACGATAGGCGGGCAATGACCTGTCGAGATGGTCGGTGTGCAAGATGCAAACCGTGCGTTACATGCGTTGTTCGGGCGACGGCGCGCCCTGACCGCTACACCAGCAACGCCTGCAGCGACGCCCGCTCCAGCTGCGCATACAACGCGCACTCATCCTGCACCTGCGCACCCAGCGCCTGTTCGAAACTGCGCTTGCTCGAATGGGCGGCATAGGCGCGTTGTTCGGCGCCACCGAGATTGGACTGGAAGATACCGGCCGCACTCACCGGCAGAAAATCTTCATAGATGATCGGATCGGCACTGAGCAGACCGAGCGCAATTGCGGTTTCTGCCGGCATTGCCGCCACCTGCGCGGGGTCGGCACGTCCGGCCTCGGTCAGCGCATAGCGGAAATAGCCCAGACCTTCCTGACGCAGCACGGCTTCGTCGTCGGGAAACGCCACGAACGCGGTCTGCAGCCGCGTGGCGTAATCGGTACCGGTGCTGCCCGCGCCATCGCTGTCGCGTGCCTGCGCCAGCAGCGCGTCGTACAGCGCGCGGCCCTTGGGCGTCAGCGCGAGCCCGCGTTGTTCGATCTCGCCGAAGCGCGCGGTGTGCGTGCCGTGCTCGGCCTGCCCGCTGTCGCCGACAAAGCGCACCGGCTCCTCCAGTGCCTTGAAGCTGGTCTGGCGCAGCAGGATCGGCACCTGCCGACGCGGCGGCCCCTCGATCACCGCCTTGGCATCGATGCCGGCGCGCTGCATCTGCGCCTGCGCCGCATCGATATCCAGCGTGCGTGGCGTCAGGTGGTTGATATGCGGCCCGTGGAAGCTCACCACGTCGGCGATCAGCTTGTGCGCCTCGCTCAGCGCGCGGTAGGTCGGCAGCGACACCGTGGCATCGCCATGCCAACGGAAGGTTTCCAGCGCTTCGTCCACGAACTGCTGCGCCTGCGCCGCCTCCAGCCCGCCGTGGCGCTCGTGCTGCTCGATCAGCTCCAGCGCGGCGGCGGTGAAGATCTGCCGCTGCTCCAGGATCTGCGCCGCCTGCGCCCGCAGCGCGGCGTCTTCGATCAGCTCCAGCCGCAGCAACGAGGTGAACACGCGGAACGGATTGACCGACAGCGCCGCCTCGTCGATCGGGCGGAACGCAGTGGAATGCACCGGCACACCGGCCACCGACAAATCGTAATAGCCCACCGGATGCATGCCCATCACCGCAAACAGCCGCCGCAACGTGGCCAGTTCCTGCGCCGTGCCGACCCGGATGGCACCGTGCCGTTCCAGATCCAGCCGCGCGCGTTCGTCGTTGCGTTGCAGGCGCGCGGCCAGGGCGGGATCGGCGCTCAGGGTGTCGGCGTTGACCTGCGCCACCAGCGTCATCAGGTCGCCGTACAACGGCACCTCGGCGCGATACATGTCCGACATCGCCTGCGCGAACAGGCTGCGGATGTGATCGGGAGAGACAAACACGGTATCGCGCATGGGCTGGTCTTGGCAGGGCCGGCCAACGCCGGCGTTGCGGCATTCTCGCCGACCGCGCCCTGCGGCGGCCAGCTGCACGGCAGCATGCCGGCGCCTGTGTTGGCGCGCAGACAGGAGCGTAGCCGGTTGGTCACCTCACGCCTCGCCACTGCGCGGGTTCCAACAAGGCGTAAAACGCATCAAGTGGCGGCTGGCGATCCTTGGCGAGCGGTCGTCCGCTGGATGCGGATGGTGGGAAAGCTCGGAACCGCAGCGCACGGCGTGGTCCATGTCGGTTTTAATGCCGGCTGCGCCCGTGTGGCCGGAAGCGCAGTCATCTTGTGGGTCGCTCCGAGGATGGCTAACAAGCGAGAGGGGCCGCCAGCCTCGTCCAGGCTCAGGCTGACCCGGCACGCATCGAACGGCTGGCACAGCTCCGGTGCCTCTACCTGCAGCGAGTTGACGCCGAATAGCACGCTGCCGCACCGGTAGCCGACACCACCTTGAGCCGGCAGCCGCCGGATGTGCGTGGGCGGCGCGCAGGAAACGCAGCGTACGAGTGGTACACGCCGGTTCCGAGCACGGCCGCACCCGCCTGGCGGCTACGCCGTCGGTTTGCCAGCCGTTCTAAAGCCCGGCCTGCGCCGCTGCCTCGGCCGCCTCGCTGGCCTGGCGCGCGGCTTCCAGCCGTTGCGCGTGATCGCCGAGCTGGCGGCGCAGCAGCGCGTCCAGCGTGATCGGACGTTCCCAGCGGTCGTAACTGGCGACGATGGCGTGCCGCAGCGCGCGCATATGCACGGTCTCCGGCGTGACCGACAGCCGCGCGATCACGCCCTCCCAGCCGTCATGATGGTCGCGGCTGTAGGCGCGCACGGTGTCGCGGCAGGACAACTGCAGCGTCTGCGCCCAGAAACAGGCGAAATAGATGTCGCCGGCGTGCCAGCCATGCACCTGCAACAACGCCTGCACATAGCCGCGCGGGGTGCCGGTGTAGCGCGCAACTTCGCCGATGAAGCTGTCCGGGTAGCGCTGTGCGTAGCTGCCCATGTCGGCCAGATGCTGATCCACCCAGGCATCGCCGGTGCCTGGCGTCACTGCCGGCGCAGCAGCCGGTGCCGCAGCGGCAGGCGCAGGCGACGTCTGCGCAACTGCCAGCATCGGCAGCAGCAGCGCGCTCAGCAGCGGCAGGGATCGCAACGGCGAGGTAAGCAGTGAAGGCATGCGCCGATGATGCCGCATGCCCGCGTCGCTGTCAGGCCGAGCGCTTGCGCCACCGACACAGGCGGCGCGCCGTCAGCGCGCCAGCCGTATGGGATGCCCCGAGTCGGAACGGATGCATGACGCCGGACCGCCACGAGCATTCGCATGTGTGGCGCGCACACAGCGGCGCCGGCCGCGCTCAGCGCAGATCGTAAAAGCCGCCGTAGTGCACTTCGCGGCAGCCGCTGAGATCGCAGGCACCCACATAGCCCGGGCCGATGTAACGCTGCCGCGCATCGCGATTGTGCGGGCTGCTGTAAGGGTCCGGGCCGTACAGACCATTGCCGTAATAGATCTGGCCGGAGGGGCGGTTGCGCGACGCGCCCAGCCGCAGCCCGGCGCCATACCCGAGGTATGCGCGGGCGTCGCCGCCGTATGGGCCGTAGCGCTCGCCCGAATATCCGTCGACAGCAAATACGCTGCTGCGCTCGTGCCGGTCCGGCCGGGTCTGCAAGGTCGCAATGCTCTGGCCCTGGGCATCCACATAGCCCTGCTCGCGGTCGAAGCGCACCATGCGGAAATACACCAGCTCTCCCGCGTCCCGACGCGTACGCAGGCGGACATAGTTGCCGCCATCGTCGTAGTAAGGCTGACCGTCGCGAAAGATCACTTCGCTCGGGTTGATGACTTCTTCTTCGAGCTCGGCAGCCGTCAGTGACGGCACGCCGCCTGACAGAGCCAGCAATACGGTCAGGCTGACACGGCAGGTAAACGACAACATGCGCATCGGTGATCCCTCCTAGTCGGCCAGGCATTCGCGCCTGACCGGAAACGTCCTGTTGCTGGGCGCCGCTGGTTGCGCCGGCAGATCCAGGTCGCGGCGCTGGCCGCGACGGAAGTCAGCTTAGCGCGTGCTGCCGGGCCACTGCATCCAGCGCATGCACTGCCGCCGGCCAGCCGGCAGCGTCGGGCACTTCGCGCATGCGTGGCTCGTCGGCGGCCACGCCATGCTCCTGCTCGTGCGCCCAGGTCACCGCGTACGGGGTGTAGATCCCCCAGCCGCCGATGGCCAGCACCGGCTCCACGTCCGAGCGCAAGGAATTGCCGATCATCACAAAGCGCTGCGCCGGCAGGTCGAACTCGCCCAACACGCGCGCATAGGTCTGGGGATCCTTCTCGGACACCACCTCCACGCGCGGAAACAGATCGGCCAGACCGGATTGCTCGATCTTCTGCTCCTGATGGGACAGGTCACCCTTGGTGATCAGCACCACCGCATAGTCGGCGGCAATTGCGCTGACCGCCTCACGCACGCCGGCAATCACCTCCACCGGATGCTGCAGCGTGGCGCGGCCGATCTCGACGATGCGCTGGATGTCGCGTGCGGCGATGCGCGCCTGCGTCAGTTCGATCGCCGTCTCGATCATCGACAGCGTCATGCCCTTGGCGCCATAGCCGAATACCTTGAGATTGCGCCGCTCCACCGCCAGCAGGTGCTGCTGCATGCGGCTGTCGCCCAGATCCAGGTAATCGGCCAGGATCGCTTCGAAATCCGCTTCGGCAGTGCGGTAATAGTCCTCGCTTTTCCAGAGGGTATCGTCGCCGTCGAAGCCGACCAGTTGGATCGCCTGGCCGTCGCGCTGTGCAGAAGAGGTCATCGCGCCAGTTTAGCAGCGCACTGGAGTGCTGCCGCGGTCAATCCCCCGCGGCGTCGCCTGGACCGGGCTGGTAGCTGGCGAATTCGTCGCGCGACAGGCGCCCATCACCATTGCTGTCGAAGCCGGCAAAATTCTCGCGCAGGACGGGGTCGGCGCCGGCTTCGGCCACCGTCAATGAGCCGTCGGCGTCGCTGTCCAGGCTGCGGAAGGTCCGTGGCGCCAACGTGCCGGCCTGCGGCGCCAGTGCGGCCTCCGCACCGCCTTTGGCAGCCGATGGCGCTGCAGCATCGACCGGAAGTAAGGGTGTTGTGGCAGGCGGTGGTGGGTCGATCGGCAACGGCGCCATTGTCGGTGTTGCCGGCCCTGTGGTGGAGGTCGCACGCGACGGGTTGGCTGGTGGCAACTCCGGCGGCGCCGCGAGCGCCCACAGTGGACTCGACAGGCCGACCAGCATGGCGATACGCAGCAGCATGAGAGTGTGCCGAAGGGACGAGCGGGCAATCTAGCGCGGTGCACGTAAAGAAAACGGGAGCGACCCTGGCAGATCGCTCCCGCGTGTCCATCCTGTTACGTGGTCATGCTGCTACTTGCCGATCACGGGCATCCACGAAGCGATGCCACGGATCAAACGACAACAACTGCTCAAATGACTGCAATTGCGAAAGCTGCCTCCTGATGTCGAAAAAACACGTCAGCAAACGAACTCACTACCTTGCTACCTACTACCTCAGTTGCCTTGCGACCCACTACCCGCTGCGCCGCCCTGCTGCTTGGCGACAAATGCCTTGTATTCGTCCGGGGTCAGCTTGCCGTTCTTGTCGGAATCGGCGTCATTGAAGATCTGCGCGAGCCCGGCATTGACCTGGGCCTCCTGTGTGCTGATGGCGCCGTCGCTGTCGGTGTCGACGCTCGCCCAGGTCTGGCCGCCGCCGGACTGCGCAGGCTGTGCCGCGCTCGTGGCAGAGCTTCCCGACTGGGCCGACGTCGCGGCGGCATCCTGCTGCGTGCTCTGCGCCATCGCCGGCAGCGCCAGGGCGGCGGCAAGAGCGGCAGCGGCGGCGAGCAGCGAGGTGCGATTGCGATTCTTCATTGGGTGGTCTCCTTGGCTTGGGAATGCGCGGTGTCGCCGCACATGGCCCCACCTTACCCAGCACGAATGAACGCAAAACCCGCCGCAATTTCGCGCAAAACATCCTCTTAACCACGCGTCGGACATTTGCGCCTAGCCATCTGTTAGACATCGGTGAGCCAAACAGAAGCAGCTCATTCAATGCATCGAAATATGCGAACCGCGCCCCATTTCATAACGTAAATTTACGCATTCGGTGCCTCGTCATCCCAGCTTCCGGAGCTGAACAGTTTCCAACCCAGCACCACACCGGCGATCGCCCCAGCCACTTCCAGGATCACCCGCGATCCCAATTCGTTGGGATCGTGGATCTTGGCCAATGCCAGGCGCGCGTACAGCGGCGACTCCAGCCGCACGATGCTGGTGTAGACGAGATTCCAGATGTCGTAGCCGCCGCCAATGGCGACCGCGAGCAGACAGGCAATACCCAGGGTGTGCCCATGGGTGAAGTGCACACGCCGGCCGATGTGCTCGACCCCAGCGAAGACCAGTACGCCCAGCACCAACGCGATCAGGCCAGCCTCCAGCGAACCGAGCAGACCGAAGTGCAGAGGCAGATTCATCGTGACGATCCAGGCAGCAGGCGCATCAGTCTAGCGGTTGCGGGTGATGGATCCCGGCCCAAGCAGCAAGCGCGAGCGCTTACGCGAACGCGGACCGGCCGGGCGCTACGAGTGCCCGATACTGCGGCACGCCGCGCTCACGCATCGTCCTGCCCGCGCGCACTCACCTGCGCCTCGCCTTCCTCATCCCATTGCACGCTGACCGAGATCGGCTTGCAGCACACCTGGCAATCTTCGATGTAGTGCTGGTCGCCGCCGGTCAGATCCAGCGCCAGGGTGATCCACTCCCCGCAATACGGGCAGGCGATATCGATAAAGCGTTCCGGGTCGGACATGGCAATTCCTTGCAGCGATTTGGGGTGATGCACAACATGGACAGGCCGGTGGCCGAGTCACCGCCTGCGGCGCGGTTGCTCAGTTGACCGGCACATCGAACGCGGTATCCGGCATCGGCTCAGGGCGGAAGGTGAAATGCCACCACTCCATCGGATAGTTGGCAAATCCCTCCGCCGCCATGGCACGCAACAGCTGCTGGCGGTGGGCACGCTGAGCGGGGCTGATGTCGCGCGCATCGGTATGCGCACGCGCATCGAAGAAATCGAAGTCGGTGCCCATCGCCACCGGCTGGCATGGGCCCTGCCGGCAATCGAGCAGGCCCAGGTCCAGCGTTGCGCCACGGCTATGCCCCGAAGTCTCGGCAATGTAGTCGCCCAACAGCGCGCGCTTGTCCACACGCGGGTAGTACTGCGCCTTGGTCGACTGATCCTGCAGATCCGCAGCCCAGGCCACGAACGCCTGCACCGCCCGCACCGGCCGGTAGCAGTCGAACACCTGCAGTCGATATCCCTGGGACTTGAGGGACCGCGCCACCCGTGCCAGCGCCTCCGCCGCCGGACGCAGCAAATAGCACGTGGGCGCCTCATACCCCGGCACCACACGCCCGGTGAAGTTGTTGCTGCCCGCATAACGCATGTCCACCGCGATCTCGGGCGCAAGGCCGTGCACATTGACCAGACCGGCTTGTGCGGCGGTTGTTGCCGAAGAGACATGCACCTCGGCAGCTGCGGCAACCAACGGCACCACCACGATCGACAGCAGTGCCTGACATACCGCTCCCCGAACCCGCCGACGCAATGTCCGCACCGACCTGATTTGCCTCATCGTTTTTTCCCTTGTAATCAATGGGGACATTGCACATCAGGCATCACGCCCGAATCGGTCGCCAGGATGGCGCTGGCGAACGCGACCACGATGCACTTATGAGCCTTCGCTCTCAAGCTGCTTGGCAGTAACTGGCACGCTGAGTGGTCGCAGCGGCCCGGTCAACGCATGCAGGATGCGCAAATCCTCGGCATCCAGCGTGCGGGCGTCGCTGCCGCGGTAGTGATGATGAAATGCCTGCAGCGTCGCAGCGGGATCGTCGAGGCTGTAGCCGAGCAGGGCCAGCGCCTGCCAGGGATCGAAGCCTGCCGGCGCGGCGGGGGCATCGGCGGCAGGCCAGCGGCCGAAGCCGGCGTCGGCCAGGCGCTTCCACGGAAACAGCGGGCCGGGATCGTTCTTGCGGGTCGGGGCCACGTCTTCATGCCCGACGATCTGCGTGCGCGGAATGCGCAGGCGGGTGCACAGGTCGTCCAGCAGCACCAGCAGGCTGTCGATCTGGGCGGGCGCGAACGGCTCGCTGCCGTCGTTGTCCAGTTCGATGCCGATCGAGGCGGAATTGATGTCGGTGATGGTGCCCCAGCGCCCGGCGCCGCCATGCCAGGCGCGCTGGTCGTCGCTGACCAGTTGATAGCGCGCGCCATCCTCGCCGATCAGATAGTGCGCACTGACCCGGCCGCCGCTATTGCGCCCGCGCAGCGTGCCCAGGCTCTGCGGCACCGATTGCTGGTCGGTGAAGTGCAGCACGATCAGGATCGGCCGCCGCGCGTCGTAGTTGGGCGAGGGCACCCACTGGGCCAGCGGGTTGCGCTGCGGCGCATGCGCGCACGCCCCCAGTGACAGCACCACCAGGCACAGCGCGGCACGGAGCCAGGGCAATGGCGACAGCGTGGGAGCAGATGACACCGGATTCTCCTGGCAAAACGGCAAGGGCTTGCGCTGTACCAGCACCCTGATGGGCCGCGCAGGCGATGTACCCATTATCTGCCGTGCGAACGATGGCATGCAGCATGCGGCTGCGGCCAGTGGCAGACAGACTGCGAGTGTGCAGAGACCGACAGACCTTGCAGCGCCGCTGCGCCATGCGACACGTACCCGTGATAATGCGCATGCGTACACTAAAGGCCGGCGCAGGTCCGCGCGCCTGCGGTCGTGATTCCCTGTAAAAAGCCTCGCCAGTCGCTGTATCCCATCAAGAGCCCTCTTCATGCCACTGTCGCGCCGCCTGCTGACGTTGTTGCTGCTGGTCATCGGACTGTCCTGGGATGCCGCTGCGGCAACGCCTGCCAACCCGATATCGCACACGGCACCGTTTGCGGCCAGCGATGCGCAGCTGACCGCCGACTACTGGATCCAGCGCACTGACAACGCGCAGACGCTGCGTATGACTGCCGCACAGATCGCCGGCTTCAATGCGCGTTTGCTGCGTGACGATCGCTCCATGCACGACCTGTCGCAGCTGGCCGAAGTGCTGCCGGCGGCCGAGGTGCGCGCGCGCATCGAAGCGCTGTCGGCCATGCCGACGCGTGCGCTGTACGACAGCGAAGCTCGCAGCATCGATGCCTCCCGCCTTGCGACGCTGCGCCACGCCCTGGCACTGGATGCACTGCCTGCGCAGGTCACGCCACGGTTTGCACTGGTGGTGCAGCGCGCGGCACTGCGCACCTTCCCCACCGCGCAACGCGTGTTCAGCACCACCGACGACCACGATATCGACCGCTTCCAGGAATCGGCGCTCTACCCCGGTACACCGGTGGCGGTGCTGCATACCAGCGCCGATGGTGCATGGCACTTTGTGCTGGCAGCCAACTATGCGGCCTGGATCGCCGCCGACCGGATTGCCGTGGGCACGCGTGAGGAAGTGCTGGACTATGCACAACGCCGCCCACGACTGGTGGTCACCGGCGCACGCGTGCAAAGCGCCTACACCCCGGAGGTACCCGCCATCTCCGCACTGGCGCTGGACATGGGCACCAGCGTGCCACTGCTTGGCGACTGGCCGCCGCAGCAACCGGTCAACGGGCAGTTGCCGCAGGCCGCCCATGTCGTGCAGCTGCCGCTGCGCAACAGTGATGGTCGCTTGCAGCTGGTGCCGGCACTGATCCCACGCGGCGCCGACGTGCGCGTGGGCCCGTTGCCGGCCACGCCTGCAGCGTTGTTGCAGCAGGCGTTCAAATTTCTTGGCGAACGCTATGGCTGGGGCAACGATTACGATGCGCGCGACTGCAGCGGTTTCGTGCTGGATGTGTATCGCAGCCTGGGCATCGCATTGCCGCGCAATACCGGCGATCAGGCACGCAGCCCTGCGCTGCTGGGCGTTCCGTTCCAGGCGCAGGCCGCACTGCCGCAGCGCCTGCAACAACTCGCCCGGCTGCAGGTCGGCGACCTGATCTTCATCCCTGGTCATGTGATGCTGGTGGTCGGACACGAGCGCGGTGCGCCATGGGTGATCCATGACGTGGCCGGCGCCAGTTATCGCGACGCAGCCGGCAACGTGCAGCGCGCGCGCTTGAACGGTGTGTCGGTGACGCCGCTGCTGCCACTGCTCGCCAGCGACGGCACACCGTTCGTCGACCACATCACCCGCATCCAACGCATCGCACCGATTGGCTTTCCATGAAGATCACTGGCTTCCGCCTCGGCATGCTGCGCGTGCCATTGAAAACCCCGTTCAAGACGGCAGTACGTACCGTGCAGGCGATCGAGGATGTGGTGGTGCTGCTGCAGACCGACAGCGGCCACATCGGCTATGGCGCAGCGCCGGCCACCGCCCCGATCACCGGCGATACGCACGGCTCCATCATCGCTGCGATCCAGCATTGCATCGGGCCGACGTTGATCGGCCAGGACGTGGCCGATCTCAACCGGCTATGCGCGCTGGTGCAACACGCGCTGGAGCGCAACACCAGTGCCAAGGCGGCGGTGGAGATCGCGCTCTACGACCTCTGGGCGCAGGCCCTGGGCACCCCGCTCTACCGGGCGCTCGGCGGTGGCATGCCGCGCATCACCACCGACATCACCATCAGCGTCGATAGCATCGACGTGATGGTGGCGCAGGCGCAATCCGCGCTTGCGCGCGGCTATCGGTCACTGAAGATCAAGGTCGGCAAGGACAGCGGCTCGGACCTCGAGCGGATCACCGCGATACATGCCGCTGTCGCTGGCCGCGCATCGCTGCGCCTGGATGCCAACCAGGGCTGGACGCCCAAACAGGCAGTACGCACCATGCGTACGCTGGAACACACCGGCATCGTGATGGAACTGGTGGAGCAGCCGGTCAAGGCCGCGGACATCGACGGGCTGGCGTTTGTCACCGCGCGGATCGACACGCCGGTGATGGCAGACGAAAGCGTGTTCTCGCCGGTCCAGGTGATCGACCTCATCCAGCGCCGTGCCGCCGATATCGTCAACATCAAACTGATGAAGACCGGCGGGCTATCCAACGCAATCCGCATTGCCGATATCGCTGGCCTGTACGGCGTGCCCTGCATGATCGGCTGCATGATCGAATCCAGCATCAGCGTGGCTGCTGCAGTGCATCTGGCGGTGGCCAAGGCCGGCAGCATCACCCTGGCGGATCTGGATGCGCCCGCGCTCGGGCAGTTCGATCCTACCGAGGGCGGCGTGCACTTCGACGATGCCCAGATCCATATCGACGACTCGCCCGGCCTGGGCATCCGCCGCATCCACGGGCTGGAGCTCCTGCCGGCTTAAAACGTCAGTAGGGTCTCCAGGCCGCATTGGTCCAGGCGCGATGCCTCACCACTTCTGCACACGCAGTCACCCCGACAGCGAACGTCGTGCATTGCTTGCACCATGCACACCGATCATCTCGACAGGTCCTTGCCCGCTCACGGTCGCGGGGACCTTACGCGGCATGGATGCCGCGTAAGCGCCTACAAGGATGTACTTGCGGCGTGTCCTGCGATGGTGGGCGGGCAAGGGCCCTGCAACCATGCCCCAGATCAGCCGCTCTGCAGCCAGCCAGCCACAGAGGCCAACTCTCCCAGAACAACAAAACACACTCGAAGCCCGGCCAAGCAGTCGCACAAACCAGGCGCGCGCATGCGACACACGGCCACATTGCTGAGTACAGTAGCGACATGATGGTGTGCCCAACGCGGCACCAAAGCAGCGTACTGTCTCCGTCAACCATGTATCGCCCCCAGACTCGTCCCCCGCTCGACCCATTCCCCCCGGAGCCTGCATGCGCCTTGCCACCTTGTTTCGATCCGCTGTGCTGTTGGCGCTGGCGAGCTGCGGCAGCGTTGCCGTCGCTGCCGGGCCGATCGATGCCCTGAATCAAGCGCGCGCATTGATCGTGGTGACCACGCCGGACTGGGACAGCACCCAGGCGCGCCTGCAGACATTCACCCGTGTGGACGGTCACTGGCAACCGGCAGCACCGGGCTTCGCGGTCGCGCTCGGGCGGCATGGCAGTGCCTGGGGCGATGGCCTGCATCCGGCGCAGGCGCAAGGCCCGCAGAAGCGCGAAGGCGACGGCCGCAGCCCGGCCGGTGTATTCGCGATCGGCCCGGCCTTCGGCTATGCCCAGCAGATCGACAGCGCCATGCCATACCAGGCGATGCGCGCCACCCACTACTGCATGGATGTGCCGAGTTCGCCGCTGTACAACCGCATCGTCGATGCCGCGCAGGTCGGTGAGGCCGCAGTGGCCGGGTCGACCGAACCGATGCGCCTGGACCTGCAACATCCCGGCGATGCGCGTTACAGCGAGGGCTTCGTGATCGCCCACAATCCTGACGCGGTTCCCGGGCGCGGCAGCTGCATCTTCGCGCACCTGTGGCGCACGCCGGGCCAGTTCACCGCCGGCTGCACCGCGATGGCGCCGGCCGATATGCAACGCCTGCTGGCCTGGTTGAAGCCAGACGACAAACCGCTGTTCGTGCTGTTGCCACGTGCCGAATATGCACGCCTGCAAGCCCACTGGCAGTTGCCCGAATTGAAGGAGGCGGCACGATGACCACCCCGGCTCCTGCACCCGATTCCACTGGCCTGGTCCGCGTGGTCAGCCGCTGGCAGATCGTCGGCTTGTCGATCAACGATGTCATCGGCAGCGGCATCTATCTGCTGCCCGCGGCCACCGCGGCACTGCTGGGGCCGATGAGCCTGTGGGCGGTGATGCTGGCCGGTCTGGCGGTGGCGTTGCTGGTGTTGTGCTACGCGCAGGCGGCCAGCTATTTCGACACGCCGGGCGGCAGTTACCTGTACACGCGTGAGGCGTTCGGCCCGTTTGTCGGCTTTCAGATCGGCTGGATGATCTGGCTCACGCGCATCAGTTCGGCAGCGGCATTGAGCAACGGCCTGGCCGATGCGGTGGCGCGGTTCTGGCCGACCGTGGCGACCGATCACTGGGCACGCTTGCTGGTGGTCGTCGGTTCCCTGGGTCTGCTCACCGCCATCAACGTGATCGGCGTGAAATCGGCTGCGCGTACCGGCATCGCGCTGGTGATCGGCAAGCTGGTGCCGTTGCTGCTGTTCGTGGCCATCGGTCTGTTCTACGTGGACTGGTCGTGGGCCTTTGCCGGCACCACGCCGGATCTGCGCGACCTGGGCAATCTGGGCGAAGCGGCCTTGCTGCTGCTGTTTGCCTATGCAGGCTTTGAAAACATTCCTGCGGCCGCTGGCGAATACCGCAACCCACGCCGCGACGTGCCGTTTGCGCTGATCACCATGATCGTCACCGTCACCTTGATCTACGCCGCGGTCCAGGTCGTCGCGCAGGGCACGCTGCCCAATCTTGCCGCCTCGCCCACGCCATTGGCCGATGCCGCAAGCCGTTTCGGTGGCGAAGCGCTGGCGCTGATCCTCACCGTGGGTGCCACCATTTCCATTCTCGGCACCACCAGCAATACGGTCATGCTCGGGCCGCGGTTTCTGTTCGCGCTGGCACAGGATGGCTACGGCCCCGCATTCCTGGCACGTGTGCATCCGCGCTTCCACACCCCGGCTGCGGCGGTGCTGACCCAGGGCGTGCTGTCGCTGGCGCTGGCGGTGTCCGGCTCGTTTACGCAGCTGGCATTGCTGTCGATGGTCACGCGGCTGTTTGCCTACATCGGCACTGCTGCGGCAGTGATCGTGCTGGCGCGTCGCTACCGGCAACGCACCGACACCTTGCGCCTGCCTGGCGGACCGGCCATTCCCATCGCAGCGCTGCTGCTGTCGCTGGGCCTGCTAGCCAGCGCCAGCTGGCAGAACCTGGCGGCCGCCGGGGTGGCATTGCTGGTGGGCTGGCTGATTTACCTGTTTCCGCGCAAGTCTGCTTAGCGGTTTTCGCAGGACGCTCGCACAATGATCACGCACGACTAACCGTGCCCGTCCAACGCTGCAGTTCTCACCTGCATGGGAGCTTGCGATGAAACTGCGCCGTGTCTACAGCACGCCCGATATCGAAAGTGCGCAACGCGTCATGCAGGCCGCACGCAGCGCCGGCATCGACAACGATGCGCTGTCCTTGATTGCCCGTTCGGATATCGAGCTGGAAGGTATTCCCGATGAACGCAAGGATGCCAAGACGGATTTTCTCCCTGCTGCCGCGCGCGGCGCCGCCACCGGGGGCGCTGCGGGCTTGGTCGCCGGACTGGTTGCCATCGCCGTGCCTCCGATCGGCCTCACCATCGCCGGCGCCGGCGTCATGGCACTGGCAGGTGCCCTGGTCGGCACCTGGTCGTCTGCACTGATCGGCGCCACCGTCCCCGATCCGGTCCGCCGCCAATTCGAGGACGAAATCCAGGCAGGGCGCGTCCTGGTCATCATCGACGCCGACGAGCCCTCGCTGCAGCATGCCGAAGCCAGCCTGCGTGCCGCCGGTGCCACGCCACTACCATACGAAGCTGCATCGGCAGCGACGTGACGCGCGCCGACCACCGGCTGAATCGTTGGGCGCGGCGCACCGTGTCGCGCAAGGGCGCGCCAGAGAGCGTCACCAAGTGCAGCATGCCTTGATGCCCTCCTCACCTGTCCTGGCAACGGATTTAACACCTGCCCGCCTAGGTTAGGGCGCACATTCAACACGGAGACGAGCATGAACGTGCCGTATCAGATTCCGGGCCGCGCACCGGACGAAGACCGCAGCCAGAACGTGTCCAATTATTGGCGCGAGCGCTTCACCGAAGAACCGTATTACACCGAAGGTGACCGCTACGAAGATTACGAGGGCGCCTATCTCGCAGGACACCAAGCGCGCATCCGCGAAAACGCCCGCGCCTACGATCAGGTGGAAGCGGAATTGCACCGCGAGTGGGAAGCCAACCGAGGTACCGATGGCCTGAGCTGGAGCAAGGCCCGTCACGCCGTCAAGCGTGCCTGGGAAAATGCAACAGACTTCGTGACTGGCGACAACAAGTCCAAGCCCTGAAGACAGCAACGCCACCGTCGAGGTGGCGTTGTTGTATCAATCTGTCTGTAGTGCATCAGTCCAGCGGCGGCGGTACTGCGCGTGAGTAATGCGATGCGTTGGCGACATCCATCGCATCGCGGGTGTTCTTTTGCACCGCAACTGCGCCGAACAGGCTCAATGCGTAGGCCATCGCGTAGAAACCTTTCTCGCTCAGCAATAAAGTCGCGTTGATCAAGCCGATTGCCAGTAGCAGCAGCGCGATGACCAGCGAAAACCAACAGATCGCGTAGTACAGGCCCGTCACCGGAATTCCATCTGCGCGGTCACGCACACTCTTCTGCAACGACACCGATGCGAACAGGCCAAACAACAGCAGCGTGAAGTAATAGCCTTTTTCGTTGAGCATCATCTGCGCGTTCCACAGCCCGACCAGGTAGGCAATGCCGCCCAGCAGCAATGCAGCCCAGGATGCGGCGATAAAAGCAGGTGACGTTTTTTGCGTGGCAGCCATGGAAACTCCTTTTCATGGTGAAGCGGTAATGTGGGACGCACACGTCTCACAAAGAAAGTGATCTACGACAAGGCGGCCTTGAAGGCGTCGTGTAAGGTACTTTAAAACCCGACGCAGGACACGTTGCGGGAGGGCTGCAACGTCACTGCGCCCATTCCCTGGAGGACCTCATGTCTGTCCGACGTCTGCTTGCCCTGGCCTGCTCGGCCAGCTTGTTCACCGCCGCCACCGCATGTGCCGCGCCTGCCGTCGCGCCGGCGGCCGCCATTCCCAAGGCGCAGTGGCCGTTCCAGGCCACCACCGTTGCCGATTTCGACGAACCCTGGGCAATGACCTTCCTGCCTGACGGCAGCCTGTTGGTCAGCGAAAAACGTGGCGCATTGATGCGGCTGGACCTGAAGACCAACCGCAAGAGCGCCATTACCGGCATTCCGGCGGTGGCGTACGGCGGACAGGGCGGTTTTGGCGATGTCCTGGCGCATCCGCGCTTTGCCAAAAATGGCCTGGTCTATGTCAGCTACGCCGAACCGGGACAGGGCGATACACGCGGCGCAGCGGTGGCACGCGCCAAGCTCACGCTGGATGCCAGCGGCAGCGGCACGCTGTCGGACCTGAAGGTGATCTGGCGCCAGGATCCCAAGGTCACCGGCAACGGCCACTTCGGCCACCGGCTCGCGTTCGGGCCGGACGGCAAGCTGTGGATCAGTTCCAGCGAACGCCAGAAGTTCACCCCCGCCCAGGACATGCAAGCCAATCTCGGCAAGCTGATCCGTCTCAACGATGACGGCAGCGTGCCGGCCGACAACCCGTTCGCTGCGCAGGGCGGCGTTGCCGCGCAGGTGTGGTCGCTGGGTCACCGCAATATTCTCGGCCTGGCCTTTGACGGCAAGGGGCGCCTGTGGGAACACGAGATGGGCCCGCTCGGCGGCGATGAGTTGAACCTGATCCAGCGCGGCGCCAACTACGGTTACCCGATCGTCTCCAACGGCGACAACTACGACGGCACCCCGATCCCGGATCACAACACCCGCCCAGAATTTGCCGCGCCCAAGATCAGCTGGACACCGGTGATCTCGCCAGCCGGCTTTGTGATCTACAGCGGCAAGCAGTTCCCGGCGTGGCGCGGCAACGGCTTTATCGGCGGCTTGTCGTCGATGTCGCTGGTGCAGGTCTCGCTCGGCGATCAGCCGCGCGAGGTGGCCCGCTACGACATGGGCGCGCGCATTCGCGAAGTGGAACAGGGTCCGGACGGCGCGCTGTGGTTGCTGGAAGACGAAGCCAGCGGCAGCACCGGGCGCCTGCTCAAGCTGACGCCCAAGAGCAAGGCAGCAGTCGAGAACGAGGCATAACTCCGCAAGATCGCGCCCAGGGGAGTCGTGCCACCGCCACGCGTCGAATGCGTGCTGGCGGTGGCCACGATTTTCGCGGCGAAGCCGCGTTCGATCCGGTGCGGTGCATGGCGCGACACGCGCAGATGCGAGCAACCCCGTGGTCCCACATCGACCAGGCACGCGCCTACATCTTCTCTGACCCGATGACGGCGCGCCCTTGGGCCACGTCCGCCACCGTCATCTCAAATTCCGCGTAGCAGCCGCACTCCGCTGCGTATCGCGTGAGTGCGCCCTACCACGCCTGCGGGTGTTTAGGCCTCCAGCAACTCGAACGTCACCGCCTCGCCACTCTTGGCCGAGGCGCACACCCACACATCGAACACGCCCGGCTCGGCGCCAAACACATTCTTGTGGTTGGTAAAGGCCAGTGCGTCACGGGTCAGGGTGAACACCACGTCCGTACTTTCGCCAGGCTGCAACAACACCTTGCGGAAACCCTTGAGTTCGCGCACCGGGCGCACCCGGCTGGCCACGCGATCGTGCACATATAGCTGCACCACTTCTTCGCCGGCCACGCGACCGGTATTGGTGACGCGCGTGGTGATGGTCAGGGTCTGGTCCCAGCCCAGCTGCGCACTGCTCAGCTGCGGCTGCGCATACGCAAAGGTGGTGTAGCTCAAGCCGTGGCCAAACGGATACAACGGCTCGTTGGGCATCTCGCGCCAGCGCGCCTTGTACTCGGACAGCGTCGGCAGTTCAGGGCGGCCGGTGCGCAGATGGTTGTAGAAATACGGCTGTTGCCCGGTCACCTGCGGAAAGCTGATCGGCAGACGCGCGGAGGGGTTGTAGTCGCCGAACAACACGTCGGCCACGCCGGTACCGGTCTGCGTGCCCAGGTACCAGGTCACTGCGATCGCATCGGCATCGCGCACCGCACCGCTCAGGGCCAGCGCGCGGCCATTGCGCAGCAGCACCACCATCGGCGTGCCGGTGGCGGCGATGGCTTCGGCCAATGCCTGCTGCGCCGGCGGCAACACGATCTCGGTGCGCGACTGCGCTTCGCCACTGAAGCGCTGCGGCTCGCCCAGCGCCAGCACCACCACGTCGGCGGCCTGCGCCGCATCGATGGCGGCGGAAATACCGCCCGGGAGCGCGTCTTCCAGGCCACAGCCCGGCACCACCGTCAGATGCTCGCTGTCGACCACCGCGCGCACACCCTGCTCCAGGGTCACGTAGCGCTGCTTGTCGCCGAACAGTGTCCAGCACCCCTCGATGTTCTCGCGGTCCTGCACGAACGGCCCGATCAACGCGATGTGCTGCCCGCTTTTCTTCAGCGGCAACACCTCGCCCTGGTTCTTCAACAACACGATCGAACGCCGCGCCGCATCGCGCGACAACGCATCGTGCGCGGGCAGATGCGCGGTGTCGGCTTCGCGTGCCGGATCCAGCGAACGGTACGGGTTGTCGAACAACCCGATCGCCTCCTTGAGCTGCAGCATGCGGCGCACGCTGGCATCCAGCGTGGCCATCGGCACCTCGCCGCTTTCCACCAGCGACGGCAGATGCGCGGCATAGAAGCCGCTCTGCATGCTCAGATCCAGGCCGGCCAGGAACGCCTTCTTGGTCGCATCGCGCTCATCGGCGGCATAGCCGTGCGCAATCAATTCCATGTCGGCGGTGTAGTCGGAAATCACCACGCCGGGGAACTGCCATTCGCCGCGCAGGATCTCGGTCAGCAATTCGTGGTTGGCACTGGCCGGCACGCCGTTGATGTCGTTGAACGAAGACATCACGGTCAGTGCGCCGGCATCGAAGGCGGCCTTGAACGGCGGCAGGTGCACATCGCGCAGCGTCTGCGGCGCGATGTCCACGGTGTTGTATTCCATGCCCGCAGCCACGGCGCCGTAGGCGGCGAAGTGCTTGGGCGTGGCCAGCAGGCAATCGTCGGCCTTCAGATCGCTGCCCTGGAAGCCGCGTACGCGGGCGGCGGCAAACGCCGCGCCCAGCACCACGTCTTCGCCGGCGCCTTCCGCGCCACGGCCCCAGCGCTGATCGCGCGCGATATCCACGGCCGGTGCGTAGGTCCAGTGCAGGCCGGCGGCGGTCGCCTCGATCGCGGTGGCGCGCGCGGTGCGCTCGGCCAGCTCGGGCTCGAAGCTGGCCGCCTCGCCCAGCGGGATCGGGAACACCGTGCGCATGCCGTGGATCACGTCCGCCGCCAGGATCACCGGGATGCCCAGGCGGCTTTCTTCCACCGCCACCTTCTGGATCTGCACGCCCAGCGCGGCGCCGACGCCATTGAACAACGAGCCGACCCGGCCTGCGCGCACCTGCTGCAGCACCTCGTCGGCGTTGAGCACATTGGCTTCGGGATTCACGTCCGGCGCGAACGGCCGCACCATGTCGGCGAACACACCCAACTGTCCGACCTTCTCTTCGACGGTCATCTGGGCAATCAGGGTTTCGATACGATCAGCAGCCATGAGATCCTTGAGAAAACGTTTACATGGCCGTCAATTCTAGCCTGAGGCGACCGCGAGGGGGCAAGTGCCGGGATTTGGAATTCGGGATTCGGGATTTGTCGGGTCCGGTTGAACCGCGCCTTGGGGCTGGGGATCGTTGGCGTGGTCGTAGATCTCGGTCCGGTGCCACCTAGGTTTTCCGGGGCGCGGCCAAGGATCGGAGCTCGCTGAGCGAGCCCGCGGCCGGTGGCCGTCAGCGGGCCCGCTCGCGCTCGATGATCACTCCCACCGCCTGCGCGCCGCGCACCGCACCGGGCTTGCTCAGCTTCAACCGCAGCCAGTGCACGCCGAACTCGTCCAGCACGATCGCCGCGCAGCGCTCGGCCAGGGTCTCCACCAACCCGAAGTCCGAGGCCTGCACGAATTCGATCAGCCGCTTGCTCACCGCCTTGTAGTTCAGGGTATCGGCGATGTCGTCGCTGGTGGCCGGAATGCGGTTGTCGAAGCCCATCTCCAGATCGAACCGCAGCGTCTGGCGGATGCGCCGCTCCCAGTCGTAGATGCCGATCAGCGCATCGATTTCCAGGCCTTCGATAAAAACTTTGTCCATTGGGAGCCGTGATTAGGGATTCGGGAGTGGGGATTGGCAAGAGCGCGACAGACAGCAGGTAGAGGGACTAGCTTCTACGAATCTCCAATCCCCACTCCCGAATCCCGCGCCGCCGCCAGCGGCGGCAGCGCAGCCATATCCCAACGCGGCGTCACATGCACTGCCGCGTCGGCGCGCTCGCCGGCCTCCAGCCGCAGCGCGCCGGCGAAGGCGATCATCGCGCCGTTATCGGTGCACAGGGCCGGCCGCGGGAAGCACACCCGGCCGCCGCGCCGCTGCGCCGCGTCCTGCAGGCGTGCGCGCAGGCGCTTGTTGGCGCCCACGCCGCCGGCCACCACCAGGGTGTTGCAGTCGGCCGCATCCAGCGCGCGCAGGCATTTGATCGCCAGCGTCTCCACCACCGCATCCTCGAACCCGCGCGCGATGTCCGCCCGCGTGGTGTCGGACTGGTCGCTGCCGCGCCAGGCCAGCAGCACCTGGGTCTTGAGCCCGCTGAAACTGAAATCCAGCCCGGGCCGGTCGGTCATCGGCCGCGCGAACTTGTAGCGCCCCGGAGTGCCGGTTTCAGCCAGCGCCGCCAGTTGCGGCCCGCCCGGATACGGCAGGCCCATCATCTTGGCGGTCTTGTCGAAAGCCTCGCCGGCCGCATCGTCCAGCGTCTCGCCAAGCACCTCGTACTCGCCCAGCGCCTTCACCGATACCAGCTGGGTGTGGCCGCCGGAGACCAGCAGCGCCACGAACGGCGGCTGCGGCGGGTCGTCTTCCATCAGCGGCGCCAGCAGATGGCCTTCCATGTGATGCACGCCGATCGCCGGCACATCCAGCGCCCAGGCCAGCGACCGCGCCACACCGGCACCAACAAGGAGTGCGCCGACCAGGCCCGGGCCGGCGGTATAGGCCACCCCATCGAGTTCGTCGATCCGCAATCCGGCCTCGTCCAGGGTCTGGCGGATCAGCGGCAGCAGCTTGCGCACATGGTCGCGACTGGCCAGCTCCGGCACCACGCCGCCGTATTCGGCATGCAGCGCGATCTGGCTGTAGACCGCGTGGGCCCGCAGCGCCGGCACGCCCGACAGTGCGGTGTCGTAGACCGCCACGCCGGTCTCATCGCACGATGATTCGATCCCAAGAACTTTCACGGCAACTCGGCAGGCAGGGACATGCGGGCTATTTTCGCAGCTTTTACCCTGCGCAGATCGGCCAGGGGCGATCTGCTGCGCGGCCATGTCATCGCCACCGGATCACCCGCAAGCGCAGGCTTTATCAGGCTTGCTCGCGCAGATGCTGCAGGGGGCTTGCAGGTCGTTGGCAAGTCGTTATAATGCGCGGCTCGCCGGGGCAACCCGGAAATTCCGTCACGCGAGTCCGCTCGCACCCGCCCGGGGCTCCCGGACGGAAATCCCATTATCTGGAGAACCCATGCCCAGCGTTAAAGTCCGCGAGAACGAGCCCTTCGAATTTGCGCTCCGTCGTTTCAAGCGCACCTGCGAAAAGGCCGGCGTGCTGGCCGAAACCCGCAAGCGCGAGTTCTATGAAAAGCCGACCCAGGAGCGCAAGCGTAAGGCTGCCGCTGCTGTGAAGCGTCAGTTGCGTCGTTCCTCGCGCGACGTCACCAAGCGCCAGCGCTTGTACTGATCGAACGCGGTTCCTTGCCGACGGGCATGCGCTGAAGGCGCGGCCCATCGGAGTGGAACCCAAGAGCCGGCACGCGCAAGCGTCGCCGGCTTTTTGTATTGGTCCGATGCCAGGCGACCGCTGCGTTCTGCGCTGCAGAGCCGGCCGGCGTCGCTGCCATGACCCGCGCCTGTCAGGCCGACTTCCTGCCGATGCACTGCGCCCGTCGTGGCGCATCGGCACATCTGCAACACGCACTCCCAGGAGTTACACCATGCCCCTCAAGCAACAGCTCACCGATGACATGAAAGCCGCCATGAAGTCCGGCGACAAGCACAGCCTGGGCGTGATCCGGCTGATCAATGCCGCGATCAAGCAGAAGGAAGTGGACGAGCGCGTCGAGATGGACGATGCCGCCGTGATCGCCGTGCTCGACAAGATGGTCAAGCAGCGCAAGGACTCGGTCACCCAGTACGAAGCTGCCGCACGCGACGACCTGGCGCAGGTCGAGCGCGAGGAGATCGTGGTGATCGAGCGCTACCTGCCGGCCAAGATGGGCGAAGCAGAGATCGTCGCCGCCATCCAGGCAGCCATCGCGCAGACCGGTGCCAGCAGCCCGGCCGACATCGGCAAGCTGATGGGCGCACTCAAGCCCAAGCTGGCCGGTCAGGCCGACATGGGCCTGGTCTCGACGCTGGTCAAGCAGCATCTGGCAGGCTGAGTCTTCGCCTGCACAGTGCCCTGTGCCCGATGGCCAGGGCACTGCAGCGAGCCGCCCGAGTGCGGCTGGCTGCAGCGCCGTTTCAATATCAGCACACGCGCAACATCCAGCGCCCGCTTTCACCCGCTCTTTGAACATGCCCTGTTAGAACACCTTCGCCAGCACAGGTCCGGGTGAAGCATTCCGCATGCCGGCTTCGCCTTACGACGCCTGCGCACACAACGGTATGCCCAAGGATTCTCCCGCCGGTGACGAAGCTCTCAACCGAACACCTGCAGAAACATCTGAGCCGCCTGCAGCGCAGCCTGCCGATGGCACTGCTCAATCGCTTTCTCGAGATCGACGTGATGACGCAGGCCGCGTCGCTGTCGTTCTACGCCTTGCTGTCGCTGGCACCGCTGCTGGTGCTGCTGCTGTGGCTGACCGCATCGCTGTATCCGCCCGCACAGGAAGCGCTGGTGCAGCAGATCGCGCAACTGGCCGGTGGCAGCGCGGCGGAAGTGGCCGACACGGTGATCCGCAACGCCACCGATCAACCCGGCGTAGGCTCGTTGGCCGGACTGTGGAGCACGTTGCTGTTGTTCATCGGCGCCACGGCGGTATTTGCGCAGTTGCAGAACGCCCTGAACCTGATCTTCCGCACCGACAAGCAGCGCCTGGAAGGCCTGATGGCGTGGCTGAAGAAGCGCGTGTTCTCGTTCGGCGTGATCCTGGCCCTGGGCTTCTTGTTGATCGTGTCGATGATTGCCACCACCGCGTTGCAGGTGGTGTTTGCACGGCTGCCATCAGTGCTGCCGGCGATCGGCTACGTCACCACCCTGGCGCTGTATTCGCTCGCCTTCGCTTTCCTGTATCGCTATCTGCCCGATCGTACCGTCAACTGGCGGCAGGCCTTTGTCGGCGGCGTGATCACTGCATTGTTGTTCGCACTGGGCCGCTACTGCATTGGCCTGTACATCGCCAAGGCCGCGCCTGGCAGCGCGTATGGTTCGATGGGCACCTTGGTCATCCTGCTGGTGTGGATGTACTACGCCTCGGTGGTGTTCTTCGTCGGCGCCCTGCTGACTGCGGTGATCGACGAGCGCGTACGCTCGCATCGCAAGCTGCGCGAGGCCGGGGTGGATACGGACAACCTGCCGCCGGTCGCCGCCGAACCAGACGCCACGCTGCAGCCGCCGGAAGCACCGACGCGCAGTTGATTGCGCATGCTGCGCCTGGCGCCGCGCGTACCCAGGCGGCATCCAGCGCTTTGCTGAGGACCCTCGCTCACTGAAATCGGCGCGCGCCGGCGGCTGGGATATCCTAGCGGGATGGCCCGCATCCCCGACGCATTCATCGACGAACTGCTTGCACGCACCGACATCGTCGAGGTGGTGGGCGGTCGCGTGCCGCTCAAGCGTCAGGGCAAGGAATACTCGGCGCGCTGCCCGTTCCATGACGAGCGCTCGGCCTCGTTCACGGTCTCGCCGACCAAGCAGTTCTATCACTGCTTCGGCTGCGGCGCGCACGGCACCGCGATCAGCTTTCTGATGAATTACGACCGCCTCGAATTTCTCGATGCGGTCGACGAGCTGGCCAAGCGTGCCGGCATGGAAATCCCGCGCGAGACCCAGCAACGCACCCCGCAGCAGCAGGACGACAGCCGCGAGCTGTATTCGGCACTGGAAGCGGCGACCAAGTTCTTCCAGCGTCAGCTCGAGGGCAGCGAACGCGCCCGCGACTATCTGGACGGCCGCGGCGTGGATGCCGACAACCGCGCGCGTTTCCAGATCGGCTACGCGCCCGATGGCTACAGCGCACTGAAGGACACGCTGGGCACCGATGCGCGCCGCATGAGCGTGCTCGAACGCGCCGGGCTGTTTTCCAAGAACGATCGCGGCCATGTCTACGACAAGTTCCGCGACCGGGTGATGTTCCCGATCTTCGACCGCCGCGGCCGCGTGATCGCCTTCGGCGGACGCATCATGGGCGCGCCGGCCGACGGCCGTGACCCGGGGCCGAAATACCTCAATTCGCCGGAAACCGCGCTGTTCCACAAGGGCCGCGAGTTGTACGGCCTGTGGCAGGTGCGCCAGGCCAATCAGAAGATCGAGCGGCTGATCGTGGTGGAAGGCTATATGGACGTGGTCTCGCTGTTCCAGTTTGGCGTCACCCAGGCGGTGGCCACGCTGGGCACGGCGACCACGCCCGAACATGCCGAGTTGCTGTTCCGCAACGCGCCGGATGTGTACTTCTGCTTCGACGGCGACAACGCCGGCCGCAAGGCGGGCTGGCGTGCACTGGAATCGGTGCTGCCACGCATGAAGGACGGCCGCCAGGCGTTCTTCCTGTTCCTGCCCGATGGCGAGGACCCGGACACCATCGTGCGCAAGGAGGGCGCGCAGGCTTTCGATCAGCGTCTGAAGCAGGCCACGCCGCTGTCGCAGTTCTTCTTCGACGAGATGTCGCGCGAGATCAACCTGCACACGCTCGATGGCAAGGCACGGCTGGCCGAACGCGCCAAGCCGATGCTGGCACAGATCCCCGAAGGCGCATTCGGCGACCTGATGAAGCAGGAGCTGTCGCGCCTGACCGGCGTGGGCGTCACTCAGGCGGCGCAGGCGTCCACATCGCAGGCACGGCCACCTGCCCGCATGGGCGCGCCCGCGCAGAAACGCAGCCTGGTGCGCGCGTCGATCGCGATCCTGCTGCAGCGGCCGTCGCTGGCGATGAGCCTGGAGGGCGACCACGATTTTTCCGGCCTGCGCCTGCCCGGCATCGACCTGTTGATGGAACTGCTGGCACTGGTGCGGCAACGCCCGGAAATCAGCACCGGTGCGCTGCTGGAACACTTCGCCGAACGCGACGAACAGGCCGCGCTGCAGAAACTGGCCGCACAGGCATTGCCCGGCGACGAACACAGCTGGGCGATGGAACTGCATGACGTCGTCGCGCAACTGGACAAGCAATTGCTGCGTCAGCGCCTGGACGAACTGCAGGACAAGCAGCGCGCGCAGGGCCTGGACGACACCGACAAGTACGAATTGCGCGAGCTGTTCAAGGCGCTCGCTGCGTTGTAGTGCGGGTAACGCGAGGGGATCGACTTACGCTGTCGTGTGCGGGCCAGGCGCGCACGCTGCACGACGCCATGGCCCAGTTGCACCGGCAACTGCTGCAGCAGCGCATCGAAGAGCTGTAGACAAGGCAACGCGCACACGGACTCGACGAGATCGACCAGCACGCACTGCGCGCACTGCCGCGCCTGCGTTCGACCGCGCACTGAGCATCCGGCGCATGCTGTCAGACCACCTGTTGCCGACGCAGCCGGCCAGCGCTGGCCGCCGCATGCAGATGCGCGCTCATAGCTGCTTGAACAAGGTCTTGGCCATCGAGCCGAGCGCCGCGCTGACCGCTTCGATCTTGTCGGCATCGGCCAGTGCGGCCTGGCCGGCATGCGCGGTCAGCCGCTCGATCAGGGCATCGCGCGCGGGTGCTTCGTCGGCACTCTGGCTCTGCGGCGTACCGGACACCGGCGTGAGCCACGGGGCAATCAAGGCCTGATAGGCGGTGGTGTGCTGGGAAGCCATCTGCTCGAGAAATTGCAGGACCGTGGTGGGGGTGCCGGTGAGCGTGCCGGTCAGCGGCTGGTTGGCGATCTGCCGGTAGTTCACCGTGGACGCCACCGCATTGGCGATGGCCACATCGACCAGCACATCGATCTCCTTGATCGGCGCGTTCCCGTACAGCGTCTTGATCTGGCTGAGCATCGGCACGGTCCAGGCATGCGGCACGCAATCGAGCGTGTTCCACAAGTCGGCATTCCAGATCTGATACGGCGCCGCGCCCGGCGCTGGAGAGGGTAATGCCTGCGCATACAGCGCGGCGAACCCGCCGTTGCCCGGCGTGGCGCCGGCGGTGGGATAGCAGTGCACGGCGCTGAAATTGTCCAGCTTGCCGTTGGTCTTCAACCAGGTCGCCAAGGTCGGCGACAGCGCACCGCCCAGGCTGTGCCCGGCAAAGATCACCGTCGCCTTGCTGCCATCCAGCGCTTGCAGGAAATCCAGCAGCGTCGTGTTCGGCGCCAGTGCGGTGGAGGGGCTGACCATGTTGAGCAGATGCCACACACCGGTGGCGGCCCCCATCGAGATGACCGCCGAACCTGGCTTGACGGGTTTCTTCGCCGCAACCGGCGCGGTGCCGAGCAACGGCGTGTAGGTCGCAAAATCCACCACCGAGGACACATCGAAGTCTTCGGTGAACCAGTCGTAGAGCGACTCCGGGTTGGTGGCGCTCAACGCGACCACATACGCCTCGCCGATGCCCGGCATGGCGTCGGTATGCGCCACGTACATGGCATTGCCCGACAGCGACGAATCGGCCGCCTGCCAGACCTGCGGCCCCCACACCAGTTGCCAGTCGCCGATCCGGTCCTGGGTGTCGGCCGATGCCAGCGTCTGCAGCAACGTGGCCTGGTAGTCCGCCTGCAACGCCGGCTGGCTGCCCCTGCGATCGCCCACCCAGTTGGCCAGGGCGGAAAGCGCAAAGGTCTGTTGATATTGGTCGTAGTGCATGGACTGGCTCCTTTCCTTAGGCCTTGCGTGGAAACACGAGCGAACATGGACGCAGCGCGCGGACACCGTTCGGGCACGGATACGCGCGGCGTGTGCAACCGGAATCTAACAAAGGATGTGCGTGCCAGAAGCGCCCGCGCAGCGGAATCTCGACGCATCGCACGAATCGCTCACCACCACACGCGGCGCCGTCTGCAGTGCTGCAGGCAGGCGCAAGCGCATGCTGCTGCCGGAGCCGGTGCGAGCACGCATGCGTCCCCGGCCTGCACTGCGCGGCCGACTCGCACGGTGCACGCTGGCCTCTACAATGGCACTCTGCAGGCAGCCCTCCCCCTGAATACGCACGATGATCAAACACTGGCTGGCGCGGTTGCGCATTGATCCATTCACCCTCGCGCTGCTGTGCACGGTCACGCTCGCCTCGTTCCTGCCGGTCTCCGGCACCGCCGCGGCGGTCATGGACGATGTCACCGACGTGGCGATCGCCGCGCTGTTCTTCCTGCACGGCGCGCGCCTGTCGCGCGAGGCGGTCAAGGCCGGCGCGCTGCATTGGCGCCTGCATCTGGTGATCCTGGCCTGCACCTTCGTGCTGTTCCCGCTGCTGGGGCTGTTGTTCAAACCGCTCGCGCATCTTGCGCTGACACCGGAGCTGTATATCGGCGTGCTGTTCCTGTGCGCGCTGCCGTCCACGGTGCAATCGTCGATCGCCTTCACCTCGATGGCGCGCGGCAACGTGCCGGCGGCCGTGTGTGCCGCCTCGCTTTCCAGCCTGCTGGGGGTGTTTTTCACACCGTTGCTGATGGGCGCCCTGGTCGGCAGCCAGGGCGCGATGGCGCACCCGGCCGAGGCGATCGGCAAGATCCTGCTGCAGTTGCTGGTGCCGTTCCTGGCTGGCCATTTCATGCGCCCATGGATCGGCGGCTGGGTCGAACGGCATCGCGCGGTGCTGCGTTACACCGACCAGGGCACCATCCTGCTGGTGGTCTACACCGCCTTCAGCGCATCGGTGAACGAAGGCCTGTGGCAGAAGACGCCGTTGCCGGCCTTGCTCGCGGTGCTCGGTGCCGCCGCGCTGTTGCTGACGGTGGCGATGCTCTCGATCACCTTCATCGCGCGGCGCCTGCGCTTCAACCGCGCCGACGAGATCGCGATCGTGTTCTGCGGTTCGAAGAAGAGCCTGGCCACCGGCGTACCGATGGCCAAGGTGATGTTCGCCGGTGGTGGCCTGGGCGCGATCGTGTTGCCGATCATGCTGTATCACCAGTTGCAGCTGATCGTCTGTGCATTCGTGGCCGCGCGTTATGCGCGCAACGCGCCGGGCGAGCCGCAGATCACTCCCGGTGGTCATTGAAGGTAACGGCCACTGCACGGCGGTGGTCTGATCGACGACACATGGCGCAGCCCACGCTGCGCGCGCTGCAAAGGCCTGCTTGCCGCCGGTGCGTTGCCTGCGCGCCATCGCCGGCCCGCTACGCCCGGCGCGACACCGGTTCGCGTTGCGTGCCGGTGCCGGTTGTAAGCAGATATACAACGGTCATGACGCACTCCGACGCTGGCACAGTGCCGCTCGCTAGAGTGTTCGATCCACCTTGCTGCCGCCCCCATCGGTGATTGCCATGACGCTATCGTTCCGACGCCCTGCCCCGTCCCTGATCGCGCTGCTGGCGGTGCTGGCCACGCTCACTGCCTGCAACAAGCCCGCCACGCCGCCAGCCCCGACACAGACCAAGGCGGCCGCCACGCCGG
Source organism: Xanthomonas sp. LMG 8993 (assembly GCF_009835065.2). Lineage (NCBI taxonomy): Bacteria > Pseudomonadati > Pseudomonadota > Gammaproteobacteria > Lysobacterales > Lysobacteraceae > Xanthomonas > Xanthomonas sp. LMG 8993. The sequence continues at coordinate 14,207 of NZ_QVIF02000012.1, read as the reverse complement.
CGCCTGCGTCCAGCATCGCCTGGCGCGAGGGCGATGTCGAAGATGCCTTCGCCGAGGCCAGGGAAAGCGGCAAGCCGATCCTGCTGTACTGGGGTGCGGCCTGGTGCCCGCCCTGCAATCGCCTGAAGGCCACCTTGTTCAAGGACCCGGCCTTCATCGCCCGCACGCAGCAATTCGTGGCGGTGCATCTGGACGGCGATTCGGAGGGCGCGCAGGCCTGGGGCGAGCGCTTCGGCATCAAGGGCTACCCCACCATCATCGTGCTGCGCCCGGATCGCAGCGAGATCACCCGCCTGGCCGGCGATGCCGACAACGCACGTCTGGCCGATGTGCTGCGGGTGGCGGCCAAGAGCACCAGCACCGCCAGGCAACTGCTCGACACCGCATTGCAGACCCCGCAGCAGCTCAGCGCGGACGACTGGGCCGTGCTCGGCAACTATGCCTGGGGCACCGACGATCGGCTGGTCAAGCCGGAGCAGGCCGTGGATGTGCTCACGCGCCTGTCCAGGTCGGCGCCGCAGCCGGCGCTGCAACGCAGCTTCGCCCTGGCGGCGATTACCGCAGCCAAGGAACCGCCTGCACCCAGCGCGGCGTCACGCACGTTGCTGGAAGCGGTGCTGGCCGATCCGGCAGAGGTGCGCGCCAATCTCGGCACGCTGAGCTACATGCCTGCACGGCTGGTCGCCGCTGCCAGCAGCGATGCCGGTGAGCGCACTGCCTTGTCCAATGCGCTGAATCTGGCATTGGACAAGGTCTACGCCGACACCGCACTGCCGATCGCCGACCGGCTCGGCACCGCGTACGCCCGCATCCAGCTGGCACGCCTGGCACAAGGCCAGCCCACCGAAACCGAGGCCAAGGGCCCGCAACCGCCGTTGCCCAAGACCGTGGTCGACACCGTGCAGCAACGCGTGCAATGGGCGACCGACACCGCCAGGACCGATGAGGAGCGCCAATCCACCATCAGCACCGCCGCGGCACTGCTCGGCGAGGTCGGCGACCGCAGCGGCGCCGAACAGTTGCTGCTGGCCGAATTGACGCGCAGCAAGACGCCTTACTACTACATGCCCGAACTGGCCGATCTGGCCGAACAACGCGGCGATAAGAAGACCGCGTTGTCCTGGCTCAGGAAGGCGTACGAAAGCGCGCAAGGCCCCGCCACTCGCGTGCAATGGGGCGTGATGTACGTGGATGGCCTGATCCGACTCAGCCCGGACGACACCGCCGGCATCGAGGCCGCTGCCACGCAGGTGATCGGCGAGCTGGCCGGGCAGCCCGATGGCTACCGCCAACGCACCCGGCAGCGCTTCGCCACGCTGGGCGCCACGTTGAAGACCTGGAGCAAGCAGCATCGCCAGGAAGGCAATGCGGTGCTGACGCGCCTGCAGCAGAAGATGCAGAGCAGCTGTGACAGCAAGAACACCAGCGAGTGCGCCAGCTGGCTGAGCTGAGCTGGCGTGAGCGAGCAGCCCACTACGCGGCGAATTTGAGTGCGCTAAGTAGCGATTGCGCGCCGGATGCTCAACGGCGCGCACAACGGGTGTGTAAGAGCGAGATGAGCCGGTTCCAGCCACCGGCCGCATCCGCCTGACGGCTGCCTCGGTCGCAGCTCTATCGATCGCCGTGATGGCAGCAGCGGGCGTTCGCTGCCGCTAACGCACCCACGGCAACAGCAGGTGGTCCACCATCAGAAACGCGAACAGCGCCATCAGGTAGACGATGGAGTAACCGAACATCTTCATCGAGAACAGCTCGTCAGGCGGGTCGAGCATGCGCCAGGCGTACCAGAGGAACACCACGTTGAGCACCACCGCGCCGCCCAGGTAGAACAGCCCGCTCATGCCCACCGCCACCGGCAGCAGGGTCACAATCGCCAGCAGCACCGTGTACACCAGGATCTGCTTGCGCGTATGCGGCACGCCATGGGTGACCGGCAGCATCGGGATCGCCGCCTTGGCGTAATCGGCACGGCGGAAGATCGCCAGCGCCCAGAAATGCGGCGGCGTCCAGATGAAGATGATCAGCACCAGCAGCGAGGCGTTGATCCAGTCGGCGCTGGTCGGCAAGCCGGTCACTGCGGCCCAGCCCAGCATCGGCGGCGTGGCGCCGGCCAGGCCGCCGATCACGATGTTCTGCGAGGTCGCACGCTTCAGGTACACGGTGTAGATCACCGCGTAACCGATCAGCGACGCGAACGTCAGCACCGCGGTGATCACATTCACCCAGACCACCAGGATGGTCATGGAGATCACGATCAACACGCCGGCAAACAGCAGTACCTGCCACGGCCGTACCTTGCCCACCACCAGCGGGCGCCACGAGGTCCGCGCCATCTGCGCGTCGATCTTGGCGTCCAGCAACTGGTTGATCGCCGCCGCCGCCGACGCCGCCAGCCAGATGCCCAGAAAACCCAACGCACCGGTGCGCACCTGCACCCACGTCGGCACATCGGGGATGGCCAGGAACATGCCCACCAGGGCGGTGAACACGATCAGTGCCACCACCTTGGGTTTGGTCAGATCCCAGTAATCGCGTGCGCTGGCAGCCATGCTCACTCCGGCGCGCGCAGCCGCGCCAGCAGCGAGACCAGCACGAACAACAATGCGACCGCGCCGCCGTTATGCAGCACCGACACTTCCAGCGGCAACGCCAGCTTGACGTTGAGCATGCCCAGCGTCACCTGCACCGCCACCAGCACCGCCAGCGCACCGGCCCACACCCGCATGCCCGGCGAACGCGACAGGCGCCAGGCCAGCCACCACAGATACAGCGCCGTCGCAATTGCCCACAACCGGTGCGCCATCTGGATGGCGATACGCGCTGCGCCATCGAGCACACCGCCTTCGTAATCCACCCCGATCCCGCGCCACAGCGTGAAGCCTTCGCGGAAGTCATGCGGCGGCCACCACTGACTGACGCAGCGCGGGAAATTATCGGCCGACCAGCTACCGCCGCCACAGGCCAGCGCCGCGTAATTGGCACTGACCCAGCCGCCGAGGGCGATCTGCAGGCCCAGCACCGCCACGCCCGCACGCAGCAGCCACTTGAGCCGCGAGGCATCGGCCAGCGTGATCGGCAGGTGCGTCGCGCGCCAGGCCATCCACACCAGCAGCGAGAACATCAGCATGCCGCCGAGCAGATGGCCCATCACCACGATGGGTTTGAGCAGCAGCGTCACCGTCCACATGCCCAGCAGCGCCTGGAAGATCACCACTGCCAGCGTCAGCACCGCCGCACGCGCCAGGTCGATATTGCTCCAGCGTAGCGCCGCCAGCAGCAGGATGGCCTCGCCGGCAATCGCCACGCCGAACGCCAGTGCGTGCCAGCCGGACATGTACAAAGGAATCGACAAGGCCACCAGCACCGCGGCAGAAACCACCTGGGCGATGCCCATGCGGCGGCGGCGCACCGCCAGCAACGACAGCACCAGCACCTCCACCCCGAGCGCACCGGCCAGGAAGCGGTGCACCTGCTCGCGCCAGGCCTTGTGCGATTCCAGCGGCCGGATCTTGCTGGCCACATGCGTATTGGCTTCGTCGCTGGTCTGCGGCCAGGTGACGCGGCCGTAGCAGGTCGGCCAGTCCGGGCAGCTCATGCCGGCATCGGACAGGCGCACGAACGACCCGAACAGGATCGTGCTCGCAGTGAACAACGCAGCCAGCCAGGCCATGCGATGGAAGTGGCGGAACAATGCCGGTGGCGCAAACAGATTCATCGAAACGGGCTCACATCAGTTTCAGCAGCTTGACCAGATCGGCACGCAGGCCGGCCGGGTCGAAGCCCGGGGCGTACCGCAGGATCACGAAGCCATTCGGGTCGATTACATACACCGGCACGCCGGCGGCATCGTTGGCACGCGGCAGGCCCTGCCGCAGCCGCGCGTCATCGCGCAGCACACGCAGGGCCGGCATCGGCGGCAGACCGGCCGGCGGGGCGCCGATCCACAACACCTCCACCTTGTCGGCGCGATGGCCGAGCAGCTGCCACACCTTGTCCAGTTCGGCCGCCAACATCACGCACCGCTGCGTGCAGCCGGCAGGCGGTGCGAGCGCAATCCGCCACACACGTTCGGCAGGCGTCCAGGCATACGGCTGCCCGTCCGCGCGCACCGGCACCAACCCGCGCAGGTCAGCGGGCGGCTTGAGCAGTTCGCCGTGATTGCGCATCGATGCCGGCTGCCATCCGGAGAAGCGCAGCACGCCGGCCAGCAACATCGAGCCGAAGAACAGCAACGCCAGGGCAATCAGCATCCTGCGGCCGCGTTTGACCGAATGCGGCGTGGCCGATGTGGAGGAGGTCATGCCGGCGATTTTCTCATGCCGCAGGCGTCAGTGCCCGCGTTGACGGCGGCGACGCGCACGCCAGCTCAGCAGCGTCGCAGTGGCCAGCACGGCCGCGGCCAGACCGAACCATTGCACCGCATAACCCAAGTGCCGCGCGGGTGGCAGCGTGTTCGGCAGCATCTCCAGGTCGCGTGCATACCCGACCGGCAGGGCGGGATCCAGGCGCAGGACCTGCGACGAAATGTCGCGCCTGCCCAACGCGCTGCGCAGGGCGCTGGTATCCAGGCGCGTGGCCAGCCAGGTCTGCGGCGCATTGCCGGCGGCCAACGCCGGCCCGATCGCAAGTCCGGCCGACGGCGGCGCACTCAGCAAGCCCTGCAGTGTCCGGGTGCCTTGCAGCGGGGTGATCGTCGGCAACTGCCGATTGGCCGGCAATGGCAGCCAGCCCAGATCGACCAGCAGCGTGACCGGGCTGCCTTGCGGCGCGGCAAGTTGATAGATCCGCACACCGGCGCGCCCGGCATGCAGCTGGTTGTCCAGCAGCACCTGCTGCGGCAGGAACCGCACCTCTCCGCTCACCCAGGCCAGCGCATGCGGCGTGGCCAGCGCCTGCACCAGGGTCAACGGCGTCTGCCGCACATGCGCTGCGCGTTCCAGCAAGGCCTGTTTGTCGTGCATGCGCTGCAGCTGCCACTGACCAAGCGCCGCAAACCCCGCACTGACCAGCACGGCCAGACACCATCCCAACACCGCCGTGTGCTTGCGCGTCATGACAAGCGACGCAAAAAGGCGTGCAATGCCGCTACCACGCCGACGACCACCGGGGCTGTTGTGAACGATTCGCTCAAGACGTTGCTGATTGTCGCCTTCCTGATCGTGATCCTGTGGAACCTGGGTGCGGGCCTGTACTACCTGCTCACCGACCGTGGCGAAACCAAGCGCACAGTCAACGCACTGACCTGGCGCATCGGTCTATCGGTCGCACTGATCGCCGTCGTGATCCTCGGCATCTACACCGGCTGGATCAAGCCGCATGGGCTCGGCCGCTGACGCGGCCGATGGATTGGGGATTGGGGATTGGGGATTGGTAACAGCAAACGCAGATCGCTCTTGCGAATCCCCAATCCCGACTCCCCAATCCCCGCCCTCAAAGTACATACACGAACAGGAACAACGCCAGCCACACCACGTCGACGAAGTGCCAGTACCAGGCCGCCGCTTCGAAGGCGAAGTGGTTGTCGCGGGTGAAGTGCCCGCGCGCCACCCGCAGCCACATCACCGCCAGCATGATCGTGCCCAGCAGTACGTGCATGCCGTGGAAGCCGGTGAGCATGAAGAAGGTCGAGCCGTAGATGCCCGATCCCAGCGTCAGATTGAGCTCGGTGTAGGCGTGGATATATTCCTCGGCCTGCAGGAACAGGAACACGCAACCCAGCAGCACGGTCAGGCCCAGCCACAGCAATAGCGCGCCGCGACGGCCGCCCTTGAGCGCGTGGTGCGCAATGGTCAAGGTCACGCCGGAGCTGAGCAGGATCAGCGTATTGATCAGCGGCAGGCCCCAGGCGGGAATGGTCTGGAACTGCCCACCGATCGTGCCGGGGCCATTGGTCGGCCATGCAGCGGAATAGCCGTTCCACAGCAGCTCGTTGGTCATCACGCCATCGCCTTCGCCGCCCAGCCAGGGCAGCGTCAGCACACGCGTGTAGAACAACGCGCCGAAGAAGGCGCAGAAGAACATCACCTCGGAAAAGATGAACCACACCATCCCCATGCGGAAGGAGCCGTCCACCTGGCGGTTGTAGTGCCCGGCGTTGGATTCGCGGATGACATCGCCAAACCACATGAACAAGGTCGCCAGCAACATCGCCATGCCGATGAAGAACGTCCAGCGCCCCCATGCCGCATCGTTGAGCCAGCTGGCCACGCCGATCATCATCACGAACATCGCAATCGACCCGACAAAGGGCCATTTGCTCTGGCTCGGGACGAAATACGCATCGGCGTTGGGACTATGGTCGGCCATGGCGTTGCTTCCGTGTCGGTGCTGCGTGTGGATGAAGGATCAAGGCGCCGCGCGCGGCGCGCTGGATGCGCCACCGCCCTGCAACTCCGAGGTCAGGGTGTCGTTGCGATAGAACGTGTAGGACAGGGTGATCGTGGTGACTTCTGGCGGCAGCGCCGGGTCGACGATGAAACGCAGCGGCATGTCGCGCGTTTCGCCGGCCTGCAAGGTCTGCGCGGTAAAACAGAAGCATTCGGTCTTGTTGAAGTATCCGGATGCCCGCGCCGGTGCGACCGATGGCACCGCACTGCCGACCACTGCCCGCGCACTGTCGTTGCGTGCGAAGTACAGCGCCTCATTGAGTTCGCCCGGCACCACATCCATCGTCATCTGCTCGGGATGAAAGGTCCATGGCAGTTTGGAATTGACCCCGGCATCGAACTCCACCCGCACCGTGCGTTTGCCAGCCCCTGCACTCGCGGCGGCATTGCCACGCGTACTGCCCGGCGCGCGCTCCATGCGGATGCCGAAGACTTTTTCGCACGCAATGCGATACAGCGGCACCAGCGAAAAGGTCAGCACGAACACGCCCAACACCACGCCCAGCAGCTTGAACAGGCCGGCCGTCGGTGCAGGTGCGGGCGCCCGCGCGTTCACCGCCCGATGACTCCCGACGCAATGAAACCCGCATAGATCAGCAGGGCGATGACGCCGACGGTGATCGCCGTGCGGCGCACCGCACGACGCTGTTGCGCCTGCCGTTCGGCAGCGGAGAGCAGACGTGCCACAGCCAGCGGCGCGGACTCAGTGACCGATGTCTTCATGCGCAAGATCTCCAGGCTTGATCACCGGCGGCACGGTGAAGGTATGCGCCGGTGCCGGCGACGGCACCGTCCACTCCAGTCCCTTGGCGCCTTCCCAGGCACGTGCGTCGGCCTTGGCGCCGCTGCGCAGCGAGGCGAGCAGGATGCCGGCCATCAGGAACGGCGTGGCGAACATGCCGAACGCGCCGATCGAGCTGATCAGGTTCCAGTCGGCAAACACCACGTTGTAATCGGGGATCCGCCGCGGCATGCCGGCCAGGCCAAGGAAATGCTGCGGGAAGAACAGCAGATTGACGAACACCATCGTCCACCAGAAATGGAACTTGGCCCAGGTCTCGTTGTACATCCGCCCGGTCCACTTCGGCCACCAGTAGTACACCGCCGCAATCAGCGCGAAGACCGCACCGGTGACCAGCACATAATGGAAATGCGCAACCACAAAATAGGTGTCGTGATACTGGAAATCCGCCGGCACGATTGCCAGCATCAGGCCCGAAAATCCACCGATGCTGAAGAGAATCACGAACGCCACCGCCCACAGCATCGGCGATTCGAACGTCAGCGAGCCCTTCCACATCGTGCTGACCCAGTTGAACACCTTCACCCCGGTCGGGATGGAGATCAGCATCGTGGCAAACATGAAGTAGATTTCGCCGCCCAGCGGCATGCCCACGGTGAACATGTGGTGCGCCCACACGATGAAGCTCAGGAACGCGATCGCCGCGATCGCATAGACCATCGCCTGATAGCCGAACAGCGGCTTGCGGCTGAAGGTCGGGATGATCTCACTGACTACGCCGAACGCCGGCAGGATCATGATGTAGACCTCCGGATGCCCGAAGAACCAGAAGATGTGCTGGTACATCACCGGGTCGCCGCCGCCGGCCGCATTGAAGAAGCTGGTACCGAAGAACTTGTCGGTCAGCAGCATGGTCACCGCGCCGGCCAGCACCGGCATCACCGCGATCAGCAGGAAGGCGGTGATCAGCCACGCCCAGCAGAAGATCGGCATCTTCAGCAGGTCGATGCCCGGCGCGCGCATGTTCAGCACGGTGGCGATGATGTTGATCGCACCCATGATCGAACTGACGCCGGCCACATGGATCGCGAACACGCTGAAGGCCACGTTGTAGCCGCCCTGCAGCGACAGCGGCGGGTACAGCGTCCAGCCGCCGGCCGGCGCACCGCCGGGCAGGAACAGCGTCAGCAGCAGTAAGGTAAATGCCACCGGCAGCAACCAGAACGACCAGTTGTTCATGCGCGGCAACGCCATGTCCGGCGCGCCGATCTGCAGCGGAATCATCCAGTTGGCCAGGCCGACGAAGGCCGGCATCACCCCGCCGAAGATCATCACCAGGGCATGCACGGTGGTCATCTGGTTGAAGAATTCCGGCTTGACGAACTGCAGCCCGGGCTGCATCAGTTCAGCGCGGATCACCACGCTCATCGCCGCGCCGATGATGAACATCACGAAGGAAAACAGCAGATACAGCGTGCCGATGTCCTTGTGATTGGTCGAGAAAAACCAGCGCTCGACAAAACCGGGCTGGTGGTGTCCGTGGTGATCGACTGCGGTATGCGCCATGACGGAACGACCTCTACGAAGCGGTGCGGTTGCGGGCGATTAAAGAGCGGCGGTCGGTGCGGCGGTCGGAGCAGGCGCTGCGGCTGGAGCGGCCTCACCGGCAGGCGGTGTTGCAGGTGTGGACGCCGGCGCCGGGGTGCCGGCCGGTGCGGCAGGCGCTGCGCTGGCACTGCGACGGGCCGCCAGCCAGCGCTGGAATTCGGCCTTGGGCAGCGCTTCCACCACGATCGGCATGAAACCATGATCCTTGCCGCACAACTCGGCGCACTGCCCGCGATACACGCCCGGCTGCTCGATATTGGTCCATGCCTCGTTGACGATGCCGGGGATCGCGTCCTGCTTCCAGCCCAGGGCCGGCACCCACCACGCATGGATCACGTCGTCGGCGGTGATCACGAAACGGATCTTGGTGTTGACCGGCAGCACCAGGCGATTGTCCACGTCCAGCAGATAATGCGGTTGCGATGCAGCGGTCGGACGCTCGCCACTCTGGCGGATGCGATCGGATTCGCGCGCCAGCCGGCTGGTGAACTCCACGCCCTGGCCCAGATACTCGTATTTCCACATCCACTGGTAGCCGGTGACCTTGACGGTCATTTCCGACTCGCGGGTGTCGTACATCGCAATCAGCTTGGCCGTTGCCGGCCAGGCCATCGCAATCAGCACCAGCACCGGGATCACCGTCCACAGCACCTCTGCCGTGGTGTTGTGGCTGAATTGCGCGGCCACCGCCCCCTTGGACTTGCGGAACTTGAAGATCGCATAGCCCATCGCACCGAACACCAGCGCGCCGATCACCACGCAGACCCACAGCGCCACCATGTGCGCCTCGTAGGCCATGCGCGCGGTCTGGGTGACCCCGCGGCCCATGTTGAGCTGCCATTCCTTCGGGTCGGCCGATTGCGCCCAGGCAACCGAGGCGCTCGACAGCGCCAGCATCGCCAAAGCCAATTTCGGATACGTCGCCTTCCAGCTGCTGCGTTGCGTCATTGCCTAGACCCTTACGTCATCGGTGACGGCCATTGGCGGCCGCGAGCAAGCGTTTCAGCGTAGTTGCCAGTTCCACACGTTCGGCCGGCCCGAGAAAACTTCCAATCTCGATCTGCTTGCCGCTGCTGACCAGCACCACCCTGTCGTCGCGTTCCATGCATAACCGCACCCAATGCGGATGTGCCTGAAACGCTGGTGGCGCATGTCCGGATGGAAACACCTCGACAACGGTCTCCCCTACCCGGATCGCTTCTTCGCGCTCGCCACTTCGCCACAACTGCCGTAGCGCCAGCGCCACCACACCACTGTGCAACAGGGCGAACACCGGCGCGAATGCATTGCCGGTCCACCACCCCAGGCCCGCAAATACCCACATCGTTCCCGCCAACACTGCGAACAGCTGCACGAATTGCCTGGCCGACAATGCCCGCGGAGGCCGCAACCGCAACTGCGTCCCGACCCCTTCGGACATCAACGGCAGTACTTCGATCATTGGCAACACGCAGCGCACTGCGGGAATGGCCCGATGGTAGACCCGCACGAACGCATGCGGCAAGCGTTTCCGGCAATCATGCGATTGCTGCAGTGCAGCTAAAAACACGCGTAAATCAATCACTTCCCGGTGCATGTGCCGATGCCCGCGGCTGCGGCCGGCAGGGAGCGAGTCCGTTTTGGGCCTGCGCCGGCCACGTGCACAAAACGGCGGAAAAGTTGCCGCTTCCACACAAGTGCGCAGGGGCTGCGGCTCTCTAGAATGAGCAAGGATTCCCAGGCACCCTTCGCATGAACGCTCAGCTCGACCCGCTTGCCTCTCCCTCAGTTGCGCGCCCGCTGCTGGCGCCCGAGCTGCCTGCCGCACCCGGCGCATTGCGTGCGGCGATCACCGCCGCCTGGCTCAAGGACGAAACCGAGCACGTCCGCGAATTGCTCGACCAGGCGCGTCTGCCCGCCGCCGAACAGGCCAAGGTGCAGGCGGTGGCCGCCGATCTGGTCACCCGCGTCCGCGCACGTGCGCAGGACCAGGGCGCGATCGAAGCCTTCATGCGCCAGTACGACCTGGGCAGCGAAGAAGGCGTCTTGCTGATGTGCGTGGCCGAAGCGCTGTTGCGCATTCCCGACCAGGACACCGCAGACAAGCTGATCCGCGACAAGCTCGGCGATGCGGACTGGAAAAAACACGTTGGCGGCAGCGACTCGGTGCTGGTCAACGCATCGACCTGGGGCCTGATGCTCACCGGCAAGCTGGTGCAGCTCAACGACCTCACCCGCGCCGACGTGCCGGGTGCGTTCAAGCGCCTGATCGGCCGCGTCGGCGAGCCGGTGATTCGCCTGGCAGTGCGCCAGGCGATGAAGATCATGGGCCACCAGTTCGTCATGGGCCGCACCATCGGTGAGGCCCTGTCGCGCTCGCGCAAGGGCGACAACGCCGATTACCGCTATTCGTTCGACATGCTCGGCGAAGGCGCATTGACCATGAAGGATGCGCAGCGCTATCTGCAGGCGTACCGCGATGCCATCCACGCGATCGGCCGCAGCGGCAGCTTCGTCGGTACCGATGTCTTTGCGGCGCCCAGCATCTCGATCAAATTGTCCGCGCTGTATCCGCGCTATGAGCATGCCAAACGCGCACGCGTGATGGCCGAACTGGTGCCGGGCGTGCTCGAGCTGGCGCAACTGGCCAGGTCCTACGGCATCGGCTACACCGTCGATGCCGAAGAAGCCGACCGTCTGGAACTGTCGCTGGACATCATCGAGGCCACCTTCTCGGACCCGTCGCTGGATGGATGGGAGGGCTATGGCCTGGCGGTGCAGGCGTATCAGAAGCGCACGCCGTACACGATCGATTTTCTCGCCGATCTGGCACGCCGCGTCGGCCGTCGCATTCCGGTGCGTCTGGTCAAGGGCGCGTACTGGGACGCGGAGATCAAGCGCGCACAGATCGAAGGTCACCCCGGCTACCCGGTCTTTACCCGCAAGCAGAATACCGACGTGTCGTATCTGGCCTGCGCGCGCCGCATGTTCGCGCACAGCGATGCGCTGTATCCGATGTTCGCCACGCACAACGCGCAGACCATCGCGGCGGTACGCGCAATCGCAACGACCAAGCATTACGAACACCAGAAACTGCACGGCATGGGCGATGACCTGTATGCCGAAGTGATTCCGGCCGATCGCCTGGGGCTGCCCTGTCGCGTGTACGCACCGGTCGGCTCGCACGAGGATCTGCTGCCGTACCTGGTGCGTCGCCTGCTCGAGAACGGCGCCAATTCCAGCTTCGTCAATCGCATCACCGACGAGGACGTCGCCATCGAAGACCTGATCCGCGATCCGGTCGAAGCGGTGTCCTCGTTCGGCTCCATTCCGCATCCCAAGATTCCGCTGCCCACCGATCTGTTGCGCAGCCAGAACCAACACAGGAAAAACTCCATGGGCGCCAATCTCGCCAACGACAACGATCTGCGGCAGCTGGCCGAGCAACTCAATGCCGCCATCAAGCCGTGGAAGGCCACCCCACTGGTGCCCGGCGCGGTGATCAGCACGCAGAGCGAGGCGGTGCGCAACCCGGCTGACCGACGCGAAACGGTCGGGCACTGGCAGCCGGCCGATCCGGCCACCGTGCAGACCTCGCTGGCAACCGCCGCTGCCGCGCAGCCGGCCTGGAACCGCACGCCGGCGGCCAGCCGCGCCACCATCCTGGAGCATGCCGCCGACCTGCTCGAAGCACGCATGCCCGAGTTCATGGCGATCTGCGTCAAGGAGGCCGGCAAGACCCTGCCCGACGCCGTGGCAGAAGTGCGTGAGGCGGTCGACTTCCTGCGTTATTACGCCGCCCAGGCACGCGCGCAGTTCGGCGCACCCGAGCGTCTGCCCGGGCCAACCGGCGAATCCAACGAACTGCAGCTGCATGGCCGCGGTGTCTTCGTCTGCATCAGCCCCTGGAACTTCCCGCTCGCCATCTTCCTCGGCCAGGTCGCCGCCGCATTGGCTGCCGGCAACAGCGTGATCGCCAAGCCTGCAGAGCAAACCAACTTGATCGGCTACGCTGCAGTGAAGCTGCTGCACGAAGCGGGTATCCCCGAAGCGGTCGTGCAGTTCCTGCCGGGCGACGGCGCCACCGTCGGCGCTGCGCTGACCAATGATCCGCGCGTGGCGGGCGTCGCCTTCACTGGCTCCACGGAGACCGCGCGCGTCATCAACCGTACCCTGGCGTCTCGCGATGCCGCGATCGGCGTGCTGATTGCCGAAACCGGTGGCCAGAACGCCTTCATCGCCGACTCGTCCTCGTTGCCGGAAGCAGTCGTCAAGGACGCGATCTCCAGCGCCTTCATGTCCGCCGGCCAACGCTGCTCGGCGGCCCGCGTGCTGTTCGTGCAGGACGACATCGCCGACAAGGTCATGACCATGCTGGCCGGCGCGATGGGAGAGCTGAAAATCGGCGATCCTGCGCTACTGTCCACCGATGTTGGCCCCGTCATCGACGCAGATGCGCTCAAGATCCTCGACGATCATGCGGCGCGCATGGATCGCGAAGCCCGCCTGATCGGCACCACCACCCTGGACCCCGCCACTGCCAACGGCAGCTTTTTCGCCCCGCGTGCGTACGAGCTGGCCTCGCTCGCGCAGCTGCAGCGCGAAATTTTCGGGCCGGTCCTGCATATCATCCGCTGGAAAGCCGACCAACTCGACGTCGTCATCGATCAGATCAACGCCACCGGTTACGGACTGACCCTGGGCGTGCACTCGCGCATCGACGAGACCATCGATCGCATCACCACGCGTGTTGCGGTCGGCAATGTCTACGTCAACCGCAATCAGATCGGTGCGGTCGTCGGCGTACAACCCTTCGGCGGCCAGGGTCTGTCAGGTACCGGCCCGAAAGCCGGCGGCCCGCATTACCTGCTCCGTTTCGCCACCGAGAAGGTCGTCACCGTCAATACGACGGCCGCAGGCGGCAACGCCTCGCTTCTGACACTAGGCGACTGAGATCCAGCCCAAACCATTTCAGGCCATCTCTTGGCTCGCTGAGGAAAACAAGAACCCCGCATCGCGGGGTTTTTTGTTGTGCCGAGATGTCCGCACAAGGTCTCGTGCCCGTAGATCTGCATTGCGTAGAAGTAAGCGGTAGGTCATTGCTACACAACAGCATCGCTGCGAGTACCTCCCTCTCGGCATCGACGTGAAAATCAGGGAACAGAGGTAAGAAAGAAGCTCAACCTTGGGCCGTGTCAGTGACCTGCGTGAACCGACGCGTCAGCTACTGCGCTACATGTCGATGAGGCCCCGATCACAGCGTGGCAAAAGTTCCAAGGGATGCGCCTGAAGTGCCCGACTGCCCTGGCGCTACTCGGCTTGAGCTCTGCCTTTGGCTCTGGCTCTGGCTCTGGCTCTGGCTCTGGCTTTGGCCAGTTGGCTTAAATTTCGCACAAAAAGAAACCCTCAGTCCTATTGGACTGAGGGTTTCGGGTAAAGCCCCTGGCGATGACCTACTCTCGCATGGCTTGAGCCACACTACCATCGGCGCA